>NZ_CP014782.1:5400000-6000000 GCF_002005305.1 Shewanella psychrophila
CACTGCGCGCAATAGTACCAAACCCTGAGGTAGACTTGCCTTTACCATTGCCTGTCAGCACTAAGAGTATGCCCTTCTCCTCTTGAGCCGCCGCAATCTTGGCATCGACAGTCTCCTTGACTCTCTGTTGTCTCTGCTTATGACGCTGGGCTTTTCTCTCTTCTTGGCTCATCTGTTTTTCTTCATTCGTTGAGTTTGTATTTTCGTTATTATCTGTCATTTTATTTCCATATTTCCATATTTCTATAAGTTTTAAGCTCAGGAGCAAGCCAAGAAAGCTGTAAGCTATAAGTTCAAGGCAGAGATAAAGCAGCTTCGAGTCTCGGGCTCAAAATAAGACTAAAAAGTTTCGAGTTTTAAAGCTCTTACTTACCACTTATGACTCCTAGGTTCTAATTCTTAGCTCCCTAAGATCTGCTCTATCTTTTCCATGTCTAAATCTTGTTCCAATTGATCGGCAAATCGATTCAACTGCTGATCACGAATTGCATCTATGTCGACGGGTTCCACATCCGACATACCGGCCCACTTAAGTAACAAGGCACAGGCATCCGGTGAGTCGAACAAGCCGTGCAGGTATGTCCCTAACACTTGACCATCTTCTGAGAGCATACCGTCACCGAACGAGTCAGTAACTGACTCACCTTCGGCTTTTGAATCCGTTGGAGAGATGTTCAAAGGCTGAACTTGGCTATCGATTTGTGTCTTGAGTATCAGAGATTGACCACAATGGATCTCATAACCTTTCACCTGAGCCAGCTCACCGAGTAACGAAAGTTCACCTGTCACCTGACGTAAGACTTTGTTGGGATTTAGCTCTGTAACCAGAGACAATAACTCGAGTCCTTCGGTCTCTCCAGCCTCACCTTCGACGCCAGTGGGATCATCAATAAGCAGGCCTAGCATCTGATAACCTCCACAGATCCCCAGCAACTTACCGCCGTATCTTAGGTGCTTCTTGATACCAGTATCCCAACCTTGTTGCCGTAGAAACTCCAGATCTGCACGGACGTTTTTACTGCCGGGCAATATGATGAGATCCGCTTGTGGCAGCACACCAAACTCAGATTGACTCTCTGCTTGGGTCTGCAGTGATACATAATTAAATTCAACATGAGGATTGAGCCGCAGAGGATCGAAATCAGTGTGATTGCTGATCCGCGGGAAGACGAGTACCAAGACCTTGATTCGAGTCTGAGCCGACTTACTTGGCGCCGGTGTCAGCGCATCCTCGGCGTCCAGGTGCAGATCATGCAGATAGGGGAGCACGCCGAGAACGGGCTTACTGGTGTAGGCTTCTAGCCAGTCTAGCCCCGATTGCAGCAGGGCTATATCGCCTCGAAAACGGTTAATGACGAAGCCTTTAATTCTGGCCTGCTCGGTATCAGATAATAACGCTAAGGTGCCCACCAAATGTGCAAATACGCCACCTTTATCGATATCGGCAATGATGATAACGGGACAATCTACCGCTTCGGCAAAACCCATGTTGGCAATATCACCTTCCCTCAAGTTAATCTCTGCCGGACTCCCCGCCCCTTCAACCATCACCAGCTCATAGGTATCGGTTAAACGTGAAAACGAATCTAACACGGCTGACATGGCTTTAACTCGATAACCTTGCTGGTGCTCATCCCCACTTCCATCATCTTGCTCTTTATACAAGCCGAAGAAGGTCTTAGCCTCCATCAGATCCAACGCCTGCCCCTGGACTATCACCTGAGCGCCAGTATCTGAGCTGGGTTTAAGCAAGATAGGATTGAAGTCTGTATGCAAGGGCAAACCACAGGCCACCGCCTGTAGCGCCTGGGCACGGCCAATCTCACCACCATCGGCTGTTACCGCGCTATTGAGTGCCATATTCTGTGGTTTAAAGGGAGCTACACGCCTGCCCTGGCGAGAGAATAAGCGACACAGGCCAGCGACTAAGGTGCTCTTACCCGCATCGGAAGTGGTTCCCTGCACCATAAGCACACGGGCTGCGCCCATCTTTGGATCAATAATGTTATTAGAGTTCATCTTATTCTTTATATTTCGTATGAAGTCACAGACTTTAAGGTTTTTAGAAGCAATGAATACTGAGAAGCATGAAGGATACTAGCCTTCTTAGCCTCTAACCTTGCTTGCTTTATCTTAATCTACTGGCTAACAGATTCGATTCCGGCCACAAGCATGCCGGAATGACGAATGAAGAGAGCCTTCAAGCTCTACTCTTAAAGCATATAGCTTTATTACACATTCTTGAGTCTTCAATCTTTCTTTTTAAGCTTAATGCTTATAGCTTTCATAGCACTTACTTAAGCTTCCTTAGCTTCTACCCCTTCAATCTCATGGGGATTCCAGCTATTACTTTAGTCACAGTATCCGCAATCGCTGCAATATCCTGATGCAGCCAGCCCGCTTCATCGACAAAGCGGCGATTAATCTCGCCAAGAGGTACTATGCCGCAACCGACTTCATTGCTGACTAGATAAATCTCACCGGGTAATTCGGTTAATGCCGAGAGTAAAGCTTGCTTCTCGGCGCTCCACTTGCGATCGCAATCGGTAAATACCGTCGGAGAGTCTTCGAGCATCAAATGATTAGTCAACCAGAGTGTCAAACAGTCGACCATGAGTACCCTATCCTTCCTGGCATATTCACTCAGGGTTTCCACCAGATTTAACGGAGTCTCGACGGTTACCCAATCCAGACTATCAGCCTCTCGGTCAGCTTTATGGCGAGTAATTCTGTCAGTCATCTCATCATCTAAGGCCTGAGCCGTCGCAATATAGACGCACTGATAACCATTTTCGCTGCATGTCTTTGCCGCCATAGCGGCATAACCCGTCTTACCACTGCGGGCCCCACCGAGTACCAGATGTATCATGTTATACCTCCTGAGATGCTTTTAGCTCCCATAACCGCGCATATAAAAACGCTTAGAGCAGACCAGATAAAATTCAGCTTTATCATGCCAGGCTGCCTAATAAGAGCATATAAAATACCAGCTCAGAGACTTGTTGAGCAGCCCCTAATGTGTCGCCGGTATATCCACCTATCTGCCTTCGAAAAAGTGTCACTAATATCCAGCGGAGCAGGAATAAACTTGCTGCTATCAGTATGGCTGACCCCAGGCCACTAAGCCATAAAGCCAGTACAGCTGTAACCAGTAATATGATCAGCTCATTAGCAGTTTGGTTTTGAGCCAATGGCTTGCTCTTGCTGCCCTCTCCTTCGCTAACATAAGTATCGGTGTAGATAATACTTGCGGCCAATACCCGGCTAAGACAGTGACCTAAAATCAGCGCAACAATGACAAATTCAGGATCATATAGCGCCAGTTCTAACAGCAACATGTACTTTAATATCATGGACAACAATAAGGTTACCGCACCATAGGTACCTATGCAGGAGTCTTTCATTATTTTCAGTTTATCGGCAACCCCCCAACCACCACCAAAACCATCGGCGGTATCGACCAGGCCGTCTTCATGAAAGGCCCCTGTCACGACGACACCCACTATCATAGCTAAAATGATGCTGATGGAAGTTGGCAGAACATGAAGACTGAGCTTATAGACCAATGCCGACATAGCCCCCACGAGTATCCCAATCAAACCGAAGTACCTACTGGCCTTATTAAGATTATCGGCATCAACCTTGACCCAAACTGGCATAGGGATACGGGTAAAGAAGCCCATAGCAATAAAAAACAGCGTCAGTTCTCTGCGTAACACATCCATAAATAATCCTTTAAAGAAACCTCAAAAAGCTAAGAAAGCTTTAAGCTGTCAGTCCCAAGACAGAGCTAAGAAAGTTTCGAGTTATAGCGCATAACTCATAGCCTGTAGCCTGTAGCCTGTAGCCTGTAGCCTGTAGCCTGTAGCTTAAAACTAAGACTCCTAGAAACTGAAACCTTGTTTTTAAATCTCTATTCCTGCATCGCTGAAGCTGGCCATCTCATTATAAAAACCAGCAGCGGCCTGGATCATCGTTAATGATAGGGCTGCACCAGTCCCTTCTCCCAACCTCATGCCTAACTTAAGTAAAGGCCGAGCCTGAAGATGGGACATCATCATGCAATGACCGCGTTCATCGGACTGATGACCGAAGATCATATAGTCACGCACATTTTCATTGATCTGCACCGCAACCATGGCAGCCGCAGTAGCGATGAAACCATCGACCACAATTAGCATTTTTCTTTCTGCGGCGGCTAACATGGCACCTGTCATCTGTACGATCTCAAAGCCACCTAAACAAGCCAGAATATTCATAGGGCTAGTCAATTCAGGCCTATGCAGACGCAGGGCTTGCTCAACCAAGAGCTGCTTTCTCTTGAGGGTGGCGGCATCTATACCTGTGCCCCGACCGACACACTCCCCCCCCTCCATATTCATGATGCTAGCCATGATTGCCGCCGCCGATGAAGTATTACCTATACCCATCTCGCCTAAGGCAATTAAATTTGTCCCCTGCTGGTGATGATATTCGATTCGCTCACGGGCCATCTCGAAGCCTTGCTTGACCGCACCTATGGTCATAGCTGGCTGTTTGTGAATTGGGTTTGTTCCCGCACCTAATCTCTGATCGATAATGCCCTCAACACCTTCGAGTGGTTGTAATATCCCACAGTCTATTACTTCTAACTCTAAACCTACCTGGCGACAGAAGACATTGATTGCGGCGCCACCTTTGATGAAGTTCATTACCATCTGAGTGGTCACATCGCTGGGGGCTATCGACACCCCGGATGCAGCTATGCCGTGATCGGCAGCAAAAACCAGTAATTTAGGCTTGATGATTTCAGGCTTATCTTTATCTAAAATTTGAGCCAACTGCATGGCAAGATTTTCCAGTTCACCCAGAGCACCTAGGGGTTTGGTCTTATTGTCGATCTTCTGCTGGATTTCTTCATCGAACTCATGACTCACCGGACTAATATCAAACATTATTTACACCCTGTTTATTTTTGTTTTTCTATATAAAACTAAGACAGCGTCGAGTTATAGCTCGTAGCTCGTAGCTCGTAGCTCGTAGCTCGTAGCTTGTAGCTTGTAGCTTGAAACCTTCGCGGCTAAAGCCGCTCCTACACAAAGAGTTTTATTTCCTACTTCCCAAGATAAACAGGAAGAAGATGCTGCCTATCACAGCTGTAATTATGCCAACGGGGAGTTCTTGATGACTCAACATGGTCCGTGCTAAGACATCTATCCACACCATAAACAGTCCACCGACTAAGGCCGTAGTGATGAGCGGAAACTGACCGGGAAACAGCATTCTCACGGTATGAGGCACCATTAAACCGATAAAACCGATACCACCACAATTGGCGACAAGAATCGCGGTAATGATTGAGCAGAGTAGCAACATCTGCAGCCGTAAACGGCTCACATTTATACCTAGAGTATGAGCAGTTTCATCACCGGCTCGCATGGCCATTATCTGCCTCTTAAACAGCAAGATGACAAGGGTACAGCCGGTTACGATAATTAAAGGCGCAATTAATCCGCTCCAGCTGGCTTTCGAGAAACTTCCCAGGCTCCAAAACAACACAGATGCGGCCGCCTGAGGATCGGAGAAGTAGAGTAACAAGCTGGTTAGCGCACCGAACATAAAGGATATCGCCACGCCCGACAGCAACATGCGCTCTATCTGGCTACTCATATGTCGTCCACACAAAGCCAGTACCATAGCTACCGACAAACCGGCCCCAATGAAAGCACCTAGTGGCAATGTCATCCAGCTAAACCTTTCAAAAAAGCCAGAACTGGCAAACAGCCCTGAGCTAGCAAAAAGTCCTGAGCCAGTAAAGAGCGTCAGCACAATAACCGCGCCAAAAGATGCCCCAGAAGAGATACCGAACAAGTAAGGGTCAGCCAATGGATTACGCGTGACAGTTTGCAGAACACTACCAGCGATAGAAAGGCCGGCTCCGGCAATAAATGCCAATATGACTCGCGGAAATCTCAGCTCCATCACTATGCGCTCGGTAATGCTTGGGACATCGCCAATCCCAAATGCCTGATGTAAGACTACATCTAAGGTGTCCATAAAGGAGATGTTTGCGGCACCAAAGCTAGCGGCGAACATCAGACTCAGCAGAGATAATAAACTCAGAGAAAATAAAATCCACTTATGAGCAAATAGCTCATGCCTCACCAAGTCGACTTCACCGGTTTTCATTTCTCTGGTTTTCATTGCAATTGAACCTGTTTCCGGCATTTCTATAGCACCCGGGAGCTTAATACTTCTAGTCATGAGCTCCGCCCTCCAGATAAGCTGTGCTACTTTTATTACCCTGACTCTGTTCACGGCTCTTCTCATGACTATTTTCATGGCCTGGCTCGTAACCCTTGGCGTAACTTTTCTCGTAACCATAGTAATAACAGATCTGTGGATTACCATGTTGAGGATGGAACGTGACATGAGAACAGACACCGAAGACTTCGCCTATCGCATGTTCTGTCAGCACCTCTTTTGGCGAACCGTAGCTAATACACTTTCCTTCTTCCAGCAGAAGTAACCTGTCACACATGGCGCTAGCGAGATTAAGATCATGAATAGAGGTGATCACAGTGATGCCGATTGAGCGCAGCAGCTCCATAATCTGGATCTGATAACGAATATCTAAATGATTGGTCGGCTCATCGAGGATAAGCAATTTAGGTTGTTGCACTATGGCGCGAGCTATCAAGGCTCTTTGCTTTTCTCCCCCAGAGAGATGCTCATAGCTCTGCTTAGACTTGTGAGTTAAGCCGACTTTTTCCAGAGCATCGGATACCAAGACCCGATCGGCAGAGTTAGTGAATTCGAACGGCCCCTTATGGGGCGTCAAACCGATAGCCACCAGCTGCGCTGTGGTCAACTCGAAGTGATGAGGAGTGTCCTGCAGCACTACAGCGACTTCCCTGGCGAAGGCTTTAGAGGAAAGATGAGTGATCTCTTGGCCAAACAGCCGAATTTGGCCACTGTCAGGCTTGATATATCGATAGATGCAACGAAGTAAAGTCGACTTTCCTGCACCGTTTGGGCCGATAATGCCAAGCATCTCACCGCGCTTTATGGAAAAATTGATCTGCGACAAAATTGAGCGTGACTCGACCTGCCAGCATAGATCGCTTACATCCAAGGCAAGGTCAGGTGTGCTCTGTGAGGTTAAGCCTGAAATTGATGACATCTATGGCCCCCCCGAGTTACCCGCTCGAGTATTATCGCGACAAAATGAGGCAGGTATCCTGACTGGTGCTTTAAAGAAAGGTCTAGTTCTTTGGCTCTAGGCCTAGGAGCTTCTTTAAAATCACTCACAGTTGCGGGCACAGTTTGGGCAATCGATATGCTAATGCTAATGCTATAAACTAAAGCAATAAATTAAAGCTACTACATAAGCGACGAGCTATCGTCCCAATTCCCTTTTAAGTTTGAGTTAGCCACCAAGTAGTCTAATAAAAGTTAAACACCTAGATTCACTCTCAACACCTCATTTTGCGAACTTGCTAACAGCATTTCTGTAAAAAGGAATGTCATAACAAGCTCTAATGGCCGCTATTATGCCGATTTTACCCGTGTTGGCAAACCGTACCAGTGAGTGATCTCAATGATTATGCTCATAGAGCCAAAGATAAGCCATTGAGACTGAGTAAAAACGATTAGTCATTGCCCCAATGCAGCTTAGTGAAATGCCCTTGTGAAGAGGTAAACACAGATATCTTAACCACAGATGCATAAGCCAATGACAGTTGAGTATAAAAACCGGCCACCCCACACACGCCAAGGGCATTGGCCATCAAGTGTCTCATCACCCCGGCATGGGTGATCAAGAGTAGTGTTTGCCCAGAATATTGCTGCAAAATTGATTGCCATAGGGCATCAACCCTGAATTCAAACTCAAGCATGCTCTCCCCATTAGGCGGCGTAACAGCCCAAGGATTCTTCCAATAGCTTTCTATCATCTGAGAAGAGTGCTGATACAGGCTTTCTAAGGTCTCGCCATCCCAATCACCAAAGTTAATCTCCTTTAACCCTTCCTCCAGTTTTAATGGCACCCCATTTTTCAGATAGAGATTGAGTGAAAACTCACTGCAGCGACGCAGGGGGGATGAGAATAATTGATCGAACTCCACATCGTGACGCTCAACGAGGCGATCGATAGCGGCGGTCATCGATGTACGTCCCGTCTGACTCACAGCTACATCTGTATGCCCCCTGAGTATCTCTCCACCTTCGCATTCGCCATGACGGAGAAGATAAAAGACAGTAGTGCACTCAGCCTTACTCTCAATGCAGCTTTTGTTATCAGTATTTTTCAAAATAATTGATTCTCGTTAGGCATATTGGCTCCTTTACTGATTTCCCGTGTCTAAGTTCTATTTGCTGCTTTTGCTTCCTAGCATCGAGATTCTAATTTCTAGTATCTCGTTCCTAGAAAGAAGTCTAATTTTCAATATTTTGCGGGAATTGAATATGGTAACAGAGTCCATTGCCTAGGGATGTTTTGACATCGACTCCACCCTTGAGTTTCTGGGTCACTAAGTTATACACCAGATGGGTTCCCAGCCCACTGCCCCCCTGATTACGCTTAGTGGTGTAAAAAGGATCGAATAGGTTCTTCTCGCCATCTTCATCTAAACCTACACCATCGTCGCTGTAATTCATGAGTATTTTCCCCTCACTGGCAGATACCTCTATGGTCACAACACCTATCTGTTCAGGCTTAAATGCATGTAGCAAACTATTCATTATCAGGTTAGTGACCACTTGAGATAGAACACCAGGAAAAGTATTACAGCTGAGTTTATCCGGACATATTACCTGTATTTTATGGGGTACTTTCTTTAATGCAGGGCGCAGCGACATTAAGATCTCCTCAAGATACTCTTTAAGCCCGAAATCTCTAACCTGCTCACTGGATTGATCTACTGCGACCCGTTTAAAGCTCTGAATCAATTTAGATGCCCTGGCATTGTTCTTGAGAATAATGTCCATCGCCTCGGTGCAGGTTTGCATGAAACTTTTAAACTCCTCTTCACTCAGGTCACCAGTACCGAACATCTTCTTCAGTGCGATAACCTCATCATGTAAATGCGATGCCGCAGTCACACAGACACCGATTGGCGTATTGATCTCATGGGCTATACCGGCCACCATTTTGCCAAGCGATGCTTGCTTTTCGGTTTCAACCAGATGAGCCTGAGCGCTCTTTAGTTTATCTAAGGTCTCTTGTAGCTCGCGTGTTCTGTCATCAACTATGCCCTCCATCTGCTCTGAGTATCGTTTAGCTAACAACTCTTTCTCTTTAGAATAGTTAAGTTGCTGCCTTAACTGAGCCGGACTTATTTTTAACTGTGCCAGTAACTGACCGTAATAGCGCTCTAAGGTGCGGATCTCTTGTTCGGAATAAAGGTTAGATTGAGTCACCACCATATGAGCCACAGCCGCTCCGGTGATACCACTCAACTGCCTCTCTGTGGTTCGCTCCAGGTTCGCCAGCTCCTGTACATTGATAATATGAGCCTCACCGAGCTCAGCTTCAATCAGACAAGCTGCCATTTTTGTCTCGGCGTATTCAGGAGTCAGATACTGACTGAATATGCCCTTGAGTAATTTAAGCTTGGGCTCAATTTCAATATCTCTGGGTAAGGTATCCATAATGGCTTCATCTTCTGCCACACGCTCGGCCATCACATCCATAAACTCCGCATTATAACGCTTCTCCTCCCCAGACATCTTAGAGTACAGACTGCCTAATACCAGCGCCGAAATGTTCGCAGCCATGGACCAGAAAGCCCCATGGCTGACCTTATGCATCTCGGTTCCCAA
Organism: Shewanella psychrophila; assembly: GCF_002005305.1. NCBI lineage: Bacteria > Pseudomonadati > Pseudomonadota > Gammaproteobacteria > Alteromonadales > Shewanellaceae > Shewanella > Shewanella psychrophila. The sequence goes on from NZ_CP014782.1 coordinate 5,409,802, forward strand.
TAGATGCTCAGGATGTAGCCAACCAATTCCGAAGGGACCCGTTAACAAAATATCCGCATTGATCCAGCCACTCTTCATAATCGCAGGTAAAAGCAGACAATAGGCCCAGATACCAAAGCCTGCACACAGACCGGCAAATGCCCCCTTTGATGTGACTTGAGGCCAATATAAACCGGCAATAACCAAGGGCAGAAACTGCAACACGGCGCAGAATGAGATCATGCCCATGTTCACCAACATGTAGGACTCGCCCAAGTAAAGGTAAAACATCTGCCCAGCCCCCAGCACGATAAAAACAGCCAACCAGCGAGATTGCAGCAAATACTTCTTCAAGCGGCTGTCCGGCCTAAACCACTGAATGAGAGGCAAAACCAAGTGGTTACTGAACATGGTCGATAAGGTCATTCCCGACACCATGAGCATAGCCATAGAAGCAGAAAAACCACCGATGAACACGAATATGGTCAATAGTTCTTGCCCGGCTAACATAGGAATAGACAACATATAACTGTCTGCAGTTTCAGGTCCTAGCAGCAGCAAGCCTGCCGCCGCAATCGGGGTGACAAACAGGGTCATCAGGATTAGATAGATAGGCAGCCACCACTGCACTTTTTTGACATGATTAGGATCCGGATTCTCCACCACCATCACATGAAACTGGCGCGGCAATAACATAAAGGCTGTTCCGGCTAATATGAGGTAACTAAACCAAGTGACAAATGCGGGCTTCGACGACATCTTAGCCGCAGCCTCAGGCATCTTCTGCTCCAATTGAGCAAAGATATCTAGGGGAGAGTCGAACATCACGAAACAGATAAATACCCCGACGGTCAACATGGCCGCTAGCTTAACAAGGCCTTCGACCGCCAAAGCCAACATCATGCCAGGGTGTCGCTCGGTTGGATCCAGATGACGGATACCGAACACTATGGTAAACAGGGCGACACCCAGCCAAACCAGCCAAGCGATGGAGAGTTTAGCCTCGACTTGCAAACCCAAAAGCAAGTCGATAGACGTATTTATCGCCTTAAGTTGCAGGGCTAAATAAGGCACTATTCCGATCATGGCAACTAACGCGGCGAGCCCAGCCAGCGACACACTACGATTAAATCTGGCCGAGAGAAAATCGGCGATACTGGTCACCCTGTAGATCTGCTTAATCAGCAAGATACGTTGCATCAAGGGCCAGATAACTATCATCAACAAGGTCGGCCCCAGGTAAATAGATAGCATCAATATACTGGATCGAGTGGCGATACCGACACTGCCAAAGAAGGTCCAGCTAGTACAATATATGGCTAAGGACAGAGCATAAACTGCGGCACTGGTGGTGAGTTTTTGTGCTCTCTCGCTACCGGATTCGGCCCAGGCAGCAATCACATACAGCAAGCCCACATAAGCCAATATGATCAACAGCAGACTCGTCGCACTAATCATACTGCCACCTCGACTTTGAAAGTGAGAGCAGTACACGAGTCACTACCGCATTCAGCACTCGTCGCAGGAACGGCAATCACATACAGCAAGCCCACATAAGCCAATATGATCAACAGCAGACTCGTCGCACTAATCATACTGCCACCTCGACTTTGAAAGTGAGAGCAGTACACGAGTCACTACCGCATTCAGCACTCGTCGCAGGAACGGCAATCACATACAGCAAGCCCACATAAGCCAAAATGATCAGCAGCAGACTCGTAGCGCTAATCATACTGCCACCTCGACTTTGAAAGTGAGAGCAGTACACGAGTCACTACCGGATTCAGCACTCGTCTCAGGAGCAGCAATCACATACAGCAAGCCCACATAAGCCAATATGATCAACAGCAGACTCATCGCACTAATCATGTCACTACCTTGGCTTTTACATAAACCCCTTTATCTTGGATAATTGAAGGGGTTAGACCACAAAGCACAGGCTTTACCAACTTAACGAGAGGTAGGAGATTTGATTGAGGCTCCAATACATGTCTACACATCATCGACTAACCTACTTAGTCAAAGCATATAAAAATAAAATTAAAGACAGCCAAATCAGTGTGATGCTCAGCAACATGCTAGATAGGCTGAATACAATGTTGCTGGCGGCTGGCCATGAGACAATAAAAAACCACATTATTAGGGCCAACAGTCTGAAGGCTGCTTGATTATTATTTTTCCTCCACACCACACTTCTCCTGTAAAGAGCCTGTTTAAAGCATAGTTCAGACCTTAAAAGAGTGGAAAAATCATTCACAAATAAGTCAATATACAAGGCGATAGAATACACAATATGGCGACTCGACACAGATACGTGTCTGGTTTAGTATAGACGTCTATACGTATAAACATCCAAACGACACCACGCAGTGGTTTCAATAGAGATGCAGCGCAGATCTATTAAGGCAGGTAGAATTTATGGCCAGTGTCACCCTCAGTACCCAGAAATTAACTAAAGAGAAAGGTCAACAGCTCACCTTAAAATTGACCCGACAACTCGAACAAGGGATCCTCATTCTCGATGGCGCCATGGGCACCATGATCCAGGACCTTAAGTTAGAAGAGGAAGATTTTCGCGGCGAACAGTTCAAAGACTGGCATAAAGATGTAAAAGGCAACAACGACATGTTGGTGCTCACCCAAGCCGAAGCTATCAAGGGTATTCATAAACAATACCTGCTGGCTGGCGCCGATATTATCGAGACCAACACCTTCAACGCGACGCCCATCGCCATGGCTGACTACGACATGCAGGCGTTCTCGGCTCAGATAAACCTTGAGGGGGCCCGACTCGCCCGCGCTGCTGCCGATGAAGTTGAGCAAGAGACTGGTCGCAGCTGTTATGTAGCCGGTGTACTCGGCCCAACTAACCGCACCTGTTCTATTAGCCCGGACGTGAACGACCCTGGATACCGAAATGTCACATTCGATGAGCTGGTCGAGGCTTATGTCGAGTCTATCAATGCCCTGATTGAGGGCGGTGCCGATATCATCATGGTAGAAACCATTTTCGATACCTTAAACGCCAAGGCCGCCCTGTTTGCCGTCGAGACTGTTTATGATGATCTGGGTGCACGCTTGCCTATCATGATATCCGGTACCATTACCGATGCATCTGGCCGCACCCTGACCGGGCAAACCACCGAAGCCTTCTACAACTCACTACGTCATGTTAAGCCGCTATCTATTGGCCTTAACTGCGCCCTGGGGCCTAAAGAGCTGCGCCCTTATGTGGAAGAGCTATCTAAAATTTCCGAGTGTTTCGTCTCGGCTCATCCAAATGCGGGCCTGCCCAATGAGTTTGGTGGCTATGATGAGACCCCCAAGCAGATGGCCGATATTATCGGTGAGTGGGCCGAGGAAGGCTTCCTTAATATAATCGGTGGCTGTTGTGGTACCACGCCGGATCATATCCGTGTCATCCGCGAAGCCGTAATCAAATACCCTGCCCGTCCGCTACCGGACATCCCGGTGGCCTGTCGCCTGTCTGGTCTTGAGCCGCTGACGATTGATGAGAACTCGCTGTTTCTTAACGTAGGTGAGCGTACCAACGTCACAGGTTCGGCCAAGTTTCTGCGCCTTATCAAGACAGGTGAATTCGAAGAAGCGCTATCGGTAGCCCGTGATCAAGTAGAAAACGGCGCGCAGATCATCGATATCAACATGGATGAGGGTATGCTCGACGGCGTCGAGATCATGCACAAGTTCCTCAACCTTATCGCCTCCGAGCCCGACATATCTCGTGTGCCGATTATGATCGACTCCTCTAAATGGGAAGTGATCGAAGCCGGTCTCAAGTGTATTCAGGGTAAAGGTATCGTTAACTCCATCTCGCTTAAAGAGGGAGAAGAGAAGTTTATCCAGCAGGCCACTTTAGTTAAGCGTTACGGCGCCGCAGCCATCATCATGGCGTTTGATGAACAGGGGCAGGCCGATACTAAGGCACGCAAGATAGAGATCTGTACCCGCGCTTATCGGGTATTGGTGGATAAGGTAGGCTTCCCGCCGGAAGATATTATCTTCGATCCCAATATTTTCGCCATCGCCACAGGTATCGAAGAGCACGACAATTATGCCGTCGACTTTATCGAGGCCACCCGCGAGATAAAACGCACCTTGCCCCACGCCATGATCTCGGGCGGTGTATCTAATGTTTCCTTCTCTTTCCGTGGTAACAACCCGGTGCGAGAGGCCATTCATGCTGTGTTCCTTTATCACGCGATTCAGGCTGGCATGGACATGGGTATCGTCAACGCTGGTCAATTAGCCATCTATGACGATATCGACCCAGAGCTAAAGAAAAGCGTCGAGGCCATAGTAGGGAATTTCCCTTGCACCGCTGTCGATAAGAATGGCGATGCAACCAATAACACCGAGCTGTTATTAGAAGTGGCGGAAAAATTCCGCGGTGACGGCAGTCAAACTGCCAAAAAAGAAGATCTAGAATGGCGCAGCTGGGAGGTCAATAAACGTCTGGCTCACGCCTTGGTTAAAGGCATCACAGATTATATCGACGAAGACACAGAGGAGGCGCGAGCGGCAGCAAGCCGTCCCCTGGATGTGATTGAAGGCGCCTTGATGGACGGCATGAATGTGGTTGGCGACCTATTTGGCTCGGGCAAGATGTTCCTGCCTCAGGTCGTTAAGTCTGCCCGTGTGATGAAAAAAGCCGTGGCTTATCTGAACCCTTATATCGAACTCGAAAAGACTCCGGGTCAGTCAAACGGCAAGATTTTAATGGTCACAGTAAAAGGTGACGTACACGATATCGGCAAGAACATCGTCGGCGTGGTGCTGGCCTGTAACGGCTATGATGTTATCGATCTTGGAGTCATGGTACCGGTGGAGAAAATCATCGAAGTGGCCATAGCCGAAAATGTCGACATAATAGGCATGTCTGGGCTTATCACCCCGAGTCTGGATGAGATGGTGCATAACGTTAAAAGCTTCCATAAGGCAGGTTTAACCATTCCATCTATTATCGGCGGCGCGACTTGCTCGAAAATTCACACCGCGGTGAAAATTGCCCCTCACTCGCCGACAGGTGCCATCTATATCGCCGACGCCTCCCGCGCCGTGCCTATGGTGTCAAAGCTGATTAATAACGCCACAAGGCAAGCTACGATAGATGAAGCTTATCAAGAATATGATGTGATGCGCGAGAAGCGCCTGTCGCAAACCAAACGTAAGATTATTACTTCTATCGAAGCAGCCCGAGAGAACCGCTGCAAGCACGACTGGGAGAACTACACCCCATTTGTGCCCAATCAGCTAGGCCGTCAGGTATTCGATGACTACCCATTGGAAGACTTAGTCGAGCGTATCGACTGGACGCCCTTCTTCCGCAGTTGGGAGTTACATGGACATTTCCCTAAAATCTTAACCGATAAAGTAGTCGGCGAAGAGGCGACTAAATTGTTCGCCGATGGTAAGGCTATGCTGAAGAAAATCATCGATGAGAAGTGGCTCACCGCCAAAGCGGTTATCGGTCTCTTCCCTGCCAATACCGTTAACCATGATGATATCGAACTGTACACAGATGAGTCCCGTACTGAGCTTGAGATGACTACCCATCACCTGCGAATGCAGATAGAGCGTGTCGGCAATGACAACTTCTGCTTAGCAGACTTTGTCGCGCCCAAGAACAGTGGCGTGGCCGATTACATGGGAGGTTTTGCCGTCACAGCTGGTCATGGCATCGACGAGCACATTGCACGCTTCGAGGCCGATCACGATGACTACAGCGCCATCATGCTCAAATGTTTGGCCGACCGATTGGCCGAAGCCTTCGCCGAGCGTATGCACGAACGTGTGCGTAAGGAGTTCTGGGGTTATGCCAGTGATGAAGTGTTAGATAACGAAGCGCTTATCCGTGAAAAGTACAAAGGCATACGTCCGGCACCTGGTTATCCAGCTTGCCCAGACCACACAGAGAAAGGGCTGCTTTGGGATCTATTAAAGCCTGATGAGACCATTGGTCTGAATATCACCGAAAGCTACGCCATGTTCCCAACGGCGGCAGTATCAGGTTGGTATTTCGCCCATCCTAAGTCTCGCTATTTTGGCGTGACCAATATCGGCAAAGATCAGGTCGAGGATTATGCGCAGCGTAAGGGCATAAGTCTGGCTGAAACTGAGCGATGGCTCGCTCCTGTTTTGGATTACGATCCTGAGTAGGGAGTGCTCCTAAGTGATCATGTTTACTCTTTAGAGTTGTCACCCCGGTAGCGCTTCTGAGCCGGGGCCCAGCTTTTACCTTTCCAAACTTCGTTTGGATTAACGTTGTGGAATTCTATTCCCTTCTCGCAATGAAAAGTAGGGCAAGGAGGACTGATCGTCCTATCAATAACAGCCAGTTCGGTATCCATACCTCTCGCTCAGAGAGGTTACTGTCGCAACCTTCGCCCTTGATTCTCTGTAAACCAAAGTACCATGACGCCCGCGAAGTTGTCTTCCTCATGCTTACTTGAAAATAGCTAACGTTTCCTATGATCCGAATTATATCCTTATAATTCCAGCCAGCTCGGCTATCCCTGCCCCGCGCTCATTAATAGGAAACTACGTTCCCATTCACCCAAGCCCCCCGAAAACTAGCCCCACATCTGATAGGCAGGATGCCTGAATGCCGTGGAATACATGGATGTATGTTAACGGCCATGTGGATCTTACGCGACTTTAGTTTATAAAAGCCTGCGACGCCCTTCGGCTACTTCCAACGGGGACTAGTTGTAACTTTAGGCAGCGCGTAAAGAAATGAATATTGAGGATACACAGAGGTGATTAGTACCACTACTTGACTATGATCCAGAGTAATCTAGTCGTTCCTATTATTTGATTGCCTCTGCTAGCTCAATAATGAACATAATATCGAGTGATATTAAATCCTAATAATTTGACGAATAGCGGAACTTATCGATCATAAAATCTAAGAATAATCGAATTCGTTTCGGTTGATACTGTTTACTAATGTACACCACGTTTAAGTCGGCACTCGATACTGAAGTCGATGCATTGAAATTTTTCATATAACCATTGAGCACTGTAACAAGTCGTAGATTATCAATATCATCCTGAATGTCTAAAACGGATTTAAGCGCAATGCCAGCCCCTTCTAAAGCCCAGCATCGAATGACTTCTCCATCATCAGAAAAACGCTTAGGGACAACCGTGATTGCATTTCTTTTATCTTGATCTTGAAAGTGCCAGGTCTTTAACTCCTCGTTACTACGAAGCATTGCTAGGCAATGATGATGCACTAAATCCTGTGGGGTTAATGGTGTGCCATATTGCTTCAAATATGCAGGTGAGGCGCATAGCACCCGTCTGCTAGCCGACAATCGCCGCGAGATCAAGTTACTATCAGCAAGCTCACCATAACGAATAACAATATCCATACCCGACTCGGCAATATTAGAGACATTGTCGTTCAAATATAAATAAGGCACAACATCAGGATATAGCTTACAAAACTCAGACACTATTGGAAGAATATATTGTTTACCGACATCCTTTGGCGCCGCGATTTTTAGTGAGCCTTTCACCTCTTTAACACCATTTTGAATCAGGTCTTCTGTTTCATTGACGTTATCTAAAATCTCAATACAGGCTTTGTGGTAAAGCGCTCCAGAATCTGTCAGTGATAGGTGTCTGGTACTGCGATTAAGTAACTTCACCGCATACCTTTGTTCAAGTGCCTGCAACCTTGCCGTCATTGTGGCAGGGGAAAGACCAAGTTCGCGCCCAGCAGCAGCTAATCCTTGATGTTTCACAATGCTGACAAACATTTCCATATCAGAAAACTTATCCACGCCCCCTCCCATTATTCACCTCATACGAATAATGACTTCGTATTTGCATCAATTATCAAATCTTACCGAACAAATATAATAGCAACTGTTATCAAGAGCAACAGCAAGGAACCAATTATGAACCAGAACCTAAATCAGAAAAAGACAACTTACGTGATCATTGGTGGTACATCAGGTATCGGTGAAGCAGTGGCAAAACATGTCAATAATGACAATACCATTATCCATGTTGCCAGCCGCATGACGGGATTAGACATCAGTGACGAGACAGCTGTACATCAGTACTTTGAGTCCATAGGCCCTTTTGAACACTTAGTCGTTACAGCGGGTTCATATGCTCCTGCTGGAAAAGTAGCGGATGTCACCATTGAAGAAGCAAAACACGCCTTTGATATTAAGTTTTGGGGGGCCATCAATGTGACTAAACATGCGGCAAGATACATGACTCCCAAAGGAACAATCACCCTGACCACTGGCATGCTGTCGCGCAAAATCGTTGCTAATACTTACGTAAAAACCGCTATCAATGCCGCGCTAGAGGCCGTGACAAAAGTGCTAGCTAAAGAGCTTGCGCCGATTAGAGTCAATGCGATTAGTCCAGGCTTAACCATGACCTCAGCATACAAAAATATGGATGCTAGCTCACGTAACGCCATGTACGAAAATGCTAAACGCAATTTACCCGCAGGTATCGCGGGGTCGGCTGAAGATATTGCGATGGCTTATGTCATGGCAATATCCAACCCCTATATGACGGGTTCGATCATCGATGTCGATGGCGGCGCACTCGTCAATTAGCACATCAACCTACCAGGTGTGCCAAGCCATGCCGAGCAAATCTTAACGTTAACCAAGGTGATTAATCATGAACAAAGCAAAGATGCCGTTTCAGGTATGGATACTCACACTCGCAGCCTTCGCTATTGGCACCGCTGAATTTGTTATTGCGGGTATTCTTCCGCAAATAGCCACATCACTATCGATTACAGAAGGCCAAGCAGGATACTTAATTAGCGCATACGCGCTAGCCATTGTGATTGGTGGCCCTATCTTAACCATCTATCTAGCCCGCTTTAATAAAAAATGGGTGCTCATTGGGCTCATGGCTTTATTCATTGTCGGCAATATAATGTCCGCATTAGCACCGACTTACAACTTGCTACTCTTAAGTCGCGTTATTGCCGGATTAGTTCAAGGACCTTTTTATGGGATTGGTGCTGTTGTAGCGACAAACCTAGTGTCGGAGAAAATGGCGGGTCGCGCCGTTGGTCAAATGTTTGCAGGTTTAACACTTGCCAATGTACTTGGGGTTCCCGCTGGCACTTGGATTAGCTTAAAGTTTGGCTGGCACAACACCTTCTTTATTGTGGCCGCTTTTGGTGCCATCGCTATGATTTCAATTTTAATATCTATCAAGTCGACTGGGCATGGGGAAGCAAAAAATATTAAGGCTCAGCTAAAGGCATTCAAAAACCCAATGCTGCTTATCAGCCTAGCAATCACTGCATTAGCCTGGTCAGGTTTCATGGCGTTATATGGATACATAGCACCAATAGCAACCCATATTACAGGCTATAGCGAAGATGCCGTCACTTGGATTTTAGTTATTGTCGGGCTTGGTCTCATCATTGGTAACACGCTTGGTGGACGCTCGTCAGACAAGGATCTAAGAAAAGCCTCTATGTTCTGGGCTATTGCAATGATTGTCTCATTGATTATTGTCGGTCTGGTAATTGATAATCCGATTCTACTTATTGTTGCCCTCTTTGTATTCGGTATCGCGTCATTTGCAAACGTCCCCGCGATGCAGCTTCGGGTGATGAACCATGGTGGTGAAGGTCAAGAACTAGCGGCAACTGCCAATATATCGGCATTTAACTTAGCCAATGCATTTGGTGGTTTCCTAGGAGGAATGGTACTCGATAGCCACTTAGGTGCGGGCATGATCCCTTACGCGGCCATTATAGTGCCAATTATTGGTGTGTTCTTTATCGCTAAAGCCAACCAGCGTGAAAGTCGCAATGATAAGTTAGACACCAACCTGGCAAGTGCTAATCACTAACCTTCACCTTAATAGCGAGCGAAAATAATAGCCCTAACTGAAATTCCCCGCTTATTCGATGAATAAGCGGGGAAATTTTCCAGCACTTGCCTCTCTGATAGTGAGTTAATTAAACAGGAGCCTGCACTTTATAAACCAAAGTAACATAAGCCCCACATAGACGTAGGGTCTAGGCCGAGCGTATGCGTAAGAAGTTCTGGGGTTATGCCTCTGATGAAGTATTAGATAATGAAGGACTTATTCTTAAATCTATTGCACTTATTCTATATACTCCAGCAATGGGATTAACCCACTCAAGATTAAAAATAAGTCGTGGCTAACGATATAAACTTAATAACTAATTAAACTCCTCCCCCTTACAACTAAAGAACTACAATCTACATATATAATTAAAAGTTCGCATGAGAGAGATGAATTTAATTCATCAAAAAATAAAGACTTACATTTTAACCCCCTAATATTCAATTGAACAAAATACTTAAGTATTGTACTTTGTTCGTCATTAATAATTACTTAGTAAGCCAGAACAATTAATAAACAAAGATAAATAAAGTTGAAACAATAAATAGTTACTCTACTACCAAACAAATAAGTTACATTTTTCAAGGAGTGAAAATGTCAAACATTGAATTATTCATAGCATGGTTTACTGTCATGTTCCCTTTAGTCATAAGTCCTGGCCCTGCAAATGTTGTGTTTGCGGCTTCGGGTGCATCAATGGGATTTAGACGATCTTTACCTTTAATAGCAGGAATCGATATTGTTTTTGTTTTTTACTCTCTGCTCATTGGGTTTGGATTTGGGGCCGTAATTCAAAGTAACACCACCCTTTTCAATACAGTTCAAATATTAGGCGCAATATATTTACTCTATTTATCGTACCGATTTATTTCGCCTAAGGTAAAACAAAACAACAATTCAGAAAGCGCTTCCAATGCTAACTTTACATTCTTAAATGGCGTTATAATTCAGCTACTTAACCCAAAGGGGTTAATCATGCTGATACTAATGTTTTCTCTATTTTCATCATCAGAACAGTCCTCATCAAACATACTCACATTATCTTTATGGTTATGTATATTAAACGTATCTTCGCACATGCTCTGGGTCGCATTCGGTTCCCATATTTTAAGAAAAATGAATTCTGGTAGAAGTGAAAAATTCCAAGCTGTTTTTTTTGCAACTTGTCTAGCGCTAGTTTCAATTTGGATAATAACTGAAATGGTTATTAATCTTTAATCTTTAATCTTTAATCTTTAATCTTTAAATTTCAAGGATGGAATTTATAATGCAGTATTATTCTACATGTATCATAGGACTAGGTCCTCGAGGGTTATCTGTATTACACAGAATACTTTGTCACGCAAAATCATCACCAAACATTAACATTTCTATTGCTATATTTGAACCAAATGAACCAGGTGTCGGTGTACACAGCACTGTTCAACCCGATTACCTACTGTTAAATACCGTTGCTGGACAGCTATCTATGTTTCCTCAGGATAATACCTTTGGTAGCCACCAGACTTGTAATGACAATATCTCCGGCCCGACATTCTATGAGTGGTGCCAAGATCTAAATATACAAATTGACATGAATAATCATGTCACAAATAAATTAGGGAGGAGTATTTCAAGTACAGACTATCTACCAAGACGTTTAGTCGGAGAGTATTTATCTTTCACATACAAAACCCTAATTGCCCATTGTCCGGCTAATGTAAATATTCAACGATATGCAGATACCGTGAATGAAGTCACTACTCATCAGCTAGCCGATAGCAGGTTAAGCTATAGTATTCATAGTGACGAGCACCAGATTAATTGCCACTCTTTGTTCCTAACCCTAGGCCATACAGGACAAAGCAAAGATATTACAGAAACTAAAACAAGTACAAGCTTGTACCCTATGCCAGCCGCATTTTCCCATATCAACCAAACAGATTTGGTTGGAATTGAAGGCTTAGGACTCGCAGCTATGGATGTATTATCCTGCTTAACCTTAGGTAGAGGTGGCAAGATAATACGAACGGAAAAAGGAAAGATCCCTCAATATATCCCTTCAGGAAAAGAGCCTAAAATTTGCTTATACTCACGCTCTGGAATGCCTTTTCGTGTTAGACCTGAAATAGCCGTAACCGACAAACGGCATCAAGCTATTTTACTTACTACTAAAAGATTGGAACAACTCACAGCTAATGGAGAGCAAAGCGTTGATTTTGAGAGAGACTTTATCCCTCTTCTCTTACTAGAAATGCGAGCCGTTTATGTTTTAACCCTGATGGACTTGCAGCTAAGAAGGAGAGTTGAACAAAGCCTTCGACAACACGCTAATATCAGTACCTCTTCATTTCTAGATATATTAATCCCTATAGAAAATGATTTAGGCTGTTTTGATCCATCTTTGTATGTACAAGACACTTTACCAGAATTTGTTACCCCTATTGATTATCAAGGGTGGTTTAAAGCATTTATAATAGAGGATTTATCCTCAAGTTTAGAAGGCATTTCATCTAATCCAGTAAAAGCCTCTTTAGAAGTATGGCGTGATCTGCGAGATACCATCAGAGCCATATCTGACTTTAATAAACTTACACCTAACTCTCACTCGCTGCTTTACTCTAAGTACTCAGGGATTGTAAATAGAGCAGTTGGAGGCCCTCAGAGAGAGCGCCATGAAGATTTAATCGCATTGATGGACGCTGGAATAGTTGAAGTGACTACAGTTCACGGTACTGAATACAATCAGGAAGAGAGCTCATATCAACTAAATTGTAAAGACGGCACTAACCGAAAAATGAACATCATCATTCCGGCTTATCTCGATAGTAGTGGGATCGAAAACAGCAATTCTTCAGTTTTAACCTCTTTAAAAAATAATGGTTTAATTTCAAAACAAAACAAAATATTAGGGTCGAACAGTGTCAACATAAATCCATTTCACCAAGCTATTTCCGAAAATGGTGAGGCAATAAGTAATATTTGGATACTGGGTCCTAATGTAGAAGGAACCACTTATTATAATCACTATATTCCGACATGTGGCGGTGTATCTAAAGCCTATGTAGATGCTGATATTGCAGTCATAAATTTCATGAAAAATATCTAGTGTAGCACTACAGATTTATAAATCAGTGTTTCTTAGTACTTACTCTCAGACACTAAAATTATCAATGTTAATTTAAAGATAAATGGAGTTTTCTTATATGAACATTAATGAATCTATAAACCAGGTATTTATAAAGCTGGTAAAAATATCAGATTTAAAACCTTCTGAAGAGTTTTGTGAAAAACATGTAGAATCTTTAGTACATAAGATTCAACATCAACAGCAATGGTCACATCCGATTTTAGTTGAGATAAATTCTAATGTTATATTAGACGGTCATCATAGATTTGCAGCGGCTAAAGCATTAAATTTTAGTCGCATTCCATGTTTACTTGTTGACTATAACAACCCAGAAATCCACGTTTCTTGTTGGAATACTGGTAACAAATTAAATAAATCAGAAATATTAAAAAAATCATCTCAGGGTATCTTGCTTGAAAAAAAATCAACTAGACATCATTTCAACATTAACATGCCTATTCTATCTTCTTTTGAAGTCAATGACTTAAAAGGACATTCCTCATGATTCACAAATCTGAATTAGACTTGGTATTTGATGATATTTTCCTTGAAAACCATAGCATTTTGGATAATTCAAAACTTTTTTTGAAACTAGAAGGCTTCAATATCGGCGGCTCAATAAAAATGAAACCCGCATTGAAAATGATAAACAAACTTGAGTTACAAAACAAAATAAATGCTAACACCGCGATAATTGAAAGCTCTTCTGGAAATTTAGGCGTGGCACTCAGTATTATTTGTGCTTCTCGAGGTTATCCTTTTATTTGTGTTGTTGATCCCAATGTACTCCCCGCCTCTGAAAATTTGATGCGATCCTACGGGACTGAAATGATTAAAGTCACAAACAAGGATAGTAATGGCGGTTTTTTAAACTCTCGGATAGATTTAATAAAAGAGATGTGTAGTAAGAATGAAAATTTAATCTGGCTCAACCAATATGAAAACATTGATAATATTGAAGCCCATTATTTAACAACAGCAAAAAGTATCTCACAAGAGTTTCCAGATTTAGATTATCTATTTATTGGTGCAGGAACTACTGGAACTTTGGGAGGGGTCAGTCAATATTTCAAAAAATATATGCCAAAGACAAAGTTGATCGCTGTTGACTCACAAGGTTCTATCACTTTCGGCGGTGTAGCTGGAAAACGTAAGATACCAGGATTAGGGTCAAGTAAAGTCCCTCCTATAAGTCAACACTCGTCATTTGATGAAATTATTCGGATCAGCGAGCAAAGCACCATTGAAATGTGTCACAGGATGGCAAAATCAGGCTTATTGTTTGGTGGTTCAACAGGAACGGTCTTAGCCGGGGTAGAAGTATATAAATCAACAATCCCGGCTAATAGTTCCGTTGTAGCCATCTCGCCAGACTTTGGCGAACGCTACCTCAGCACTATCTATAATCCGTCATGGGTGAATGAACACTTTAGTGAATAAAGATCAATGGAAAAATTTTATCCTAACCAACTCAACAAAGGAATGTATTGTGAATATGCCACCATTTAGCGTTATTGGCTCGACTGTTATTGAAAAGTGGTTAAGCGAAAACAGTAACACTATTATTGACCTCGTCGCTGAAAGCTACCAGTTGTTTGCTAAAGAACAAACTGTTTGCCCTGATAGCTATTTTTTACGCTATCCCAGTCAACCCCAAAATCGAATCATCGCATTACCCGCATCAATAGAATCAGGTAGCCCAGTTTCCGGTATAAAGTGGATTGCTAGCTTCCCTGAAAATTTAAATAATGGATTGGATAGGGCTTCTGCTGTACTCGTTTTGAATGATCGCCAAACAGGATACCCAATGGCTTGCCTTGAGGGTTCACAAATATCAGCCAGTCGAACTGCAGCATCCGCAGTATTAGGAGCTAAATATCTACACAAGACTCCAGGAAAAATAGAACGTCTGGCAATTGTTGGCAGTGGCCTAATCGCACAAACTACAGTGAACCTTTTCAAGCGACTTGATTGGGATATCTCTGAGCTGATCGTTATTGACCTGAATCCCAAAAGAGCTGAACAGTTTTGTGCACAGTTTCCAGACATTCAATCCCAAATAAGTAATGACATAGAAAGCATTAAACAAGCTGACATGGTGTTATTTACGACCTCAGCAATCACACCTCATGTAGAAAAAATGGATCTACTTGCCCATAACCCAACCATTTTACATATGTCACTGCGTGATATTTCAGCAGAAATTATTCTTAAAAGTCAAAATGTCGCTGATAATGTGGATCACGCAGTAAAAGCGAATACATCACTTCACCTTGCTGAGATCCACTCAGGGGATCGCCAATTTATGGCTGGTGATATTGTACAATTAATGAATGGAGAGTTTACAGCTGATTTTTCTGTTCCCAGAATCTATGCTCCCTTTGGAATGGGAATACTTGATATCATGATTGGATATCAAATACTCAAAGATAGTGATGCCAACCAAGTTACTAAATTGAATGACTTCTTCCCAACCCCTCTGTCATCCAAAGCCGTTTCATAACCAACAGTATCCCGCTAACTAAGGTATTATCTTACCTTAGTTAGCCTTTGACTCTTTACGAATCAACTGCTATTTGATGAGACTCATAGCCACTAAAAGCGGTTGTAATCATCTTGGAGTCCCTCTGCTGTGTTATGGTCGCACATAAACCTTAGCGAAAGCTTTATGGTGACCGTCTGCTCAATAACATTCATGTTTGCCTCACGTAATTTATTCCAACGCCCTTCTGCATGTAAATCCATTTACTTAGCCAGTTCGCTATCCCTAGCTCTCGCTCATGAGCTTATGGCTACGCCATATTCACCTTCCAACGGGAACAGACTGTAACTTTAGCCTTCATCTTGAATATTTAGGATATATTTACTATGACCCTACTTTCCATAACTCTACTGCCTTGTAAACAGAGGTTGGTTATTTATAAAAGTAACATTTTCCGCGGCATGGCAAGCCATGCAGGCAGCCTTGGCCTTAACTAAGCCTTGTTTGGCTTTAGTGAGATCTTTACTGGTGAAGTCATTTTTGACATCTGCCCAGGTATTATTGAGTAGAATAGCCTCGGCATTTTGACGTCTGGCAGGGCGTTTCATCAAGCCGTTCTCTATGGTGACCTTGATTTTATCCCAATGATAAGCCGCTAAATCAAAATTCTGATCTTTTATCGCTTGTACTATGCTGCCGTATCGCTCACCAACTTCCCACATAGGTTGATCGAAGCCACGTAAGTACTTCTCGATACGTTGATCTTTAACGCTGTCACTTGGTGCCTCTGTGATCCAATGCTTCGACTCATGTGTACTTTCCTCAGCCGCAACCGCTATACCAGAAACGCCTTGCGCCACTACAACGAATAGCCCAGTCATTAATAGTGAAGTAAATACTCCCCCTTTGAAATGGGTTTTAAGTACATCACGATCACTTCTAACTTTACAATTCATCACTCTTCCCCGCTCTCAAAGAGACCAACTCTAACAAAGTAACATCGAAAAATTCTCGAAAATGTGCAAAGAAACGTAAAGGGTAAAAGTGTCAATCAAGCCAACATATTTGCTTGTTTCAAATAGGCACAATACAAGTTGGGACGGGCATATTTTTCTAGACCTCCCCCTGCGAGACAACGAGTTATCTCAACTTGCATTTATTTCAGATGGTTTCAAGGTTTCAACTAAGAACTCTTTCAGTACAGCTAAATTGCCGTCATAACTTTTTCGATGTGCTACGACCATATTTAACGGCGACTTCTCTTTGCGATAATCTGGCAGTAGTGATACTAAACGCCCTGCGGTAATATCCTCACGCACATCTAGGCAGGTTTTATAGACTATGCCCGCCCCCTTAACAGCCAATAAACGTAGATAATCGCCATCGTCTGATAAATGATCACCACTTACTTTCACCGAAATAGTGCTCGTATCTTTAAAAAAACGCCAATGGCTGCTCAACATGTCGTCGCTGGTAAAGTGTAAACAGTTATGTTTTACCAAGTCTTCCGGCGTTTTCGGCGTGCCACAGCGGGCTAAATAATCAGGTGAAGCACATAATTCACGAACAGCATTACGCAGTATGGGCAAACACACTAAGGCCGAATCTTCGGGCTCACCGTAACGTAACGCCACATCTACCGTTTGCGAATAAAAGTCTGCGTATTTATCGCTTAATTTGACCTTCAAATTGATGTCAGGATGATGTTGCTGAAAATCCATCAAACAACCAAGCAAAGTGTTTCTTCCAAGGTCGGAAGGCACTGACAAGGTAATACTTCCTTTAAGCTTATCCCCTAAGATAGCCTGCTTCCCAATATCTAAATTTTCCAGTGACTTAAGTGCATATGGTAAAAAATCACTACCGCTTTTGGTCAGAGTTAAACTGCGTGTAGAGCGCTGTAATAATCGAGTATTTAACTCTGCTTCCAGCCGCTTTAATGCCGCACTAGTGGCGGCTGGAGTAATTGATAATTCACGAGCGACAGCGGAAAGATTCTTAAGTTCGCATGCTAGCACGAATATTTTAACGTCAAAAAATTTCATCATGATTTTCAATTTATAGTTGAAAGTACTTTCGATTTTAAAGCTATTATAAGAAAAAGCCATCTCCTTTATGCTGCACGAAACCACCAAAGGAGAGTTACACATGACATTATTTCGTTCCCTCAAACTGGCCACTGTTACCTTGGCAACTTCGTTAATATTAAGCCTTTCGGCTCACGCCAGTAATTTCGAAAAGATCCCATTCGAAAAGACACTATTTGACCAACTTCAATCTCAAGGCAATACCGTACTTATCGATGTATTTGCTCCTTGGTGCCCAACATGTAAGAAACAACAGGAGGTTATCGGCGACTATTTTGCAGCTCACCCCGATAGTGAGATAAAGGTGCTTGTGGTTGACTTTGATGAACAACCCCAATGGGTAAAGTTCTTTAAGGCACCACGCCAGTCAAGCCTGTATTTATACAAAAATGGCGAGCAGCTTTGGTTCAGTGTGGCCGAAACCCGTGAGCAAAAAATCTTTTCCGCTTTGAATTCAGTGAGTATGTAATATGGATACCTTTGCCATCCCACTGGCGTTTGCCGCAGGCATACTAAGCCTATTGTCGCCCTGTGTATTACCCATGATCCCAGTCGTTGCAAGCTCGGCAATGCGCAGTTCACGCAAGGGCATAATTACCTTAGCGTTAGGGCTAAGCCTGTCTTTTGCGTTTGCTGGAACGGTACTCACCTTCGCGCTGATTAGCTTAGGGCTATCGCCAGAGGTATTGCGTTACTTCTCGGCGACTTTACTCCTGTTAATTGCCGCAGCCATTTTAATCCCGAAAGCCGGAGGCTGGCTCACCCTAAAGCTGTCGATGCTCACCAGCCGACTGCCCAACCATCAAGCGGATGGCGAAGGTGTAATGACCCAGTTCGCCGTTGGCGCATCGCTCGGTCTAGTGTGGTTGCCCTGTGTTGGCCCAACGTTAGGGGCAGCTATCGCCCTTGCATCGACAGGACAAAGTATGGGCTCAGCTTTCATCATTATGCTGGCTTTTGGTATCGGTACCGCCATTCCCCTGATTGGTTTCAGCTTGTTAATGAAGAACTCACTGGGTAAATGGATCAGTGGTGGCGCAGTAGCCAAAAAAGTAATGGGGCTGTCTTTAATCATTTTGTCATTGACCATTTTCACAGGCTTTGACCGCACATTAGAAGCATTAGCACTCGAAATTATGCCCGAGTGGCTCTACAACATATAAGAGAATACGATATGAAACTTACTCGTTCCGCCATTATGCTCCTCGGCTTAACAACACTGCCCTCAATGGCTAGTACCACAGAGAAATCCATTAATACGCCTCAGGTTTTACCCAAAGTTATTTTCTTCGACGTTAACGAAACACTGCTGGATTTAGATAACGTGGCTAAGTCTGTCACCCAAGCATTAGAGGGCCGTGACGATTTGGTGAATAGCTGGTTTACTACTATGCTGCATTACTCCTTGGTGAGTAATGCTATTGGTGAATATCATCACTTCGGTGACATCGGCGTTGCAGCATTACAATTAGTCGCTAAGCAAAATGGCATAGCCTTATCTCAATCTGAAGCTAATCAAGCAATTCAAGCACCATTTCGCGACTTACAACCTCATCTTGATGTCATTAAAGGCCTTAAGCAGCTACAAGCTCAGGGCATCAAACTGGTTACCCTAACTAACTCTTCAGATGCAGGCATAGAGAGTCAATTGAAAAATGCCCATTTAACCCAGTACTTTGACGACTCACTAACTGTGCAACACCTTCAAGTGTTTAAGCCAGATTTACGCGTGTATCGGTGGGCGCTTGAACAGATGCAGGTCGAAGCAGATGAAGCTATGCTCATCGCCGCCCATACATGGGACATAGCCGGTGCGGCCAAAGTTGGTATGCAAACGGGCTTTATTCAGCGCCCAGGTCAATATCAGTTCGCGTTAGCAGAAAAAGCTGATTATGTGGCTGCAGATTTAATTAAGCTGTCGGAGCAAGTGTTAGCCAATCAGCCTTGACCTACATAGGTATTACAACAGCACAATATCAACGTCTCAGAGTGGGACGTTGATCCCTTCCCCGGATGTTAGAAGTAAGCAGTCCTAAATGAGTCATATATAGACTGGTTATCCCCGACGAGACGAACCTAACCTGCGCCTGGCATTTAGATGAAACCAGAGAAGTATGATCTGCCCCTTAGAGATCCCCTCATTTTTCAATTTTAAATAATCCCGAAAATTGAACGGTAAATAGGCTGGTTTTTAAGGTAACGATAAAAATTATCCATTAGAGGTTCTGCCCACTCTTCTCGCATCGTGGGTAACAGTTCATAGTAAATACAACCTTGGCGAAACAGAGAGTATGAGCGAGTTTTACTGGTATTTGCCTTTATTGTCTTTTCCAAGTCAGCATCCTCGCCCGCTTTTCCTAGTAGCGTCAGCAAGCCTATCGCCAAGGCGCTTAGCAAAAACAACCGGTCTCTACGTACCGGGGAACGCGTGTAGGTGGCACTCATCCCCATGCCAAAACGATAGTCTTTAATGTCACGAAAAGTCGTCTCTATCCCCCAACGTTTCCCATATAAAGTCAACATCTTGCTACTCACTAGGTCACGTCGACTTGATGCTAAATACCAAGCTTCTTTCATGCCTTTTTTCTTGGTGCAAATGACCCGAGCGACTGCTTGCTTATTACCCGTTATTTGAACGTCCTTAAGGGTTCTTGTTATGCCGCTGGGTAATAGCCAGTCCTTTACTGGAAACAGCTCTCCTACCGCATCGGTGACTTTGATATTAGCCTTAATTCTAATGATGAAGTCAAAACCCAGCTCATGTTCAATGAAGTTAAATAGTGCCGTATCACTAAAGCCTCTATCAGCAACAATTGTCACTTTAACATCCTCTGCAACGATCGACCTTAACTTAACCAACAACTCATCTTCATGGTTGTTTCTATTACCTTTTAAAGCATGTTTACGATGGGTTTTCCATAGCAGTGGCGTGTTACGTCCATGGGTTGTTTGCATACTCAGTACGATGGTTGAATGGTCGTCTGAATCAAATTCAGTCCAATCGAGAGAGACCACTATCTCTTTGCGTGCACCGATAATATAAGGCCCCCAGGAGTCCAGTAATTGCCAGACGTTTAACTTTGTATTACTGAGTAATCGGTCTACTTGTTTAATAGCAGACTTACGCTTAAGTTTATTGGCTTGGGCTAAGCCAGCGCCAATGGCATGAATAGCGAGTGACCCCTTTTCAATCACTCCGTGAGCGGCATTAGCAAGTGAGGTGACCCTTTTAGCATGCATGTCATGGCCAAAGAGTTCATCGATGTGATTATGAATAAGGGCTTTATTTATCATGTTATAAATTTTAGAACATAGAGTGATTTGGCTTATTATACTCTGGAAGCCTTGCTGCCTCTGGTTATTATGAGGGGATGCTTAAGGATCTGCCCCCACTTTTTATTAAACTTCATAGTGCTATAGTGGCTCTAGCTTTTAAATAAATTTCAAAAAATAGATTTCAGTTCACCATTCAGGGGTTACCTATGCTAAATGAGAATCACGCGCTTATTTTCGACTTCCCAGAATATAAACAAGACATTGTTTATTTGAATTATAAAGACGAAGCATTCACCAAATTATCCAAGCAATATCACCTCCTAGATTATGATATTCGTCAGCTAGAAATTGACGGTAGTCCAACCGATGACGAGCATATGCACCAGCTAAAATTACAACGAGCGAACTTAAAAGACGTCCTGTTCCAACAGTTGAAAGCTCACCACGACACCCCAGTTTCAACAAGCTAGTTCAACGCAATAACAGACAGGGCAGCCTTGAGCTGCCCTCTTTCATTCCGGCAATTCATCTAAACCCTGTCATTCCGGCAATTCATTTAAACCCTGTCATTCCGGCAATTCATTTAAACCCTGTCATTCCGGCAATTCATCTAAACCCTGTCACTCCGGCAATTCATTTAAACCCTTTCATTCCGGCAATTCATCTAAACCCTGTCATTCCGGCAATTCATTTAAACCCCTGTCATTCCGGCAATTCATTTAAACCCCTGTTATTCCGGCAATTCATCTAAACCCTGTCATTCCGGCAATTCATCTAAACCCTGTCATTCCGGCAATTCATTTAAACCCCTGTCATTCCGGCAATTCATTTAAACCCCTGTCATTCCGGCAATTCATTTAAACCCCTGTCATTCCGGCAATTCATTTAAACCCCTGTCATTCCGGCAATGCTTTTGAGCCGGAATCCATTGTTTCGTCCCGGTGTCCTTTAGATAGGAGTCTTGCTATTCAAAGTTCCGATGACGCCTCGGCTAAATTGCCGCATCTGGCTAAGTAAAATCCATTTCCTTTGTCAGTTCGCTACCCTAGCTCCCCTCATAACCTTATGACTACGCCACTTTTGTAACAGTCAGAAAGAGAAGGTTTAGGCTTTGACTGATGAAATATCAAAAGTTTACTGTGACACAACTTATTCAAATAAATAAACACTTGGCAAGGCTAAAATTGAACCTCAAGACTTAGCTGCTTGTACCTCTATCTCTACCTTCCAATCCTCTGAAAAAAGACCTGCCACAAACAGTAACGTCACCGGAAGTACCTGAGAGTGGCCATTAAAGAGCTGCTGCATTGCCGCTCGATACCCACTAAGATCCTCTCTATCAGTTAGATAGACCCTAACACTGACTATATCCTCCCGTGACATCTGGTTAGCTTGCAGCACCCCCTCTATATTTTGCCAGGCATACAGAACCTGTTGCTCTATCCCTTCCCCTAGCTGACCATCAAGATCGATCCCTAGCTGGCCTGCGATATGCAGCCAACTACAATTGGCAGGTACATGGGCACAGTGATGGTATCTTGCTGCGGGTGGTGCGATATTATCGGGGCTCCAAATTTTATTCATTTTAGTGAGTATCCTTGAGTTAACTTCTGTTGATACTCATCAGTTAATCTTATTAAGCTTTTTAGATAAACCGAAAGATCATGAACTCAAAGTTCAGATATCTTGAACAATTCCTAATGAGCCAGTTATCAGGAGAAATGATTGGAACTATCAGCAAACTTGAAAATACTGCCCCCAATAACACTGGTGTGGATATGCATTGTTACAACTTACTTTTTGGTCGATAACTGCTTTGCCCTGCAATATTGAGATAATGAAGAATATTCCCCCCGCCCTCTTTTAATCATGATTAAACAAGATACTTTTCATGTTCTGTATTCACTCAACATTACAGCTGAACTATTAGGATTTTCTGATTTAAAATAATCAATGTCTACACTAACTTGTTAAATCACTATAAGAGTTGAAAGTACGCTAAAACACATCCTCTGTCGTCAATGCGATGAGCAGACTAAATCCTATGTCTTAAATTGCGATTATCGGATTTCCCTATGCTTTGCAAGTAAACGGTCATTGAAGTCATTCCTCGTAGAGGTTGATGTAGTATTACGATGAGGGCTCCCAGCACGACCACAACTTAAAGAGAAACTAGGTACTTGTACCCGAACCTCTAATGCTTCAAGAACTAATCTTAGCAACAAAGTCACTATGGTTTGTATTCTTTTCAATCGTTTTTATTGCATCCGTTATTAAGTTACTAAGCCAAATATACATAGGACTGTTACATCCCTTCACTCTACTAATCATCGTTATTTCTTTATGTCGTTCATGAAAGCTTTTATCTATTTCGACAACACGAAAATCGTTATTTAATGTTTTACTCAGATACATAGAAGTAGGCAGAACCATATCGGTTTGAGAAAGGCTATGTAAAATCAAGCTTAAATGTGTACTTCGTAGTTGTATGTTTGGCTTAATTTTAAACTTTTTATAATATTCATCCATTAAAAGGGTTTTATCGTTGAAATCAATTATTTCATGGATAGCTAAGGGGTAAGTGGCTAAGTCATTTACTGTAAATGGAGTATCGCATTTAGGATGGTCATGCCTGCAAACACCTACAAAATATTCTGTTCCACATACCTTTTGTCTAAAATGTTTAGGGAGTTCTAAAGGAGAATAATTAAGACCCATGTGGACAGATCCTTCTTCAATTTCATTTTTAGATGTTTTGGTCCAATCCTTATATATAAATTTCATACCAGGTGCTTCTTTTGACAGAATCGGAGATAAAACGGGTATTAACCAATGAGCTATGTTAGAATTTAGGGATATCACTACTTTTTCTTTGCACTTCATTGGTACAAATAACTTCTCTTCATTTAGTAAGCTTTTCAACTCATTCATTAACGGTAATAATTTCTTTTCAAGATTATAGGCCTTTTCAGTAAGCTCTAGGCCATAGGATCCTTTGACTATTAACCGATCATTGAAATGCTCTTTCAATTTTTTCAGAGTGCGACTAACGTTTGGTTGGCTAGTGTTTAAATGTTCTGCAGTTAATGTGACACTTTTAACTTTCAAAAGAACAGTTAATGTTTTTAATAAATTTAGATCTAACGACATAATATTTCCCTAAATTATAGACAAAAATAAACGGTGAACTTACCAAGAGCAGATGAAATTAACAGAAACAAATACATTCACGAAAAGAGCCCTAAAGCCAATATAGTAAACATTCGATATTTATTGTGTTATTTTTGGGTATTCAGTGAGACAATAAGCTGGACTTCCTCATTTTCGATTGTATTGTTAAAGTAAAAACAAACACCACCTTGACGTACTCCAGCATCGTCTCTGAAATTCATTTAGCACTGCAATAGGACATTTTTATTTCAACCTAAATAGATGCAGAGCTAATTTCCGGCATACTTACCACAGAAAAATCAGCCAATAATTCCCCATCAGAATCGACACGAACAAAGATAGATGAACGCTCTTGTTAAGCCCATTGAAAGATCGTGATTCAGTGTTATTTACCTTTTTAAATTATCAACCCCATATATCAACAACAAATTAAACTTATTTAAATCAATGGCTTGCAACAGAGCTGAAAATCATGTTCGTTAAGGCTGCGAAAACGTCTTCATAATGTAACGACTGAAGTTGGACCAATTCAGGCTCAAACTTGCAACCTCTGGCTATTTTGACTAGAGACAACTGCCTTAAGTTGGAACAAGCTAGGTTACATCACCACCTAATTTTTTTAAGAAAATATAAATTTAGATTGAATCACTTCTAATATGGTCAACTTTTATTATTCTACTGTTCTTTAACAAAAAACAATCTTATCATGTCAAATAAAAAATCAATCTTAAATCGTCTCTACGCAGGTATTGAAAGAAATGCTTTCGAGCCTTACTTCCAACCAATCATTGACTGTCATTCTGGTAAAACCGTTGGTGTAGAGGTCTTAGTCAGGTTAAAGGAAAGTGAAAATATTATCAGTCCTGATGAATTTATTAAAACTGCTGAGACTAGTGGACTAATAATACCGATAACGGAACTTATTCTAGGAAAAGCGATAAGATTATTACACACTTGATACTAATATTTTTCTTAGTATCAATCTAGTCCCTTGCCATTTGATCAACCGCCAATTTTTCGACTTTATACAAATGCATATAAAAAACGGATTAATAAAGGCAAACACAATTAAATTTGAGATAACAGAAAGATTACCTATAAAAAACTTTATACTTACAAGTAAATATTTGGGTATGTTTTACGAATTGGGGGTCACCTCTGTTATTGATGACATTGGTACAGGTTACGGCACGTTTTTATATTTAAATGAACTAGGTGCCAGAGGCATAA
Organism: Shewanella psychrophila; assembly: GCF_002005305.1. Taxonomy (NCBI): domain Bacteria; kingdom Pseudomonadati; phylum Pseudomonadota; class Gammaproteobacteria; order Alteromonadales; family Shewanellaceae; genus Shewanella; species Shewanella psychrophila. The sequence goes on from NZ_CP014782.1 coordinate 5,435,027, forward strand.
AAATTGATAAATATTTTATTGACACCATCAATTCTAATGGGGGAACTAAAATTTTAGATGCGATAATAAATTTAGCTAATAATTTAGAACTAGAAATAATTGCAGAAGGCGTTGAAACTGACACACAACAGACTTATCTACTCAAACGCGGTGTGTACCTACAACAAGGTTACTTATTTAGCCAACCACTCAATGCCGAATCTTTTAGGCGAAAAATCGTAATATCTAATATCAAGAGAGACAATGTAGAAAACAACACAGCCAATAAAACTGTTACATTGAATTTATTAGGTAGTAAAACCAATACTCACAGTTTAGTATTATGACTGATTTTTTAAATTTGTTAACCCACGAGAATACGCTAAAGGATAATACAGAAAAACTATCTATTGACGAACTAAAAGTAGTAGCAAGTAGGCTTCAACTATTTATAGCTCATAGAGAAATGCAAAGTGTAGATGACAAGGTCGAACGTAATGCACACATAATGAGAATTAGGAAACAGATGTACAAGATCGGACTAAGAGTCAATGATGTAAGGTCTGCTATAAAAGCGCCAAGAAAATTAAAATAACCATCAATAGAAAATATAAAATGCACTAGCTAGACCTTGTTACATAAATCGAATGAACCTTTTGCGATTAGTGTGATCTGATCTCCCAAGATAGATAACGCGGAAGCATAAAAGTGGGAAAGTTTAAGCATAAAATATCCTACTGGTCTCAGTATAACAAAACACCCATCAACCGTGGTCTGGATTGATGAGCAAGCTATAAAGTCTTGGCGATGTACTGAGCACCATGGTCGTCGTGTTCGAGGGTATATTTATTCTGATGTCGCCATTGAAACTGCGCTTATTCTCAAAGGTGTTTTCAACTTGTCATTACGAGCACTTGAGGGCTTCACTAACTCAATTTGTTCAGCTCATGGACGTACCACTGAGCTCTCCGAGTTATTAGTAAGTGAGCAAAGACGGTTTAAATTAAGTATCGAGCAAGGAGTCGTGGTTCTGTGGCACATGTTGTGATTGATTCAAAAAGCCTCAAAGTTTACGGCAAAGGAGAATGGAAAACCTGTAAGCATGGTAAAGAGAAGCGCCGAACCTGGCGCAAACTACATCTTGCAATTGATAGTTATGCCCATAAAGTGGTGTCAGCTGAAATCACCTTAGTTAACGTCGCAGACAATGAAGTACTCCCCACATTACTCAACCCGTTAAGAAGGGCTATAAAACAAGCCTCAGCTGATGGTGCATATGACACTAAGGCATGTCATAAGCTACTTAAGCGTAAGAGTTGCAAGCCTACTATTCGACCAAGAAGTAATGCTGGATATTGGAATGATGGGCATGCACGTAACGAAGCAGTAAAAGCACTAAAGAGTAACCAGTTAGCACAATGGAAACAGGATAATGGCTACCACCTAAGATCACTCTCTGAGACAGAGATGTATCGATATAAGCTGTTGATTATCTACAAAATTAGTCTTCTGAACTATAACGTTCAGGTGGGCGAAGCTTTAGCTGGCGTAAAAGCAATGAAGAAAGTCATAGGACTAGGAATGCCAGCTGGGTACAGCTAGATCCGAAGAACGTATTTGCTCAACGACACCTACTATTGAGTTTACTATAGCTAATGTTTATTTTTCTAGCCTACGTGCTAAAATGTCAAGTTAGCATTAGTTTAAACAAACGGATTGTGGCTAGTAATCGCAATGAAAATACGGAAAAGTATGACAGACCTAGTACTCATGCGTATTCTCATGATGTTGATCACTCATTCTCATCGATGCTGATCACCCATTCTCATCGATGCTGATCACTCATTCTCACCCATGCTGATCACTTCCTCTTGCCATTTTGCGGCTCGGTCACAGTTTTAATTGATCACGCTAATTCAGTCAAGTCTGTTATCTTTTTTCGCATTGATTCTCCCTGTAGTTCAAACCGCAGAGAACAGTGTATTAACCTGTCCATAATCGCATCAGCATAGGTCGCTTCTCCGATTGATTCATGCCACTTACTCACAGGGAGCTGACTCATTATGAGCAAAGAGCCTTGTTGATGCCTCGCATCAATGATGTCGAGTAAATCGCTGCGATCCTGAGTCGTTAATATCTCCATTCCCCAATCATCTAAAATCAGGATGGGCGTTTTGTTTAATTGAGTGAGAAACCGTGGATAGCTGCCATCACCGTGAGCCTGACTAAGCATCTCCTGTAATCCTTTCATTCTAAAATAACGTACCGCGATGCCCTGCTGGCAAAAATAATGCCCTATGGCGCACCCTAAGTAGGTTTTTCCACACCCTGTCGCGCCAGTAAAGATGAGGTTCTGATGGTGTTTAAGCCAATGACCTTCAAGCAGACTACTGATGGTCGACTTTTCTATCCCACGACTGGCTCGGTAATCTATTTGAGTCGGGTGAGCTGCTAATCTCAGTTTTGCTTGCTTAACTAAACGGTCTATTTTTCGTTGTTCCCGGGTCGTTAACTCCTGTGCCAGCAAAAGTGATAACCGCTCATGGAAACTCAGTTCGTTATATAAGTGAGGCTGTGCTTCTTGAAGGGTTAAATTCTCTATCACTGCACTTAAGCGTAAGTCAGCAAGCTGTTGTATTAACACTGCATTCATAATACTTTCCTTGTTAATGGTAGTAACCTTGGCCACGGACATTGTCATGTTTAATGCCTGCAAGCCTATCGATGGGCTCTGCTTCGCAGACCGCTTTGTCTAGATTTTTCTTTAGGATTATTTTTATGTTTTCCAGCCGATAGCAACCGGTGTCTAAGGCCCGTTGACAAGCGGCATTGAGACGAGATTGGGGATAGTGTTTACTGAGACTGAGTAAGCCAAAGCAGACTTTGCCACTTTGTTGAGGATGAAGATGACTGGCTAGCTTGTGCTCTACCCATTGTAAGACAGCATCTCCTAGCTTACCTGCCCATTCCTTTAACCGCTCGGGTGTCCATGTTGCATAGTCTTGATGAGATTTAGGCATGTGCTCAACGAGAGTGCTGTACCCACCAATACGCTGAGCCCGCAGATGTTGAGCGACAAGTTGGTTCTGGTGGTACATCTTGACCATCTTGTCACTCACATGCGCCTCAATTTTCTGCCTAAGCAACCCATAGGGTACTGAGTAATAATGCTGATTAACTTCAACATGATAATCAACATTGACCCTCACCTTTTTGATAAATGTGTATTGGTAATCTATCAAAGGCAAAGGCCTCATGGCTGGTAGCTCATGGGTGTGATATTCACTCACTCTATTGCCTGGGAGTTTTTGAAACTTCTTGGTGTTCAGTCGTATCAATAACTCACTAATACGCAGATTCAATTGCATTAAACTGTAGAAAGTCTCATGACGTAATACCGCCATTATCCAGCGCTCGACAATCAGCACCCCATTTTCAGCTTTGGCTTTATCCTTTGGTCGCAAGGGCCTTGCTGGAATAATAGCCACGTTGTAATGCGCTGCAAGCTGCTGATAAGTGGGGTTAAGGTCTGGGTCATACTTACAAGCGCGGGTGGTGGCTGAGCGTAAGTTATCTGGCACGATAATATCAGGGACTGCACCGAAGAACTGAAAAGCTCGGACATGGCTCATTACCCAGTCTTCCAGTTTTTGAGAGGATGTGGCCTCCGCAAACGTATAATTTGACCCTCCCATTACCGCCACAAAGATTTGTGCCCCATGGCGCTCTCCTGTCTCTGGGTCAGTAATGGGGAGTGTTGGGCCACAATAGTCGATAAACAATTTCTCGCCATACTGATGAACTTGACGCATGGAAGGTTGTTGTCTTGACAACCAATCCTTGTAAATACGACACATCTGCGGATAGCTGTAATGATTATCAGGGTTTCGTTCGATGTATTCTTGCCACAATAGCTGCTTAGTGACGCCCTTTTTCTTCAACTGAGGGTGAAACATCAACCAATTGGGCAAAGGAATGGCCGTTCTAGGCTTAATTTTTGTTTGTATAAATTGTTTGTTGAGCTTGACGTCATCCCAGTGAGTAGGCAACGGCCAGCTTTCAATTCCCATCAACTTGGCGCGGTTAATATAGGTTGAGACCGTCCCAGGAGAGAGCGACAGGCTCACGCCAATCTTACGGTGAGATAATTCTGCTTGGTATTTTAGTCGAAGTATTTCTTTTAGTTTTCGCATTGAAATTGACTCAGTCGGCATCGTATTTACTCATAAAAAATAGAGCAAACATTATGCAGTTTTTAACAATGCAAAATGGCAGAACTGATGAGCTAATTTGAAGTTAAATTACTTAAAAAAGCGATCAGCTTCGATGAGAATAGGTGATCAGCATGAATGAGAATGACCGATCAGCTTCGATGAGAACAGGTGATCAGCTTGAATGAGAATGACCGATCAGCTTCGATGAGAACAGGTGATCAGCATGCATGAGAATATGCAACTCACAGCATCTAGCGATGTAATCTACGAAATAGATAATAGACTCATTTTTGACCCGGCAAACCAACAGCTAATTATTAAGGGGGTTAAAGTTGAGCTTGGCCACAATGAGACAGCATTATTCAGCCTGTTGATAGAAAGCCATTTCGAGATAGTTACGAGAGAAACCATTTTAGAAACAGTGTGGAAAGGACGAGGATTGGTCGTTGATGAGACCAGTGTAAGTCAAACAGTATCTCACCTGAGGAAACATTTAGCCGATGATGCAAAGGGACAACGGATAATAAAAACGGTTCCTAAAATTGGCTACTGTATAGCGAAAACCTGTCAAATAAAACAACAATCAAAATCTGATTTGAGTCAAAAAGACACTTTTAACAAAAGTACTCGTCAATATATAGCTAGTTTATTTTTTAGCATATCTTGTTTACTCGTAATATATTTTGTAGCAGCAAGCAAGGCTTCACTTCCACCTAAATTAATTGATAATAACTATTTTTCATCAAATAAAATTAAAGTTCAACAATCAGCAAGCTTGAAAATACCAAAAAAACTTGACCCCTTGATTACTAAATGTTTACTGAAATTAGAAGAAAAACAGAACTTTTCACAAGGCAGAGTAATAATAAATATTGTTAGAGAAAGTAGTGTTATCTCCTTCTCCTTGATGACAATAGATAGTTCACATACTTTCACTGTGGTAATTAACCCATCAATTAAACTAATCGAGAACATATGCACAGAAAAATAAAGAATATAGCACCATTATTTTCTATATTCCTAGTTACATTTCTACCTGGGTTTTACCTAATACACTCATTGTATACACCAAACTCGATTAAAAATACCCATTGGACTGGTAGTGGAGAGATGTATATCAATAATGGTAGAGATAAAAATGCATTAGTGAATATAGTTAATAGTGATATTATTATAAAAATAAAAACAGAAATCAACTTTATTTCAGACAACAGTTTTAATGCAACAGTTGCCTACACAGTAAAAAACCTCTCACCCAAGGCCCCCTCGCTTGATATTAACTTTGTAACAAGTGGCACATGGAAGGAGTTTGAGAATACTATTAAATTCTCTTTAATTGATATTACAGCTCTAGAGCCAAGCAAGCCATCAGCTGTGTACCTCCTCGAAAAAAATATGCTACGTCGATTTCTCATTCAACAGTTTACACATCAAAACTACACTAAGTACGAACTATCTTCAAATAGATTAATTTTAGAGAATGTGAATCACCAACTCTATATTTTGAATAAAATAGAATAGAATAGAAAATCCAAAGGGAACTATAGATTGTATTTAATAAAAAGTGACATAACTTAATTTATTTCACTTCCAGCTCTGACAATATCGAAATTAAATAAATAATTAATGAAAATAATTTAAACCTTTTAATTTAATTAGGAATTATTACTACCTGTATAATTAAGGTCAATCTAGTTTTTTTACTTTTAAGATTACTTCATTTATAAATTTTATGATTCAAGACAATGTCTGCATATATGTAGTCGTCAACCTTTTTTGGCCACGGTTTTATACGTAAGGCCTTAAGCATCCCCTCATAATAACCAGAGGCAGCAAGGCTTCCAGAGTATAATAAGCCAAATCACTCTATGTTCTAAAATTTATAACATGATAAATAAAGCCCTTATTCATAATCACATCGATGAACTCTTTGGCCATGACATGCATGCTAAAAGGGTCACCTCACTTGCTAATGCCGCTCACGGAGTGATTGAAAAGGGGTCACTCGCTATTCATGCCATTGGCGCTGGCTTAGCCCAAGCCAATAAACTTAAGCGTAAGTCTGCTATTAAACAAGTAGACCGATTACTCAGTAATACAAAGTTAAACGTCTGGCAATTACTGGACTCCTGGGGGCCTTATATTATCGGTGCACGCAAAGAGATAGTGGTCTCTCTCGATTGGACTGAATTTGATTCAGACGACCATTCAACCATCGTACTGAGTATGCAAACAACCCATGGACGTAACACGCCACTGCTATGGAAAACCCATCGTAAACATGCTTTAAAAGGTAATAGAAACAACCATGAAGATGAGTTGTTGGTTAAGTTAAGGTCGATCGTTGCAGAGGATGTTAAAGTGACAATTGTTGCTGATAGAGGCTTTAGTGATACGGCACTATTTAACTTCATTGAACATGAGCTGGGTTTTGACTTCATCATTAGAATTAAGGCTAATATCAAAGTCACCGATGCGGTAGGAGAGCTGTTTCCAGTAAAGGACTGGCTATTACCCAGCGGCATAACAAGAACCCTTAAGGACGTTCAAATAACGGGTAATAAGCAAGCAGTCGCTCGGGTCATTTGCACCAAGAAAAAAGGCATGAAAGAAGCTTGGTATTTAGCATCAAGTCGACGTGACCTAGTGAGTAGCAAGATGTTGACTTTATATGGGAAACGTTGGGGGATAGAGACGACTTTTCGTGACATTAAAGACTATCGTTTTGGCATGGGGATGAGTGCCACCTACACGCGTTCCCCGGTACGTAGAGACCGGTTGTTTTTGCTAAGCGCCTTGGCGATAGGCTTGCTGACGCTACTAGGAAAAGCGGGCGAGGATGCTGACTTGGAAAAGACAATAAAGGCAAATACCAGTAAAACTCGCTCATACTCTCTGTTTCGCCAAGGTTGTATTTACTATGAACTGTTACCCACGATGCGAGAAGAGTGGGCAGAACCTCTAATGGATAATTTTTATCGTTACCTTAAAAACCAGCCTATTTACCGTTCAATTTTCGGGATTATTTAAAATTGAAAAATGAGGGGATCTCTAAGACGTAAGGCAGAACCTTCTTTCTGATTCATTTGGTGTCAAGCCACCGTTATATTGATGTGGTCTGACTTGGCTATAGTATCCAACTATATAGTTAATGATTGATGCCTTGGCTTCAGTGAAGCTGCTGTAGCCCGTAGAGAGGACCCATTCAGTCTTTAAGCTTCTAAAGAATCGCTCCATAGGTGCATTGACGCTCCTATGTCAACACCCGTCGAGAATTCGCTAGATCTCGACATATAATCGGAAATAATTCTCTGACAATATATCGTTTCAAACATCGCTGAATTTCTTTAACCGTTAGCCCTTCTGTTGTTCTTTTCTCTGTATATTGTATCGTTCGAGCGTCACTTCTCATCCTAATCAACGCTACAGTCCATAGTGCATTATTGGCCTCTCGTGAGCCCCCTCGATTTAATCTATGGCGCTGTTTTTTACCTGAAGAAGCCTCTAAGGGATTAACACCACACAAGGCGGCAAAGGATGCTTCTTTTCTTAAGCGTTCGGGATTGCCTCCTGCGGTTACCAACAAAGTAGCCGCAACATAAGGGCCAACACCATATTGAGTAATCAAATTGCCTGCTGCTGATTTTGTTAGTTTTTTTAGCCGTTTGTCTATTAGTTTTAGCTCTTCACTTAAACTCAGCCATCGAGAGGCAAGCAGTTTCAACATCTGAGCCAGGGTTTGTAAAAGTACTGACTCACCAAGTGATATGATATTGCTGCACAGTGAAATACATTTATGAGTCGAAGGGACTAAATATCCCTCTCTAACATCGTGAGGAGCACTCACAAGCAATGCTCGTATTTGGTTAATCGATTGTGTTCTTGCTTTAATTGCACTTCGCCTAGCGACAAGCAGGTATCGGAGTGCTTCGACCAAACCATCGTGACTTTTAGGCACAGCTCTCGACTCCTGAGCCAAAACAGAGCGTGCAGCATTTTCAGCATCGGTTGGATCGGACTTCCCTATTAGCCGCCTTTTGGCACGATTAGGCCGATTAACTTCATATACTTCCACATTATTTTCAAGCAAATACTGGCATAAACCTGCACCATAAGTGCCTGTACCTTCTAAGCCTGCTGATACTAACTGACCAAAAGATAACGCCCATTTGAGCACAGATTTATAGCCGTCATGATTGACTGGAAACTCTTTAGTTGAAATAAGCCTTCCAACCCCATTGAGCAAGACAGCCACATGAATATCAAGATGAGTATCTACACCAAGCGTTAATTGATTGAGTAAATTATCAGGGTTCATAATTCTACCTCATGTTACCAGAGTAGGACTGGACACTGATGATGCAAAACAATGCTCTTATTAGGTCACTAACACTGGTGATAAATTAAACTGTTAGTTGTAGATGACAGGTCAATACAAAGGCGCTAAGCCAATCCCAGCATGAGTCAATCTATAACTACCAGTATTAGTTATAGTAAGCTCAGTATCCCAGCTGTTTCCTCGACGGCTTAAACTCTGTTTTATTTGGTATCGCCAAAATAGTTGACGATATTGTCGACTGGTATAGTGACAACCTTGGTCGCTATGAAACATCAGTGCCTGCGGTCTTCCTCTTGACTCAAAAGCCATTGATAACGCTTTTCCCGTTAAGGTACTATCTGGTGAAAATGACATTGACCAGCCAATTGGCTTTCGAGCAAACAAGTCAATAACCACTGCTAAGTAAGCCCATCGGTTACCTGTCCAGATATAAGTCACGTTGCCACACCACACTTGATTCGGCTCAGTGACTTGAAACTGACGCGACAAATGGTTGGGTATTTCAACATGCTCGCTGTCCGCTCTTTTATAGCTATGCTTAGGAAGTTGGCAACTCACTAACCCGAGCTGTTTCATTAGCTTACTCGCTCGATAACGGCTTAAGCTAGTGCCTTCTCAGCGATGCTCCTAGCGCCCGCAGAGCCGTTACTAGCAGCATGGGCTTCTCTCACTAGGCTGTATAATTTAACTCTTCCTGGTGAAATATTTTTCACGCGGCCACACCAATACTTATAGCTACTGCGATGAAGCCCGAACACTTCACAAATACGCTTTACTGTATGGCTCTGCTTGAGCTTCTCGACTAACGAGAACTATTCAGGGAGTCTGACATCAAGAGAGCTGTAGCCTTTTTTAAAATAGTATTGTGCTCCTCGAGGCGGTCAATTTTCTTCTTTAGCTCACGGATTTCAATCTGCTCGAGTGTCATTGGAGAGGCTTTAGGGGAGAGCCCTTTACGCTCCTGTTTAAGCTGTCTAACCCACTTATCCATTCCTGATTTGCTCACGCCCATGACCTTGGCCGCTTCAGTCACTGAATAGTTTTGGTCAACAACTAGCTGCGCTGCTTCAAGTCGAAACTCTGCGCTATATGTGGGTCTAGATTTCTTTGTCATTGTCTCACCTGCTTTAATAGTGAAGTGATGATATCACCTCTAATCAGGTGGCCAAATTTAGTGTGCCACTACAAATAGAACCATAATAATACTAACTAAGTAAATTATTTTTTAATGAAACTTTATGTAAATCTATCTATTAACTTAAGCGCTGTATGTTAGAGAGCATCGAATAACAGATTTGCTTCACTAGGTTAACAGTTAGGATTTAAGCAGCAATAAATTTATATATGGTCAGCCACAATGGGGGTTAAAGCTTATCTTGAATGGAAAGGAGTGGTTAAACCTAGACATCATCAGAAGAGATTAAAAAGTAATTTTGAACGTATTTCTAGTGAACATTGTGCAGACTACGATATTGCCACATCCATTCTGATTGAAGTATATAAAAATTGTTCATGTAAACGTTGACGCTCCTATGCGCCCTACAGAGAGTTGCTAGAACTCGGCAGGTAACTGGAAATAATTCCCTGATAATATATCATTTTAAACATCGCTGAATGACTCACGTTCATGAGTTCATGAGTTCATGAGCCTCCAGAATAATGTTACCTTGCTCCCCCACACCGAGTGTTCTATAAGCTAAATTCTCCTTATATTTTTATTTAGCATCTCCTGCTATGTTCACCTTTAATCCCCCCCTTACTACACACAAATAAACTGCATGTTCGCAACTAAATCTTATCAAACCTAGTTATTGTAACGGAAATGCAATTGATATTGTCGGTGAATACACCTTTTATCGGGTTACCTTTATCTTTTTGATAAAATGGAATTTCAGGCTTTAGTCTGCAAATCACCTCGGACCCCCCAGGTTTAGAATCATTCAACACACCTGAAAGAGTAATATAATCGTTATTTGAATCATTTGCAGTAATAGAGTCTACTGACCCCTCTATAGACTTAGTTGAATCATAATGTGACTTATCCTTAGCCCAAGCTTCACTGTCTACTTCAGAACTATTGATACTATTAACATGAACTTGTCCGAAGACTTCTCGGTCATGACTATGACCGCCACCTTCTCCACGTATAGAAATGGTGAAATCAATAAAATAACTTTTTTTTGTTGTACCATTTAAGATAGAAGAAGAATATATTTTATCTTCTCCTGCGTATGTAAATGATGAAGATAATGCAATAGCCATTATAAGAGCTGATTTATATATTTTCATTCTTAGTACCTCTATCAGATTAGTTTAAGCATAAAAAATGCCATTTTAATAAATATAAAATTCCATTGTCACGCAATATATTCATATCAAATCAAGGTAAATGTAATTCGATTACCTTTTTAAGTTCAAACGACACATTACACTATAAGGTGCAATCAATTCCGAATAAACATAGATCGATAAACTTAATTGATGCACAAAATGAAATAATAAAAACAAAAAGTTCAGCCATAATATACTTTAGGGGTATAGATAAATTACAATGCCTACACTTACCTTTAGATATAAAAAAACCAAAAATAGGTATCAAAAAAAATACATTTATTTTACTCTGACAGTTTTCACAATGCGAAGGTGTAAATAAAGCATCGAATAAATTAAAACCAGATTTCATTCTATAGAATAAAAGTTGGAAAAAGCTAATCAGACAGCTGGCAACCATGGCAATAACCATTGATATGGATACTTGAATTATCAATGTGCGCCCCCGATTGAACCACTTAGCATAAAAGTTGAACCAAATATCGCTAAAACAACACTTGCAAAAATGAGTAGTGATAACAGATTCAATAAACTAGCTAATTTTTCAATACTCTTTATGGTAGATTCATTAGATTTAATCGATATTTGGGTTAACATTTCCACAAATCCATTTAATGAACTGTATATAGTAATGGTAAAGATGTCTTCACTGGAAAAAAAACCCGTATTGAGTGCTTCCTTAAAAGGCAGCCCTATCGATAGATTGTGATACATTAACTCGTAATGATACTTTACCCACCCCTTAGACATCTCCGCCTTTTTTTCAATCGCATCAGCAATAGGCACACCAGATTTTATTAATATAGAAATATCCATCAAAAACTGAGATGACTGCAGCTTTTTATAGGTCTTAAACGGCTGAAGTTTATCGAGTACATTATTTCTAAATTTACCGGTAAATGAAGACATTAACTTAGTTAGAATCATAGATAGAACTAAAAATAGCACGAGCAAAATAATTAAGCCTGAGTGCATCAGCCACAACCCGGCACTATACATAGTAAATGACAAGTCAGGCCATTGATCTAATGGGAGAACGGATTCAAAGGCCGGAAAGACCTTTACGCTATACATGATCACCACTAAAATACAGGCAATAATTAATATGGCTGGAACCGCAAGCGCACTGGTTAATTTCGCAAATATTTTTTGTTTCACCATCACGGAGGTTATCACCGCTTCGAAACCTTCTATTAGGTCACCAGCAAGTTCCGATGAGGCTAATACGGATTGCTCTTCATCGGGAATAATCCCCGAAAAAGCACTAGCAATCGATGTAGAGCCATGTAACTGTTCGATGAGCAAATTTATTTTTTTCAAAAACGATGCTTTATATACCCCACTGCCTTCTTTCATTATGAGACTCAACGACTCAAATAAAGGCAGGCCATCCTTCATTAAATCTGCTAACATTTGATATAATTGTATACGGTCAACGATTGATAGTTTTCTCATGAATCTCTCTTAGAATAGTTTCGTCTATAGCCCCATAGAAATCGATGAACCACTGATAATCGACGTCCCCCTTCATAACTAAAATGAATATTTTTTCTTTCATCAGGTAACCTTGATTTAATTTCTTCTTGTCGTCATGTTTGTCACGCCAATGTTTGTAGACCTTAGTTGGGTTACCCGCCGCGATTTCCTGTAACATGTTCAGGTCTGGCACCAGCATTTCAAATACCGGTCTTCTCCCTGCAGTACCTGAACAGTTACACTTTTCACAGCCTCCAATATTCTTAGTAAATAGTCGATGTTCAAAATTATCAGTCCCCCAATAGACTTTACAATGACCACAAAGGATAGGAACCAGTGTTTGGGTGATAATGCCCGCGATAAATCCAGGCGAAGCTAAACGGTCTTTTTTTACCCCTAAGCTTTCTAGTCTCTGAATCGCTGTTGTGACTGAGCCCGCATGCACAGTTGTTACCGCATAATGTCCACTCTCGATCGCCCCAGTGAGCGCTGTGGCAGTTTGATCATCACGAGTCTCACCTATCATTAGCACATCTGGATCTCGTCTCATGGCGGATTTAAGTGCAGGCAGAAAAGGGTTGACCCCCTCTTTAAGGCGAACAACTGAGCTTTGTATAGCACCCATGATCCGATATTCCACAGGATCTTCAACGGTAACAAAGCAGGCATTACTGCCATATTTCTTATTATACATCCACTCAAGCACGTTTTTAATCGTGGTCGATTTACCTGAACCTGTGACACCTGTTATCAACAAGAGACCGTGGGGGCACTGCATCATAGCTTGTAAATCATGTTGTTCATCTGCTGTAAGCTTAAGCATTTCTAACGGATTCTTATTTTCAACAATATCAAAAATTTCACTCTCGGCCTTAATTATCCTTAATACAGCATGGTAACATCCACCTGAGCTACCAAATATTGGCATGTGCGCATACCTAAATCGATAGGAGCCCGAAGGCAATTCCCGCAATATATTCGCATCTTGAGGAATATTTCTATTTCAGGTGGACTCCTTGGTGGTAGCCAAGATATTATAAGAAACAAACATCATCTCATCGCAACTTTCTGAAGAGATAGTCTTCAGTTGTGTCAATGAGCCATTTGTCCTTAGAGATATAATGGCCACTTGATCGTTTCTGACAAAATGAATATCACTGGCACCTGCCGTTATGGCTGTTTCAAACAAAGCATCGATAGAATCTGCTAGATCGGTGCTTTGTTTCGACTCATTACCTGACATAGTGTCGAGCGCGGTAAACACACGATAAAAATCAGTATTCGAGATAATCGCGATCGTATTAAAGGTAGGTAAAGCGCCAAATTCATCATTAAAATTGTCCAGAATCAAGTAATCAAAAATAGCCTGTCGTCCACCACAATCATCAATTAAAAAATAATCATTACGGCTCGACAACCAACAGATCATCAGCCCTTTTTGATTCTGGACGATATGACTTTTTTCAAGATCGACATCACCAAATTCTGTCGTGATTATATCGTTCATAGGCTAATACCTGAACTTATAACTTTTCCGATGGTATTCAAAAACGACATATTCACCATCTATTGAAATATTAGCCCCTTTGAAGTCTTCGCCTGGTGCGCGGTTATACTTGCGACCATAAAAACTAAATACAGCCATCTCATTTGCGTTTTGCAAAGATGTCACAGACAAAAGCCTAATGCCATTTACATTAAATGGGCCATCTGCCGGATTTTGTTTTTTAACTTTACTTACTGGATCATACTTATCGATTTCTTTTTTCACCTCAATATTTTTTAACAATTCTTCATTTAAAGATTTATCTAGCTGTTCTTTTTCGAATTTAAGTTTCAATAAATTAATCTCATCCATTAAGTTTGCTGTTTCCAATACATCCCCTCTAACTTCCCGGCTCATGTCTTGTTTATTTACAGCATCATTTTGAGCTATTGCAGCCAATGTGTTAACAGAGAAAAACATAGATAACAAATACAGTACTTTAACTTTCATTTAATTCGCCTTACAATATATAGTTCCAGTCATGCTATAACCTAAATTACTCTCTTCATAAACTTTACGTATTGCCGACACTCCAACATTTTTATTATTAAATATATATCTAAATAAATAGTTAATTTTCATTTTATCAAACCCCTGTGCATTCCAATCAATTCCATATACATCAAGATAGTCAGCCTTTCCTTTAATTAACAATTTTTTTTCCTTAACTAACGAAACCGGTTGCTGAAAAGCAAAAGATGATGCGTTAGCGCTACCTCCACGGCTTAATGAAAAACCCGCAATATCAGTGAACTTTCTCATATCAGACAAAGAATCTGTACACAGAGGTAGTCCTTTGTAAGTAAGTTCATCAAGCCCGTTATCGATCGCTAGCAGGTTTATACCCTTTATCATCAGGTTGTTACCGGACATAACGATATTCAAATCTTGATATCCCATGGCAATATTTGGTATACCTACATAATGTTGGTTGTCGGTATTTAAGGTATAGTCACAGGTTGTTGTCTGACATTTTAACTCTACAGGATTCCAGCCTAGAAAATTAACGTTAGACAGTTCACTTTCCATTTTAATATAATCTAAAATTGGAAATGACAATTTCCCACCAATAGTTTCAATTAATGATAAATAATTTTTTTTGGCTGTATCAATTTTTCTCAGTTCTAATTGTCGAGCTTCTTTCTGGCTCGCTTTATCTTTATAAAGAAAGGCTCCTGCAGCCCCCCCCATCAGCACTGCAGAGATTGCAGCGACCAATACATACAGTTTGGCTTTACTTAATTTTATTTCCATGATTACTTATAGAAAAAGAAAGTAGCAGATGCCGCTGACGACAATATAAACATACCTAAAACGGTCATTATTACTACACTAGCTTTAACCATAACCTCTTTATTCCTGGTGATTTTAAGGAGACCTTGTTCTAGTGAGATGATCTTAGTATCATCGAGACTATAATATTTTTTTAGTCGATTAACGAGATCTTCACCACATACTCTGTCAGAAAAAGGATATATTACCCCCCCCTTATAAAAAACACTGTATTGTTTACCATTCGAATGGTCAACATAATAGTGAGCATCATCTTTAATACTTCCATTATCAATAAGAAACTTTGCCAACGGAATATTCTTCGACTCATCTTTCTTTTGTAAATCTATATTTATACATAAGTTTACTTTCCCTGAATCACTCCTATTAAATATGAGTTTGTATATATTTTTATTTTTTTCGAGGAAACTCAATTTTTCAGGGTGGCTACAGTACCAGATGGAATCAGTAATAATATTCATGTCTTAGTATCCACTCTCACGATTAACGCCGTCACGCTCTTAGAGTTAGAATCACTCATCGACTTACCTACAAGCCCGGTATAGTCAGCTTTTGATGTAAGATCCTCCTTAAATATAGCAACGACGGTTTCCTTGCCTACGCCTACGATAAGATTATTAATATTCTCATTGCGTGATATATTAGGCAGCTGCACTGAATCCCCTTCAGCACCAAATGAAACTAACTGGTTTAACCTCTTTCTTGAATACCCCATGGTGATATTCACTCTGCCATCGTTTAATACATCAGGAACAATCATAAACGACATACCAGTTTCTAACGTATCGGTTTCTATTGTCTCCGCTGCGTCTTCGTTCTCGCTACCCGGTTCTCGGGTAATGGTACTGACATAACCCACTTCATTGACAGCATTAATTGGGACAGGTTTACCGTTCAAACTCACAGCTACACCTTCATTCATTATGCGGGCGCCACTTTTTACTAATTGAGCCGTTAAGGAACCGCCAATTGTATCTGTACTTCCATCTACCGCAGCTCCCACTGATACAGAGCCCAGTTCTAACCCCCCATAGCCACTTGATGTCGAGCCATTGATTTGGAATGCTGAATCACCTCCTTGAAGATCTGCACCCAGTGCCTTAAGTGATTCTTGATTTATGCTGATAATTTTATAGGAGATTTTTATCTCAGTAGAGGCTAACTTATTATAATTATCGACAAATAACTCGACACGATCCAACTCTTTTTTGGAACCCGTAGCTACGATTTGAGAAAAATCTCTAAAAATAGAATAATTAAAAGACTCATTACTTTCTTTCATCGATGTCAGATATTCATTCGCCTCTCCCCATAAGTCTACCGCACCTCCAATTGCTATCTCGCCCGAAAATCCATTTGCTCCCCCTTTACTATCGACAATTGATGAGCCGAACGCATACTTTGATTCATTTTTTAAATAACGTGAATTATACAACTTAAAAACTTTTGTTTTATAATTTCTTTTTACTATTTTGTACTTATCCACATCGATAAACACATCATAAGCGTCTGCCAAATATTTAAGGTAATTATTCACAGAACCTTCAAATATGATCTTTCTTGTTTGTTCGCTATCATCACCTTTGTCAAAGTAAGATACATTCAGTTTTTGACCTAAACTCTTCAGAACCTCATCAATAGATACGGATTTGAAATAGGTAGTTTTTATATTTAATGCCCAGAATTTATTTGGGTATGAACTGTTATCTTGCAGCTCTAAAAAATTATCATCAGAGATTTTAAAGTCTGAAAATTGTTTTTCCATTTCAACTCTACGGCTCTCAATTTCATCTCCCCCTTGTGAAAAGGAAGACATCTCCGCACAACCCGATAACAACACCGTGGCAGCAAAAAACAATAGCAACTTATTCACTTTCATTTTCAATCACCAGTACCTTATTTTTGTAAATCGTGCCTTTTATTAACTTTCCGTTCGCACGCATATCACTGACAAATTGCTTTAAAATACCTATCGCCGTAGTGTCTTCGTAGCTCACGCTATAACCGGAGGTGATATCTTCAGTATCCCATTTTAATTTATAACCAAACCTCTGAACAAAGTCAGATAAACTGGACTCAACACTGTTGCCTTTTTTAATTACTAGGCTTATTTGAGCTTCTATATGACTGCTGTCATCACTCTTGACTACGTCACTGTCATTAGCCAATACCGTTTCAGGCACTATGCTCAGACTTAACGCAATTAATAATATTAATTTTACTTTCATCATTTTTTTTCCACTTCACACCAACGTAATGCCACTATTTGTAATGACTGCGGATTTTTTCCTTCATCGCCATCTTGATCATTTGAAGAACCCACAATGCCTGTAACCGACCAATATTCCGGATGATTGCTATCCTTCCACCTAAACAATAGCCCCGACACCATTTCTGCAGTATGATCATGATTTGAGACGCTGTTATCTCCGTAGTGATCATTATCTGCTTCAGGGAACTCACCAAAACCACTGTTCGAAAAAGAACTGCCAACCACAGCTAAATGAGGCAATAACTTATTTTCTTTAATCGTCGGGCACACAGGTTTTGCAATTTCAATATCCTGACCATTGAAAGCCGCTACGATTACTTCCACAGGGGTTCGATACACCTTAGTCGACGATTTTTGGTCCCCTGTTTGATAAAGTAAATTGCTATCTGATTGGATAAAACCAGATGTTCCCCCGCCACCAGTGCCTGATGAAATGGCCGATTGGCAAATAAAGCCATCTTCTTCACTCCCTACGCTGACATTCCAGCACAGTGACCTATTTTTTTGCATCGCCACCATGCCATCACTTCTTAATGCTTGGGTTCCCCCTAAATTAAAAATAATCGCCAGCCCCATGTTGGGATCTATCTGATAATTAGCGTCTAAAAGTGCTTTATAAGCTTCATCACCTGTATCATATTTAGCAGGTTCTTTACTGAAGTCTGCAATATGAATGGATGCATAAGCACTATTTTCTATGTCATCGATTTGTGACACTTGCTCACTCACCGCAAGTGCTAGATCATTCATTTCTTTAAGGCTTTTTCGATCACTTAGTCCATCAATAAATATGGTTATTACAGTTGGTTTAACATCACTAACATCTGAATTACCCACATGATTTATCGAGAAATATGATTGCTTTTCGCCATCTACTTTTATGCCTTTCACCTTGAAACTCTTGCTCAAGGTCAATTCGTCTTCAAGCCCGCTAGCACAATTGACGCGTTCATTTGTAACACCATTATTAACGGCACAACTATCTTTATCGGTATCGTAATTGATGCCGTTAAAAAAATTAGCGACTTTCATATTGCTTTTATTTTGTGCATCAAGATAAATATATCCACCATTCGTAAGTTTTTCTTTCAACCCATGAATGGTGTCATTGGTTTTCCAAGTTGAAATATCATCTGCTTTTGAGCTTTTTAGTTTCACCAAGGGATCAAACATGACCTGAGTACTCAATTGGTAAATATGAGCAACTTTAGCAGCAGCTAACGTTTTTACCTGTTCCCTCAACTGACCAGTTTGTAATTTCATAACCCCCAATGTAATCACTCCAAGAATTGAAACCGCAATCAACACCTCTAATAGTGCCAAGCCATGTTGTTTTTTCATAATAAGACATCCAAGGAATTCAAATTATTGGCTGACAATGTTCAACCGCTCAATATACTCGTTGAGCGGTTGTCATTTATTTAACGATATTATTTATAACCGATCACGATAAGATTTTGGTCTGTCGTACTAGGACATAATGCAAGCACAGCCGTAGGGTCGTATATATCTTGGTTAATGCCAGAGGTTGTATTTTTAATGTCAATAGTACCAGAGGTATCAAAAGCTTGATCAGCAATAGTCGTACCAGTTTCCATAACCGTAATGTAATCTGCATCATCAAGCAGTGGTCCTGTTATCAATGCATTACATGCGGTTTGATTTGCATTATCAATCCCAAGTACAAAACCAGTATTTAAGGTATCGGTAGTACGGACCTTAGCCACACTAAAGAGATAAGCCGAATTTGTCAGTGGGTTAATTGATACACTTGAATCGATTGCTTTTGAGTCTGCAAATTCTTGGACGGACTTAGACTTAGTATCAACATATTGTGCAGCGCGGCTATAGACTTGTTGAAGTGCAATAGAAACATCAGTCATATCCGTTTGAATATCTTTAAGATCTTGCTTTTCAAAAGTTCTAGCCGCTAAGGTGGCAACACCCGCTGCTATTAATCCTAAGATACCAATCGCAATCAAGATTTCGAGTAATGCCAATCCGCGTGCTTTTTTATGACCACGGTATTTTCTATTTGTGTTACAAAACATACTATATATTTCCTTTGGATAAATTTTATTCTTTCATGACAAGTAAGTTAATTAACAACAGCATATGAAAGAATTATTAATGCCTAATAGTTAGTATTATTTCTCTCTATCATTAGAATAAATAACTACCTTAAAGAATTACCTTAAAGCATTACCTTAAATTAAAAATATGGAGTATATAAAATCAAATAATAGACAAGGGGAGTATCCCCTACAGAAGTCGAGGCGTAATTTAAGTTTATTTTGAACGTATGTAAACATCATTTATAAACGCTATAAGTTCATTGATTGATTTCACTATCTAACATTAAATTTTACACTCAGAAAAACAAAGGAAATAAACCAGTACAAATCAATGACTTACAACACACTCACTATATTATAAACACCTAACACCCCATACCACATGTGTTATACACGACATATCAGCACTGTAATGACGTTATGAGGGGCTGCAACAAAGTCCCCTGTGAATAGTCATGATGACCACGCTAATTAATGGAATACTTAGAAAAATCAGTTAGTATTACAGGCGCTAAAATCACCGATACCAGCTAGACTTTGATAACGCTAATTTTCTAACTAACTTCGATATTAACTCGAAAAAAATCGAAATTAGCTACTGAATAAACAAATATTTAGATTAATTATGATCTTCCCAACAATAAGTATCACGAGATTTTTTATGAAATATCCTGTCAATTTCAGCTCTACACAAAATTAACTATTTTCGTCATGATTTTTGAGGTCTATAATGCTTGTTACATTAAATAGACTCGATATTTATCGCTGGCATCTTAAGCATCCCCTCATAATAACCAGAGGCAGCAAGGCTTCCAGAGTATAATAAGCCAAATCACTCTATGTTCTAAAATTTATAACATGATAAATAAAGCCCTTATTCATAATCACATCGATGAACTCTTTGGCCATGACATGCATGCTAAAAGGGTCACCTCACTTGCTAATGCCGCTCACGGAGTGATTGAAAAGGGGTCACTCGCTATTCATGCCATTGGCGCTGGCTTAGCCCAAGCCAATAAACTTAAGCGTAAGTCTGCTATTAAACAAGTAGACCGATTACTCAGTAATACAAAGTTAAACGTCTGGCAATTACTGGACTCCTGGGGGCCTTATATTATCGGTGCACGCAAAGAGATAGTGGTCTCTCTCGATTGGACTGAATTTGATTCAGACGACCATTCAACCATCGTACTGAGTATGCAAACAACCCATGGACGTAACACGCCACTGCTATGGAAAACCCATCGTAAACATGCTTTAAAAGGTAATAGAAACAACCATGAAGATGAGTTGTTGGTTAAGTTAAGGTCGATCGTTGCAGAGGATGTTAAAGTGACAATTGTTGCTGATAGAGGCTTTAGTGATACGGCACTATTTAACTTCATTGAACATGAGCTGGGTTTTGACTTCATCATTAGAATTAAGGCTAATATCAAAGTCACCGATGCGGTAGGAGAGCTGTTTCCAGTAAAGGACTGGCTATTACCCAGCGGCATAACAAGAACCCTTAAGGACGTTCAAATAACGGGTAATAAGCAAGCAGTCGCTCGGGTCATTTGCACCAAGAAAAAAGGCATGAAAGAAGCTTGGTATTTAGCATCAAGTCGACGTGACCTAGTGAGTAGCAAGATGTTGACTTTATATGGGAAACGTTGGGGGATAGAGACGACTTTTCGTGACATTAAAGACTATCGTTTTGGCATGGGGATGAGTGCCACCTACACGCGTTCCCCGGTACGTAGAGACCGGTTGTTTTTGCTAAGCGCCTTGGCGATAGGCTTGCTGACGCTACTAGGAAAAGCGGGCGAGGATGCTGACTTGGAAAAGACAATAAAGGCAAATACCAGTAAAACTCGCTCATACTCTCTGTTTCGCCAAGGTTGTATTTACTATGAACTGTTACCCACGATGCGAGAAGAGTGGGCAGAACCTCTAATGGATAATTTTTATCGTTACCTTAAAAACCAGCCTATTTACCGTTCAATTTTCGGGATTATTTAAAATTGAAAAATGAGGGGATCTCTAAGCGCTGGCATACAATTCACCTGTGCGGTGCGAATCCTCTGCCTATCGTGCTGGTTGACAGGGCTAATGTACGGGAAAAAATTCGTTAATGGCACTCAGTAACACTTTATGAACACACCTTCTTAATTGAAGACTATAAGCCCCTCGACGTCACAATGCATTCTTAGCAGAGCTCGCTCAAATTATCCCTCGACATTGCTGTCCTTTGATTGTTACTGATGCGGGCTATCACAATACCTGGTTCCAACAAGTCACCAGTTACGGTTGGTTTGACTCAGTAGAGTTCGTGGTGATGCGTGGTTCAGCGCCATGGCTAGGGCTTATGTCAATCAAATAAATCGCTTATCCAGCCACAAACAATAAAGGTAAGTATATAGTGCTGTCTATCTCGCTAAGAAAAGTCCATTAAGTTGCCATATCCATTTGTACAAGGAGAAGGAGAAACCGAAACATCGAACTGACAGTAAAGAGCCTTGGTTACTAACAACCAACTTGCCACCAGAAACGTTTACAGCTGCTAAACTAACTCACCTATATATGCCAGCGTATGCAGATAGAAGAGACATTTCGTGACTTGAAAAGTCCCCAATATGACATGGGGCTTAGACACTGCAAGAATCGATACCCTAGACGATTAGATGCTCTATGACTTATTGCTATGTTCACTGAAATTGTGCTTTGGCTCATCGGTATGATAGCTAATCACCTAGGCTGGGGAAGGAAGTTAGAAAGCGGAAAACTACAAGATCACCGAGAAAAATTTGCAATAAGAACTTGTATGAAACGGCAGAAACCATCATAAATTGTGAATTATGATAAATCAAAACTTATCATTTCACTTATTCAAGTTGATACGGTTAATATCAAGAGGGCCTTGTTTCCTAAATCGATTGAACCTTTTGCAGCTTATGTGATCTGATCTTCCAATGTGGTTATTGGAAACATCAAGATGGGTAAAGCTAAGCGTAAAATGACCAATTGGTCTCAGTACAATAAGGCATTGATTAATCGAGGGTCCTTGACCTTTTGGATTGATGAGCACGCCATTAGCTCTTGGTGTTGCTCTGAACATCACGGCCGCCGTGGCCGTGGGTATATTTACTCTGATGTTGCTATTGAAACTGCATTGGTTGTTAAAGGTGTATTCAACTTATCACTGAGAGCACTAGAAGGTTTCACTACCTCGGTTTTCCAGCTTATGGATGTGCCACTAACCTCACCAAGCTATAGCTGCATTAGCAAACGTGCCAAGACCGTAAATATCAAATATCGCTCACCGAGTCGTGGCTCTGTGGCACATGTAGTGATTGATTCAACGGGCCTCAAAGTTTACGGCGAGGGAGAATGGAAGACTCGAAAGCATGGTAAAGAAAAGCGTCGTACCTGGCGTAAGTTACACCTCGCAGTAGATGCGAATACGCATGAAGTCGTAGCAGCAGAAGTCACTCTGGTTAACGTTGCTGATAATGAAGTGTTACCCACATTAATCAAGCCGTTAAGAAGACAAATTAAACAAGTTTCTGCTGATGGAGCATACGACACCAAAGCGTGTCACAAACTACTTCAGCGTAAAGGTTGCAAACCAACTATCCCACCAAGAAGCAGTGCTGGGTTTTGGGAGGATGGGCATCCTCGAAACGAGGCAGTGAGAGCCCTCAAAAATAATGAGTTAGCGCAATGGAAGAAGGAAAATGACTATCACTTACGGTCGCTATCTGAAACAGCAATGTACCGATATAAGCAACTAATTAGTCCGAAACTTAGCCTACGAGATTATAATGCTCAAGTAGGTGAAGCGCTGGCAGGTGTAAAGGCAATGAACAAAGTCATAAGACTAGGAATGCCAGTTAGGAAACAGCCTGCCTAGTTAGCTCAAACCCTTGGAGTAGCTGCATCTATAGCGAGGATTTGATCAACAACGCCTATCAAGAGGGTAATGAATATTGCTGAGTTCATCTTAATGTGATCGTCTAATTATTATGCTGTAGCATGATTGATATATACTTGTCGAAACATACCGATAGCATCATAGATGCAAAGCCATCGTAAAGTGAAAAGGAGACGTATCAATGTCGGAAATAATACTTTCTGGACTAATTCTTATTGCTCATTTTATTTTTTGGCGGAAGAGGAAGAACTAGTACATTTATTTTATGTGGCACGGATAAAATATGCCAAAGGGAGAGTTTCAATTAATAAAGAAATTGTTAGGTTCGTTAATTTTATTTAGTGGAAAAGTAGCAGTAAACACAGTCACACCTAATATATTAAAGCTAATCGATTGGAATTATTTAAATGACATCAAAACATATAAATGAGATTTTATTACTAAGTATAGAAAGTAAATATTCTGACATTCATTTGTCTGCTAGTGAAAGGATTCATGCTCGACACAAAGGTTCTATTATAACAATTTCAGACTTTACTATTAATGATGACTACATTATTAACTTTGTAACAGAAACCTTTCCTGGTGACAGCCTAAATCTTACAAAAGATACTGATTACGCTTACAACTTCAACAAAGATACTGTGTTGAGAGTTAATTTGTTTAGGCATAATTTTGGTCTTGGACTTATTATTAGGATTCTAAATCAAAATATCATTGATTTAAATGATTACGATAATGGCGAAGTTTTGAAGAGAATCTCTGAGTATAAAAAAGGGTTGATATTATTAGCTGGTAGCACGAATACAGGTAAGTCAACGACTTTATCATCGATGGTTGATTATATAAACAAACGAAAGAATGTTCATATATTGACGATAGAAGAGCCAATAGAAACCATTTTTAAAAGAGGGAAAGCAATAATTAATCAAAGGGAAGTTGGAAAACATGTTTCTTCATTTGAAGATGCAATTTATTCAGCTCTTAGGGAAGATGTTGATGTTATTGTTGTTGGGGAAATAAGAAATAGAGAAACATTAAGAGCTTCACTGTTAGCGGCTGAAACCGGACATTTGGTGATAGCGACAATACATACATATTCTGCGATAAAAACTATTGATAGAATTATTAATTTTTTCCCAGGAGATGAACAACCTTTAGTCAGAGAAGTTTTATCTGAAACGCTAACAGCTATAATATCACAGGACTTAATTTTAGACAATGTCGGAAGTGTTATTCCGATTCAAGAAATAATAATAAACAACAATGCAGTGTCTAATTTAATTAGAACTAATAAATCATTGCAAATACCATCAATAATGCAATTAGATAATACTTTAGGTATGATAACTAGGAAAGACCATATAAGAAAACTAATTAACAATGGTACTCTTCCAGACTCATATCAGTAAATATGGGCTGATATAAAGTAAACCAGTGGAAAACAACATGTTTATTAGGCGTTATTGGTTAAACTCTCAATCTAGGCGTAGCGACTCCAAGGGGGGAATTAATTTTACAGCCTGTTTCCTAAGTGTCATTCCTAATCTTTTAAAAAGTATAGGTGGTGCACTTCTAGATTGAACGTGGCAGATCTCAAAACACGCTATTAATGATGGGTGTCTCGGTTCGAAGAAAGTTGATGAGGTACTGAAAAGATATGATTTTGTAGCAATACAAAAAATTATCTTATTGAGTCTTAACAACGGCCACTATTTAAGACACAATGAAGATTATATCCATCTAGACGGCTAAAACATGAAAAAATCATTAAAACAGCGTTCGTCCGATCATAACCGTGGGCTCTATTTTATTGGTACTACTCCACCAAAAATCGATACAGATTTTGAATCGGTCAGTACTATCGCTGATAAGTTGTTAGCCCGCCTTGATGAGATAAGTTTTGATGGTTTGATCATTTATGATATTCAGGACGAAACGAATCGCATTGATATTCCTAGGCCTTTTCCGTTTAAAGCTACCCATGACTCTGGCACCTACGCCCAGCTGATCAATCAAAAGTCAGGTAAGCCTGTTATCGCCTATAAAAGTGTTGCAGGTCTTGATGAGCAAGAGTTTAGTGAATGGTTGTCGCGTACTTGGTATCAAAATAATGTTAGAGACTTGGTATTAGTAGGTTCGCCATCGACTCAGGTTGCCAGCTCATTGCCTCTAAATGACGCTTACCGTGTGTTAGCCGCACACTCTCAGGAGTTCTACCTAGGTGGTGTGGCCATTGCTGAGCGCCATTTAAGTAAAAAGAATGAACATATTCGTCTGTTAGGTAAGTCGACTTTAGGTTGTGAGTACTACATTACTCAAGCGGTGTATAACGCTCAAGCAACTATCGATATGTTAACTAGTTATGCTCAGGAATGTGCGCTAAATAACATAAAGCCAAACCGAGTAATTCTGACATTCTCCCCCTGCGGTAGCGCTAAAACATTAGAGTTTATCAATTGGTTAGGTGTGTCTGTCCCCAAAGCTACCAGCGAACGTATTTTGTCTGCGGACGACCCTTTGTATGAGTCAATTAAGGTTAACCACAGTAATCTGCTGCAAATTTTAGCAACAGTTATTCCGCTTAATATTCCATTAGGCTTGAACATTGAAAGCTTAACTAACCGTAAAACTGAAATTGATGCGTCTATTTTGATGTACAAGCTACTTAAGGGCACCATGGATCAAGCCTTAGCCCAAAATCAAATTGATCAATTTGTACAAAACAAATAACCCACACTCACTGTAAAAAGCATGCCCCGTTGTGTTGATGCATCATGGGGCAAATCTCACCTCATTTCGGCGAATACTTAGTTAATAGTCGGCTAATAACCCCCAACTATCAAACCATAATCCGCTGTGTTAGAAGGTTTCTTAATTATCCTGTCCAGAGTAACTTTTCTATTCCAAAGCCAACAAACCATGCTTTAGTGCAATAGCATTGGCTACGGCTGTCAATCTGGCTTTTATCGCCTGCTCAATACCAACGCCACCCTGCACCAAATCATCAACCGCAATAAAAGCAATCGTCGTCAGGCAGCTGCTTTCATAATGATAAGCATAACCCGATTCTACCACCCAGCTCTCTACACTCACTTCTGTGATTTGTTGTATTTTTTCTTCCAATGACCTGACTAAGGTAAAATCAAAAGACAAAATAAGATCTTCATTACCATACCAATCCGCTTTTAACGCCTGAAAATTGATCCACATCTCCAGCTGAGCCAACAACGGCTTAAGCGAATCCGAAAATTGGCCATCCGCCACTATCGTAATGGGAAGTCCTTGCTGCAACTCTTCTATTGTTTGTTCTTTTTCTGTTGGCATAGGTAATGGCTCATTGAGCACTCTAGTGCTGATAGTAGTGATAATTCAGATGGTAACTCTGCTGATAACTTTAGATTTTGCTATCTAACGATCCCAGATGCAACCACAACAAATACAATTGAAATCAGAGTAAACTCATTCATCGCAGCCGTCAGCCAAAAAGCAAAAAAGACGAGACATATATTATGTACTCATAGCACTAGCATACGCGATAACACAAAAATGCGTTACTCTTCCAACAAATCTGTGACAGCATCGGCCAGCCACATTAGCGCTGGACCCCGAGCCTTTTGTTTTGCCATCACGCGATCAATCGGTACTCGCCATGGCTTATGGTCAAAGCTTAAGTTCATTAGCACCATGTCACCCTGACGCTCATATTGCTTCGCCATATGGCTGGGAATGTAGCCCCAGCCTAGGCCCTCTTTAACCATATGATTAACGGCATTGAAGCTATTGCCCCACCAGATATGTGAAGATATGCTCGGAAAATGCGGTAAGGGCTGATCTTCTAGACCACGGATCAAAAGTTGACGATGTGGGATTAAATCTGCGGCAGTGACGATAGCGACGCTGGCCAGCGGATGCATTGGGCTCACAACACCATTGAACGGCAAGCTCCCTACATAGCACAGATCCACCTCTTGCGGAAAACCACTATTAGCAAACATCAGTCCTAAGTCCGCTCGTCCACTATGCACCAAGGCTAATACATCCGGTGTTGCAACAGCGTAGAGCTCTAAGATGGTTGCAGGGAACTGTGATGCAAAGGTATTTAGCATACTCGTTAGCATGGGAAATAATGCGTCGTCCACCGCTATTTTTATCTGTGTTTCATGGGATAAGTTAAATGCGCCAGCAACAGAGTCAAGCTCGCGGGTTTGTTGCAAGATAGCTTGCGCAAACGGCAGCAGTCTTTCACCTTGTGGGGTTAATGAAGGTTTGCGTGTAGTACGATCAAACAAGGTGGTGTCGAGATCGATTTCAAGATTGGCAATTCCCTGACTGACTGCCGACTGCACCTTTCCCAACTGACGAGCACATGCCGAAAATGAACCAGATTGTGCCGTTTCAACAAACATTCTCAGCTGTTCTAGATTATACATATCACTTTTCCTGATAGTAACTAACTATCTTCTTACTTATTTAATGATGATTATAGCAACCAAGAACGACTGAACAACAGAGAAGAGATCTATCATGAAAACAAAAGAACGTATTTTTCACAGCGTACTATTTGAAGCTATTGCCTTAGTATTCGTCATCACCGCCGCCACACTATTTACTGACGCAGGGGCAAAATCGGCGACAGGTTTGGCTGTCGGCCTGTCTTTAATTGCCATGTGCTGGAATTATATTTATAACCTAGGTTTTGACCGTCTCTATGGCACTAACCGCATTGAACGTTCCATTAAAATGCGTTTAGGCCATGGGCTTGGTTTTGAGTTAGGTATGATTTTTGCGACATTACCCTTGATGATGTGGGTACTGCAGTTAGATTTCTGGACAGTATTTGTCATGGACATCGGCGTGGTCATTTTCTTCTTAATCTACGCGATTGTCTTCAACTGGGGTTATGACGTGATCCGTGCACGTCTGTTTAGTCACAAAGCAGAGAGCGACAAGGTTAATGAGCGCTCAGCCCCATCGATAAGTTAACTAACAGCGATAAAACCTGCTATTAAACTGCGAGTGTAGACTCGGCTATGACCTTAGAAAACAGGGATGTTTTCGCAGTGCTTACATCACCCACCGCAGGTGTTAGGTGACAAGAAGGCATAACTTACTAATTCATGACCCAGTAACAAAAACCTAAAGCTGGTCGATAATGTTCCATACATGATTCGACATTCCGTCCGTCCGAAGAGGTAAAATTCCGGCCAACAAGCATGCCGGAAAAACGGACCTAAAAGCCCTACCCGAATGACGATTGAAGCCAGTCATACTCCCTATAAAAGAACTGGCTGGAGTCGAGGCTCAACGCAGCAGTAGCGAGCCCAAGCAGCCAAATGACGTAACTGCCGACGATAAGACAAGGAAGCCGATGGTTTTCGCCGCAGAGTTGACTGATATCAATGAGCAGAGAAAACCGGAGGCTGAAGCCGTATTATCTAGGCCAAGTAGTCATTTATTCGTAATCAGCGATTGGTACACACGCACAGAACAAGTTTCTGTCGCCAAACACGTCATCGATACGATTAACCGTTGGCCAGAACTTGTTAAGCTTAACCGCTGCCGTTGGGAACACGGCTGTCTCACGGCTGTAAGGACGTGAGTCAAACTCAGGGTCCATGATGTCAGCCAATGTATGCGGTGCATTGCTCAGCGGGTTATTGTCTACTGGCCACTCGCCAGACTCGACACGGGCCGCTTCGCCGCGAATAGACACCATAGCTTCGATAAATCTATCCAGCTCAACCTTAGACTCAGACTCAGTCGGCTCAATCATCAAGGTTCCCGCTACCGGGAAGCTCATGGTTGGCGCGTGGAAACCGTAATCATTAAGGCGCTTGGCGATATCCATCTCAGTGACGCCAGAAGCTTCTTTAAGCGGACGCAGGTCGATGATGCATTCGTGCGCTACACGGTCATTTCGGCCGGTATAAAGCACAGGGTAATGCTCAGACAGCTTCTTCAT
Organism: Shewanella psychrophila; assembly: GCF_002005305.1. Classification (NCBI taxonomy): domain Bacteria; kingdom Pseudomonadati; phylum Pseudomonadota; class Gammaproteobacteria; order Alteromonadales; family Shewanellaceae; genus Shewanella; species Shewanella psychrophila. Next base: position 5,464,430 of record NZ_CP014782.1, read on the forward strand.
CATGTAGTTAGCGTTAAGCAGTGCCATCTGAGTCGACTCACGCAGGCCTTGCTTACCGAGTAGCTTGATGTACATCCAAGTGATAGGCAGAATTCCCGCGCTACCGTATGGCGCCGCCGCTACTGCGCCGTTGTTGTCAGATTCTAGACCGTGCTTGACTACCGCGTGGCCAGATAGGAATGGCGCCAGGTGTTTCTTAACACCGATTGGGCCCATACCTGGTCCGCCGCCACCGTGTGGGATAGCGAAGGTCTTGTGCAGGTTAAGGTGAGACACATCGGCACCGATAGAACCTGGCGATGTTAGACCCACCTGTGCGTTCATGTTGGCACCATCTAGGTACACCTGACCGCCATGTTGATGGATCACTTCACAGATCTCGCCAATCGTTTCTTCGTACACGCCGTGAGTCGATGGGTAAGTGACCATGATGCAAGACAGATTATCGGCAACTTCTGCCGCTTTCGCCTTAAGGTCTTCCATGTCGATGTTGCCGTCTTTATCACAGGCGGTAACTACGATCTTCATGCCAGCAAGCTGAGCCGAAGCCGGGTTAGTACCGTGGGCTGACGATGGGATCAGACAGATGTTTCTGTGTGCGTCACCGCGAGACTCGTGATACTGCTTAATCGCAAGCAGACCGGCGTATTCGCCCTGTGCACCTGAGTTAGGCTGCAGTGATACAGTGTCGTAGCCTGTGATATCAATCAACCAATCAGACAGTTCACTTAGCAGCTGTGCGTAACCTTGTGCCTGATCTTGTGGGCAGAACGGGTGCATGTTACCGAACTCAGGCCAAGTGATAGGCATCATCTCGGTGGCTGCGTTAAGTTTCATGGTACATGAGCCCAATGAGATCATTGAATGGTTAAGGGCTAAATCCTTGTTCTCGAGACGCTTGATATAACGCATCATCTCGGTTTCGCTGTGGTAGCGATTGAACGTTGGATGAGTCAGAATCGCATCTTCACGGATAAGCGCTGCCGGAATAGATGCGCTGCCATTGGCAACAATATCGCTATCGAGCTTGGCTACGTCCAGGCCATGGCCTTCGCCAAGTAGGATGTCGAACAGCTGAGCCACGTCTTCACGAGTAGTGGTCTCGGCTAGGCTAACGCCTAAGATACCATCGCTATCTATACGCAGGTTAACGCCTTGAGCTTCAGAGCGCGTCTTGATAGCCCCAGCGTCTAAGCCTTTAACCGATAAGGTATCGAACCAAGTATTGTTAACCAGTTCTACGCCCTTGGCTGTTAAGCCAGTTGCGAGAATGTCGGTCAAACGATGAATACGCTCGGCAATCGTCTTAAGACCCTGTGGGCCGTGGAATACGGCGTAGAAAGACGCCATGTTCGCTAGCAATACTTGAGCGGTACAGATGTTTGAGTTAGCTTTCTCGCGGCGGATATGTTGCTCACGAGTCTGCATCGCCATACGTAGGGCGCGGTTACCGCGAGTATCTTGTGATACACCGATAATACGGCCAGGCAGTGAACGCTTATGTGCGTCACGAGTGACGAAGAAAGCGGCGTGTGGGCCACCGAATCCCATAGGGACACCAAAACGCTGCGAGTTACCAAATACCACATCGGCGCCCATTGAGCCCGGAGACTTAAGCATAACCAGCGACATGATATCGGCGGCAACTGAAACCACGGCCTTCTTAGCGTGTAGCGCTTCGAATAGCTCGGTGAAATCAGTGATCTGACCAAAACGGTTGGTGTACTGGAACAAGGCACCAAAGATGTCGTGGTTAGCGGCATCGGCTGCCGGGCCAACGATAATATCGAATCCGAAACACTCGGCGCGGGTCTTGATCACATCCAGCGTCTGTGTGAACACATCATCGGCAACGAAGAAGATGTTGGCTTTCTTGGCTTTTGAAACACGCTTAGACAGTGCCATAGCTTCAGCTGCTGCAGTCGCTTCATCAAGCAGTGATGAAGACGCTAAGTCCAGACCGGTAAGGTCCATAGACAACTGCTGGAAGTTAAGGATAGCTTCTAAACGCCCCTGAGCGATCTCTGGCTGGTATGGCGTGTAAGCCGTGTACCAACCTGGATTTTCGAGTACATTACGCTGGATAACTGAAGGGACTTGGGTACCATAGTAGCCCATGCCTATGTAGCTCTTACAGACCTTGTTTTTATCTGCAATGGTACGAATATAAGCCATGCCTTCGGCTTCGCTAACGTGATCGCCAACGGCTAGGTCACGATTCAGACGAATCGACTCAGGCACTATCTGCGCGGTAAGATCTTCTAAAGATTCTGCACCGACAAAATTCAGCATTTCTTGCTGCTGCGCGCTATCCGGGCCGATATGACGGCTGAGGAAGAGATCGTGCTGCTCAAGCGTAGTAAGCGTTTCAGTGGTCATGATAACCTAATTCCATATTTGCCAGTATCCGCCTGTAGGGGGCTAAGGTACCGGTCTAATTGTATTGTTTAAGAATAAATTGGTGTTTGGTACATATATATAGCTAAATAACTTCTGACGATTGATTTAAGCTTTAGTTGTCAGCTTTAAGCTGTAAGTACTGAGTTGTAAGCCTTAAGCTATGAACATCAACCGTCTTTAAAGTCACTTAGCTGTATAACGAACAAAGCCTCATTTTTGAAGAAATGAGGCTTTGTTTTCAACGAGGTTTTACTCTTCGTCGATAACTGCTTGATAGCCTTCGGCATCAAGCAGATTTTCAATGTCTGCGGTATCAGAAGGCATCACGCGGAAGAACCAACCGTCACCAAATGCATCGCTGTTAACCAACTCAGGAGAATCTTCAAGGGCTTCGTTAACTGCCAGTACTTCACCTGAGATAGGTGCGTAGATGTCAGAAGCAGCCTTTACAGACTCAGCAACGGCACAATCTTCACCAGCAGTTACAGTATCGCCAACTTCTGGAAGTTCAACGAATACCATATCACCCAAAAGCTCTTGGGCGTGCTCACTGATACCAACAGTATAGCTACCGTCTTCTTCTTTACGGATCCACTCGTGTGAAGAAGCGTATTTCAATTCAGTCGGGATATTGCTCATTGTTCTTGATCCTTATTTCTATTGTTCTAATTCTGTATTAAAAGGCTTGTTTACCATTGCGTACAAACGAAGGCTTGATCACTTTAACAGTGACGCGCTTCTTACGCATTTCGACTTCAGCAGTGTCACCGATACTTCTAGGGACACGCGCCATGGCAATAGAATAGCCTAATGTTGGCGAAAATGTACCACTGGTGATAGTGCCTTGTAGCTCATTGCCTTCACCGTCGGTGAAGAAGATAGACATACCCGGACGGATAACGCCTTTAGCTTCCATAATAAGGCCAACCATCTTCTCAGTACCAGCAGCCTTGATGGTTGTCAGTGCTTCGCGACCGTTGAAGTTACGATCTGTTGGTTCCCATGCAATGGTCCAGCCCATGTTAGCCGCTAACGGGTTTACCGTTTCGTCCATATCCAGGCCATAAAGGTTCATGCCAGCTTCGAGACGTAAGGTGTCACGTGCACCAAGACCACATGGCTTAACGCCTGCTTCTAACAATGCCTGCCACAGAGCTTCGGCTTCTGAATCTGGAACGATGATTTCGTAGCCAGTTTCACCGGTGTAACCTGTGGTAGCAATAAACAGTGAATCAGCTTGCACGCCGAAGAACGGCTTCATGCCTTCAACCGCTGCGTTTTGATCGGCGTTGAATACAGTCGCTGCTTTGGCTTTAGCATTCGGTCCCTGAACGGCAATCATCGCCAGCTCTGGACGTTCGGTGATCACTACGTCAAAACCTGCAACTTCTTGTGCTATCCAAGCCAGATCTTTTTCGCGAGTCGCAGAGTTAACTACGATGCGGTAATGAGTATCGGTGAGGTAATAGGTGATGAGATCGTCAATCACGCCAGCGTTATGATCTAACATACCGCCATAAAGCGCCTTACCAGGCACTTTAAGCTTAGCGACGTCGTTCGCTAATAATTTACGCAGGAAAGCACAGGCGTCTGTGCCAGTCACATCGACAACTGTCATGTGAGACACATCGAACATGCCTGCGTCTTGACGAACCGCATGATGTTCTTCGATTTGAGAACCGTAATTCAGTGGCATATCCCAACCGTGGAAATCTACCATCTTAGCGTCTGATTCTAAGTGCTTGTTAAAGAGTACAGTTTTATTAGCCATTATAATCTCGTTATTATGCCCTTTTCGGGTCTAACCTGGCGTAACTACACAGCTATCTGTTCGGCTTAACTTCTATATAAGAAGCAATGCAGAACAGAAACACCTAGCGTAGGGTACATACGGCCAAAGTGTGACTGCAAACATATTACCCCAGTCTCTATTTACTGTTTAAATAGTCGGTCGTAATACATGCATCAATTGCGTTAGATAAAATTGCAGCGATGAGTTTCCTTTAAGAAACAAAATTCATCGGTACTAAAATGCGGCGAAATTATACCTCGCGATACAGTTTTGTATACAAGAGAATTTTCTAATCCGAAGTCTTTTGTCATTACTTTTTCTCATGTTGAACATCTCGTTTTTTCACACATGAGTTTTGTTTACACATTCACAGAGAATAACCCACTGAAATCCTAGGCTTAATAACGATAGCTGACTCTAGTGTCTAGTCTTGTTTGCACAGCTTTGGCAGGCTGTTTTTGTTACCCATGGCCTGCTGTATAAACAGTGTTTTCACAGGAGAAAGGTTATCGACTAAATTTAAGCCAAAATCCCGTAACGCTTTCTTAACTGGGTTGCTACCTTCGAATAAACGCTTAAAGCCTTCCATCGCGGCTACCATCTCCAAAGCATCGGCCTTACGCCAGCGCTCAAGCGCACGTAAGTGACTGTAATCACCTATGTCTTTACCATCTAGCTTAAGCTCTGTGATGGTTTGTATTATCGCTGCTGCATCTAAGAAGCCCAGATTGACGCCCTGGCCGGCTAGCGGGTGTATAGTGTGGGCCGCGTCGCCTGCCAGTAACATACGATGGCGGGCAAAATGACGGGCATAACGCATACGCAGCGGAAAAGCCTGTGGCTCACACTCAAGGGAACACATGCCCATACGGCCATCGAATTCAGCGGTAAGGGTGCGCTCAAACTCCTGCTTGCTCGCTGCCAATAATTGCTGCGCCTTTGCTGGCGGCACCGACCAGACGATGGAACACAAGTTATTTTCATACAGGGGTAAAAAGGCCAAGGGGCCGTCTTTCAGAAACACCTGACGGGCGGTATCTTGATGTGGGATTTCGGTGCGAATGCTGGCAACCACGGCATGGTGACCATAATCCCAGAAAGTCATGGGGATCTTACACTGCTCACGCACCCAGGAATTAGCGCCATCGGCACCGATAACTAAGGCGGCGCTGATATTGTCGCCATTGCCTAAAGTCAGCCAGGCCTCACGTTCACCGAACGCGATTTTATCGAGCCTGTGATTCTCCAGATAGGTTATCTCGTCAAACTCCGCCGCCCGCTTTGACAAGGCAAAACGTATGTTATCGTTTTCGATAATACTGCCCAGATATTCTTCACTGAGGGAGTGAGCGTCGAAGCCAATCTTACCTAAACTGTCTTTGTCCCAGACTTCCATCTTCTGGTATGGGCTGACACGGGCATCGTCCAGATAACTCCAAGCTCCTAAGTTTTGTAGTAAGCGCTGACTCGCCTTGTTGATGGCACTGACTCTAAGTCTGGCTGCGCCGGAGACGGCTTGCGCCTCTCCTGCGTCGATAACCACCACGCGTAGTTCATCCATCGCCAGCCCGATAGCGGTTGCTAGCCCCACCATACCACCGCCGATAATTGCGACATCATAGGTTTGCATTGCACTTGAGTTTGTGTGCATCTCACTTCCTTCACTTAAGGTCTAGAGCGTTATATGTAAATTCGTATGGATCTTGTAAATAGCTGTAAGCATTAGCTTAGCGACTTCCAGCCCATTGCAGTTCTGGCAACCGGCGCTTTTAACGGCGGTACCCAGGAAAGCAACCTTAAGCCTAGGCTACGACCGGCCACTAGTGGCCAATAGTCATTAGAAAAGCCGCGCACTAAGAATTCGATATTGGTCATGGTGGTGTTTCTGTCTTTTTCACGGCTCTTAAGATAATTGTGAGTCACGTTTGCCGAGCCAAGATCTGCCACCTCTTTGCTCGAGCCTTCAGTAAGCAAGGTCTGCTTAATCACGTCAAGCAAGCTAACCAAATCCCGCAAACCTAAGTTAAATCCCTGTCCGGCAATGGGGTGCAGGGTCTGCGCCGCATTACCGATAAATACGGTTCGGTGATAAATGGGCCTGGGCATATGTGACAGCAACAAGGGATAGGAGAAGCGCTCACCCACATGGGTAAATCGTCCGGCGCGAAAACCAAAGGCCTTTTGTAATTCAGATAAAAAATCATCTTTGGCAGCCGACTGTAACCGCTTGGCTTCGCTGGGATTAAGTGCCCACACTAAGGAAACTCGTGAATTGCCCTTGAGTGGTGCCATAGGCAGAACAGCTAAGGGGCCTGTATTGGTGAAACGCTCGAAGGCCCAATTATCGTGAGGCTTATCGGTTTCAACATTAGCCACTAGCGCTACCTGTGCAAAATCCATCTGTTCTAAGGGTAAATTGAAGGCTTGCCTGACTCTGGAATTGACTCCGTCAGCGGCCACCAGCAAGGCCGTTTTGATCTGGGTACCATCATTGAGAGTAAGTAACTGGCAATCGGCTTGAGCCTCTACATGCGTGAGCCTCCCGGGGCAATGGAGTTGAATATCACTGGCTTCAAGCTGCTTAAATAGCACCTGACCGACCCGTTCTAGCTCCACTACCTGACCTAAGTTCTGTAGATGAAAGTCTTCGGCGTTAAGCTCTGTCATGCCAAAATGGCCGCGATCAGAGATATGTATATTCTCTATAGGCGTGCCCAGATGAGCAAGCTTAGACCAGAGTCCCAGGCGTTTAAGCTCGAAAATAGAACCGTGGGCGATGGCAATGGATCGCGCATCGAAACCTGGATGTTCACTGCCTGGTTTGTGTGCCTCTATAAGGGCAATCTTGAGTGGCCTTTTTAACTTCTCGCTCAGTGCCCTCAAGCCTAAGGCTAAAGTAGCACCGGCCATAGCACCGCCAACAATGGCAACATCCACCAAATTAGGTGCTTGAGTTTGCCGAGCCAGAGCGTCTGTTGTCATGTTGTTTGTTTTTGTATCAGCTGTCATTGGTCTTCTCTAATTTGCCACAACAAGTACTTAGTCGCGGCAAGTCTAGATACAATAATGAGGGACTAGTTTAATGAATTACGTTAGCTTCTTTTTGATTTGGATCAGTCAAATCCGGACCAAACTCAGAATAGCAGAGCAGCGCCGCCAACTTGGTAAATTCCATCAGCTCCATATAGGCCGCTTCGGACTCCTCATCTTCGACAACATCGAACTCGACCAGGGCTATATCCGCCAGATCTTTAATGACTTCTTGTACATCAGCCGAAGCCTTGTCGATTTTAGGCTGCACCATGGCAATACCCGTTAAGAAACTCTGTACCCATAACGTCAATGCCTCAACACGATTAGAAAGAGGCTCTTCCTCTTCAGGCAACATGGGCGAGAAACCAAAATCGATATCTGAGACTCTGGCTATGGTGTCTTGGTAAAGCTCCTCGATGAGCAGGCTCAGCGGATCTGGCAAAGACTGACCATCATTCATCAACTCAAGCAGAGGCTTGCTCCAGGCACCTTTAGCCTGCTCAACACCACCACAAATAATCCCTGTCAGGGCACCATGAACTTCGACCGGAGTCTGGCCAATTTCGGCCTCATTTAAGGCCGCTAATAAATTATCAATACGTAGAGAAGGAGGGGTTGCCATAACTGTTTCCACAGGCTGAAAATACTCAGTCCATGCTAGCAGAAGTGGGGCACACAGCCAAATTAAACAAGGTGCTAGAAGCGAGTTACGAGTTCCTAGGTTCTAGGAATGGTTCGAAAGTGATAAGTTTTAAGCGATAAGTGATAAATAAGGGCAAAGAGCCTGATACTGAAATCTAGATTCTAGGCACTAAAACTTAGAAACCAGAGCCTAGGAGGCTCAGAGCTTCAAAATATAACTAAATGTTTATAAATACAGCAAGTCTGTCTATCTAAACAACATTTAATCTAATATGACTCACCTTAGCGCTTACTCATGTTGCACTTTGCTATTTAGACCGATATAGTCCGCTCAAGAGCCAATAATTAGGACCCTTCGCGACATGAGCAGCCATGCTATTGAAATTAGCTTGCTAGGCCGTACATACTCCATCGCTTGCCCGAAAGGACAAGAGAGAGCATTGCAGCACGTGGCGCAGCAGCTCGAAGTACAGTTGATCTCGCTTAAAACACGAACCAACAATCTAAGTCGCGAAGAGATAGCCATCATGGCTGCATTAAATACCGGTTATGAATTGCTGGAAGAACAGCAAAAAAATAAAGATTATAATAAGCAGATGGATGAAAAAATCGGTCTGCTTCAGGCAACTTTAGAGAACGCACTCGTTGAGCGTTCGATAAAAGAAGATTAAACTGTACTTAGTTAGTCAGTACCCAATTAAGATCTGAAAGGCTTCTCATCGCGATAGCAGATGAAGATAAGTGTTTTGGATAACCAGTTTTGCTCCCTGGTATACGCGTCAGTCGGCAATGTCCCTGTGCCGATATTTACAAACCCAGGATGAATGCTTTAATGACATTGAGCAGGCTCGGCTCGTACCGAGAAGCCTTAGGAGTTAATCATTTACCCGCCTTGAACCTACGGTTCAAGGGCTACGCCGGCAACGGTATTTTGGGGAGCAATTTAATAAAAAGATCCTAGGATCTAGCTACGAGTCACGAGATTCGAGCAACTGATTAGCCACTGCTTATTCGTAGTGGCTTTTTTGTATCTGAAGATTATGAATACCGGCACCCTAGCCGCCTCTTTCATAAAAACCACGGTTCAAGGGACTCTTTATAAAAAGCATGGCGGCAAGGGTATTTTGGGGAGCAATTTAATAAAAAGATCCTAGGATCTAGCTACGAGTCACGAGATTCGAGCAACTGATTAGCCACTGCTTATTCGTAGTGGCTTTTTTGTATCTGAAGATTATGAATACCAGCACCCTAGCCGCCTCTTTCATAAAAACCACGGTTCAAGGGGCTCTTTATAAAAAACATGGCGGCAAGGGTATTTTGGGGAGCTATTTAATATAGAAGGTCCTAGGATCTAGCTAGGAGTCACGAGATTCGAGCAACAGGAAAACCATCGCTGAAAAGTGATGGTTTTTTGTGTCTGAATTTCCCGTCATTCCGGCATGCTTATGGCCGGAATCTAACTTTGGTTGAAAGGCTAGAAACAAGGTTAGTTCTGATTGGAGGACTGGCTTTAGCCGGGATAGATGGAACCTTTAAAAAATCGCAGCTAAAGCAGCTCCTACATACAAGCCAGAAAAACCTTACCCTTGAATAGATAGGAGTCTCGGCGGTACACTGAATCCGTCTGAGTAATAGCCGGAGCCAATATTGAAACAAGACTTCACACCTAGCCTAACTGCGCAGGTGAGCCATAAATCTACTCGCACTGAGATCCGGGCGCAGGTTAGAAGTGCCCGCCGGAGTATTAGTAGTAATGAGCAACAAGGCTTCGCAGCCAGTTCTGCGCAGCTGATGCTAGCTGAAATAATCAAGCTAGAGGCGAAACATGTGGCTCTTTATCTGACGAATGACGGTGAGCTGGATACTTGTGTCTTGATTAACGCTCTGTGGGATCTAGGGGTTCACGTTTATTTGCCACGTCTTCACCCTTTTAGCAAAGGCAACTTACTCTTTCTCGCTTACACTCCCACGACGCTGCTGATGCAAAACTCACTGAAGATATGGGAGCCTAAGCTGGATATTACGCAGATGATGTTGCCCCATCGGTTAGATGTGGTGGTGGCCCCGTTAGTGGCTTTTGATAAGCAAGGTAATCGTATGGGCATGGGCGGTGGTTTCTATGACAGAACCTTAGCCAACTGGACGGAACAAAGGAAACCCTTTCCTATCGGTTTTGCTCATGACTGCCAGCAGGTCGAAAATTTACCCTGTGAGCATTGGGATGTGCCTTTACCTATGTTGGTGACGCCAACACGGGTACTTGTATTTTGATTCTAAATTCTAAATAACTAGGTTCTACTTCCTAGGATCTTCTTTTAACTCTTTCTGCAACTCTTGCAGCCAGTACCCGTTATTCTCGAAGCCATGTTGCTTCAGGATACGCAGGACTGTACCGTCGAGTTTCATCTCATTTAATCCCTGATTGAAACGTGCAATGAGCGCCTTATGATCGCTCCGTGATTTAGAGATACCGAAGTGAAATAGCTCGACACTCAATGGTTTGCCTATCATCTCAAATGCATGATCATACTCTTCAGGCCCCTCAGTCATCAGGTATTCGGCGACATCCTGGCTTATCAACACCAGATCTGTTCTTCCAAGTAGTAACTTTTTCAGGTTTTCTGTATCAGAACTGCCCTCCTCTGTTTTTAAGCCAGCTTTCATAAAGGCCGGAGGATTGGCATAACCACGGCCAACACCTATGGTGAAGTCAGACAAATCGCTCAGTTGGGTATAACTTATATCGTTCTGTATTCGTTTGTACAGCACCACATTTACCGATAACAGAGGCGCAGAATATTCAACCCAAGTGGTCCTGGACTCCCTATACCAGATACCTATAATGCCATCGGCATAACCTCCCTTAGTCAGCAGGACAGCGCGTGAAAATGGGAAGAAATCATGAGTCAGTGTCAAATCAGCCCGCTTGAGTGCTTCGTGGGCCAGATGGGAAACAACACCGAATTGAGGAGAGAGCTTTGAATAAAAAGGCGGGTATTCGTTAGAGACTATTTTTAATTTATCGGGCTTAGCGTCAAGGGGAAATGACATAACCCAGGCTAAGGTAACAAGCAGACCCAAGAGAAGAGTGCTGGCAGTGCAAAACGTTTTAGCCATCCCTCCCCTCCAGTAAGACAATCTCAGGTCAAAGTATAGCTAACTATTTTTCAAAATTGATGTGTGCCTTTTTCTTAAATCTTGTGCTCATTTTCCTAACCCCATGTACTCAATGTGGCGACTTGCTGTTACCAAATCAAACAAGCCCCCATTAATTGATAGCAGGCCATTTACCCCTTGTTTACTTAGGCCTTAAGCATACTGAGTTGGCTCACATAATAAGGGTAAAGCTTGATACTGTGAGCTAAATTGAAAGATTATTATGCTAACCTTATTGGCTGCACTTCTTTAAAGACTCATAAGGATTATGATGAAACTACAACTCATTGCCGTCTCATTACTTGCCCTTGGCATTAGCGCTTGCTCAAAGCAAGAAACCCCAACACAAGAGAGCGCCCCAGCCTCTCAGGTTACTGAGCACGTCGATGCAGCACGAGACAGCGCTCAACAAACTAAAGAAACTTTACCACTCGGCGATACCAGCCGCACTTCACTAGACTGGAATGGAACCTATTCAGGTGTCACTCCCTGTGCCAGCTGCGAAGGCATAGACACGACTCTCACCCTAAAGCCTGATAATACCTATGTGTTAGAGACTCGCTATCTGGGTGATGAAACCGAAGCTAAAAAAATATTTACTGAAGCTGGTTCATTTGAGTGGAACCGTGAAGGCAACAGGATCAGCCTGATGGGCAATGCCAGCAGAAAAGAAAATCCACAGCAGTTCCTTGTGGGTGAGAATCAGCTGTTGATGCTGGACATGAAAGGCAATCAAATCACGAGCTCATTAGCCGAACTCTATCGTTTATCTAAGCAAGGCTAAGAATTAGCCCCTAATGATAGGCATAAAAAATGGAGCCACTTGGCTCTAATGCCGATCACTTAGTCACTATTTTGCATAGATAATCACTTTTTATTCACTTTCTGAATTAACGGAATTTGTGTAGCAATCATTGACTAACAGCAGAACGAGTAAGGGCTACAGCCAGATTTAGATTAAATCCCCTGTAGCCCTTATTTTATCAATATTTTTTCTTAACTTACCGGCATTAGCCACTTGGCTCCATTTTTTTAAACATCAGACTCATTGCCTTATGTTAGTTTTACTAGATTAATCTCATCACTCAGCCTTTAATCTTAGTCTTTAATCTTAGCCTTCAATCTCACCTTGCTAAAATTGCCATCTCTGGCTTTAAGCATGACGTAGTAGAAGTCTTCGCCTTCAGGCTGCTTGATAACAACGCGCTCACGGCCCAGATCTTTTGTATCAGCAAAGTCATAGTCTTGAGTCGTTGGAATCGCACCGAAACGTACATACATATCCGCTTCGCCTTTACCGCGAGACATGATGAATTTAACCTTCTTCATATCACCGGGGACAAAAATCTTGAAGTAAAGCGCATCATCACTGGCAAGCTGTTTAACGCGAACGCCTGACTGCAACTCTGTGACTTCAATAGGCTCAACCGGGTCGACAGGATCGGTTTCTACATTAAACTCGGCTAACAAGTTCAAACCATCGAACACATCAGTGCTATCGAGTGTCACGTAATAGTAATCACCGCCTACAACCTCAGTGACGAGCACAGACTCATCGTTACCTGCATTTTCTGATGCCTGATCGTAATCAGTGCTAGTCGCCCAAGCGCCAGCCTTAACATAGAGATCCGCATCACCATTTCCACCCGTAGAGCTGAACTGTATGTTCTCGGTTCCCTCAGGTACCCAGATGTAGTAATAAGCAGTACCGCCAGAAACGCCTATCTTAGCCACACCATCGACTAGATTAGAGTTTGTAGGGTCGCAAGCTTCATCAGTACACTCTTCTGGTGGACAAGAGTTTGTCTCTTCACAAGGCTCTACAGGACAGGTATTGGTTTCTTCGCATGGCACTGGAGGACAAGTATTTGTCTCCTCACATGGCGGCGGCAGACACTCATCACCTTCACAGTCAGCTAACGGCTCATCGTTACTGGTAACGGTCGACAACCAGGTATTCCACTCAGCATCATAGTTGGTGCCTATTTGAGTATCGATATAATCGAGCCAGCCACTAGCATCACCACCACGGGCGAGTACCAATAACTGATCCACATCGGCTCTGTGGTTTTCAAATAGGAAACGCACCCCTAAGTAACCCCAACGATAAACACGCTCGCTACCGCTGTCGTAGGTGTTAGACAAGATCTCACTAAGAGAGAAACTCTGACTACGGCCAATCTCGACGGCTTCGTCGTAGCGGTTTTGATGAGAGATATACTCGGCTAATCCTTCCGACCACCACACAGACTTGCCCGTGTCGATATCGAAATAGTTGAAGGCACCGTACTGATTAAAGCGGCCATCCAGATAGTGAACATACTCATGGCGTAGGTTCCACACTAGAATCTCATCAGTCCAGGTCGCTTCATGGGCGATGAATCTTGCCTGATTATCCACATCCGATGGTGTGCCTTCTAAATACATACCACCGTTATTAGTACCTATGCCGAAAATGATGCCTGCATATTGATCGTAGTCATCATAACTGTCGAAGATGTTCACTTCTAAATTAGTGTTGTAATCGTCGGCAACTGGCTGGTGAGCAGTTGCTAGCACTTGATGGAACAAGACCTCTTCGCCCCCCATCAGATCACATGATGCTTGAAGCTCTTCATTAGTTAACTGTTGTGCACGAATGTCTATGGTGTCACTACATGAGTAGTTTATTGAAAGTATTGTCGCTTCCAGCTCATCGGCCCAGCCACAAATTCCAAATTGTTCACACTCACCCGGGTTATACCAATCTAAATAACCTGCGGCGTCGGCCCACTCACTGGACATACGCTCGAAGTTATTCATGTATTCAACAACGCCATCGTTGAGGCGTGTCTTTAATGCATCCGATAGTCCCCAGTACTCCTGATACTCGTAAAACCGGCCAAATTCATGGAAGGCATCGGTCGATTCATAGCTATAATCTGAGTTATAGATGTATTCTGAAGTTGCTATCTTAAGTAGGCCATTTATTAATGCCGTATGCTCTTCTGCAGCACCTGTATAAGTTGCATCCCAGCTACCGTAATAAAGCGTAGTTAGTGCCTTGGTGAGTGCGTATCTATGATCGGAATTAGCCAGATGTTCTGGGCTAAAAGCTTCGAGATAGTTAGTGATGGCCTCGACACCTTCGTAATAGCTATCAGAACTATCCCAGGCAATGAAGAATTCAGCGAGTGTATTGCCCTGAGACGATGAAGTATCGGCAAAGTTAGGGTTCTTAGTGTACTCAACTAATAGATCGCGAACCCCATGACTGGCCGTATCATCGCCATAGGTTAGATCGTCATTGTAGTATTCAATATAAAAAGCGCCGCGAAGAAAGTAGAACAGGTTCAGCATCTCTGAGCCTGTAGTACTGTCGTAGCTAGCAGCCATTGTTTTCGCAAGATTAGCCACTTCGGCAACATTTGTTGCTTGGTATGCTGCCACGGCAGTGGCGTCATTTTCACGATAGAGATCTGAGATACAGTCAAAATCGGTAGTGCGAATAAAGTCGAACAGGTCTTGGCCAGTTAAAGAGGCGAACTGAGTATATTCAACACATGCCGCCGCTGCTGCGCCTTGATGACCTTCTGGGCCGACCATACCGGTCGCACCTTGAATTGCACTCTTGTTTATATTGCCTTGTTTAATCTGACTCAGGCTCATAGAAAGGAATGAACTTTCCGTTTTTCCAGGCAGACTTGCACTTGGCTTATTGGCTGTTTTCGCACTAGCACTAAGAGCGTTGGCTGCTAAAGTACTAGCGCTTAAGGTATTAGCACTTAAGGAATTAGCACTTAAAGTATCAGCACCTAAAGTATTAGCTGCGACAGTCGAAGTGAGAGCTTCAACTGGTAACTCTTGCTGCTCAGTGCTGGCATAGGCTGGCGCGATTGCTAAAGAGCAAGCCAGCATAATGAGGTTCTTCTTGAACATGTGTCTCTCCAATTTGTGTTAGCCGACAGCAAACTGGCTAAGCAGATAACATAAAATACCCATGTATTAACAAGTTAATTAGTTTATTTATTGTGATTTAAGCACTTTCATTCTGCTTGCCTAGTACCGGCTTGTACTAAAGGCAGCGCCGCTAAATGAGCCCTTGTTATAAACTTGTTACAACACAGTTATATTTTATACAATATTCAAGATCAAGTTAATTTTGCTCATTGTTAATTTTTTTCAACTGAAATTTTGGAATTTAAGCCTGTTTTGCAGACAAAGAGACTAGTAGGAAAGTATAAAATTAAGCGGTAAGTTTCGAAAAAAAGCGATAAAGATCAAGCTGGATTCCGGCCAAAGGCATGCCGGAATGACATATGTTTAGTCGTACTTCTACTTTATGATTTTCTTAGATCTATCTTGAGCCTTCTTGGCTCTATCTATACCTGCCAGTCTATTGGTTTTGTTCCAAGGGACGTTAGCAGTGCGTTGGTCTTAGAGAAGTGTTCGCAGCCAAAGAAGCCTCGGTATGCAGAGAGTGGTGATGGATGTGGGCCAGATAGAATATGGTGATGCAGTGATGTGATCACCTTGCCCTTCTTAATCGCATGGGCTCCCCAGAGAATGAATACTATGGGTGCTTCTTGCTCGTTTAATTGCTTAAGCGCGTTGGTGGTAAAGGTTTCCCAACCTGATTTTGCATGGGAATGCGCCTTACCCTGTTCGACGGTCAAAACCGTATTGAGCATCAATACCCCTTGGTCGGCCCAGCTGGAGAGATGGCCATGATCCGGTGTTTTAAAACCAGGAATATCAGTCACCAACTCCTTATACATGTTCACCAGAGAAGGCGGTATTTTCACACCATGCTTGACGGAAAAACACAGGCCGTGGGCTTGGCTGGGGCCGTGGTAAGGATCTTGGCCGATAATCACCACCCTCACCTTATCTAACGGCGTCCTCTCGAACGCGGTAAACACCTCTTCCCGAGGGGGGAATATCGCCTTGTCACTATTACGTTCATCCTGAACAAATTCTTGAAGTTTCTGGTAATACCCTAAGCGACTCTCGGCTTCAATGAAGGTGTTCCAATTTAAGTGTACTGTCATAGTGTCCTCATTACAGGTAATGCATATACCACTCAAAAACAGCCCTGAGCCTGCTGGTCAGTCTTAAGTCGCAATTTAAGCTAGATAAAAGTGTTACAATAAGAATATCGCACAAGATACGGTTTATATTTAAAAGATGTATCTCTTCTCCCACAAGATCCACACTCAGGCTATTTCTCTCAATAATAGAGCCGCAGGTTTCACCTTAATCGAGCTTGTGGTGGTGATCATTATACTTGGAATACTCGCTGTGGTCGCCCTGCCTAAATTTATCAACCTCTCTGTCGATGCCCATGTGTCTACGGTAAAGGGGACGGGGGGCGCATTCAAATCAGGGATTAATCTAGCAAGAAGTGTATGGGCCGTACGGGTTGGTTCTGGCCCCGCCGATGACCTACCCACCTTCGGCGAAGCTGAGTCGGGAGAGATGGATTTTAACGATAATGGCTGGCCCGCGCAGCATTGGAGCATACCAGATTCGGAGGGGGACTCTCCTCAACTGGATAACACAGATGACTGCATCTCGGTATGGGAGACTATTTTTGCGGGTGATGAACCCAGTATTTCTAACGATATCAGTAATGACACTGATTATGTAGCAACCTATAATTTTGATAACTCGTGTACCTATACATATTCAGCCAATACTAATCTCAGTATCACCTATAACTCACTGGATGGTAGCGTAGTTATAGATTCGGACCCACAAAGCTAGCAGGCAAAGAAAGCTTCTGGCTCAAAAAGATATTTTTGGTAAGATACAGTCAGAAATAAACAGGACCAGTAAGCACAATGAAAAGAGTCGTAGGCTTTACCCTTATCGAACTTGTTGTGGTGATTATCATCTTGGGGATCTTGGCCGTTATCGCGCTGCCAAAATTTATCAATATCAAGCAAGATGCTCAAGTCTCCACGGTTCAAGGCACTGGCGGCGCATTCGCTGCGGGAATTAAGCTTGCCAATTTAAAGTGGGCTTCTAAGGGACACTCGGGTCCCGTTGATAACCTTCAGGTTTATGAAGATGGCACTGCTGGCCAGTTGGATATCAATCTGTGGGGCTGGCCTGCCCAGAACTACCCACCATTCGAAGCTAGCCCGAGATTGAACAACACCAACGATTGTATGTCTGTGTGGCTAACGGTACTGCAAGATGCTCCAACCGTGTCAACGTCGAGCGATGCTGCCGATTCGGATTACCGCGTCACCTATATCGCCCCGGATCAATGCCAATTTTTCTTCAATGAGCTGCCGACTCTGTCTATCTATTACGATTCACGTGATGGTACAGTCACCACAGATTCAGATCCAATTGCATAGAAGTTTTAAGTTGTAAGGCCCAAGACAGGGCTAAGAAAGTATTAAGTCATGAGTAATACCAGCTATACGTAATATAAATGTGGCCTCCAGAGATAAACTCAAGGGCTAGCTTTTACAGATGCTGTTTAGCTCTTACTTATCACTTACAGCTGAGAACTTACCATTCGCACCTCGAAACTCCTCCCTTCAACCCTGACCCAGATCTCATATAAATGATAAGAGTGCTTCATTAATGGCTAATTTACGTTAGAATTCGGTCACTAAAATTACGATTAAATTCTTATTGAATCCTTATTAACTTCTTATTCGAGAGTGAGAGCACCATGTCAGAAGCAGAAAAAGAGACCACAATCTTTCAATTAGCCGATCAGTTTATTGCCCTTGCCAATGAGTTAAGCGCAAAAGAGCAAGATGTGAGTAAAGTAGGCACTGCAATGCGTTTTGCAGCATCTCGTTTCAATGCTTTCGAAGCATCTCTAAAATCTGCTGATCTGTCTGCAGAAAGGGATAATGCCATTGAATGGTTTACTAACGAATACAAAGAGATGCTCACAGACAACCTGAATGATCATATTAGTAATCCTCCTATATCTAAAGAGCAAGAGCCTAAAGATCAAGCGCCAGCTAAAGATGACGCTGTGCAGGTTTTTAATGGGTAGAGAAGTTTCGAGTTCGTAGCTCGTAGCTCGTAGCTCGTAGCTCGTAGAAAGAATAATGCCATCGTTCAGTGAATCACTGCGATGGCATTTTAATTTTTAAGAGCTAGTTCCTCGTAGCTCGTAGCTCGTAGCTCGTAGCTAAAAGCCTAAATCGTCACTAATACCCTCACCGCTAATAAGATCAATACGACTCCCGATAGCTTGTCTATCAAGGCCGCCTTCTCTCTGAGTCTGGGCAGCACTGACTTATGAGAAATCACCATGGCGATAATCGTGTACCAGAGGCCGTCGATAATCAGCGGCGTAAATACGATTAACGACTTTCCCCACAGGCTATCGGCAGCCATGACGAATTGACTAAACAACGCTAGAAAAAATAGTAAAATCTTAGGGTTAAACAAGGAGATAGCCAGGCCATCTCTAGCGGCTGTGAGTGCGTCCGTCGATTTCCCCGCCGCAAGTTTATCTGACATGCTCCCCTTAGAACGCAGCGCCTGAACACCCATCCAGGCAAGATATAAGGCGCCTATGATGGCAATACCGTTAAACACCATGGGCGCTTTTTTAAGTACTACGGCCAGACCTAACAGGGTCACTAATGCATAAACACCGATACCAACCGAATGAGCCCAGGCGCAGATAATTCCTTTGCCTCTGCCGCCACCTAAGGTGTGCCTGACCACCATGGCCAGACTCGGGCCTGGCGACATTGCACCTAAACAACAGATGGCCACTAAACTCAGCCAAGCAGTAAAACTCATACTATTTCCCTAATTATTTATGGTTGCTTCGGCTAACTCTTTAAAAGTTAACCCTTAGTGTCGTCACTCTTTCCATGATAGAAGTGACGAATATCTTTAGCCAGCTGTTTCAATGACTCAGGTTCGATATACATCATATGACCCGCCTTGTAATAAGTCATGGTCACACGAGCGTTATCTATGCCGTTATCGGCAAAGGTATTCTCGGTAGCAAAAAAAGGTGTAGCAAAATCGTAGTAGCCATTGGCCACAAAAATTCTAAAGTCCTTATTCTCACGCTGTGCCTTACCCAAATATGGCGCTACGTTCACATAGTGCATCTGTTTGCCACTGATATTCCAGTTCCAACCACGATTGACATCGATGGACAATACGTTAAATGGGCGGGTTATCTTAACATCGAGATCTTGATACAGATACTCGTGAATAGCCGTAGTATAAGCACCATCGATACCATAGCCAGATGGGTCATTATCGCTACGCTCACCACCACTGTCATAATCGACGCCGGTAAATCGGCTGTCGAGTCGTCCCACCGTCAAGTCCTGATTTCTGAGTAACTGCTTGGTATAACGGCTGCCACTCACGCGCAAATTCACTCTATCCAGATAGTTTTCAGTGAGGCCGGTAAAACGCGCCAACCTTTTACGGACACTGGCATAGGTCGACTCATCTAATCGACTACCTTGAAGCAGGGCTAAAGCATAATCGGTGATAGCAAAATCACGAGCCTGTTGCACAAACACTTCTAAACCTAGAGCCTTGTCTTGCTCACTCACTTTATTATGATAAAAAGCCGTAGCCGCCATAGTCGGTAAGAAACCGATATAAGGTTGGTTATTACCCGGCTGATAACGGGCATGGCTAAAGTCCAGAATCGATGAGATCAACATGACACCATTGATTGAGATATCGGTCCAGCCACCTTGCAGCTCATCGACCAGAGCCGCAGCCCTCGCGGTTCCATAACTTTCACCTGCAAGGTATTTAGGCGAGTTCCAGCGACCATGTTCAATCAACCAGCGGCGCATAAACTCGGCGATGGATTTAGCATCTTCTTTAACTCCCCAGAAATCTTCGCCCTTATTCTCACCCAGCGCACGGCTAAAACCAGTACCCACGGGATCGATAAACACCAGATCTGATTCATCGAGCATGGAGTATTCATTGGCAACTAAGCTGTATGGCGCCGCACCGTCATCACTTGCATCGCTAGGAAGTACCACTCTTTGAGGGCCAAATAATCCCATGTGTAACCACAAAGAAGCAGAGCCTGGGCCACCATTAAACACGAAAGTCACCGGGCGTTTACGCTTGTCTTTGACCTTAGTGCGTAAATAACTGATAGAGAAGATACTGGCTATGGGATCGCCCTTATCATCTTTTAAGATGGTTTCGCCGGCGATGGCTTTGTAACTGATTTTGTCACCATTGAGCTTAATACTGTGCTCTGTGATGACCACTTCGGCCTTAGGCGCAGATTTAGCTTCGGTTTTGTTATCATCACTCCCGTTGGCGGTAAATGAAGCCGGCAAACTAAAAACAGGTAATAACATCAGCGCGTATTTTGCTAACTTGAATTGATTCAATCCCATCATATTTCCTTTTTTATTCTTGTTCGTGGATTAGCCTCTAGTCACTCGAGCCCATGTCATCCAGCCCTAACGTTAGAAGCTCTGAATAAATCAGTCGAATAGCTTACAAATATTACCTTAAGCGCGCAAAGCTCAATTGCAACAAATCGTTATAGTCTATCTAGTCCCCATTACTCACCGATTGGTATTACCCCCTCAAGATTCGCGATGAGTTAGCGTGATAGAAGTTAACGCGAAAGACAGGCATAAAAAATGGCTGCATAAGCAGCCATTTTAATATTATGATGTACTAATAAACCTAACTAATCTAGCTCACCATTAGAAGATATAGTTAACTCGTCCGTAGTAGAAGCCACCGTTGTAATCAAATGGTCCACTTTCGTAATAAACGCCACCGAGCTCACCTAAAGTGCCATCTTTTAGCTTTTGAGCTTCTTGATCAAAGATATTGTTCGCACCAACTGAGAAAGTTAAACTTTCGAGAACGGCATAGCTAATTTCTAGATCTATGGTCACCGCAGCATCGGCGACTTCTGAGCCCCATTCAGTAGTATCATCAGCATGTGTAGCATAATATTCGCCGAAATAATTAGCTCTAAGTGTCGTGCTGAATCTTTCCCAAGACTGACCCCAAGTTAATGTCCCTCTATGAGCCGGAATACCATCTTCTAAACGACGAACCTTTCCTGCATCTGTCGTGTCAGGATCATACTTATCGACGCTGGTATCAGTCCAACCATAAGCCAAACTCAGATTTGCATCGCCACTCAAAAACTCCGTCTCATAAGAACCGACAATATCGATACCTTGGGTCGTCGTGTCAAAATCATTGGTATAGAAAGTTACCGCCGAAATAAGTTCAGGATGCTCAACACCCGCAGCCCTTAGATCATCATAATCTTCCTCTTCTACCGCTATCTGGCTCGACTGTGCGATGCGGCCCGTTACTTCAATATTGTAGTAATCGAGCGTCAGGAAGAAGTTTTCGTATTCAAATACAGTACCGAATGCATAGCTAACAGACTCCTCTGGATTTAACACTTCACCGCCATAGAATGCTGCAAGGGGGTTAGTTGGCGGAGCGATAAAGGTTTGGATCAAATCACCGTTCACAATCGACGTCTGCGTGTTAACAACGTTTTCTTGCCCTACTGTAGGAGCTCTAAAGCCCGTACTGTGAGATGCACGAAACGATAAGTAGTCGGTGGCAGAATATTGCGTCGAGATTTTATAATTGAGGGTGTCACCGAAAGTGGAGAAGTCTTCATAGCGCAACGCAGCCCCCAACAACCAATCGTCGCTCAGGTAGCCTTCAACATCAGCATAAATACCTATGTTATTACGGGAGTTCTTACCTGCAGCTTCTGGTCCAAAGCCTTTAAAGCCGTGAGAACCGATATTAAAGCCTTGATCAGCATAAGGTCCGGCAATCCAAGAGGATTCTTCACCTTGTGTGATCTCAAAAGACTCTTCTCGCCACTCAAAACCTGTCGCAAAGCTCAGATCTTCAAGCGCACCTATGGTAATGAAGCGTGAAAAGTCGATATTGACAGTTGTTTCTGACTGCTCATAAGCACCAGTTTCAAAATCTGTAGGAGTATCTAGACCAAGAGATGGGTTCAATGAGTTACGTAAACTGAATGTCGACTTATTATTACCCATTCCAGCACTGGCATCATAGCTCCACTCGCCGATATCGCCTTTGATACCGGCGAAGAATGAACTGTCTTCCACAGTACCAGCAAATTGCGGGGTATAACCGCCCGGTCTAATTTGGTTCATGGAAAAACAGTTAGGGTCTGCGAGCATATCCAGATATGGCTGACTCGTCAGCACATTGCCATCTACGATATTACCGTTTGCATCGGTAACTTTAGGAATAGGCACCACGTTACAGCTAGATTGATCACCGTTTAAGGCTCCAACAAGCAAGGTTTCGCCGTCATCAACTGAATATACGTTGCCACGGTTATGAGGATTACGATAATAGAAGCCCCCCACAACATCCCTTGATGACAAGTTACCAAACGCATAGAGCTGAGCACTCTCATTAATATCGAAGCCTGTATTTACAAATACGGTGTAATCATCTTTAATTTCAGGATTACCCCAGACTTGAGCAGGATCATTAACATCCGTATTTCCCTGTGCAATCAAGTTTGCCGCATCCGGGCGCTGCACACTTCTACTGGTAGCATCGGCAGTTTTATATTGCGCACTGATATTAACAAAACCACTATCGGTAAGAGGTAAACCGATATTTCCATCAATGGTGGTAGTTGCGCCATCACCCTTGTAATACTCCCCCTGACTGACAGTGATTGAGCCACCTTCTGCATCATCTTTTAATACAAAATTCATCACACCGGCAATCGCATCAGAACCATATTGGGCTGATGCACCATCTCTTAATACTTCAACTTGCTTTAAAGCGACACCAGGAATGACCGAAATATCGGGGCCCTGAGCACCATCGTTAATACCACCGCCTTGGAAAGCAATGACTGAAGCACGGTGACGACGCTTACCATTAACCAATACTAAGGTGCTATCTGAAGGTAATCCCCTAAGGTTAACTGGGCGAACCAGAGTAGCCGCATCACTAATAGGCTGAGCTCTGGAGTTAAAAGATGGCACAGAAGTCACCAACATATCAATCATGTCAGTCGAACCATTTTTTCTTAAATCTTCACTATCTATAATGTCGATTGGCACCGGAGACTCACCTACTGAGCGTGGCGCGGAGCGTGAGCCTATGACTGCAATCTTCTCTACATTTTCTAGTTTTTCTTGTTCCTCTGCAGCTAATACTTGTGTACTGGCAAAGGACCCTGCTAGCGCTATCGAGATGGCTAAGCTCAATGAGCTTATCCCGAATTTATTATTATTACTCATGGTCATTATTCTCATTTAATTATTATATTTTCACTGTTAATTTTTACTTCATACCCCTGTACAAATATCACTCTAATATGAAGCAAAAACTACATCCCCCAGTCAGAATGATAAACATCCCAGCACTTTTTTATAACAAATAAGAAACAATTTCCAATGTTAATTTATTAAACTCTAAAGTTAATCTTTGTGTTTATGCAAAAAATTCGCTAATTACGCGTTATTATCCGCATCTAAATGAATAAAAAATCTAAACTTAATTTCATACTTACGTTTTAAACATGAAAATAAAAAACAATTGATTAACAACCCCCACGTCGACACCATGTGATTTAGGCTGTGAGATTAAAGCCGAAAATCTTTCCAGATAAAGAGTCAATCTCTCGAATAGCCATAATCATGCTAATCGATCTATAATTACTTTGACGATATATCGCGCTTTTCAAATTTAACAATACAATGGTTCATAAATGACTAAATATGGCGATGAAATGCCTAGTTCTACTCAGCTTAGTATCGATAGCCATACAGATTTTTTGCCGGAAAATAAACTGCTGCTCAACGCAGTCGGTGAAGGCATATACGGTTTCGATCTTAAGGGAAATGCCGTGTTCATTAACCCTGCCGCCGAGAGAATGACTGGCTGGATGAATGAAGAGTTATTGGGACGTAATATCCATAATTGCCATCACCATAGTCATGCCGATGGCAGCGACTACCCTCAAGAAGATTGCCCTATTTACAATACCTTGCACGATGGTATCGCTCGAGAAACGAGCCAGGATGTGTTTTGGCGTAAAGATGGCAGCAGCTTTCCGGTTCATTACACCTCTACCCCAGTCTATAAAGATGGTGTGCTGATCGGTGTAGTCGCGATATTTCGTGACATTAGTATCCAGAAGCAAACTGAGCACTCTTTAAGGCAAGCCTTAGAGCAAGTTCAGGCTCTGTCGGAGAAACTCACCAATGAAAATCACTACCTGCTGGCCGAGCTTGCCGATAGAACCGGAGATGTCGGTATATCCGGAGAGAGCCAGATCATCCAACAGATGATCCGTCAGATCAAACTGGTCGCCAATACCAAGAGTACTGTGCTTATCTGTGGTGAAAATGGCACGGGTAAGGAGTTGGTAGCACGCAACCTGCATAGACTCAGCGATCGTAGTGACAAACCCATGGTGAGCGTTAACTGCGCCGCATTCTCGGCTTCACTGCTAGAAAGTGAGCTGTTTGGCCATGAAAAAGGAGCTTTCACCGGTGCAACCAGCCGTCGAAAGGGCCGTTTCGAACTCGCCAATAACGGCACCCTATTTCTCGATGAAGTCGCCGAATTGAGTCTGGAGGCTCAGTCTAAGTTACTCAGAGTCATACAAGAACAGGAATTTGAACGGGTTGGCAGCAGCGAAACCATCAAAGTCGACATCAGATTGGTCGCCGCCACACACCATGATCTGCTTAAACGTGTAGAGTCTGGCTTATTCAGAATGGATCTCTATTATCGTCTCAATGTCTTCCCCATTAAGGTTCCTCCTCTGAGAGAGCGTCCGGACGATATCCCACAGTTAATCAGTCATATCGTCACAGATTTGAATAGAAAACTCGGTAAAAAAATCAAAGGTGTCAGTAAACAAGGTCTCAAAAATCTGATGGCTTATTCTTGGCCAGGTAATGTCAGGGAATTACAGAACGTACTGGAGAGATTCAGTATTCTGAGCCACAGCCCGATTCTGCAGATCCCCAAGATAACCTCCCAAGAGCCTGAAAACCGAGTCAAATATGGTAAGACCTTAGATCAAGTCGAAGCCGAGCATATCAGGCTAACACTGCAACAGCTTAACTGGCGGATCTCCGGTCCCAAAGGCGCCGCGGCGGTACTGGGTCTGCCTCCGAGTACATTGAGATCCCGTATGCAGAAGCTCAGCATAATACGCGGAGCGGAGCAAAGCTAAATCTCTAGGGCTTACCTCAAAAGTACATTGAGAGCCAGCTCACATCGAATATCCAACTGTATTATTGTTCGATATATCGTGATAACGCGATATATCGTGATCCGGATAATTTATCAGTAAATATAAACAATTATTTTTCAGATACTTATAGACATTTATTTCTGGCCTTACTCTTGCTTTATCAACAGCACTTTATGTGAGAGTAAGTTGTCGGAACCAAACATGAAAAACAGTAATCATTCACCTTCTATAGATCCAATATCAATAAAGGCTGTAGCCGGAGTGCAAATATCTCCCTCCCCGGCTAAGACCAGCCAAAGCATCCCTATCAAACAGATCCCAGTGGGTCCAAAACCTGTAAATAATAAGATCCATATCAGGGAACAGAAAGGTTATTTTCAACGACTAAGAACTAGCCTAAATAGCCTGCTTATCGCCGCATTTTTCTTACTGCCTTTAATTCAGTACCAAGGCCGGCAAGCCGTGTTATTCGATCTCAATGAACAACAGTTTTACTTTTTTGGTACCACACTCTGGCCACAGGATTTTCCCCTTCTAGCCTGGATTTTCATAACGGCGGCATTTTTGCTGTTTTTTATCACCGCTTTTCTCGGGCGAGTCTGGTGTGGATATCTCTGCCCACAAACAGCCTGGACGTTTATCTTTGTGTGGATAGAAAACCGTATCGAAGGCGGTCACAATAAGCGCCGGATTTTGGACAAGAGCCCTTGGAACCGAGACAAGATAATCAAACGCACCAGTAAGCATTTGCTTTGGGGGCTGATAGCCCTGCTCACTGGCAGCGGTTTTATCGCTTATTTTGTCCCAGCCACCAGCGTCTACCCACAGATATTCGGCTTCACTGCCAGCCCCATGCTCACAGCCTGGGTATGGTTTTTTGCCATCTGTACCTACATTAATGCCGCCTGGATGCGAGAGATGGTGTGCCTGCACTTGTGCCCCTATGCCAGATTTCAATCGGCTATGTTTGACGCTAATACGATCACAGTAGCCTATGAACCCAGTCGCGGTGAGTCCCGTGGGCCGAGAAAGCGCAAACAAGCCACCGAGCTGGGTGATTGTGTCGACTGTAACTTGTGTGTCGATGTCTGCCCCACAGGAATAGACATACGTAACGGCCTGCAATATGAGTGCATCAACTGTGGCGCCTGTGTCGATGCCTGTAACCAGACCATGGACAAATTTGGCTATGCACCCAATCTCATCGGCTATCGCAGCGAAAATCATCTAAAAGGCCAGAGCAACAAGCCTCTGACTTCACTAAAATTTCTAGGCTATGGCATAGCGACCATGGTTATGCTCTCGGTAATTTGTATGGATATTTACCTGAAAAAAGATATTCAACTCAACGTGATTAGAGACAGGCAGAGCCTATACCGTGAAACACTCGATGATAAAATCGAAAACAGCTACACCCTCAAGGTCCGCAACAAGACCCAGAGTGAAAAACACTATCGTTTGTCTCTGTCAGGTGACAGACCTTACAGTCTGCAAAAAAACGTTGATCTCAAGATCAAGGCGGGTGAGCAACTCACCTATCCTATCACTGTGTATAGTCAGGCTAACGGAGCCATAGACAAGGGCACTCCTGATGTACATCAAGTGAAAGCCGGGATGGCCAGGATCGTGTTTCAACTCAGAGATACCCAAGATCCCAGCAATCAGATATCTCAGGATTCTAATTTCTTCACTCCATAAAACCAGTTAGAAACTTAACTAAAAGCCAAACTAACATTAACAAATCATCCGCTTGCCAAATATGCCAGCGGGTGCCTTCCCGCCTAAACCCCGCGCTATCAAACTAACATAGAGCTATAACTCTAAAGTTAACATGCTGTTAGACCAAGTTAGAAATGTGATCGGTTTCACATTTTTTGTTGACCTAATGCCATTTTTAGCACTAATCTAAACACCTGTTTGATTTTTGAAGCTGTCAGGGTTAACCCATCATACCCAGCAGCATTCGCTTAATTCATAAGGGCTCAACCTATGGCGTACGATTCAGATTCAGCACTCGACCTCACTCAATACTCATCACTTATCCATCTAATAGAGACGGCGGGTGAAAAACATGCAGATAAAATCGCCTATGCCTGTTTAGGTCATCATGCAACATTCAATGAGATTGAACGTGACTCTCGTTATTTTGCCGCCTACCTACAGAGTATTCCGGGCCTTAATCCTGGCGATCGTATTGCCATACAGCTGCCCAACATTATCCAATATGTTATCGCCGCCTACGGTGCCATTCGCGCCGGCATGGTGTTAGTAAACACTAACCCCTTGTATACAGAGCGCGAACTGACCCATCAATATAATGACTCAGGTGCCAAGGTCTTAGTGGTGCTGTCAGATTTACTACCAAGCCTAGATAATGTAGTTGCCAACACAAGAATAAACACTGTAATTTCGACGCATGCGGCGGATTTACTGGCACCTCAGGCACAACCTGAAGTTTCATTTACGACCCATAAATTATTAGATGTACTGACCCAGGGCAAAAGCTTGCCATTCGAGCGATTCAGTACAAGTTTAGACACCTTGGCCGCCCTACAATACACAGGTGGCACTACAGGTTTGTCAAAGGGTGCCATGCTTAGCCACAGCAATCTCATCGCCAATGCTATGCAGATCAAGTCTCGTTTAGGGGATAAGCTAGTGGAAGGCGAAGAAATATTTGTCGCCCCGCTTCCCGTCTATCATATCTATGCCTTCATGATAAATTTGGTGCTCTATTTTGAGCGCGGCTGCTGTTCGGTCTTAGTGCCTAACCCGAGAGATATCGCCTCCCTTATCAAGACACTATCTGGCTATAAATTTACCGGTTTTGCCGGACTCAATACCCTGTTTGTCGGCTTGTGTCATCAACCCGAATTTAAGGCGTTAGATTTCAGTCACCTCAAGGTCACCATCTCGGGCGGCACCGCCTTAACCCAAGCCGCAGCAGGCATGTGGAAAGAGACGACGAACTGCACCATATCTGAAGGCTACGGCTTATCTGAAACCTCGCCTGTTGTCTCACTCAATGCTCCGGGTCTCGAACAGCTGGGCACTATCGGTAAGCCAGTCATAGGCACTCTGGTCAAGATTCTCGATAACGATGATAACGAAGTGCCTCAGGGCGAGACTGGCGAACTGGCAGTAAAAGGCCCTCAAGTGATGAGTGGTTACTGGAACAAGTCGAAAGAAACCACCAAGGTGATGACAGAGGATGGGTATTTTAAGACCGGTGATATAGCGCTAGCCACCCAAGATGGTCTGCACAAGATAGTCGACCGAAAGAAAGATATGATTATCGTCTCAGGCTTCAACGTCTACCCTAATGAAGTGGAAGATGTACTGGCAAATCATGAAGCTGTGCTCGAGTGTGCCGTCATAGGCATAGCCGATGAACGAGCCGGCGAAGCAGTAAAAGCAGTTATCGTACTGGCGGATCAAAATAGTGACACCGAAGCCGCTAAAGCGACCATCATCTCCTATTGCCGCGAGCAATTAACCGCTTATAAGGTGCCGAGACAGATTGAGTTTATGTCTGCCCTGCCTAAATCCACGGTAGGTAAGATTTTAAGAAGAGAGTTAAGGAAAACTAAGTAGGACCGGCTTTAGCCGGGAGCAGAGCTAAAGACAAAGCAAAGAAAGCTATAAGTTCGAGACAAGACAAAATCAGGGGCAATCTAGCCCCTTTTTACTCGCTGGCCCCGAACATTTATCAAGTCTGTATGTTTAACTCACCACTTAGGACTTACCACTTAAAAATTCCAACTGGAAGCTGAAAACTGGCAACTAGAATCGGCTTTAGCCGAGAGCTGAGCGGCTAAAGCACAGAGGTAAGATGAATATCTAATATCGCAGCTAAAGCAGCTCCTACATATCAAAGCCTTCTTAGCCACTCCTCGATTACCGGTCTGACATCAGGGCTAACGACTATGCCCATATGGCTCAGTCCGAATAGTACCTTCACTTTTGCCTTTTCGTTATCCGGTAGCTTGCTTGAGATAAGCGCTTGGTATTTATCGGCGAACATAGTCTCATCAGCACTTCCAGCCAATACAAGTAATGGCTGAGTGATGGCGCCTAAATCTTTGGCATAATCCCGTGGGGCAAATGAGCTATTGAGGCGATAGGAATAAGCCAGCGTCTCGGTGCCGTTGCGGACCGCCTCGGGCATATTGAATTCGATGCTGGTAAGGTGATCTAAGCTATGAATGCCAATATTATTGAGCATACTCAGACCAATAATTCGCGCGGTATAGGGCTTAGCCCAACCACCAGCATTTGGCCTCGTCGTCGGCGCATTATAGTAGATGAACGGCGCCAGTAGCAGGTAAGCATCGACCTGATTTCCATATTCACCTCCGGCGAAGCGTATAGCTAAGCCGCCACCGGAAGAATGCCCCCCCATGATAATCGAACTGTTCTTAAAATCTTTTTGTAGCTGAGAGTCTTGCTTTAACTTGCCAATAAAATCCGCCAAATCGTCTTCGAACTGGCCGATATAATCAATATCACCGCGCCTCTGAGGATTAACGCCATGACCTCTGAGATCCGGCGTCACCACCTGAGCCAGCCCCTGCTCGCTGATATATTTGGCCAGAGGATAAAATTGCTGACTGTGCCAGCCCGAGCCGTGGAGCAGAACCAAGACCTTATTGGACCCACTGGGATAATAGCGATAATCCAATTGTGCCCCATCGCGAGCGGTATAGCTCTGAAGCGCTGGCATCTCGCTATAGTCGAGCTTCATCTCGGAAAAATCGATACCTTGCTCCACGGCGCCTCCTTGTTTTATAGAACCAGTTTCATTTATAACGGTACCCTTTATAACAGCGCCATTCAAAGCAGTCTTACCTTCGGTAGCATCAGACCCACCAAAATAGGCAAGCCCAGAGGCTATTCCCAGGTAGATGAGAACCGAGATACTCAGCGAAATAAAAATCCGTTTTAATATTTTCGACATGATTTTCTATCTATGAATTAACCGAAAGTCAGAGTGACTGTATACAGAGACATAATGTCGTCATAGCCTGACAAGTTCAATCTTTTCCTATGCATGTGGCATAATGGTATTCAGTAGATAACTAGATAACAGAGCAGTAACAATGGACAATCAAGAAGACAGCTACATGACTGAAGAGACATTAATTGAAACTGTCGAAAATCAGATCGCCGACGGTGAACCCAAAAAGGTAAAAGCAACCTTGATGCGCTTAGTCATGACAGGAACACCCCGTGAAGAAGCGATTCAATGGATGGCCTGCGCGCTGGGTGTCGAAGTATTCGATGTCATGAAAAATGGCGCTTCTTTTAATGCAAAGCGTTATGACCAACATTTAGATGAATTACCGAATATGGATTGGTTAGACGATTAAGCAGGCCTTCGAATGAAGGCTGGTTGCATTTTCTGATTTATATTCTGGCTTAGTTCATGTTGGGTTGTGTTTGAAAGTCGTACCTTTCATTGCAACCTAACGCTTCCCAGCGGGGGCTATGCAGAGGTTTCTGCGAAACGCCGCAAGCACTTCCTTGTGGGCTCGACGATGGCATCCCTGCCATCAACGTCCGCAGCTGCATCTACACTGGATGATTTACAAGATTAGTTCTTTCTTCGATTTGGATTTTATTGGTAAGTCTAAGCTTGAATTGGTAACACGTTTATGCCCCATTATCCGTTTCGCAGAGTAAAAGGTAAGCAAGCTGAATAATATTTCTTCCTTATAAAAACTAATGTGAAAGGAGTTTGTATAATCCTAAAGTTCTGCCTGTCTCATCTCTTTAACAGCAATATGCAAAGCTGGTTACGCAACAGCGGAACGCACTTGCTTTTTAGCTGTAATTTTAAAAAAATGAGAGTTGTAGACGATAAATGTCTGGTATTCGGTATGCGTGTGGTGATCTACACGTTGAGGTTAACGAAGGGAGTAAGGACTCGACTTCATTAGGAGCTATGGCAAGCTGAGTCAGGCAGTGGTTGATATAATCAAAGGGCATGAGTCCGTTAACCTTGGCTGTTTCGATAATACTGTAAAGCACGGCGCTAGCCTGAGCACCAGAGGCCTTATTGGAGAGCATCCAATTTTTTCTCCCCATCACAAAGGGTTTGACGGCCCGCTCTGCGCGGTTGTTATCGATAGAGAGTCGCCCCTCTTCGATATAGTGCATCAGTTTTGGCCACTGATTTAACGTGTAGCTAATGGCTTCACCCAGTTTGGTTTTGGGTGAGATACGCATGACCGCTTTATCCAGCCACTCCTTGAGAGTGTTGAGCAAAGGGGCTGCGACCTCTTGCCTTTGTTGATATTTTTCTGCCGCGGGTTTACCTTTAAGCTTTATCTCAAGGCGGTAGAGTTTCTTGATGTGGTTGATGGCCCAGTCACTGCTCCCGATTTTACCTTTCAGCTGGACTCGCTGCGCTTCCACGAACTTTCTTCTGGCATGTGCCCAGCAGCCGACCAAGGTCGCTTTGGTCTGGGCATAGCCCTGATAACCATCACAATGCAAGTAACCGTTGAAGCCATCGAGAAAATCAACGGCATGATAGCCGTGCCGGCTCACGCGGTAGTCATACTGCACGATATTAGGTTGTTCATGATTTCCAGGCGAGTCAGTGCCAGAGCTGTACACCCACATGTAACATTTAGCCCTGTCTTCACAGAGCACATTCAGCGTGGTCTCATCAGCATGCAGGACTTGCAGCCTGATAAGGATGGATTTAATTTTATCGTACAGCACTTGCAGTAATTGACTGCTTTTCATCATCCAGTCTGACATGGTGCGGCGGCTGAGGTGGATACCCCATTGCTTAAACTGAGTTTCCTGACGATAAAGCGGCATGTGATATTGATATTTAGCGGTAGAGTAAACTCGGCGTTGCGATACCCTTGGGGATAGGTGATGGTGGAACTGGTGCCTGCTTAATCGGGGTTATCGTGTTGTGAGTCTCACAATGGCGACAAGCATACTTTGGACGGACATGTTGTTGCACTTCCACTTTAGTTGGCACGAACTCCAGTTTTTCACTGATATCCTCACCGATTTTATGTAAGTCGTGGCCGCAGCACTCGCAAGTCTTATCTTCATCAGGGATGTCATGCACAATAACAGTACGAGGAAGTTCTGCAGGTAGCGGCTTACGCTTGGGTTTGTTACGGGTATAGGTGAGAGTCTCAACGTCTGCAGACTCATCCTTGTCGCATTCCTCTTCAGCCTCATTAAACAGCGAAGCTTGCTCTGGGCTCACTTCACTGCTTTTACCAAACCGGTGATGTTGAGCTAAACGAAACTGTTCGAGTAAACGTTGATATTTATTTTCCGTTACAGCTAAAAGCGCCTCAGTCTCTAGCAATTTAGCCAGAAGCTGTTGGGGTGATAACTTGGTTTCTACCGGTGCTTTATTCATGGCGTTATTATACCACGACACCCCATGAGCACGATGATTTACAGCTTATTTAGTTCGATTTATCTCCACATTTTCAATCGGTTACTGTACTGTTGATTGATAGTTCAGTTTTTGATGTCCCATCACCTCAAAACCTTGCAGTAGCCATTGCAACTGCTGATGAGAGAGGGTCAGAGTTTCAGATTCAATTCTCGAAGGCCATTTAAAGCGTTCCTAGTCGAGACGCTTATACCACAGTGCAAATCCTGTTCGGTCCCAGTATAAGATTTTAAGCTTGTCCCGGGCTTTGTTGGTAAAGACAAATAACGCATCTGAAAACGGTGATAGCTGCATATCTTGCTCGACGATAACGACCAGGCCGTTAATGGACTTGCGAAAGTCGACCACATCTCGATGCAAGTAGAGGGTCTCTATATCAGAGAACAGTGACATCTAGCGGCACTCCCTGAGTAGCTGGCCTAGCCAACGTGGGTCAGTATTGAGCGGAAGCGTCAATGACATCGCCCCCACGGCCAGATTAATCACCGCCACTTCTTGTGGTGGCTCTGTCGCTAATGCCTCTGCTTTGGGCGTGAGTTTTACAAAGGTTGAATGAAATGCTTCTTTAGCCTTCATCAACTCGCTTCTCTTGCGGCTAAAGGTTTTAACGACAAGGTGATGCTGGGAACAAAAATCAACAATCGTTAATTTGCTTTGTTTGTGCAGCTCTATGAGCTCAAGCCATTGTTCTAGTGTCTTATGTTTACGCGAGGCCATCTCAGTTACTCGAAAAGTATCGGTAACAAAGACTCTAGTCACTAACCCCTACAAGAGTTAGGTGTAGATCACCACCCGTTTACGGTATTCGGCGTAGGTTCGTAATACATGTAACCAGGTGTCACCTCACTATTTTTAGAAATAGCGAATTAAGGCACCATCTCAAAAAACTAACGTTTTTCGAGACTTACAAAAATAAGATTAAGACTCCCATAAATCTTGACTCTCTTTATCTCAAAACTCGTCTTAAAAATCAAAATCCCAAGAACTCATCTAACTATTGATTCTTAAGACATTATCACCCTCATAATTCAAAGTGACACCTGGTTACACGCATTACGAACGGGGGCCTGGCAGGCGTTGAACTTTGGTCCATGATTAAGCAGGGGCAAATGGACACCACTGAAATTATGACCCCATGGGAACAATTTTATTCTTTAGCGGCCTAGTTGTGTCTGAGGAAGTCCGTCCCCTCAATTTATAGCGGCCCGATCTCTGTTTGCGACAGAACCCAAATTACAACCCGAAAATTGCTAATCCCCCTCCGCAGGGCGTAGTTAAACCGCTCGCAATTTAACTTATGAACTTACTGACAAAATGCCCAATATTGCTAAAACTCGCAATGGCCATCACCAAGACAATAGCAATACCTATTACAGACAAATAAACTGGATGCTTATAATCACCTACGATATCCTTTCTACCTGTTGCCGCAAGCACAAATGCCAAAACTACAGGAAGAATGAGACTGTTTACCAAGCCTGCCAACATCAACAATAAGATAGGCATGTTCATCATCACCGTGCCTATGCTGGTAAGTACTATAAAACCCACACACCAAGCCTTCTCATTACGCGCAACTACTGGAAATAGCGTCTTAATGAATGAAATGGCCATATATGAATTACCGACTACTGAGGTAATCGAAGCAACAAACAGTACCAAGCCGAAGATATAGTAGCCCACTTCTCCTGCACCTTGATAAAATGCATTAGCAGCAGGATTAGCTGAGTCCAACACAGCACCTGTTGCTATCACACCGAATATGGCTAGGAAGAGTAAAATTCGAATAACAACGACAATCGTGATCCCAGCCCAGGCCGCAGTTTTAATGGTGCCAATATTCTCTTTTCCTTGCAGGCCAATATCAACCAAACGCTGTGCTCCTGTGTAATACCCTCCCACAGCCCCTCCCACAATTATCAAAGTGGGTAGCAATAAATCCCCTATGTCCGTTGGGGATATCGCGGAGGTTAGCGTTTCTCCCATAGGGGGAAGGCATGTCATGGCCACGTAGGCTATTAAGATAATCATAAAAATGCCTAAATATCGTGCCATTTGGTCCATGCGTGTTGATGCATTATGAACCACGAATAGTAAGCAACCGACAATCCCTGTGAACAATGTTCCCCATATGGTATCAACGCCCATTAATACGTTTATACCCAGCGCTGCGCCACTGATGTTACCGAAGTTAAATGCCACAGCACCCAGCGCAAGTAAAATACCAATGAAATAGCCTGCACCCGGTATAATTTTATTAGCTATATCTTGAATTCGAAGACCTGAAACCCCGATGATGCGCCATAAGTTCATCACTATACCAAAAGTGATAAAGATTGAGGCGAAGACAGGAAAGGCCATATCTATCTTATATATATTAGTAAATACGGCAGTTTGTGTAAGAAATCCTGGGCCGACCGAAGTCATAGCCATCAAAAAGGCCACACTAAAAATCGCTTTGTTCTGCCAAAACTTAGTCGATGAAGTGATGTTTGAGATGTTTGAGATGTTTGAAATGTTTGAAATGTTTGAAATTATCATTTTCTTGATCATGAGACTCTCAAAAAATAGTGGTTATACACTCAAGGAATAAAGGGACGAACGCAAGTGTAATTGATTTTTATGCTTACATCATAGTTTTTAAAGTTATGCTCCACAGAGGCTGAAAGCGATTCTTATTCTGGTCTAATCGATCTGGACACCATGATTGTGGATAATAGAACTATCAATCGAGGTGAGCATGAATACGAAAAGACAGTACCGAACTTATACCAAAGAGTTTAAAGAAGAAGCTTTATGCTTAATAACCGAACAAGGCTATAGCGTTCCACAAGCCGCAGACGCGCTTGGTGTCTCATCCAACCTGCTCTATACCTGGAAACAGAAGGCTGAAGAGCTAGAGAGTTCTAACGTAACTTCAGATGAGAGAGCCGAGCTTTTAGCCCTAAGAAAAGAGGTTAAGCAGCTTCGCGTAGAGAAAGAAATATTAAAAAAGGCCAGTGCCTTCTTCGCGAAAGAAATGAAGTAAAGTTTCGGTATATTCGAGACAACCGCTCTCAATTCGAAATAAAAACAGTTTGTAAGGTGCTGAACGTTAGCCGTAGTGCCTTCTATGATTGGCTATCTAGGCCCGCTAAGATTATTAGCGAAAATGAGCTAAAACTGTATCGTACGGCAAAGCGCCTTTTCAAGCGCAGTCGTAACAGCTTAGGCTCACGTCAGTTATCCAAAAAACTATGTGAAGAAGGCTATATCATCGGCCGTTATCGCACTCGCTCTATCATGCGAAAGCTTGGCTTAGTGGTGACTCAGCGCCAAGCCTATACAGTAACGACTAAGCGAAAACACAGTGATAGTGTTGCAGATAACGTGCTGAGCCAGAACTTTAACCCTGCTGAACCTAACCAAGCTTGGGCAGGTGATGTCACCTATCTGAGAACTAACGAAGGCTGGATGTATTTAGCTATTGTTATGGATTTACACTCTAGACGAATCATTGGCTGGAGTATCTCGAAACGAATGACCGTCAGCTTGGTTGAACGTGCATTACAGGTGGCTATAACACTTCGTCAACCAGGCTGCGGTGTTTTATTTCACAGTGACAGAGGCTCGCAGTATACGAGTAAGCAATTCCAAAGCTTGCTAACAAAGAGCGGAATGACACCTTCTATGAGCAGTGTTGGCGCTTGCCTAGATAATGCTGTCGTTGAACGATTTTTTGGTAGTTTAAAGCACGAATGGCTGTTGAATGTAGTTCATTTAACACGAGAGTCAATGAAGCAAGATGTTGAGGAATATATTAGGTATTACAACCATGAGCGGTTACATACTACGCTAGGTGATTTAACACCGAGCAACTATGAAAAGTTACAAAGTCAGGTGTCCAGTTGTGCTTGACCAGAATACCCCTTAATCAAATTCAAAATTATCTGTTCATTTAAAACAAACTCTAACACATCATTAGTGTGCCGCAACTTATTCCTGACTTTATTTTTATCTAGCAGCCCCCAGTCAGATATGTAGTAATATCCTGATTTTGTTGAGCCAGCTCTTAGACAGGTAATATCAACATCAGAAAGAGAATTTATAACCTCTTGTACCGTTCTACGGTTCATTCCTGTTGCATCAACCAGCATTGGAACGCTACCAATGTTCGAATCTATCAAGGTAGCAATCAGTAGCTTTCTATTAAATGCGAGCTTCGATTTGTTATAAGTCATATCACCCTATTCGCAAATAGTTCGTTCACGGTTTCTAGTTGGTTTAACCATTTATGCGTTTCATTGCAACGCATGGCAACTGTGGTAGATATCAAAGGGTAAACATCAGTAAGACTAGTTTGATTAAATATCGGCTCATGGTGCGCTATTCGATTCCGCAGTTTACGAATTATGAAACAAGCATCTTTTAACTGCATTCTGATTTGTTGAACAGTCAAGTGAGCAGCATTAGGGAAGATATTATTAATATATGGCTTCCAGATACGACCATCGTGCCTTCGTGTAAACATTTCCTCCCAGAAAAAAAGCTTAACTTCAGGTAGGAGCTTCCCTACACCTTGATATCCATGCTCTCTATACAATGAGGTAATAGCTCGTTTGTTCTTGTCTGTTAAGCTATTGAGAAAGAAATCATTTGTCGGCCAGTCAGCCCCGTACCTTTGGCTAATCGCATCGCTTATAGCGTTCCGTAATGTCACCTCATAAATGTGCAAAGGAACAAAGAAACCAGCGGCTAATTTTGCATTCCATTCATATAGACTTAGTGCTGTACGAACACAATCGTTTCCAGTGTGGTTTACAACGGCATTTCGATAGGTCGCAAAGCGACTGATAGATAACGTTTGCTCTATAGCTTGATATGGCATTAACTGTCCTTATGTCGATATATATATTGACGAAGCCGTCATTTTTGTTCTATTATTTGCTTGTAAGCTTTGGATATTCCTGCTTCGGCAGCCCACCAAAGATATAAGATCAAGATTAAACCCACGACTTTTGTTGTGGGTTTTTTCGTTTATATCATCCACTTTCTTCTTATTTTAAAGCTCTCAAGGCGTTTCTGCTTAGTCGCCTTGCGCTTAATAAACCATTCTGCAATAGGGCTATAAGCTGTGTAATCCATAGCTAGGATCTTACTGATAGAATCATCACTAAACCCCGTGGTAATCATAATGTCATTGGTACTCATGCCAGATCGGTATGACTCAATCACGCACGTTCTGACCAGTGAAAGCCGTCGAACTCCTGCATCCCAAAGCCCAGCATTTTTAATTAATTGGTCTAACAGCTTGTTCATTGCGTGCGGGCTAATGCTTTCCCCTCGATTTTGCACAGTGAACGGCTTTAAATTGTCATCGACAAATAAGGGAGCGTTTGGGTTTAGACTCAAATAGTGCTTGTTAGGCATAGTATTGATCCCAAACTCAATCAGCCATTTAATATACTTTTCGAATGCCCTTTTTAGTTCATCGTTAGCCAGTACAATAGGACGCTCTGCACCATCACGGGTGATCGTATCAGGTAATACCGCAAACTCGTTAAACGTGCCGTCAGGAGCAATAAAGACACTCACAGTTACCAGAGTTAGTTCAAGCTCTCTCAAGCCGAGAACGCCAGCCATTAGCAAGAGTAATTTATTTCGGTGTTTTAGTTCTGTTGTTCGGCCAAAGTTTCGGCTAATCAGTGGCTCATACAGTTCACCATTAACCAGTGGTCTACCATTCATAAACGCAGATATAGTTATCAATTTGCGTTTATACTGGGTGTTATTTTTCAAAATGGCAAGTGATAAAGCACCAAGGCCACATTATTAGCGGCCTTGGTGTGAGGTGATAGGAAACGAAGCATTAGTTTTATTTATCAATAGTCTAATGAAAATTTGTTTAACTAAGTTACATCATATAAAGTAAAATCGCCATCCAACAACTGCCTACTTCATGCTATGAATAACCTCGATATTAGTTTCCCCTCTTTATATATAGTTGCGGACTCAGCATCTAATACTGCTCAGAAAAGCTTTCTCAATCTTTCCAAGATCCATGCATTTATGCTCATTGCTGGAACAGTACTAGCAATATTTGTTATACCGAATGGGATCTACAGCACCATCATGGCATTGTTCTAAATTGGCGCTTTAAGTATTTCAATTTTTCTTGGTGTGAAAAAATACGAGAAAACCTGGTACAACGGAAGAGCAGTCGCAGAATCAATCAAAACTTCAACTTGGAGATATTCGATGAGAGCTACACCGTTTGAGGACGCTAGTAGGATTCAAATCCCCAAATCTGAATTTAGATCTATGCTGTCCAACATACTCAAAAATAATAGGGAACTAGGAGAATCAATTGGTGAGCATGAGGATACTGGTGATCAAATAACATCAGAAATGAATAGAATACGAATGCTTAGCACTAAAGAAAGGTTAGATTTTTATGTGGAACATCGAGTAGATGATCAACGCCTTTGGTACACAAAAAAAGCAGCTTATAATAAACGAATGCACAAAAGGTGGTTTATAGCGTTGATTGCTGCACAATTTTTAGCCTTAACAAGCGTTCTACTCAGAATAGCCTTCCCTGAATGGGAACTTTGGCCTACAGATGTCTTTGTAGTGATAGCTTCCTTTGCAATAGGTTGGATGCAGATTAAAAAATTCAGTGAATTAGCTTCTGCTTACTCTTTAACGGCTCAAGAAATAGGCATTATCCGCAATCAATCAGAAGATATCGAAACCGAATCAGCCCTATCTGAATATACTAATAATGCTGAATTAGCTTTTTCAAGAGAGCATACTCAGTGGGCAGCAAGACAACACACATAAAGAATGAGGCCATTAAGAATCATCACTTAATGGCCTTAACTGTATTAAAGGCTATTTCTGCGAATAGCCCCAACAATGCTTTCTGTGTTCCAATTAACATCTTCGATAGACCGATCTGTGACTGTATTAGAACTACGAGTTCTCCCCCATGGAATTACACCAATAACAGGTACGTTTATTGATAGAGCATAATCAAGCTCCCATTCCATCCAAGGGCTGTGGCTAGCGTAAATGCCTGCTAAGCCAATGACGATTCCTGAACTTTGTATTTTTTCCCTAAGTTTTGTTTTGATATAGGCTGCATTATCGGAGTTTATAGGCTCATACCTTGAAACTTCCTTAAACTCTACATTAAAATAACCTCTATCATTTAAGAGTCTTCTAAGGTTATCTAAGTCGTCGGTATGATCCCATGAGTGACTTATAAAAATAGTGTGATTCGTTGCCATTTTATCCCCTAATTTCTACACATTGTTGCCTAATAGAGTAATGGGGGCACATAGCCCAAAAATCAACCAAGGAAAGAACTAACTTTCCTCGATGAATATCACTAACCATTTATTAGCATTAGAAATTATAATGGATTGGAAAGAACCGAATCAGACCATGTAGGAAACGATAAAGTCTAACAAACTGAACAGCCTGTAAATTTAGTCTCAGCTGTTCTTCTACGTTTAAATGGGTTTTGTGTGAATCCATAGTCAGTTTGTGTCTATGCTAATTTTCCACATAAGATGCACTACTCATGACTTCGAACTTGCAGCTCTTATTCTCATAATGGTTTGCCTCGTAGTGCTATGCTGGCGAGCTACAGCACTAACATTTTCACCATTCTCCAAGCTTTGTCGTACTTCCATTTGTTGCTCTTCATTCAATGAAGGAGGCCTGCCAAACCGCTTCCCTTGTGCTTTTGCTCTCGCTATCCCCGCATGAGTCCTTTCTACTAATAAGTCCTTCTCAAATTCCGCAACTGCAGAGATCACCTGCATAGTCATTTTTCCAGCTGGACTAGTGAGATCTACACCACCTAACGCCAGACAATGTACGCGGATCCCAACGGCTTCTAATTGCTCAACCGTTTTACGGATATCCATCGCATTACGTCCAAGTCGATCAAGTTTAGTCACGACCAGGACGTCCCCAACCTCCATCCGATCTTGAAGCCTGATAAATTCAGGGCGTTCGCTTGCCGCGACTGAGCCGCTGATACTTTCTTCAAGAATACGATGGTTCTCAATACTGAATCCAGCCGCTTGAATTTCAATTCGTTGATTTTCGGTAGTCTGCTCTAAAGGGTCTAAGTACAAAAGCGGTATAAAACGTCAACTCACACAACTTAACTATATGATAAACATAAGTTAGTTGTTGAGGTTTTTAAAATATTTATTCAATAGTTCGTTTCGTCGAATGTACCGTAATTTCGATCGGAAGCAGAGTCTAATAAACGCATTAAAAATTAATAAACTGAACTATGTTTACTTAAACGTGTTTTATAGACCCAATTAATGAGGGATTTAGGCTAAAAGTTCTAGGAATACAAGAGTTCATAAAAACGACCGTTTTTTTAAACCTATAGCTCACCAGTATTCTTTATTGATCCACGATAATTGCTCAATTAATAGATCTTCAAAGGGGATAACATACAAATTATGGAAGATCGTTTTTGAACGACAAAACGTGACAAATAAATTGTTATTTATCAATGCTCTATATAGCCTGAATTGTCGTTTTTTACCGCTTTTGTACTTAGAGCCATCATTATTCCAGAGGTTAGTGTTGGATTTGCAGGGGTATAGAATGTTCGCATTTTAACCAACAAGAAACGCAGAAGAGCCCAAGCCGCTTAAAAACCAGCTGTTACCAAGCCAGATTATGCCCGATTGTTGGGTAGATTTCCGTTTGCCTAGTGTTCAGTAAAATGTGCCTTTTTTGAACCATGCCGATGTGAGCATAGTAAACCAGAAGTAAGAATCTGTCCTAATTAGCCTGAATGTGTTCAGTGAATTTGAACCATGCCAAAAGTTCAATCTCATTCGGATTTGTGTAGAAGAGTCAGCGTCTAGTACAACAAGAAAATTCACGCCCACTTTATTTTTGTTAGCGAAAGTAAAACCAATATTTATATTGTAACTATTGGTTTTTTGGTGGGCATAATAAAGTGAAGCAGAAATAGAACTGATATAAGAATCAATCTTCGTTAATAATCATCAGGACAGAGTCCAGTATATGACTAAATGTAGGAGTATATGAATCACATGTATCTGAATAAAGAGTGATAATTTCTGAAGGTATCGATTTTATTAATAATGATGAGTCAACACTTCTACGCTCTTGAGTAGTTCGGAGGCGGTATGAACTACCGTTCCCTCGCTCCCAATCACTAGGGTTTAGCTGATAAACAGTTCTACGCCTTGCTATTCTACTTAAATCAGCAGAAATTGAAGGTAATAAAGAATCATCATTATTATCTATAAAGAGCCCCATATTTCTATTGAGTCTCGATAGAATTTGAAAATTTGTTGTGCCAACAACTACCCCTACATTGCTTTCAAAAGCATTATTTGGATCATCTTCCCGATTATTAGGACCAATAAAAAGGTTTCCAGGAAGCCAGGCATAGAACTGATTGAAAGTATCAAAGCCTAATGCATATGTTTCCCCTCCTGGGGTTGCCGTACCATACCCCTGAGACATAGCCAAATTTCCAGCCTCCACTAAATCATTGCCTAAAGATTCGCAATCTACTCCACCATTCCCGGCAAAAAAGTGTAAGTTATTTGCATATGAGTTAAAAAAACCCTTTAGGTTCCGCAACCTATTCATTTCAGCAACTCTATTGTAAAATCCTCTCAACCGATTATAAGGAATAATATGATGCCGTGAAACGTCCACAGTATAAGTGGGACCACGCCCCTGTGTGGTTAAATCTGAATTATAATTTATCAAATTTTCATATGGTGCTGATGGTCTAGCACCCATAGAAAGCTCATACTGACCAAAAGGTAAATCATCAGATGGCGCAGTAAATCCATAACCAGAATAAAAAGATAGCAGTATTACACTGCATATATTTATTTTAGAACGCATGTCAACTTACCTCTATATGAATAATTTTTTTACTAAATCCAATAGCAATTGCTGTCAAATGACCATATATAGTCACCTCGGGTTTATCAAGGCTATTGAAGCACTTCCTCTCGACCAAGGTGGTGCTGGCAGGCATAGATGCTGCGGATGTGCCTACGAACTAGGCTATAACCTTGACTTGCAAAGAGAAGAACTATTAAGCATTGAAACTGATTTCGTTAATGATTATCTACCTACAGTTAGAAGAAAGGAAATGCTACAACAAATTAAGTGGCATCACAAAATGGAGATGAGGTCTATGTTGTTTCTACATTTTTATCACCTTACTTAGATGTGTGGTGTTCAGGCAAGGTATTTTACAAACCTCGAGAAGCACTATAGAAACACATCACATTAAGGATCTAGTAATTAACTTAGCCCCATCACCATAATTAATCCCTGATTAATTGAAGGGCTAAAAGTGTATGGTTACTCTCAGTTACACAAGCATTTACTTTTTGGTTAAGAAGAAAAGCACTCTGAACCGTTTTCGTTAGATCTTTATGTATTTCATTAACTCTATATCCACTAGGTTCTGACTGATTTATTATTGCAACAATGCCGCGTTCCCTAACGGTACTGTCTGGAAATCGGTGATCAACATGAGCATAAACACTTGAAATTCTTGTATCTGATATAAGTGTACCACCAAATTTAGCACAATCTTCAGTGAAAGAATAAGACCAAGCATTACTCGATATACATAACAAGACAACAGGCATAATAATTTTTTTCATATAGACATCCATTTTATGTTAACTAAAAGTTACGCTCTCGTACAGAGGAGCATGGTAAGAAATTTCAT
The DNA here is from genome assembly GCF_002005305.1 of Shewanella psychrophila. NCBI lineage: Bacteria > Pseudomonadati > Pseudomonadota > Gammaproteobacteria > Alteromonadales > Shewanellaceae > Shewanella > Shewanella psychrophila. The sequence continues at coordinate 5,507,868 of NZ_CP014782.1, forward strand.
TTTACTAAAATAAGCCTATTAACGTAGATTTATCCAACAGTACTATATTTTAACTAATCTCGTTTATAAATTTGATTATACATACCATAGCGAGTTCCTATATCTGAAACTAATACGCGACACCGAATGAGTAATTAATTACCCATTCTATTAATATCTACTACTTATATTCAGATATAACAGGTCTTCTGCACAGGTTAATATTACTTGAAATAGTAAGTATACAGTAGGTGTATAATCATGTTCGAATTTAACACCTACTATTAAACACCTTTTAATAAAAGTGGATCGCATGGAATACACTATAAAAATAGTCTCACTTCAACATCATAATATAAAGTTATATTTAACAATTGATACAATTTGTAACCAATTAAGGAAAATATAGGCTCTACGCGTCTTTGCGTGGAATCACTAATTTCTGTAAACTTCAGTGGCTTTCAACAATTACTTAAAAAAGGGATTTTCATGTTCGGTTCTCGCTCAGATTCATTTAATATGTGGCCAAAGGAAAAACTAACCTCCATTCTTTATCCATAATCTTACCAAACCAATAGAATGGTTATACCATTCTATTGGTTTGGTAAGAAGGGTTTTGCGCCATTTCATCGAAAAGTCCATAGTTAGCCTGTAGACCTTGATACTATGGGTTACAGAGGAGCGTGGTGACAAACCGTTCTTTTAGTCAGAGAACCCTCAAAACTGAGTTTAGCCGATGCTCAAGACAAATATGATGAGGTGATGGATGACTTTCCTGTGTGATGTTTAGAATTTTTGCGTCAGAGCGCAATCTCCGGAACCGAAGGCCTAGAGCAGAATGAACATCCTCCCGTTATTGAATAACGGGAGGATGTTCCGCAGATAGGCTAGTTGAAAACTATGCCATCTATGAAATCTTGAACCAGTGCATTTCACGTATCAAATGACATGCACATTGCTCCTGCTTGGCTGGGCATTAACGCAGCTGTTCACCACGATTAAGCGCTATCAGCTTATCAAGAATATGCTTTTGTTATGACACAAAGGTTAGGTGTAGATAATCACCCGCTTACGTTAGGGGTGGCAAGATCCGTTCTCTTTAACAGTGTACGTTATGTAAGTATGTCCTGATGAGATAGACATCTCTGGACACGTCGACGCGCCAAAGTTACCTAAAACTGTAACACCCTTTAAAGTTCCGAATTGATGAAGGTAGATATATTTAGACGAATTAGCCGAAGCAATTATCTGAGGACCACTAATAAGATCGCCGTATTCGTTATAGAACTGCGACACCAGTTGCACATAGTCCGATGTATTGTTTATAAGTGTAACAGGGTAATTATTCTGATTTCTTTCGTACGACGGAACTCTAATTTCTTCGAGTTTATCAAGATCCGGATGAATTCCAGCAAAATCTTGTACATCGTTTCCAGCAAAATCTTGTACATCGTTTCCAGCAAAAGCAGAGCAAGAAACTACAAGGGATAGACCTAACGCGATACTAGTTAATTTTATTTTTAACATGAAAATTCCACTTATTAGTTAGTTAGATAGATAGTTAGATTAAAATTTAATGTGATTGAATCATCTCATCAAGTTAAATTCACATATTATCCACTCATGTAAAACCACACAAAATCACATGGCCTTACCTTCACCCTTAACATAAGGGGGTACAGTAATGGATACAATTAAGCGCGATAAAGCACCGCGCAAACAACAAAGGCGCAACAAACTTAACGTGTGTAATGGTCAAGTAAAACTGTCCAAGTAGACAGCCAGCTTAAATTTCCCCGCCCCGTCCTCCACATGAAATGCAACACTCATGGAACTCTTTGATTTATAATCACTAGAGCATATTTATTCATGCATTTCACATAATAAGATGGGGTTATGGGCGCAAAACATTTAACGACTGAAGATCGCTTTTATATCGAAAAGCGGCGGACTGACAATACATCGATACGTTGCATAGCTAAAGAACTGGCTCGCAGCCCTAGCACCATCTCAAGAGAGGTTAGACGTAACACTCCAAGTGACTTTCAGGGCTTATATTCACATCGTGCAGCGACTAACTTATCAAAGGCTCGGCGTACTAAAGCCAGTAAAGGCAAAGCTTTCAAAGGTGTTGATGCGTTTATAGATTCATATATCCGAGAACGCTTAAGCACACATACCTCTCCTGATGTCATAAGTGGAGAGTTACGGGTGAAGCATCAGAGGTTTATCAGTGAGAATACAATCTATCGCTACATAAGCCACCTAGAGGTCAACGGAGAGCCGCTTAGAGCGCAACTTCCACATCGAGGTAAGGCTTATAAACGTTCAGGAACGGTTCGCTTAACGATTAAAAATCGCGTAGATATCAGCGAAAGGCCTAAGATTGCTGATGAAAAGACAGAAATAGGTCACGTAGAGATAGACACGGTGGTAGGTAAAGACCATAAGTCTAACTTACTGACTATAGTCGATAAATCCTCAAAAGTAGTGACTATAAGAAAGATAAAGAATAAGAGTGCAGATGCCGTTATCAAAGGCTTTGAAGACGTTTACGGCTCAACATTTTATGATTTTAAAACCATCACAGCAGATAACGGGACCGAGTTTGCAGGACATGAAACCATAGCCGAGATGATGGATGCAGACTTTTACTTCGCTAAGCCATATAGCTCCTGCGAGCGAGGGCTAAACGAGCATACCAATGGGTTAATTAGGCGATTTTTACCTAAAGGAACGGATTTTAATTTGGTAACAGAAGAAGAAATAGCGAAAATAGAGCATATATTGAATACGAGAGGGAGGGCTTCCCTCGGATATTATTCACCTTACGACATATTTATGCAGCATTTGAATGCGGCGTAGGGTATAAAGTGTTGCGCTTCATGTGGCGGAGGGGCCTCACCGTGATGCACCCCAAGACTCATTATTTGTATCCGTTGCTGGTTGAATAGTGCTTGCATTAATCGTTGCTCTGACATTGGAATCCCTATTCTGGTCTAATCGATCTGGACACCATGATTGTGGATAATAGAACTATCAATCGAGGTGAGCATGAATACGAAAAGACAGTACCGAACTTATACCAAAGAGTTTAAAGAAGAAGCTTTATGCTTAATAACCGAACAAGGCTATAGCGTTCCACAAGCCGCAGACGCGCTTGGTGTCTCATCCAACCTGCTCTATACCTGGAAACAGAAGGCTGAAGAGCTAGAGAGTTCTAACGTAACTTCAGATGAGAGAGCCGAGCTTTTAGCCCTAAGAAAAGAGGTTAAGCAGCTTCGCGTAGAGAAAGAAATATTAAAAAAGGCCAGTGCCTTCTTCGCGAAAGAAATGAAGTAAAGTTTCGGTATATTCGAGACAACCGCTCTCAATTCGAAATAAAAACAGTTTGTAAGGTGCTGAACGTTAGCCGTAGTGCCTTCTATGATTGGCTATCTAGGCCCGCTAAGATTATTAGCGAAAATGAGCTAAAACTGTATCGTACGGCAAAGCGCCTTTTCAAGCGCAGTCGTAACAGCTTAGGCTCACGTCAGTTATCCAAAAAACTATGTGAAGAAGGCTATATCATCGGCCGTTATCGCACTCGCTCTATCATGCGAAAGCTTGGCTTAGTGGTGACTCAGCGCCAAGCCTATACAGTAACGACTAAGCGAAAACACAGTGATAGTGTTGCAGATAACGTGCTGAGCCAGAACTTTAACCCTGCTGAACCTAACCAAGCTTGGGCAGGTGATGTCACCTATCTGAGAACTAACGAAGGCTGGATGTATTTAGCTATTGTTATGGATTTACACTCTAGACGAATCATTGGCTGGAGTATCTCGAAACGAATGACCGTCAGCTTGGTTGAACGTGCATTACAGGTGGCTATAACACTTCGTCAACCAGGCTGCGGTGTTTTATTTCACAGTGACAGAGGCTCGCAGTATACGAGTAAGCAATTCCAAAGCTTGCTAACAAAGAGCGGAATGACACCTTCTATGAGCAGTGTTGGCGCTTGCCTAGATAATGCTGTCGTTGAACGATTTTTTGGTAGTTTAAAGCACGAATGGCTGTTGAATGTAGTTCATTTAACACGAGAGTCAATGAAGCAAGATGTTGAGGAATATATTAGGTATTACAACCATGAGCGGTTACATACTACGCTAGGTGATTTAACACCGAGCAACTATGAAAAGTTACAAAGTCAGGTGTCCAGTTGTGCTTGACCAGAATACTTCTAGCTGGTCTCCCGTTGCAAGATGATTTGAGGAACTTTATTCAAGGAGAAACGCAAATGGTAGCTTCAACAGAAGTTAGTGCCTCTCCTGACGAGGCTCAATGGCAAGCCATTAACTGGGCGGCGATTGGGCAGCACGTATTAAAGCTTCAAATGCGCATTGCAAAAGCAACCCGAGAAGGTAAACGCGGCAGAGCGAAAGCCTTGCAGTGGATACTAACTCACTCAAAAGCAGCAAAGCTTCTTGCTGTTAAACGAGTATCTCAAAACAAAGGCAGTAAAACGCCAGGAATAGACGGCATCATCTGGAATACCGATGTCCGTTGTATGGCGGCGGTCAATCAACTGAGCAGAAAAGGCTACCAAGCTAAACCGCTCAGGCGTATCTATATCCCCAAGAAAAACGGCAAACTCAGACCCCTAGGCATTCCTTGCATGATAGACAGGGCGCAACAAGCCCTCCACCTTCTTGCATTAGAGCCTATCTCTGAGACCATTGTCGACCCAAACAGTTATGGTTTTCGACCTAACCGAAGTACTGCCGATGCCATCGCGCAATGCTTCAAATGCTTGTGTCAGAAAAACTCTAGCCAATGGGTTCTTGAGGGAGACATCAAAGCCTGTTTCGATAAGATTGGTCATCAATGGCTTATCGATAACATTCAATTAGATAAACGAATGCTGAAACAATGGCTTGGGTGTGGTTTTGTTGACAAAGGATTGTTCTATAAAACAGCAGAAGGGACACCACAAGGTGGGATAATATCTCCTACTCTGATGCTGCTCACGCTTGCTGGGTTAGAACAATTGGTTAAGTCTATTGCTCGTAAAACAGGTGATAGGGTCAACTTCATCGGATACGCAGATGATTTTGTAATAACGGGGACTTCACAGCAGTTCCTACTTAACGAAATCAAACCGCAGCTAATTGGTTTTCTACAAGAAAGAGGCTTAACACTTTCTGAAGAGAAAACGCATGTCACTCATATTGATGATGGTTTTGACTTTCTGGGATTCAATCTTAGGAAGTACAAAGGCAAACTGCTTATTAAACCAAGTAAGAGCAATGTATTATCATTTTTGAGTAACTTACGCGAACTCGTCAAAAAGCACGCAACTATTCCAGTAAACGATCTCATTAAGATTTTGAATCCGAAGCTGAGAGGATGGGCGAATTATTATCGTCATTGTGTGGCAAAGCGAACTTTCGATTATGTAGGCCATCAACTTTTCTGGTTGTTATGGCGATGGGCGGTAAGGCGTCACCTAACGAAAAGCAAAGACTGGGTACGTCGAAAATACTACATGAATCGCATAGGTGGGTGGCAATTCCACGGCTGGCAGGAAATCGCCAACATGGACTGCCATTTTAATCTGGTTCAGATCGCTCAAACGCCGATAAAGAGACATGTGAAAATCAGGAGTGCTGCTACGCCATTCGATCCTCAATATCTAGCCTATTTGGTAAAGAGGAAACCGAAAAAGCAAAGTCGTAATTCTTGGTTCGAACCTGCTCTAGCTGCAATGTAATGTAGGTAGCTGGGTAACGTAACACGCCTTAGTGGAGGCTTGAGCCCAGTGCAGTGAAAGTTGCACGCTGGGTTCTTAGGAGGGCGGCACTTGGCAACAAGTGCCGCCTATCCGACAGGTTCGTGTCAGTTTTTCTCCTGGCACGTTTATGCCCCTTTCGAGTTACAGGCGATGAGCAGGACAGAATAGTGACGAGCCAATTGAACTACTTTGGTTAATCAATAAGTGACAGTTACTGGCTACTTTAGGCTAGACATCAATATTAATGCTCACTTTTCATTTTTTTGTGATCGTTTATTCAGTACAACTTTGTTAGAGTGTTTATAAATCAACACCTTCTCTAAGGTGAAGTTTAAATAATAGGTTTATGATATGAGCATGCGCACTATATAAATGCTAGCTGACTCAAGGGAAGTAAATGGAACTAACAACTACCACTCAGCCAAGGCAAGAAGACGACGAATTTGTTATCAAGGCCACAAGAGCATATAACTCTCAGTTTGTCAGCGAAGAGTGGTCACCCGTATCTGTTTACATCCGAAATGATAACGAGGAGATTATTGCCGGTTTAACGGGCAAAATCTTCGGGAATTGGCTTAATGTTGAGTTCTTATGGGTCAGCGAAGAGCACCGTGGTAGGGATTTAGGCTCCAAAGTGTTGTCTGCTGCTGAAAGCAAGGCAATTGATAAAGGGTGTGTTGCGTCCACCTTAGACACATTCAGTTTTCAAGCTCTGGGATTTTACAGAAAGCAGGGCTATGAAATTGTTGGGTCACTTGATGGTTATTACGAAAATCATCAGCGTCACTATCTTCAGAAAAAGCTGGTGTAATCGGAGCTCGTTAGCTAACCAGGCGCCCCAGTTCAGGGGCGTTATCGTATATCCGAACGCTATACTTTTTCTAATGCCACTACTCATTTCTAGATTTTTAACTCTGACAAGCTTTTGTCCAAAAACGTGTTTAGATAGTACCTTTAAGCTCCAATCGAAGAGATGAATAATCCGATGTAGATACGGCTGTGGGCTTCCAAAACATGGATGTTTTGGTAGAGCTTACAGGGACTGTACTTGCTGCGTTCCACAGAGGTATCTACATGTGAGCTTGCCGCAGGCAATAGATAACAATGAAGCTTTGGTACTCAGCAGGCTAATCCAAGTATCAAACCAGCCCAATGAACCCAGCTCAAAAGATACTTGAGTAACTTGTGATCCGACAAGTCAGCATGTTTTTGTCCAGAAACGTGTTTCTAGTCAGTAAAATTCAAAATAGAAGAAGCAACTTTCTCGAAACCAGAACAGGTGTGAACGCGGCTGTGACCTTCGACATCAGGGATGATGTCGCAGAGCCCACAGGGATTGTGCTTGCGGCGTGCCACAGAAGTGTTTGCACATTTAGCGAGCCGCAGGCTAAAGATAACCATGAAGATAAGGTATTCAGCAAACCAAGCAAATACCAAACCAGTCCAATGAACCCACTCTAAAGGATATTTGAAACTTGTTATCAGACAAGTTAAGTCTATTTGTTATCCGACAAGTTTTAAGTCTCTGTTATCAATTGCAAACTAGCAAATTCTCGATAAAGCTCGCTGCTTTGCATCAACTCTTGATGGGTACCGCTCGCCACTAACTGGCCTTTGTCCATCACCAGAATACGGTCGGCGTTGAGTACTGTCGCTAGTCTATGAGCAATGATCAAGGTCGTCTTACCCACCATTAAGCTGTCCAACGCCTGTTTGACTTTATGTTCACTGATAGCATCCAATGCACTGGTGGCTTCATCGAGTAAGAGTATCGGCCTGTCGGCCAAGATAGCTCTGGCGATGGCGATTCTCTGTTTCTGGCCACCGGATAACCTCACCCCGCGCTCGCCAAGGTAGGTTTGATAGCCATTGCTAAACTCACAGATAAATTCATGGGCTCGCGCGGCCTCACAGGCTTTAATCACCTCTTCCTCACTGGCATCTAATCTGCCGTAACGCACGTTTTCTAGCACACTGGTAGCAAAGATAACCGATTCCTGAGGCACCAGAGCATATTGCTGACGTAGTGTCTGGGGCTTAAGTTGCGCGATATCGATACCATCTAGCTCTATGGTGCCGCCATTTAAACAGTAGAAACGCTGTAGCAACTCGAACAAGGTGCTCTTACCCGCACCACTGGCACCAACCAGGGCGACTCTCTCACCTGGATGAATATGAATATCCAGACCTCTGATCACCTCCTCATCATTAGTAAGCGCTAACCTACCATCGATGTCTGTCTTCGCTTTTTGTTTAAGCTGGGAGTCCTGAATACTTTGATAACTAAAGCGCACCCCGTTAAGCTTGAGTTCACCTTGAACCCTTTCCGGAAGTTCCGCCGGATTATTTACGGTGGGAATATCTATAGGGGTCTCGATAAGCTCAATCAAACGCTCGGAAGCACCAGCGGCTCTTTGTATCTCGCCTATCACTTCACTGATGGTGGCTACTGAGCCGGCAACCATCACGGCATAAAACATAAATGCCGACAATTCACCGCCCGTCATGCCACCGGACATAACGTCATGGGCACCCACCCAAGTCACTAGGGCTATGGCAAAAATACTGAGGAACATCACCAGAGCGATGAGAACAGATCGATACCAGATCCGGCCCCTTGCCGCATCCATAACCGCTTCAACCCTGTTGCTAAACAAGGCCCTGTCCTGATCTTCGTGAGAATATGCCTGCACCGTGTGGATTTCGTGTAGCGTTTCATCGACATAGGCCCCAAGATCGCCGACTCTGTCCTGGCTCTTGCGGGATAACTCTCTGACCTTACGGCCAAAGAAGAAAATAGGCCCCAATACCAAAGGCACAGCCAACAAGACCAAACCCGTCATCTTGATGCTGGTGATCCCCATCATGACGATGCCGCCAATCACAGTCACACTGGCACGCAGCGCCATGGAAAGGCTGGAGCCCACCACAGACTGAAGCAGAGTTGAATCCGCGGTAAATCGAGAGATCACCTCACCAGTACGTAATTTGGCATAGAAGCCCGGTGACAGCTTGAGCAGATGGTCATATACCTTCAGACGAATATCTGCGCTGACCCGCTCCCCAAGCCAGGTCATCAGATAGAAACGGCAGAAGATAGCTGAACTACTCAAGGCAGTAATACCTATCACCAGTATGATGATCTCGTTGAGACGATTGCCATTTTCCTGTAAGAAGCCTTCATCCACCATAAGTCGAACACCTTGGCCTAATGAGAGCCAGGCTAAGGAACCAATAAACAGGAAGACGATAGCCGCGATGACTCTCGCCTTATAGGGTTTGAGAAAGGTCGCGATCCAGGGCAGCACTGAGCGCCGATGGACTTGGGACTTGGGACTCTTTGGCGCCGAAGCGGAAACAGAGTTAGCCGATTTGTTCGCCTCGGTATTTATGGTTGAGGCTGAAGAAGCATCTTGACTCAAGGGGAATCCTTACTGAAGAAGTAGTCTTAATGGAGAAGTTTTCTCAATGGAGAAGTAGTAACGGAAAATGAACTTCTTTTATTAATTTAGTAAAACAGAATAACAAAACCCGCGTTAAAACGCGGGTTTTGTTTGTATCAGAAGGTTTTTAAGTTACTTTTAAGCTGGCTCAGCGATCTCAGCTTCAACTTTTGGAGCGCCGCCGTGATGGCCGTCGCGCTTCCAATCCACATCGAGTAACTCAGAGCCTGTCAGGCTAAATGCCTGGCCGAAGCCTTTCACATAGAGGCCATGATGAGGCGTCAGCTTAAACAGGTTAAAATCTTTCAATACCGATAGATTATCGATCATCTCACCGAAACGAGCCGACAGCGCCGCAACACCTTTGGTAAATGTCTCAGTCTCTCTGTCTACGATGCTTGCATGGGCATCGAAGGTCAGACGTTTACGGGCGAAGATGGTTTTCGCTTCCGACTCATCTTCAACCAACATTACTGAGACTTCAGATGACTCTTTTAGGTTAGTGCCGTGTCTTGCAAGCTCACTGACCAAGATATAGAAACCATCATCGACAAGTGCGAATGGGGCATAACTGGCATTGGGCACACCCGCTGCATTTTTGGTTGCCAGCTGTAATGAGCTCCGGCTCGCCTTAAACTCTTCAATTTCTGGCAATAATTTTTCGCGTAATCTCAGCTCTTTGTCTACTGATGCTTTCTCTTGTGCTGCTTTTTGTTCTGACGCTTTTTGTTCTGACATAATGATTATCTCTACACTCAAATAGGGGAAAAGGCTTAGCGGTTTAATTTATTCCGCCTGAAACTTTCAATTCAGGCGGCAAACACTTGCTACGCCTTACTCTGTTCTTTTAATTGTTTAAATCGACTGACCTGCTCAGGAATAAGTACTCGCTTCTTGTCTCTTCCCAGATAAATCTTGAACACCACTTCGCCCTTGGCACCAAAAAAGTTAATCGCGTGGCTCTCTTGCCCTCTAAATGGACGACTGAGTAGTGCGATTGCACTAATATCATCTAGCTTGAGGTGACCATGGAGGCCATCACCCTTAGTGATCAGGTTGTAATAACCGTGGGCATATTTTCCCTTAGGGAAAGCACCTTTAAATTCGAAGATACTGCCTGAAACCGAGATAATCGTGGTCATCGGCCCCCAAGTAGGCAGCTCTTCCAATAAACTGTCTTTCTCACTCAATGACAAAAGGGCAAACTGCCCCTGTGGAAGCTGTGATACTACCTCCAATTCAGTGACTGCCAGCTCAGCTGCGATTTGGCCTGCCATCAATTCAGGTCTATCCTTTAGCATGGAGCGAATAGCAAGTTTGCTCTCTTCGGTAAGTTTCTCTTCGATTATTTTTTCCATTGGATGTCCTATCGATAAATGTATTCTTTTAGTTCCGAATGCTGTGAGTACAATTTAAGTAGTAAACTGACAACTGACACTCTTTCGAAACCCTCTTTGGTCGACCCACAAAAGGGATGTGTTGTACTAAGCCTCGCTTCACACAAGCACTTAGTTGACCCCAACACCTCCCCCTGTGAGCAAAAAATGTTTAAATCCATTTAAAAATAGTGTTTTACGCTTTGCTGCTAGCTATTTATTGCTAGCTATTATTTCAAGCAATCAAAATTAGAAATTGTATCTGGCCGACAGCTTGAAGTTGCGACCCTGCTCGTACAAGTTCTGCCACGCTTGGCGGTATTCTTCATCACCTATGTTTTCGATGGCAAAATCGACACGTAAACCTTCAAGCGACCCCATGGCTGGTTCCCATGCCACATACACATCCCAAAGCTTGTAGCTGTCATACACGTCATCATAAGATCCTGACGTCTGATCTTGATCTGCCACGTAGGTAATACGGGTACCAAATTTAAGATCCCCTTGCATTACCCCCTGAGACAGGTCGGCAACAAATTTCTTCGCTGGAATGTTAGTCAGGTACTCGCCGCTGTTTTTGTTTTTCCCTTCTGTCTGACCATAGTTGAGCATTAAGCGGGTCTGCTCATAGCGATAACGGGTACTGAACTCGAAACCAGTCAGCTTGGCTTCATCAACGTTGTCCCAAGAGGTTGTCATCTTAGGAGAACCATTCTCAAACGTTATGTCCGATACGTACTGTTCGATGAAGTCATCCACATCGTTACGGAACACGTTCAAGGTAATAGCTAACTCATCGTCACCCGCCAAGTTACTGAAACGCATGTCCGCCTTAATCTCTTTGTTCTGAGCGCTTTCCGCTTTCAGATCCGGATTAGGCTCGAAGGTGTTACACACAAAGCCAGGAATACAGAAGTGGGTACCGGTCGAATACATTTCCTCTATGCTCGGCGCTCTAAAGGCTTCATCGTATCTGGCACTCAGAGTCAGCCAGTTTGTGGTTTTCCAAACGAGACCCAGCGAAGGCGATAATGCATTATCGTCTGATGACTCACCTAAGTTAATACTCTCATTTTCGAAGGTGTCGTAGCGCGCCGCGACTTCCAAAGCTAGAGTCTCGGTAAGTCCTATATCAGCCTTAGCGAAAGCGCCCCAAACTGTGGTCTTGCCATCGATATCATCGGGGCGTTCCCCCGTTTGCTCCGGGTCGTCACGTACAGTCTTAATCTTGTCCTGATAGCCATCGATGCCGTATGTCAGGGTTGTGCCGCCAAAAATAGAGCTGTTATTAACACTAAAACCTAAGGTTTCATATTCGGTGCTATCCACCTGACCCATTGTGACCCTGTCTTCATCATAATCTGTACCGTTCCAGTAAAGAGTGGTCTTCAGATCTAGATAGTCATTCTTAGTCGGGTTTAAGCTGTAATCTAAGGTGAAGTTTTTATCTTTAGTCTTACGCTGAATCAGAGGAACTGAGCTACCAACTTCTGCTGCTGGGTTACTTGGTACCAATTCATCGGTATCGGAGAAACGACCCGAGAATTGCAGGCGCTGATCGTCCGTCGGCTCCCAGCCAAACTTTATTAAGCCACTGCTTCTTTGTGCTCCGCTGTTTGCCAGGGTTTGGTCGTTGCCTATCTTGATATTATTGCTGTCGTTGTAGCTACCGTTGATCAACCAGTCAAATTTATCGGCGACACCATAAATCGCGCCACTGGTCTTAATTTTATCACCGTTAGACTCAAAGCCCTGCTTAAGGTAGCCACCAAATGTGTCTCCCTCATCTAACATATCTTTAGCCGATTTAGTGTTCTGTGCGACCACACCACCGATTGCCCCACTTCCCCATAGGCTACTCGCCGGGCCACGTACCACTTCAACAGATTTAAGTAACTCCGGATCCATGAAATAAGTACCACGGTGACCTGAGTTCGCGTTTTGACGTGCACCATCTATGGTTTGCAGCACACGTTGGCCGCTCATGCCACGGATCTCAACACCTTGAGATGAGGCACGAGGGCCATTTGAAACATTAATATTGGCTTCGTTTTTCAGCGCTTGGGCAACCGATGCTGGTTGTCGCTCCTGCAGCTCCTCTTCATCAATAACGGCAACACTTCGGCTTGTATCCGATGCCTTTTCACTGATACGGGTAGCGGTAACCAACACTTCATCAAACTCAGCAACAGACTCTGCTTGTTGAGCAAAAGTCTTAGCTGATATGGCCGTAGAACTCAGTGCTATCGCCATAGCTATCACTAACGGCTTTTTTGTCATCGATCATTTCCTCAGGTCTTATTATTAATCTATTTCCAGCCCAAACCACCAACAGGATCTAAAGTATCGATCGTTAGCAGCTCAAAGTTTCAACAGTTTCAATGGGTATTTTTGGCACTTTACATGAGTAGAAGATTTAGATCAAATAGAAATCATTATCATTTGCGATCTCATTTATATTCGTATATCTTGTATGGGTAATATGGATTTACGTTAAGAGTTCAGGATTTAAAATTCTTTATCAACAGTTAGTTACACACGGTTAACAGGGTGACAACAGAGAGGAACTCATTGCCCCTAAGAGAAAGAGAAGCGTAAAGACAATGACACCTAAACGATATTTGGCATTCGGCTGCATCACCTTATTGATTCAGGGTGGGCTTATTGCTGCCCAGGATATACTGCCGAATGATATCGAAAAGTTCCAGATGAACACTGGCAGCGCCATGGGTCAAACTCAGGCGGTAAATATATCGATCGCAATGCGCTCCAGTGTCGAAGTAGAGGCTACACCGCAAAAAGAGAGCGAGCCAGAGAAAGAAATAGCGAAAGTTCAGAAACCAGTCCCCGTAGCTAAGCCCATCGAAACCGTCGCGAAACCAATATCTAAACCAATGGCCAAATCGAAGCCAAAGCCCTGCGAGCTTGCTAAATCAAATACTAAGAAGCAGGTTAAAGAGACTGCTCAAGAACCGATTAAAGAGACAGACAAGAAACCTGAACTCACAGCTCGAACCAATGTTCCTGTACAGACACAATCACAGAATCAAGCCGAAGTAACCGCCAAGCAAGGCGTCAGTCAAGCAGCCATGACTCTGAGTAGACCGACATTTTCATCTCCACCAGCCCAACCTAGATACCCTAAGCTAGCCCGTAAACGAGGCTTCGAAGGCACGGCAACAATAGAGGTGATGTTTAATCATATTGGCGAGCAGTTATCACTCACGCTCATTAATAGCTCAGGGTTTTCATTACTCGACAAAGCGGCAATCACTGCGGTTGAGCAGTGGCAATTTACCCCGCCTTCACCGCAAACAGCCTTCGCCTATACGGTTAAAGTACCGGTCAAGTTTGCCCTTAATTAACATTTAATTTTTCCTGAGAACGAAATGTGTCAACCAGCTTCAGCCAGTTAGGCCACTCCAATGAGTGATAGGTTTTCACCAATGCGTTTTCAACAATAAGGACCTCAGATGTCTGTTACTTTGTTTACCTCTTTAAACGAACAGCTTGGCCCCCTCACCTGGCCTATGTTGATCTGTGCTTTTATCGCCCTAATGATCATCTTAGAACGACTCGCATTGGTAATGTTCGAATTACCTAAACGCGATACCTGGTTAAGCGAACTTCGCAAACAGACCAGAACAGCTAACCCGGAACAACTCAAAAGCTTGATAACCCAGTTGAGTACTGGACGAAGCGTGTTGTCTAAAGGTACACACCTGCTGCTAACCCACGCAGGTCAAAACCGTGCCATGCGAGAGGAGATCATCAATCTTTGGTTAACTAAACAGAAGCAAAAGTTGAGAGCCGGCCTTAAGGTGTTACAAGTGATCGGCATTATCACCCCGCTATTAGGCCTATTGGGTACTGTACTAGGGTTAATCGAGATGTTTAATCAACTCGGCGCTTCCGATGGTCCTGTGACCCCATCTCAACTTGCATCCGGCTTAGGCTTGGCAATGAATACCACTGCAGCAGGCCTCATCATAGCTGTTCCCGCTATCACTATGGCCCATCTTTTCGGGATTTGGGCTGATCAACGTTGCAGCAAGATTGCCCATGCCCTCAATCAGATCAACTTATGGCTCGAAGGGTTAGAGCAAGCCATGACCTTAGGCAATGATTCACAGACCAGTGCCTTTAGCGCTCAGACGAATAAAGTCCAGACCAGAATGAGCCAGTCTAAAAAAGCGCAAGCTGCTGATGCTCAGGTTAAAACTCAGGCTAATGAAGCACTGGCGAATAACGCTCAGGTGAGCATATGATTGGAATAGAGCAAGATGATGCAGGCTCAGGCATAACCGGATTAGACCTGACACCTTTGATAGACATCATCTTCATCGTCTTAGTGTTTCTCTTGCTGACCGCTAATACTCAACTATTCAGCCTACCCATCGAAGTTCCGACGGAATCGACATCAGAATTACAGGCCTTATCTCAAGATAAGCACCTCACCATCAATGTGATGTCTTCACAGCCTTTTTGGGCACTAAATGGTGAAGAATATCAGGATTTCGCACAGTTTGAACAAGCCTTCATCAGCAGCTTTACTGCGGAACCAGACACAAAGGTGATTATTGCAGCCGATAAAGAGGCACAGGTTCAACCTTTGATGACCTTGCTTGCACTTATGCAGAGGCAGCAGATCAGCAATACCCAAATACTAATGGAGCCATAGACATTTATAGATAACAAGAATATTTATCCCATTACCCTATTTTCGGAGCCACACATGTTTAACCCATCACAGGTTTTTACTAAACAAATTATCTCGAAGAGCCTGCTGTTATCAGCCAGCCTTTTACTGACATTCAATGCTTTCGCCCATGAAGGTGTTCATGGCGAACAGGAAACACAACAAGCACGTCTTGTAAGTGCCGGCGCCGGAGTAACCGAGTTAGTGCTGGCACTGGAAGCCGGAGATGAGTTAGTGGCGGTAGACTCCACCAGCATACTGCCTTCATCAATGACAAAAATAGAGAAACTGGGCTATCACAGAATGCTCTCGGCAGAAGGCATTTTAGCCTTAACCCCTACTCTGGTTCTGGGCACCGATGCCATGGGGCCGGAAACGACCTTGGAGGTGCTCAGAAGTGCCGATGTCGAAGTAGTGAAACTGCCAACAGCAAATGATCAGCCTCAACTGCTGAGCAACATAGATGAGATCGGTAAGTTACTCAATCGTGAACCTCAAGCCAAACAGTTAAAGCTTGAGCTTAAAGCCTCATTAAATGCTATTGCAGCCAAGAAGAAGCAAATTGGCAGCGCTGAAAAAGCACCTAAGATCCTGTTTATGTTGTTGCAAGCCGACAGACCTGCACGGGTTGGCGGTGAAGGTACTGCAGCCGATATTATCATTAAGCTAGCTGGAGGTAACAACATCGCCGATTTCTCCGGCTATAAGAGTCTGTCTCAGGAGGGGATTTTATCACTACAACCGGATCTTATTCTGATCTCTAATCGCTCACATGATCAAGCCGAAACATCCATGAGTGATGCAGAAAAAGCCGCTAGCGATACCGCAAAAGTGCTAAAAGCCATGCCACTCCTTGAGCATACTCCGGCAGGTAAAAACAGCAAGATACAGTCAATCAAACCTCAAGCCTTGTTAGGCGGCCTCGGCTTAAGTGCCATCGAAGCGGCCGATAAACTTGCCACTGATCTGATTGAAATTAATCGATATTAACCCCATACCCAGACCTTGGATAATTTTATGAATAGCCAACGTTGGCTCTGGCCCGGACTCATCGCCTTACTGGTTATCACCAGCTTAATGTCGATCAGCACGGGACCACTGAATATCAGTCCGTCGACCAGCCTCAGTGCGGTGATCTCCTGGGCGACTCATTATCAAGTCGCCGATGTCGCTCCCCATGAACAATTGGTGATCAACAATGTTCGCCTGCCAAGAACCCTTCTGGCCATGGCCGTTGGCGCCATTTTGGCACAATGTGGTGCCGTGATGCAGGGGCTGTTTCGCAATCCCTTGGCCGATCCCGGTATTATCGGGGTTTCTTCCGGCGCTGCTCTGGGTGCAGCCATATGCATCGTCATGTTTCCGGCAGCTGCGGAATATTGGATCGCTTTTAGTGCGTTTATTGCAGGCTTAATCACGACCTTACTTGTGTACCGCTTAGCCACTAGCCCGACCGGAACTTCTGTGGTGTTACTGCTGCTTTCCGGCGTTGCGGTTGCAGCCTTAGCAGGAGCAGGCATAGGCCTGTTGACTTACATGGCCAACGATATGGCACTGAGGGATCTCACCCTGTGGCAGATGGGCTCCATTGCCGGTGCTCAATGGCAATATGTCATTCTCGCCTTAGTCGCACTTGTCCTGCTTAGCTGGCACTTCAATCGTAGCGCCAGGGCGCTGAATGCACTACTTCTGGGAGAATCTGAAGCCCGACACTTGGGCATAGACGTAGACAAACTTAAGTTTAGACTCATCTTGCTCTGTGCATTAGGTGTTGGGATCTCTGTCGCTGCAACTGGCATCATAGGCTTTATCGGTCTGGTAATTCCTCATCTAGTTCGTATTCTCATTGGCCCAGATCACAAGCAACTATTGCCTCTAAGTGCCCTACTCGGTGCGGTGATATTGGCCATGGCCGACATAGGAGCCCGCTCTTTGGTCGCACCATCAGAGCTCCCCGTTGGCTTAGTTACGGCACTGCTTGGCGCCCCATTCTTTATCTTCTTGCTGCTGAAGCAGCGGTCTAAATTTCTATAGGTGACTGACACATGATTGAAATTAAACATCTGTCGGTTCGCATAGGACACAAGCCGGTATTGACTGACATCAACCTCAACATAGCAGCCGGTAAGGTCACAGCCCTACTGGGACCCAATGGCGCGGGTAAGTCGACACTACTCAAGAGTCTCTGTCAGGAAACGGAAGTCGATTCCGGTGAGATCTTACTCGACAATCGCCCGCTACATGAATGGGATAGATTAGAGTTGGCTAAGACTCTGGCCGTTCTGCCACAACACGCCAGCCTTACCTTCCCCTTTAAGGTGAGCGAGGTCGTCGCTATGGGCTTATATCCTTTGAGTGTTAGCCGGAGTCAAGGGAGCGAAATTGTAGATCAACAACTACAAAGACTAGATCTGCTGTCACTTAAGTACCGCAGCTACCCGACCCTGTCCGGTGGAGAGAAGCAGCGAGTACAACTAGCGAGAGTACTGACCCAGTTACAGCAAGCGAGTCGCCCACCTATCTTACTCTTGGATGAACCAACCTCGGCGCTGGATCTCGCTCAACAACACAGGGTTTTATCTTTAGCTAAAACCTTAGCTCACGAGCACAACTATGCCGTCATCGTTGTGCTGCACGATCTCAATCAAGCCTCACGCTATGCCGACAATTTAGTGGTTTTGGAGCAAGGACAAATTGTCAGCCAGGGCACACCCAAAGAGGCTCTGTCACCCGAGACTATCCGTCAGGTGTGGAAATATGACCCACTAGTAGTCAAGGCTCCTGACAGTGAAATCCCCCTGCTTTTTTAACACTGTCCAAGTGCTTACTGCCTGGCAGCAATCGAGTCTGCTAGGCAACCTTTACAATTCACTTCATTTTATATTGATCGAAAGCAAGGAACCCAAAATCGATAGTGATTATCATTCTCACTAAGTAATCCTTGTCGAGTCGCTCTCAGCGAAAGCCTAGTGAAAAACACTCATATTTATTCAATAAATGAAGTAAACAGCCCTATTTTAACCCCCTTGATGACTGGAATATCCAGCCCTGATCCCCTTAAATTTGCCTTCGCAGTCAAGAGTGCCCCCCATGCCAGTCGAGGTGGCAGTCATCCACTAAATTTAACACCCCAGCAATGGCAAACCTGGTGGGCGAGTCCGACATCGGCAACACAAAGAGCCTTGTATATACACCTGCCCTTCTGCCGCAAACGCTGCAGTTTCTGTAACTTCTTCGAGAATGGCTCTAACCCGGCCCGCATTAGCCATTATGTAAAAAGTCTGTCTACACAGCTCAATATCGCGTCTAAAACCCCGTTCGTCCAAAGTGGAGAATTCGATACTATCTATGTGGGAGGTGGCACGCCCACAGATATGCAAGCCAGTGAAATAGCCATCATAGGCGAAACAATTCAAGCCTTCCCATTAGCTAAAAATGCTGAAATCACCTTAGAGGGGCGTATCAATGGCTTCACCAATGCTAAATTCGATGCGGCACTAGAGTCAGGCTTTAATCGTTTCTCCTTCGGAGTACAAAGCTTCAACACTCAGGTTCGACTCGCCGCAGGCCGCTTCGATAACAGGGAGACACTGATCGAACGTTTGCAAGAATTAAGTCAACACCCAAGTGCCTCCATCGTTGCCGACCTCATCTTTGGCCTTCCGGGCCAAACCATGGAAATATGGCAACAGGATTTACAAGATGTCATCCAATCCGGCGTCCACGGAGTGGATCTCTATCAGCTTATCGGGCTACAGGGCACAAGGTTGAGTAATCAAGCCCAAAAGGAAAAAGACCGAAACAAACCAACCCATAAAGAAACGAGCAAACAAACACTCACCCCCGCTGTCGACAGTCAGACTCGTGCCAGTATGTACGCCACTGGCGCTAGCCTACTAGAGTCATCAGACTGGCAGCGCCTATCCAGCTGTCATTGGAGCCGAGATAGCCGGGAACGTAGCATCTATAACTCCCTGGCTAAGAGTGGCATAGAGATTCTCCCTTTCGGCGCAGGCGCAGGTGGGAATATTCATGGTCACGGCATCATGAATGGTCGCGATCTGTCGCTTTGGCATCAAGCTCAGTCCCAAGTAACTGAATCAGGTACTGTGGCAGATACGCTTCCCTCGCAAGTGCCAGGCATGGTGATGTCACCTAACCCATCGGCGGCACTAGATAGCCAATTCAAGGCTGGATTAGATAGTGGCGCGTTAGATTTGTCTGAATTTAACACCGAACTGATCAATCACTTAATGCCCCTTTTTTACGCCTGGCAGACTCATGGCCTGGTCAAGCTTAGCCACACAATCATGACCCAAACATTGGCGGGACGCTTCTGGAATGTGAATCTGCAAACAGGACTGTTTGCCTACCTGAAACAGAACCCTTTCCAGCCGTGTGCTAACTGAATCACACATGATATAGTCGCAGCCAATAAAAACCTTGAGATTCTATAGATGGCTGCGGCGAAAAATGTCTCCGATGAAACAAAAAACGAAGCGATGAAGGTGGCAAAAGCCACCCAAAAGCCAGGGCAAACCAAAGATCAGACTAAATTGATTGCCGCAGGTATTGAGAAAGGCATCGCAGAATATAAGAAGCAAAACAAAAACAAAGCACGCGACCGAGACAGAGCCCGCAAGCAAGATATCAAGGTCAAGGCTAGAACTGCTAAGGCAGAAGAGAGTGAGACATCTGACCTAGAAAGTCAGTCTAATAACCACCTGCTGCCTTGGGGGTTACTCGTTATAAGCTGGATTGGATTTATCGGTTTCAGCTTGATGAAATAGAAAATTGCAAGCTATAAGTCACAAGTTAAAACCTTGATATTATTTGTTTTTACTTTACTTACAGCTTAACGCTTAGGACTCTAAGATTCGAGTTCATAGATCCTAGGAACTCGAATCTTTAGCTCACCTTCTGCGCCCCTTGCGCACTTTGAATCAGCATACCTTTTAGCTCGTTGATCTGAGCCTTTAGCTCCGCTACATCTGCTGCACTGGCAGGCTTATCATGATCTTTTGGCTCATCTAGTGACGCTAGATTGTTAGCCTCCTCGGATTCTTCATCGGCTCGCATCGCAGCCGTTTCCTGAGTCATAACATCTAATACCGCCCCCACCATCATATTGAGAAACACGAAAGCGGTCAGGAAGATAAAACTCAAGTAATAGATCCAGCTGAGCGGATAGACAACCATAGTTTCATACATTACGGATGTCCAAGATTCGAAGGTCGATACCCTAAATAAGGTCAACATGGCAACCGAGACATCTCCCCAGAGGAAGTCATTAATATGAGCAAATAACATGCTGCCGATAGCGCCATAAATATAGAAGATGACGAACATCAACAGCGCGATATAACCCATACGGGGAATGGCTTTGAGTAACGCATTCACCAACATGCGCAGCTCTGGGATCATGGAAACCAGTCGCAGCACTCTGAAAATCCGCAGCAGGCGAGCAATAAGAATCCCCGCTCCACCGGCCGGGATCAGGCTGCCTATCACGATCAGGGTATCGAAGATGTTCCAGCCATTACTGAAAAACTTCTTTGGCCCATCGCTGGCAAGGAAACGTATGACGATCTCCACGGCGAAGAAGACAGTAATACCCACATCAAGCGCGAGTAGGCTCTTCTCCATCCATGATGGCAAATGATAAGTGTGGGCTCCGATTGAAAGTGCCGAGACTATGATGACAAAAATCACAAAGCCCTGAAACGCTTTACTGTTATCAATAAGTTTAAGTTTGCTCTGTAAAACAGAAACATTCGCCAGCACGGCTTTCTCCTATATATGATCTGACTCTAGTCATTAGATGCAATAGCGATTAAATGTTGTAACTACAATGCGATTATAAAATGTGGATGTAGACTCGAGTGTTCTGGGGAACAAGAAGTAGAGGGAGTTTTTAGCCACAATCGCAGCCGACGAAGTATAACAGCACAAGCTTAATGATTTATTAATGCATCGCCAGAATTGTAGATAAAAAGAAGTGAGCTAGTAGCAAAAGCCTAGAGGACAACTGAAGTGCCCTCTATCGAACCCTGCTCTATGCTAGATCCAGAAGCGAGATTAGTTAAACGTGGCTACCTCAGCTAAAGCCTTCTTATTGGTTGCATGCTCAGGAATCGTCGCATCTTGATCCGGGTAGCCAACAACAATAAGCATGTAGGGACGGTCCACATCGTTATCTCGGCCGCACACCTTACTCAAGAAAGACATGGGTTTTGGGGTATGTGTCAGTGTGCCCAGACCTGCATGATGTAACGCTTGTAATAAAAATCCAGTGGCTATGCCAACCGATTCATGAACATAATAGTTTACCTTACTGCCATCATTCTCTATGCCACCACGTTTCTTCGAGAATACCGCAATAAGCCAGGGAGCACGCTCAAGATAAGACTTGTTGGCATCGGTTCCCAAAGGCTTTAGTGCATCGAGCCACTCCTCACCCGCTCGTCCCTCGTAGAATGAACGTTCTAGAGCCTCGGCTTCGTGGCGGATCTGCGCCTTCACTTCAGGATCGCTAATAGCCACGAAATGCCAAGGCTGATGGTTTGCGCCACTGGGAGCCGTTGCTGCAGCTTTAATACACTGCTCGATAACAGCCTGAGGAACGGCTCGGTCTGAAAATTGGCGAATACTGTGCCGTCTCTTAAGCTCTTGATAATAATTCTGCGCTCGCGCCAACATATCTTCTTCACTGTACTCAATGAAATCTGTCAGGGGAAAATGGGATTCAGTCTGTTTCATAGCTTCAATAAACTCCTTGTTTTTATTTTTGTCTAATGGTCAATTGGCTCAATAATGTCTGTATTTATGCTCTTATCTGATTCGAGTAATAATTTAAGCTTGTCTAATCCCTGGCTTAGGTCGTTCTCGATCAGGGTTTCAAAATCGATAAATAGAAACATCAGATTCATTGGGTATTTCAAATGCCCACGAAATCCCCAACTCACCTTAGTACTATCACTGCCCATCGCTTCTGTGGTCATGTAAGCAGGTTCTGTCGCTTCGAATGGTGAGATAAACCTCAGCTCAAAATCGACTCGCTTGCCTTCATCTATCTTGATGATCTCCTGCTCACCGACGCCCACTTGCTCATTATTACTTTTCCATGCAGAAACAAAGCCGACGGTCCCATCGACACCTTTATAGGTTTTCTCCATTGTCGGGTCCATTTGAGCCCAAACACTGAAATTATCCTGATTTTTAAGGTGCTTCACATATTCAAACACCTCATTCACAGGTCTGTTTATCTCCATAGAAGTGATGACCGAATATTCTTGTTTGATAAAAAGAGCAGCTATAAATGGAATGGCAATGATGACCGCAACGACAATCGAGAATTTTTTCAACATGGGCGTTCCTTTGCTATATCTAACTGCTTGCTTAAGCAACAAGCTATTTACCAAGCATACACATTAGATTAAAACTTAAGCAAGGTTTGTAGGAAAGGAATAGAGAAAACTAACAGGATGTGTACAGCACCTTACTATGAAAACAAAAGCGGAGCCTAAATCACATTTAGACTCCGCTTGGCATAGACACGTTTAAGCTATGGAGAGTTTAAAACTTATATTTCAAGTTTGCCGTGATGGTTCTGCGCTGACCGTAGAAGCAGTCACCGCGAGCCAGGCAGCTGGTGATCACAGTCTCATCAGCTAAATTATCAACGTTTAGGCTTAGGTCAAATTGGCTAAACTCATAGCCTATCATCATGTCGAACAGATGATATTTCTCAGTATTCAATGCCCTGTGCACTTGGGTTCCATCAGGCGTAAATACATCGACGCTACCATCAGAAGTTTCTCCTATATAACGGAAACCAACGCCCGCCTTGAATCCGTGCCAAAAAGACTGCGGGCGATAAGTCACCCAGGTCGACAGCATATGATCCGGCATCGCAGCCAGCTTAGCATCAACTTCGCCCACTTTATTGGTGTGCTTCTCTGAGTCCGTATAAGCATAGCTTGCGTAAACATCTATCTCTTCCCACTCAAGTTGAGCTTCTAGCTCAAGCCCCTGGATCTGAACTTCACCTAGCTGAAGGGTTAAATCAGGTCCTGCTGCTTGCTTGCGATTTTTATCACTGATATCAAAAATGGCCGCGGTAAACAGGTGCTCGCTACCGACAGGTTGATACTTAACACCTAACTCGTATTGCTCACCTTCTTGGGGCTTAAATGGTGTTCCAGCCTGGTTCGAACCATAGATAGGCTGAAAAGACTGGGCGTAGCTGACATAGGGAGCAATGCCTGAATCGAAGCTATACAACAGACCTAAACGGCCTGTTGTTGCACTCTGATCTTGTTTTCCATTCTTAACCGTTTCTGATTCAACCCAATCATGTCTAAGTGCACCACTGACAACAAACTTGCCAAATTTAATCGAGTCTTGCAGATAAATACCCAGCTGATTATTGTTCTCACCCGGCGTATCAGGAATATCAGTCCCCGTCGGTAATGGCTCAGTATTCATACCATATTGCGGGTTGTAGAGATCCAGCAGACCACCAGCGCCAGATATATAAAGGCGGTCGGTATCTGTATCAACATCCTGATAATCGATACCAAATGTGAGGTTATGCTCCACGGCTCCGGTATCAAACTCAGCTTGCAGACGTAAATCTGATGTCAGTGCCTCAGCTGTTGAGTCACTCATACTGATATTACGGAGAATTGAGCGACCATCTTCCTGAAACTTTGGCGGCCAGGCATACATGGTGCGATAGGTCGACTTACTATCCACATAGCGGCTATTCCAATACAATGACATATAGTCATTAAGCTCCTGCTCAAGCAAGAAAGTCACAGACTTTTGCTCTGTATCATATTGATCCCAGCCAGGCTCACTGATAAAGCGATTACTAGGGATCTGACCATTAGGTGCGGGTAATAATGTACCTTCATGGGGGAAGAACTGAGTGCTCGATCCCGATTCATTTTTTTGTAAGTTAGCCAGTAAAGTCAGCTTGGTGGTATCTGTTGCGTACCAGGTAATTGCTGGAGCAATGAAGTAGCTATTATCGTCGACATAATCAGTTTGAGTCTCACTGTCGCGATAAAGACCAGTGAGGCGGTAGAGCACAGATTCATCTTCATTCAGCGAACCGGTCACATCTGCAGCGAGTTGCTTACGATCATAGTTACCAACTTGCGCCCAGATCTCGCCTTTTTGCTCCGCTTCGGGACGTTTGGTCACCATATTTATGATGCCGCCCGTTGAGCCTTGGCCATAGAGCACCGAAGAAGGCCCTTTTAAAATCTCAATCTGTTGCAGCATATAAGGGTTAGTGCGCACGTTATTATAGTTGCCAAACATCATCTGCAAGCCATCTTGATACTGCAGCGGTGACACACCACGAATTTGCGCCCAATCGCCACGAGTATCGACACCGTAGGGACCGTTATATACGCCAGCCACATAGCCAATAGCGTCCTGCAAACTTTCAGCACCAAGATCGGTAATACGCTTTTCGGTTAACACAGAGATCGAAGAAGGCGTTTCAATAATTGGCATATTCGTTTTTGATGCCGAAGCACTCACATAAGAGATCAAGCCTCTGGAGCTAATGGTGATCACTTCCATTTCAGGCTCTTCGGCTTGCTCTTGCACAGTTTCAGCCTCTGCAGCCGATACTAAAGCGCTAGCCGATAGTGCGAAGCTAGTCGCCATCAATAAAACTGGATATTTCAATTTGAAAGTCTGGCCCATTTTCAACCCCGTAAATTATTAAAAAATAACTAAAAAAATGCGACAAGATCTTAATGAAAAAAACAATCATTCTCAACAAGATTTACAAAAGGGGTACAGGCTTATCAATTAGAGATATATGCCCTCTAACGGCATGGATGAGTAATAGCCGATAAAGATTAATAAATGACTCATCACTAAACATCATTATAAAGAGGGAGTAACCACAAAGGTGAGAGGCGAGTTTGATGTGAGTTTTGAAGCCCGTTCAAGAGACTTCAAAACGATTGTGAATAGTAAAGTAAAGCTGGAAAATGGATGGGATTACTTAGCTAATCGCTCTAGCAGCTTCTGATTTTCCGCTTCGATATGCTTATAGAAATCACGATCCGACAACTTAGAAGCTGCAGCCTCATCAATCACAAGAACGGCATTCTTGTGTAACTGTAATGCTGAAGCTGGGCATGATGCAGTGAGTGCACCTTCCACTGTTGCTAAAATGGCATCGGCCTTATTTTCACCCGTTGCCAGTAAAACCACTTTCTTAGCATCTAGAATGGTACCTATGCCCATAGTGATCGAAAGATGTGGCTGATATTCATCCTCACCAAAGAATCGAGCGTTATCATCGATAGTCGCCTTGGTTAAGGTCTTGACCCGTGTGCGTGACATCAAGCCAGAAGAAGGCTCATTAAAACCAATATGGCCATTACGTCCAATGCCTAAAAGCTGAATATCGATACCACCCGCCGCTTCAATCTGCTCTTCGTAACCAACACAAGCTTGAATTGGGTTTTCGGCATCTCCCGGTGGTACATGGGTATTGGCTTTGTTGATATCCACATGATCGAACAACTGCTCGTTCATAAAATATCGATAACTCTGAGGATGCGTGCCTTCTAAGCCAAGGTATTCATCCAGATTAAATGTTGTCACATTCTGAAATGAAATTTGCTCTTGTTTAGTCGCTGTAATCAAACCTTTATACAAAGAAAGGGGCGTCGACCCCGTTGCAAGGCCTAACACTGAGTCCGCTTTGTTTTGCAATTGCTTGATAAAGATATTCGCACCATATTCGGCAACTTCAGCACTATTTTTTAAGATGACAATTTGCATTATATAGACTCACTTTGACTTAGAGCTCGGCTCAATAAGGTTAAATAATCAATTTCAAGCCAGTTCAAACTCACATAGGGTATAGCTGTAGGCTTGTTCTAACGACCCTTCCAACTTGTGAGGCCGCTCAGCATAAACATATCTTGGCATTTTGTAACATTACTATAACGCCAAATGACAGCGCTGTCATTTATTATTGTGAGACAAGATTGAACAGCAAATATTGATACTCACACCTGAGTGCTTCTTTGCACTGGGTTACGCGCTATAATATCCTGCCTTTTTGACGAAATGATGACTCTATGCCTGATAAAGTAACCCTAGCTCAACCCCCAGTCTCCTCTTTAACTGAAGAGAGTCATCATCACTATAAGATATTTAAACCCCACGGTTTTCTCAGTCAGTTTGTTCCTGAAACCAGAAAAAGTAAGAAACTCCTAGGCGAACTCGCCGACTTCCCCTTAGGGACTATGGCCATTGGCCGCTTAGATCACGACTCTGAAGGCCTGTTATTACTGACAACCGACGGCATGGTTAGCCATCAGGTACGAAGTAAAAAAATCGAAAAAGAATACTATGTTCAAGTCGATGGCAATATTGATGATGAAGCGGTTACTCGACTTCAACAAGGCGTCGAGATAGGTATCAAGGGAGAGAAATACCTCACCTTGCCCTGCAAAGTTAATAAACTCGAGGGAGAACCAGAGCTTCCTGGAAACGGCAAAAAAGCACGAGACCCAAGACACGGCCCCATGAGTTGGATATCTATCACCATCAGCGAAGGCAAAAACCGCCAAATACGCAAGATGACAGCTGCAGTGGGCTTCCCCACAATGAGACTCGTCCGAGTACGTATTGGCAAGATACATTTATCAAACATGCAGCCGGGTGAAGTCATTGAGCTTAGCAACATTACTGCAGTGTTATAACTAGCGTTAGAGACCCGAGACATGGAGCCCTCACCATCAGCGAAGTCAAGAACTGTCAAATACGCAAGATGACAGCTGCAGCTAGCTTCCCACAATAAGCTAGTTATTGGGCGATTCAAGCGTTACCGGGAACTTAACAGTGAACTCAGTCCCCTCACCGGGCTCACTACGGCAAGTGATGGTGCCCCCTAAGGTTTGAGTCACCAGATTAAAGACGATATGCAATCCAAGCCCGCTGCCTCCCTTGCCTCGCTTGGTGGTATAAAATGGTTCAAAAATTCGCTGCAAGCTGTCTGAATCTATCCCTTGGCCGTCATCCCGATAAATCAGCTCAACCTCTCCCCCTATCAATCTCGCCTCTATGTGAACTTCACCTATGTCTCCTTGCTCAAATCCATGATGCAGGCTATTCATCAGGAAACAGGTTAAGATCTGCGCCAAGGCTCCGGGATGACTGAAAATAACGATTCCTTCAGGGCAGGAAACCTCGATACTGTGCTGGTTAGTTCGAAACTTAGGTTGAAGGCTAAAGAGTACTTCGTCTATATACTCCCTCAAATCGAACTCACGGCACTTCTCCGATGATTGATCCACGGCAACCATCTTGAAGCTTTTAATTAATTCAGTAGCCCGGGTTAAATTTATCAATATAATACCTGCGCCCTCGTTTGCTCCCTGAATAAATTTCTCTACATCTTCGCTAGTCAGCTCTCCCGACTTATATTGAGACTCTAAGAATCTAAGCTCTCGTTCCAGATAGGAAGTAGCAGTCACACTCACGCCCAGCGGAGTATTGATTTCATGGGCAATCCCTGCAACTAGCCCCCCCAGAGACGCCATCTTCTCAGACTCGACAAGTTGGGTTTGAGCTAACTGTAACTCTCTAAACGAGGCCATCAGCTCAGCATTGACCCTATTAGAATTTTCCATTTCACTGTGCGCCACAGCGAGGACCCGATTATATTCTCTGGCTATCTGCCCGACTTCGGTATGGGGCTCCTCATGAACACTCTTGCCGAAGTCGCTATCGTTTTTTTGCTTCTCCATTGCATGCAGTAAATCTAATACTTCTGTATGAGCATTATGCTCAGAAGTATTAAGTCCCCTTATCTCATCCTCGGCTTTAACTCTTAAGGGAATGAACTTTTGGATAAACTTTAAAAAAAGGTAAGTAGGGACAAATGCCCAAACAAAGCAGACGAGTATTCCTAGGAGCTGAATCGATAATTGGCCTGTAAAACTCAAGCCAGTGCCAAGTACCTCGGCACTGCCAAATAACGCAACACATAGGGTTCCCCATGCGCCGCAGACACCATGAACGGGAGCCGCTTTCACCACGTCATCTATCTTAAAGTGTTCCAATACCTTAGTACTACCAAGATAAATAGCACCGCCACATAATCCTATTAATACGGCCTGCTGAGGTAAAACGGCATTACAACTGGCTGTAATACTCACTAAACCAGCTAAGGCCCCATTGAGTACATGGGGCACATCGGGTTTTTGGTGTTTATACCAAGTCAATAACAGAACCGAAATGGCGCCAAAACTCGCGGCCAGATTGGTATTTAAGATAATAATGGGAATCGTGTGATCAAACTTAAGACTGCTGCCGCCATTGAAGCCAAACCAACCGAACCAAAGAATGATGGTACCCACTGTTGCCATAGGGATGTTGTGTCCCTGAATAGAGGGGCTTGATTCGCAAAACCTACCGATGCGCGGACCTATTACCATCACAGCTGCCAGTGAGGCCCAACCACCGATAGAATGCACCACACTTGAACCGGCAAAGTCAACGAAGCCTAATTGATTAAGCCAACCTAAGTTGAGTCCCTCAAAGTTTCCATTCCACGCCCAGCGTCCAAAGAGCGGGTAGAGCACACCTGAAACAAAAAAGGCGATCACCAGGTAACCGGCAAATGTTGTGCGCTCGGCAACGGCACCCGACATGATCGTCGATGCGGTGCCGCAGAACACCAGCTGAAATACGAAGAATGCGAGTAGTTTTGGCGAATCGGTAATTGCTATAAGGAAATAGTCAGGATTAAAGGTATGTCCAGCACTGCTATACATAATGCCAAAACCAGCAACCCAAAACACGCCAGAGGTCAGACAGAAATCACAGAAGTTTTTGACCGCGACATTAATGCTGTTTTTAGATCTAACCGAGCCAGCTTCTAGGAAGCAAAACCCTGCTTGCATAAACAACACACTACCCGTGGCAATCAATATCCACATGATATTTTGCAGTTCTATGACTTTTGCCAGTTCAACGTCCAAGATATGCCTTAACTCTCAAGTCCTAATGCAAGTGACAGGGTCGTTGTAATTATAGCTTAATCGATAGAGTTCAAAGTCGAGGGTCATCTGCAGATGGTAACAAGGGCAAGTTGTGAGGTAATTACAGGGGCGTGGACACAAAGCTGTGCCCAAGACTGACTAAGACATACTAGGAAAGAACATCAAGCGACAAAAATGTTCAAGACCTTATCGCTTAATACATTAGCAAAATCCTGATGCTGCTGCGCCGTCCAATGCAATCCATCTGCATCGCTTGTTTCTACAATCTCACTCGCATCCATGAACAAGATACCTAGCTCATCGGCGATCTTTTTATACTCTGCAGCCAATTGCAGAGACTTATCTCTGGCGCCGGCAAAAATCCGGACATCCTCTACGGGGAGATTAGCCACATGGGGCGGTGCAATGAGCAGTAACTGGGTACTGGCATTGTCAATATATTCACAATTGAGCACCATTTCGCAGAGCCCTTTTACACTTGAGGCTATAGCCGATGACGTAAGCTTAAATTGAGACTTGAGATCATTGGTACCAAGCATAATAACAACAAGATCCAATGGTCTATGGCACTCGAGTAACATAGGAAAGTAACGGGCAGCATTTCTAAAGTCTCGCCCAGGTTCATCAGATCCAGATGTACGACCGTTTAGCCCCTCTTCGATAATTCGATACTCGCTGCCGAGCCTCTTTTGAAGCACACCTGTCCACCTAACATCATAGGGATATCGCATACTAACAACAGGTTCATAACCCCAAGTATTTGAATCACCGAAACACAATATGTTTTTCATCTAACTACTCGCTATAAATCAAAAATTAGGTCAATGTTATCTATCGCTAGCCCAAAAAGCCATTTAGGGCTTCTGACAACATAGGCTTACTATAAAGGTAGCCTTGTGCTTCATTGCATCCATTCTCCCTTAAGAATATTGCCTGCTCTTCAGTCTCCACCCCCTCGGCTATCACTTTAAGATTCAAAGCCTGCCCTAAAGCAATCACAGCTTTGGCTATCGCGGCATTATTATGATCCATAGGAAGATCTCTAACGAATGACTGATCTAATTTCAGCTTATGAATAGGCAATTTTTTCAAATAGCTTAACGATGAATAGCCAGTGCCAAAATCATCGATCGACAGTTCGATTCCCATCTCACCTAATCGTTGCAGGTCACGGATCACAACCTCTGGGTCTGACATCATAAAGCTCTCAGTTACTTCTAGCTCTAATGCACTTGCTGGTAAACCTGTTTCTTCGAGTACAAGTTTTACTTCATCAACAAAAGACATTCGCTGCAACTGTTGGCCTGCCACATTAACCGCAATACGACCAAATTTTTTACCTTGAGAAATCCATTTAACACCTTGCTGGCACGCCTCTTTCAATACCCATAATCCGATATCATTAATTAGGCCAATTTTCTCTGCTATTGGAATAAATGTAGCTGGAGAGACATCGCCAAGCCCGGGGTCACACCAACGCAATAATGCCTCAAATCCCGTTGTTTGCATGGTTACAAAATCAAGCTTAGGTTGATAAAGCAGATGAAAATTTTGCTTATCTAACGCATTATGTAGAGCGCTTTGTAACTTCAAATGCTCTATAGATTCTTTGGTTAAAGATTCGGTATAAAAAGCGTAGCTATTGCGACCATCCTGTTTAGCCCTATGCTTTGCTGAACCTGCATTTCTCAGTAAGGTATAACTGTCTTTTCCATCATGGGGATACACTGAGACTCCCATGCTTGCAGTCAGTCTTATCGGCTGATTGTCATCAGTAAAGAAGGGGTGCTCAAATGCCTTTCTGAGTTTACTCAAGGCTAATGTCAGCTCTTCATTTCCCTCTACCTGTGGTAGTAGTAAAACAAATTCATCGCCACCTATTCTAGCCAAGGTGTCTTGAGCTCCTTTCTGGCTGGTTAAACGTCCAGCAAGTTCAACTAAAACCTTATCCCCAGCCAAATGACCAAAGCTATCATTTATATGTTTAAAAAGATCTACATCGATAAATACTGTCGCCAATATTCCCTGTTGAACTTCAGCGTGACGAATATCCTGTTCAATCAGTGAGATCAGCGCCATTCTATTGGGTAATTGAGTCAAAGGATCATGATAAGCCTGATGTGCAAGCTCTGCTTCACTTCTCTTTTGCAGGGTAATATCTGCAAAAACGGCAACAAAGTAACGAACTTCACCATCCTCAGAAAGCACCGAACTGATTGTTAGCATTTGTGGAAATATTGCACCATTCTTACGCCTGTTCCATATCTCACCCTGCCACTTGCCTTTATGAATCAAGCCACTCCATAATTCGTCAAAAAAAGCGTGGTTATGACGCCCCGAACTAAACATTCGTGGATTTTTTCCCACGACTTCATCTTTTGAATAACCCGTTATTTCAGAGAAAGCCCCATAAGTCTCAAGAATTTTCCCTTTCCTATCGGTGATCATCACACCTTCTACCGCGTTTTCAAATACCCTTCCGGTTAACTCTAATTCTTCTTGCACCGCTTTATGCTGAGAGATATTTCTGGACACTCCTATGACACCTAAAAGTTCACCCACTTCCGTCACCAACGGTACTTTAGACGTTTCTAACCAATAGATATCAGCTTCTTCAGCCTGCCCCTTACACTCCCCTGTAGTGATCTGTATTCCTTTATCAACAGCATCAGAATCTGCTTGAATAAATTCATAGGCTAAATCACGAACAAAAAGCTCTTCATCGGTTTTATTAATAATTTCTTCGCGGGTTTTCCCCCATGCTCTCTCAACACTTTGGTTACACACAATGTAACGACCAGAGATATCCTTTACCCAAATATGCTCTTTTAAACTGTCTATAAAAAGCTGCAGGCCCACATTTTCTAGGGACGTTATAGCCCCCCGTTGGAGTGTGCTTTTTTGTTGATACTCACGATAAATCTCGATTAGTTCTAATTCGATATTGTTAATACACAAGGCAATTAAAGACTGAAGTTTGCTCGATTCTAAGGCTGTAATTTCAGAATCGTTGAGGAGAGTGCCCTGAATTTTTTCAGAAGGTACACATAAAGATAAACAACCAAAAATGGCCCTCGATGGCCATTTTATAATATAGGAGTTGTTGGCTAAATCAGAAATATCCCTTGCCACTAAAACCTGATAGTTTCCGAAGGCAGCAGAACTTAATTTGGGATTATATTGCTCCGAAGCGTTTACAAGCCTTAGTACCACATCACATTGAGTAAAGCTTGAAAGTAAATCGACACAATTTTGCCAGTTTTGCCAGTACTTCTGTGAAATAGGAATATCTATCATAGTGCCATAAACTCAAACATTAGCTTACTCCACCTATACATCAAACAAGGTTATCTTCATTCAACATGCTCTAATCCACCGTTTAAGCTATAAAAATCAGAGTAAAACTTCAATCAATAATTAAAATGACATAGAAAATAGTGCACAAGCCAAAATAAAGCTAGAACCAACAGGCACACTTTGGGTCATTATCAGAGTCGATACAAACACAAGGTTAATGGGTATTTGAATATTCAGTTCGTAAAAAGTTAGCTCTAATGATGCATCGCAGTGAACAAGATTACGTCATGGATTAATATGAGATGGGTGTTGGAATTTACTTAGCTTAGATCATAAAAAACCTCTGAGTATTTAACTCTGCGGCTTTCATTAAGGCGTTTCAGTTCGTAAAAAGTTAGCCCTGAGGACGCATCCCAGGGAACAAGGTTACTTCACGGATTGATATGAGATGGGTGTTGGAATTTACTTAGCTTAGATCATAAAAAAGCCGCTGAGTATTTAACTCTGCGGCTTTCATTAAGGCGTTTCAGTTCGTAAAAAGTTAGCTCTGAGGACGCATCGCAGGAAACAAGATTACGTCACGGATCGTGTGCGTGTTGGTAAACAACATCACCAAACGATCGATTCCGATACCTTGACCGGCTGTAGGTGGTAAACCGTGCTCGAGAGCCCGGATATAATCGGCATCATAGAACATGGCTTCATCATCACCGGCATCTTTCGCAGCAACTTGAGCCTTGAAACGCTGATCTTGATCTTCAGCATCGTTAAGCTCAGAGAAACCGTTAGCAACTTCACGGCCGCCAATGAAGAATTCGAAGCGGTCGGTGATGAAATGGTTTTCATCGTTACGACGTGCCAGTGGCGAGATATCTGCAGGATAACCTGTGATAAAGGTAGGCTGCATCAACTGAGGTTCGGCAGTTTCACCGAAGATCTCTTCGAGTAGCTGACCACAGGTCCAGAACTTCTCGATTGTCATGCCAATGCTCTTAGCCAGGTTACGCATAAACTCGACGTCTTTAACCTCTTCATAGGTCATAGACTGAATAGTCTCATTGTCAGGGCTGTATTTCTTAATGGCATCTAACATGCTTAGACGCGCGTAAGGACCACCAAAATCAACGGTGTGCTCGCCGTATGGAAGCTGTGGAGAGCCACAAAGCTCGGTGGCGATAGAGCTGAGCATCTCTTCGGTCAAGTCCATCAGATCTTTATAATCTGCATAGGCCATATAGAATTCCATCATAGTGAATTCAGGGTTATGACGAGGAGATAGACCTTCGTTACGGAAGTTACGGTTGATCTCGAACACGCGCTCGAAGCCACCGACAACCAAACGCTTAAGATAAAGCTCAGGTGCCACACGCAGATACATCTCGATATCCAGTGCGTTGTGGTGAGTGATAAACGGACGTGCAGTCGCACCACCTGGGATGGTGTGCATCATAGGGGTTTCAACTTCCATGAACTCTTTCTTGATCATGAAGTTACGAATCGCAGAAACCACCTTAGAGCGCATGATAAACGCTTCGCGAGACTCTTCATTGACGATGAGATCAACATAACGCTGGCGGTAACGCATCTCTTGGTCTGTAAGACCGTGAAACTTCTCAGGCAGTGGGCGCAGCGCTTTAGTCAGCAACTGATACTCTTCCATATTCACATAAAGGTCGCCTTTTCCTGAAAGATGTAGCTTACCCGTCACACCAATAATGTCACCGATATCTAGACCTTGGAATGTCGCCTTTAGATCTTTTTGAACGTCTTTACCTGCATAAGCTTGAATACGACCGCTGACGTCTTGAATAACTAAGAATGGACCACGTTTCGCCATCACACGACCAGCAATAGAACGCTGGATATCCATGCCTTCCAAGTCTTCCTTGGTATATTGACCATATTCAGCCTGAATGTCTGCCGCTTTATGTTTACGATCGAAGTTGTTTGGGTGACCATTTGCAGGGCAGTTAGCGCGTATGTGCTCAAGCTTGGCACGACGCTCTGCAATTAACTTGTTTTCGTCTTGTACTTGTTCAGTCATCTTCTTCTCTCGTAAATGTTACAGATCACACGTTAAAATAAATTAGTTCAATCAGCTCTGGTAACCAGAGCCGTTACACATAAAGCGGGTAAAAATTCGTAAGTATTACAAACCAGATTTAAGGCTGGCTTCGATAAACATGTCGAGACCGCCATCTAAGACGCTCTGGGTATTTCGACTCTCAACTCCAGTACGTAGATCTTTAATACGTGCATCATCGAGTACATATGAGCGGATCTGGCTGCCCCAACCAATATCTGACTTGGCATCTTCAGCCGCCTGCTTCTCTTGGTTTTGTTTTAGCATCTCGAGTTCAAACAGCTTAGCCTTCAGCTGCTTCATGGCAGCATCTCGGTTCTTATGCTGAGACCTGTCATTCTGACACTGCACCACTGTATTGCTCGGCAGATGCGTAATACGGATTGCTGATTCAGTCTTGTTGATATGCTGTCCACCGGCACCAGAGGCGCGATAAGTATCGATTCGCAGATCCGATGGATTGATATCGATCTCAATGGAGTCATCTATTTCAGGATAGACAAATACCGAACAAAAAGAGGTATGGCGCTTACCCGATGAATCGAAAGGTGATTTACGTACCAGACGATGAACACCGGTTTCGGTTCTCATGGAGCCAAATGCATACTCACCGTTGAACTTAATGGTGGCGCCCTTGATTCCGGCAACATCACCCGCAGTCACTTCGATGAGTTCAGGCTTATAATCGTGTGCCTCGCCCCATCGCAGGTACATACGCAGCACCATGTTGGCCCAATCCTGAGCCTCTGTTCCACCAGATCCTGACTGAATATCCAGATAACTATTGGCAATATCATGGGGACCGGAGAACATGCGGCGAAACTCAAGATCTTCGAGACGTTTCTCTAACGCATCAAGCTCTGAGCTTGCATCATTAAAGGTCTCTTCATCAGCTTCTTCGACAGCCAGTTCAACTAAGCCCACGACATCTTCGAGGCCAGTATCCATATCATCTATGGTCTTAACGACTAATTCTAATGCTGCACGCTCTTTACCTAAGGCTTGGGCATTATCCGGATCATTCCATACATCGTTACTCTCGAGTTCTAGGCTAACTTCTTCCAGACGCTCTTTCTTAGCATCGTAGTCAAAGAAACCCCCGAAGGCTAAGGGTACGTTCTGCAAGATCTTTGATTTTAAATTTTACCGGATTTACTTCAAACATATCTCTTCTACTCAAAATAGATTAGGCAGCAACTGCAAACCCGCTATTTTAACTTAATCGAGAGAATACGACTAGAGGCTCACAGAGATCAATTGCGCTTATTTCGAGCTTTATTTGATTAAACTTGAAAGTCGGTGGCACCGTCGCCTGTTCACTGAGCCGATAGCACTCAGTAATTAAGAGACTAGAATTTAAGCCACAATGAAAAACTTCACCTAAACTCATGCCGTATCAAATATTTAATACCCCAGGTTCATACAAAGCAGAAATCTCCTGTCTATACTTTCATCATGACAGATAAAACCCCAACATGTTGCTACCACGAAGATGAAGGTTACTCCTGCTCAGAACCTGCCCAGTCTTCAGGATTGTGTTACTGGCATGACCCAAAAATCATCAAAGATAAACCGGAAGACATAGCCAATTTAGAGCAATTTGCCCGCAATGGCGGCATGCTTAGAGGGATATGCCTCAAGCGTGCCAAGCTCCATGGAATCGATCTGGTTCGTCACCACCAAAAGACCGGCTTTGATATGACCAATGCCGAACTTTACCGTGCCGACCTACAAGAGGCTCACCTGTTCAATCTAAATCTGCATAATGCCAGTCTAATGAAGGCTGATTTGAGGGAATCCAACGTCCACTGCGCAAACTTAGTCGGCACAAATCTACTTGGCATCAAGTGGAATGGTGCCAAGATAGAGAACATCTCAATAGGCAAGAAAATAAAGCAAGAAAAGCTCGCATTAGAGGCGGATAAAGTTGGTGAAAAAGAGATTGCCAGAGATTATTTCGAGCAAGCCGAAGAGATTTACCGAGACCTGCGGAAAGCCGCCGAACGGGAAGGTTTATTTGCCATGTCAGGTGAGTATATCCGTAAAGAGCTCACCATGCGCCGTCATCAGATGCCCAAATACAGCTTCAAGCGCTTCGTCTCTAAGACCATCGACATTTTTTGTGGCTACGGTGAAGCACCGATGCGCGTTATCGGCTTCTCTATGGGGCTTATTTTAGTCTGCGCCATTCTTTACCTTTTCACCGGCCTGAGTTACGACAGTAATGTACACGTATTCAACACCGACAACGACTTCATCACCAATCTGTTTCTATTTTTTAACTGCATCTACTACTCAGTTGTTACCTTCACCACCTTAGGTTATGGCGACTTTACCCCTATTGGTTTCTCTAAGGCCATTGCGGCAATAGAAGCCTTCACGGGAAGTTTCACCATAGCCCTGTTCGTGGTGGTTTTTGTGAAGAAGATGACGAGATAAGCGAGGAATCTAGGAATCTAGGAATCTAGGAATCTAGGAAAAGATAATCAACAAATGATGCAAAATATAAAGGGGGAATGACTTTTCCCTCTTTATATTTAGCTAATCCTATTCTAGCTAGATAACGAGTAATTTAACCAATACCCCTGCCGATGCGAAGCTCAGTACCAAGAATAAAATATTTGGCTTAAACAGCTTCAAACAACCAAAACCTAATAGCACCAATGCCATGTCCAGAGGTACTTTTACCGCACTGGTAAATACTGGCATATAGAGCGCTGAAACCAAGAAACCAACCACACAGGCATTGATACCAGCTAGGCCTCCGACTACCTTAGGACGAGCACTCAGAGCGGCCCAACTCTTTAACGCCACCAACATTAATAGGAAGCCTGGCAGAAAGATGGCAAGGGTTGCCACTAAAGCACCGACGAAAGGCGATTGACTCCAAAGCTCGGCACCTAAGAAGGCAGCCAGGGCGAACATGGGACCAGGGACTGCTTGGGCTAAGGCGTACCCAGTAATGAACCTGTCACTGGTCATGGCCTCGCCAACTATGGTCTCCAATAACGGTAACACCACATGACCGCCACCAAACACCAGACTACCTGCCTGAAAAAACTGACCAAATACTTGCCCCAACTCAGCATCCATCTTGATTAAGCCTAGGGAAGTAATAAACAAGATGGCAAAGGCTGCTAACCAGCCATATCCCAAAGTGATAGGTCTAGTTGTTGCAAGAGGAAGCTCATCATTAACATCATCGGGAGAAAGATATTTAACACCTACTAAGGCTGCTACCAATAAGATCAGCATCTGGCTCATCAGTGACCCATGTAAAATCAACAGGACACAAGAGATTAACATCAGAATTTTGGCTACTTGTTTGCGACAAAACTGATTGAACATGATCCAAACGGCATCGGCAACCACCACCACGGCGAGTAACTTCAGACCATATATGGCTCCCAAAAACAAGCTATTGTCCAGCCACTGAGCGCTGGTCACTGCCAGCAAGAAGAGTAAACAAAATGAAGGGAGAGTGAAGCCCACAAAAGCGGCTAAGCCTCCGAGTAGACCACCTCTGTGATAGCCTATGGCAAACCCAACCTGACTCGAACCTGGTCCAGGCATAAACTGGCTCAATGCAACCAGACTCGCGTAATGTTTATCGTCTAGCCATTTCAAATCGCTGACAAAAGTCTGCCTGAAATAACCAATATGTGCTGCAGGACCACCAAAACTCACTAGCCCCAAAGAGAGAAAACGAACAAAGATCTGCCACATAGAGTCATTGACTGCATAAAGAAATAATAATTACCGAGAATTATATGACACCAATATGACAGATGCATGACAATAATTAATCACAAGGCAAATGACAGTCGTTAATAACAAGACGAATGACAGTAATAAAAAGATGCATGGCAGTAATTAATCACAAGGCAAATGACAGTCGTTAATAACAAGACGAATGACAGTAATAAAAAGATGCATGGCAGTAATTAATCACAAGGCGAGTGACAGTAATAAAAAGATGCATGGCAGTAGTTAATCACAAGACGAGTGACTGTAGTTAATAACGAGACCAATGACTGTAAAAGTTACAAAATAGGAGTGATATCTATATCTGCGATAGCGTCTCGTTTTCCTAATCTAGACTCCATCCATTGAACCACTTCCTTAGAGGTCGCCCTGAAGGTCGTTAATTTACCACCATAGAGCGTCATAAGCCTAGGGTGAGTAAAACTAGTCTTGAGTAATATCTCTCTTGAGCGATCGAATGAACTGCCATTGAGCTGAGGCAGCACTCTTACCCCGCAAAAAGTATCTGTAATTAAGGCTTCAAGCTGTTCAGCACTCCCCTGAGCCGGGAAGTAATGTTTATATATCCCAAGCAGGTAATAGATCTCTTCTCGCGTCGACTCAGGTTTACCGTTTAGCTCTTCCAGGACTGTTTCAGTAGTCCCGAGTAAGGTTTTCCCCTTCCAGGGCATCACAAACACCACTCTTTTATCGAAGCAAGACTCCAGATACAAGATCCCATCGGGAGCGGGAATGTCCAATAGAAGATGAGAGCCTTGCACTAAGTCAACACGCTCTTTTGCCATAGGAGGGACTAAGCTTTCTATCACATCATTGACCCAGGGACCGGCAGCATTGATAACACAAGACGCTCTTTGTACCACTAGATTATCCTGATAAAGATAACTCACCTCACAGTAGTCAGGCTTATGGACAATCACGCCACTTTCAGCATGGTTGAGGACTTGCGCCCCTAGATCCTGAGCACTTCTCACTACAGCTTGGGTCAGTGCTTTATCATCGGTCTGCGCGTCCCAGTATCTGAACACGGCTTTTAATCCTTGCAGCTTTAATCCGGTAATGTTTGACCACTCCACCGTAGGCAAGCTAGTGAACCGGCCCAGAGGATCGAATTCACTCAGTATTGAATATGCCGTTAATCCGGCACGTATCGCCCATTGGTTGCGTTGGCTCGTGTCGTAAACAGGTATGTAAAAAGGTACCGCTTTCACTAGGTGGGGCGCGAGACGAAGCAAGGCTCGACGCTCAGATAAGGAGTTTCTAACCAGAGATATTTGTCCAGTCTCGAGGTAACGCAGACCACCATGAATTAACTTGCTTGAGTTAGCAGAGGTTTGCCCACCAATGGCGCCTTTCTCGAGTAATAAGACACTGTAACCTGCTGCAGATGCACATTGAGCAATGCCAGCCCCATTGATCCCACCTCCTATGATCACAACATCTATTGTATCCATGGTTTTCTCTATTTACTCGAATAAAACCAAGATAGCACAATTATTTAACCAAAGTTTAGACCTGACCTTTCTATCATCGAGAGTCGCTTCACTTAGTTGAAGTTAGTAATTGATAGGCTTGATCACATAGGCGTTTTAATTCAGTAAAAACTGCTGGTTCCACCCCAAGTTTACATCGCATTTTCTCGGGGATTGTTGCCGCTAATTCCTCCAATGTCTTGCCTGATTGAGTAATATGCAGCACTCTAACTCTCTCATCTTTTTCACTGCGACCACGACTCACTAAACCTTTCGCCTCCAAGCGTTTAAGTAGAGGTGTCAAAGTGCCCGAATCCAAATGGAGTTTCTCCCCTAGTGTTTTCACGCTTATGCCTTGGTGCTGCCACAGTACCAACATGGCTAAATACTGAGGATAGGTAAGATCTAATTCATTCAATAATGGGCGGTATGCTCTCACCATGGCATTACTGGCACTGTACAGGGAAAAGCAGACTTGATTATCGAGTGAAAGGGGGTTGGTATCTTTTACGTTAGGCATAATAGCAAAACCACAGTGTTATATTGTGCACAATATACTTGCATATCGTGAATAAATCGACTTTTTCCATAAAAAGAAGCAAAATACACGAACAAGACTGTAAATTATCAAAATTAATTTACGCTGAGTATGCTTGCCGAAACATGTCAATAATCTGTCTTTAAACCAGTAAGCTAGAAGCGGTAAGGCTTTCGGCTCACCTCTATATTATGACACTTTAGCACTCTGCTTAAAAAACCTTCTTCTAGAAAAAACTTCAAGATTCAATGGATTGATTTTTATTCTGCATTGGCATAGATTTGCACCTAAAATTATCTATCTAGACCGTAAATCTAGTTGTCTTCAGAAGATCAACTGGGCATTGCTTCAAAGGAGTTATAAATGAAAGCAATCATATCTATCATCTGTTTACTGTTTGCAGGAAGCGCAATAGCGGAGTGTGAACAAAATACACACCTCACTGAAATCCCCTATGCTAAAAACAGCTCTTACTTTCCCAGTAAATACGCCAAACAGTTGGATGAATTAATAAAAAATACATCAGACAAATCAGGCTACTTACTACTCGAGTTTCAGATTTTAAAACATCAATCAAACGACGATGCCCGTAAATACAATATGTGGCTGGCAAATCGACGTATAGATAGAATAAAAGAATATCTGACTAATTCACATTACTCGGCACCTGTCATTAGCCGTATTTTAACGGCCAGTAACGAAGATCTCAGAGATGTCAGTATAAGTTGGTGTAATGGTGCCCAATCTAGTTCTGCGGCGACCCTAGCTGTAGCGAATCAGCAACTCCCTCTTAAAGAGGATAGCCTAGGCGCCATTCACTCAGAAGGTGATGCTTCAATCGATGGTGAGACGCATATAGACACGACTTCAGGCTCTCGCTAGAATTTGAGATTGACCATAATGCCAATAACTTGATAAGCGGACTTATTTAACCCGCTTATTGAACTGATTTTAAGGCTGGATAAGTGAATAAACCTTACCCCATATCCAGCCAAGGCGAATAAAAAAGGCTTAGAGAACTATCCACATAAAATTCCAATCAATGTGACCATAAGTTAAAACCTTATGCCGTTAACCAGCCTCAGTTCCCATTTTCCTATGATTCGAGATTCCTGTTGCAAGTCTTGAATGCGGATGTATCCCCCAAGACAAAGATAAGTAAGATATTTATTGTGATATCAGTTTCAACGATAAAATCTAGCGCATCCCACTGGAGGGTACATGGCTAAAGCATTATTCGTACTTATGATTTTCTGCCTCGGCTCATTTTCAACTTTAGCCAATACATCGATAACACCACAAGAGAGCAGCCAAGATTCTACCTGGCATTACATTAATCAAGATGGTGAGCTCAAAATTAAGCTCTATTTTTTCTGGTCAAAGACATGTCCTCACTGCGCAGAAGCCCACCCTTTCATAGATTCACTGCCAAAACGCTATCCTTGGGTCGAGGTTGAATCTCATCTGGTGTCAGCTCCTAACACCATGGATATTTGGCAAGAGATTGCTAAGAAGACTCAAGTTGCAGCTCGCTCAGTTCCTTATATCGCAGCTTGTGATTTGGCAACCGTTGGCTATAGCAGTGAAGCAGTCACAGGCAAGTACCTGCTCGATAACTTGAAAGCTTGCTACCGCACCTTAGGTGGCACCGTTATCGATAACGATCCGGCCCCTGCTATAGATGAGCAAGAGAACACGCCTCTCTTTGGTACATGCAGCGATACCAGCGCAGGTCCGGGAAATGGCGGAACATGCGATTTAGGTTCAGAAACAGCCCCCAAAAGTCAGGTCCAACCCATAGAGCTCCCTTTAATAGGAGTAGTTGCACCGGAAAAGCTCTCCCTACCTCTACTGACCGTAGTACTTGCGGGTGTCGATGCCTTTAATCCCTGCGCATTCTTTGTTTTACTCTTCCTGCTATCAATCATGGTTAATGCTAAAAGTAAAACACGTATGCTGATAGTTGGCGGTATATTTGTCTTCTTCTCTGGCTTTATCTACTTCCTGTTTATGATTGCCTGGCTCAATATTTTTACGCTTCTTGGCGCAGGCAGTGATGGTAGTTTAATCATCTTAGGGGCGGGGATTTTAGCCTTCATTGCAGGAGTCATTAATATCAAGGATTACTTCTTCACCAAGGGAGAAGTTACACTGTCCATGTCAGCCAAAAACCGCACTGGCTTAATAAAACGTATGGGGAAATTGACCAATGTCAGCTCTATGGCTGCCATGATTGGCGGTACTGTGATCTTATCTATTCTAGCTAACGCCTATGAGTTACTTTGTACCGCAGGCTTCCCGATGATCTATACCAGTGTACTTTCTATGCACGATCTCCCAGACATAGAGCGCTATCTGTATCTCGTTTTCTATAACCTAGTCTATGTTATTCCTCTGGCAATCATTGTCATCGTCTTTAGTGCCACAATGGGAAAACGTAAACTCACAGAGAAAGAGGGTCAGACACTTAAGTTGATGTCAGGCATTATGATGCTAGGTATGGGCATTATGTTGGCTATAGATCCCGTCTCGCTACAAAGCCCCCTTGTAGCCATT
Source organism: Shewanella psychrophila (assembly GCF_002005305.1). Taxonomy (NCBI): domain Bacteria; kingdom Pseudomonadati; phylum Pseudomonadota; class Gammaproteobacteria; order Alteromonadales; family Shewanellaceae; genus Shewanella; species Shewanella psychrophila. The sequence continues at coordinate 5,550,900 of NZ_CP014782.1, forward strand.
ATGCTAATTGCAGGCTCTATTCTATTGAGCTTCATCATTACCTTGGTGAAAAAATTTTTAAAATAAATGAATTGGCCGTTATTTAACGGCCAAATTTAACTAAAAAGACAATTCAAAAACAGACAAAAATAATGCTCAATATTTAGCTAAGCGGGCCGATAGTTCTTTATTGGTTACAAATCCTAAAACAAAAGCGAGGCATATCGATGGCAATTTCTTTAGGCACTACGAATCTCGAGCCGCAATTAAGTAGCGGAGGCACAATAGTTAAAGTTGCTCAACTGGCTAAGGAACAGCAAAAAGCTGAAGGAGAAATTGCACTTCAATTGATTGAGGCGGCTAGCCCTGCTCCACAAAGCGCACCAGTAGGAAACAGTGGTCACAATATCAACATTACAGCTTAAACTGTGATGTTGAATGCTGCAAATCATCAGCAAAGTTTGACAGCCCTTCCGACACTTCTTTGACCTCAGATAAGATCTGCAGCGTCTGCTCAAAAGATGCATTCATATCTATGACGTTTTCAACGACTTGTGAAGCTACAGAAGACTGCTCATCCGTTGCTGTTGCTATCTGAGTGTTCATTCCATTAATACTTACTATCTGCCGCTGTATAGAATCTAGTGCTTGACCAGTATTCTGAGCATTAGCTTCGTTCTCGTTAGAACGGCTCATCGCGTTACCCATAGTCGATACCGATGATTCAGCGGCAACCTTTAAACGAGATAACACCTCTCGAATTTCTTTAGTTGCATCAGCCGTTTTTGAGGCAAGCGCTCTAACCTCATCTGCAACCACAGCAAAACCCCTTCCTTGCTCCCCAGCTCTCGCCGCTTCGATGGCAGCATTTAAAGCTAATAAATTAGTCTGTTCTGCAATCGAGGTAATCACATTCAAAATAGTATTAACACTTTCAGTATCTTTCGCTAACTCATTGATAGCCGTTGAAGCCAACTCAATTTCCTTGTTTAATTCTTGAGATATATCTATCGTTCTCTGTACTACAGCCATCCCCTCCTTTGCCTCTTTTTCGGCTACCTGTGCAGCATCTGCTGCTTGATTTGCACTATGGGAAATATCCGTAACAGAATGCTTCATCTCCTCCATTGACTGCTGAACAACCCCCGCATCCCGGCTTTGCTCCTGTGTTGCAGCTGACGCCACTTCCATTTTATTTTGTAGAGTATGTGCACTCTTAAGTAGGGGATCCGTTACGTTAACAACTTGTCTGATAGCACCGGCTAAAAGGTTCAAAAAACGATTAAAGTTATTGGAAACTTGCCCTAACTCATCATCACCCAAAACGGTGAGCTGATGGGACAGGTCTCCCTTTCCATCGGCAAGTTCGGCTAAAGAATTGGCAACACTTTTAGCTGAATGGCTGATTGACCTAGCGATTATGATTGTGACAACAGCCATGACAAACAAAAGTATGGCTCCGATAGAAACCGTCAACCATAGGCTCTTCTCTGAACGTTCTCCCGCTTCATTTATTGCATCCTTGAACTCTATAACCTTATCGGTTTGATAGGTTTTCACTTGAGCCAAAGTTGATTCGTAAGCTTGGGTTTTATCCTGAATAATCTGACCAATATTGGCCATGTCTATTGTTCCTTCCAACATCCCTTTCGCTAAAGTCAATGTCAAACCATTATAGGTATCCAATTGAAGAGCTAACGACTGCAATGAACTTCGGCTAGAAACATCTAAACTTTGTAATTGCTTCATGTTTTCAGATAAAGACTGATAAGCTTCTTCTGCATTTGCCAAGAGATCTTCATCAGCAAATGAAACAGATTGAGTATAGAGTTCGTCTAGGCGTTGGATAAACATTACATTCTCATTGGCCAGCTCAACTCGCTTATAAATTTTCTCTTCCATATAAGAAAGTGTTTCACGGTTTTTATTAATAGAAACAATGCTAATGCTCAGAGTCGTCACAAAAATGATGACTGAAAGGACAAAGATAGCCCCAATTTTTTTAAAGATAGAAATATTGTTAAACCACTTCATTCTCAACCCCTAGCTAGGCTGGAGTCCCCTCCAACCTTTAGGTTTATGTCGATAAATCACATAGCGTTAGAATTCAGCAACAACTTTAACGCTATCGTTTACATTACTACTATCAATATAGCCAATAATATTAGGGTTAGATGAAACCAATTTCATCACTTCATCATCATTTGCAAGCTCTTTCGGTGGAGTGCCTTTGCCAGTAAACACTTTCTTAGACCAATAAGACTTCAACTGACTCGATGATTTACCTAAAACATTAGAGTCAAAATCACCTCGGCTCGCTTGTCCTACCTCCAAGTTAACAGGAACTGCTTGAGCCCCCCCAGGAAACCTTTTAGTCTTACCCAGATATAGATTTGAAATACTTTTCTTATCTAAGGCATCAGCATTATCCGGATGGACTATCACAGCGATACCCGCTAAAGCTTGTAACGAGAACAAACTTAATAGGATTGAGCAACATAATTTTTTCATCTTCTCTCTCCTAGAATACGAGGTCTACACCAAAACTGAATGATTCTGAATCACCCGCAACTTTCAGACCCGGGCCACCATTATCTTTCACTTCATCATATTGAACCTTAAATGCTGCGGATGGATGGAAATCCCAGCGAACACCGACAGAAGTCGTATTGTGCACTTCACCTCCTTCCCCGTCGTCAAAGTCCGAATAGCTCGCATAAGGCAAGAAATCACCAAACCTATAGCCGAAGGTCACCATATAAGTGTCAAGATCTGTACCAGAAAGATCTAAGCGATTAATTTCAGTCAATAACATCCAACTTTCATATTCCACATTGACTGAAAGACCATAGAACTTCCCCTTACGCTCAGTACTTCCATCCCACGTTTGTTGCTCTCCACCAATATATCGCTCATTGGTATACTGCATATGAGTCAGACGTATATCTAACCAATCGTAATTAAGCTGAACCACTAACCCGCCGATATCTTTCCAGATTTCACGGGTCGCCTCGCCAAAGAAAAACTCTGACAACAGCTTATTTGGCTCATCATCTTCACTACCGTAATAGAGTTGACCTGACATAGTCCAATCACCTATTAAGTAGTTATACAAAGCACTCAAACCGGTATAATTAAAAATTTGCCACGTGTAGTTATCAGCTGGTGGACGAACCCATGGATAGGCATAACCGACATCGAAGAAATCACTATAATAATATAATGGGAGCCTCTTTTTACCGCCTTGCACAGTCCAATTATCATTGACCTCATAGGAGATGTAAGCCCATTCAAAATCGACATCGAAGTCATTAGCCCCACGAGAAACTAACTGAGCCGTTGCAGATAAACCATCCAGTAAGTCTGCTGAAAATTGCAAACCAAAAAGACTATCAGGTTCAAAACTAATTTCCTCTTCATAGGCCCCAACAAGAGGGTAATCGGCTAGAAATGTGGGAGGGAGATCAAACTCGTCAACCCCAGTACCATCAATCACTTTCCCCCCAACAATTGAAGCAAAACCAGAGATACGAACTTCTGCTAGCGCTGGAGAAGCAAGTAGCAGAACACCAAGACTGACTGCTAGTTTATGTTTCATAAAAAAACCTTTTAAGTTAGGCATATCCGCTTTAAGACTAGAACAGATGCATTAGCCTGCAACTTATTTGCAACACTTTAAGGAACCAAACTAAAAAGGTATTGTCTAATAGCACCCATATGGATTGAGCTAAAGACAGTTAATCTATTGAATTATAGACGATATAAAAAAAACACCTAAAAAGGTTAAATTTTAAGCTAAATTAACTTTCCATATTGAATTCACACTGCTTTGAAACAGTCTCTGCCACTTTTCTTTGCCAGATAAAGTTGCTTATCGGCCTCAGCGACTAACTCATCTAACAGTATCCCCTCTTGCCACTGGCACACTCCCTGGGAAACGGTTATGTATTCACTTATATCAGAATCTGGATGGGGGATCTTTACCGCTGATAGAGCTGTTCTCAGTTTTTCTGCAATACGACAGGCACCACTTTTATCTGTATCCGGAAGTAACATAACAAACTCTTCGCCGCCATAACGAGCCGCTAGATCTCTTGGGCGATTAGCAACATCAGTGAGCACTTTAGCTAAGGCAACTAAGCAATCATCACCTACTTGATGACCTAAACTATCATTTAGTTTTTTAAAATAATCGACATCAATTAAGATCATACAAAGTGGGTGATTATTCCGTTCTGATGCTCTGATCTCTTGAGATAAAATCTCATCAAAATGACGGCGATTACTGATATTTGTCAATCCATCGATTAGCGCCATTCTCCTGAAATGCTTTAACAAATATTGCTTCTCGATATCTCTGACTACCGCAGTCTTAAACCAAGTGTAAAGTATCTTCTGGCCCGTAATTACAATGGCAAAAAAACAAATAAACTTAGTTAATGGAAAAAAGTAATTATCTGGGATCTCTGTTACCCGCAGAAAAAAACTCAATAACATCAAAGGCAACACCCCCATTAACATTATTTTTCTATCGACAAATAAAGCAATGGCAAAAGTAAATACTAGTACATCTACGATCGATTCGACGCCAGCCAGAGCCGCATTGCCTGCAAAGATCTCTTCTGAGCTATCAAAAATCATCCAAATCAAAAACAACCAACTGAACTCTAAAGAACAGAGATAGGCTAATAATGCATTGTTGGATATTTCATCGGTTGAATAAACTCGTATCACTACTGCTGCCAGCAAAATAGTGAGGAAAACAGGCATCATGTATAAGACGATATTCGATGCGAGCAATACTTTAGACGTTTGCAAGGCTATATTTGCTAGCATAGCAATCAAAATAAAAATAGACATCGACGCCGCCCACTTCCCCCCATTAATGAGGTAAAGGTGACACTCTTTTTTTAGCTGCGTTTCCGATGAGGGCATCTTTAAATCCATATAGAAACCTTGCCTTGTTTAAAATTGGGCTCAGTTATAAGCTTACAACTTTTCCACTTACAAGCTTTAAAAATAAGATTATAAATGGACATAAAAAAACAGCCAACGATTAACGTTGACTGTTTTCATTTAAACTAAGTGAAAATTAAAGAGTTAAGCGGCATTCGCTTGTTCGGGTACACTATGTCGAATCAAGTAATCGAAGGCCCCTAGTGATGCTGTAGCGCCACTGCCCATGGCGATGATGATCTGCTTATAAGGAGTATTAGTCACATCCCCAGCAGCAAATATGCCAGGTATAGATGTCTGTCCACGCTCATCTACAACTATTTCCCCTCTCGGTGTTAGATCTATCACACCTTTAAGCCATTCGGTGTTAGGAATTAAACCTATCTGAACAAAGATACCAGCCAGCTCTATACTGTGCTGCTCATCCGTGGCTCTATCTGTGTAGTTAAGTCCGTTGACTCGTGACCCATCACCAAGAACCTCAGTTGTCATGGCTTGAGTAATGATGGTGATATTGTCCATAGATGCTGCCTTTCTCTGCAGCACATCATCAGCTCTAAGCTTAATATCAAATTCCAGTACAGTAACATGCTCAACAATATTAGCTAAATCAATTGCCGCTTCGATACCCGAATTACCACCACCTATGACAGCAACTCGCTTTCCTTTGAACAAGGGACCATCACAGTGTGGACAGTAAGCCACACCTTTACCACGATACGCTTGCTCGCCTGGGACATTCATTTCACGCCATCTCGCGCCAGTGGCGAGTAGCAAAGTTTGGCTTTTTAGTATCGCACCATTTTCAAGCGTTAGTTCATGATAAGGATTTAGCCCTTGGCTTGGAGTCAACTTAGTTCCACGTTGATTGTCCATCACGTCAACATCATATTCACGTACATGGGACTCAAGGTTTGCAACCAGCTTAGGCCCTTCGGTCGCCTTGACTGAAATAAAGTTTTCGATAGCCACAGTTTCAGCCACTTGACCACCAAACTTATCGGCAACAACACCAGTGCTTAAACCTTTACGTGCCGAGTAGATTGCTGCGGCCGCACCAGCAGGTCCGCCGCCAACTACTAGCATATCGAAAACATCTTTCTGTGCTAATTGTTCAGCCTGACGAGTCACAGCCCCGGTATCAATTTTATTGAGGATTTCAACTAAACTGATCCTTCCCTGTGCGAAAGGTTCGCCATTTAGATAAACAGAAGGTACCGCTAAGATGTCACGCTCAAACACTTCAGTCTGAAAAAGCGCACCGTCTATCATCACATTGGTAATATTCGGATTGACTGCAGCCATCATATTCAATGCCTGAACGACATCGGGACAATTTTGACAGCTTAAAGAAACATAGGTCTCGAAATGATATTCACCTGGTAGCGCTTTGATCTGAGCGATAACATTATCATCTAACTTCAGTGGGTGTCCGCCAGTATGCAGTAATGCCAATACTAGTGAGGTAAATTCATGACCCATAGGCAAGCCAGCGAAAGTAATGCTTGTGCCTGTGTCGACACTTGTCACCTTCATTGATGGCATACGCTCACCTTGAACTTCTGACACAGTGACTAATTCAGACAAACTATCAATATCTTGCGCCAGTGACTTAAGTTCCAGTGCCTTAGGGCTATCATCTGCAGACACGGCAAGTTCAACTGGACGCTTGAGGTTTTGCAGATAGGTTTTCAGTTGATTTTTAAGATTCGTATCCAACATGATGACTCCTAGAAAAATACAATTAGTTCTATAAATGATTGGTTTTATAAAAGTTGGGAGTTTGCTAGCCCGAACCTGAAAGGGGGTGGTTCGAACAGCAAAAGAGATAAAGGCCGACTAAAGTGAAACCTCCACTTTAGTCCCGGTAGCCAAGAGGAGAATCAAAGCTACCGGATTTAAGTCAGTTTAGATTTTACCGACTAAGTCTAGAGATGGTGCAAGAGTATCTGCACCTGGCTGCCATGCAGCTGGACATACTTCACCGTCGTGAGTTGCTACATATTGAGCAGCTTGAATCTTACGAACTAGTTCAGCAGCACTACGGCCTATTCCAAGGTCATGAACTTCGCTAACCTTGATTTGACCTTCAGGATTAATAACGAATGTGCCACGTAGTGCCAAACCATCTTCTTCAATCATCACACCGAAGTTACGTGTGATTGCGCCAGTTGGGTCACCGATCATTGGGTACTGGATCTTGTTGATAGTATCTGAAGTATCGTGCCATGCTTTATGTGTGAAGTGTGTGTCGGTAGATACTGAGTAAACTTCAACACCCATCTCTTGCAATTTAGCGTAATGGTCAGCCATGTCGCCAAGTTCAGTTGGACATACAAAAGTGAAATCTGCTGGGTAGAAGAAAACAACTGACCACTTGCCTAGTAAATCTTTGTCTGTAACCGGGACAAACTCACCCTTGTGAAAAGCGGTTGCAGAGAAAGGCTTGATTTCAGTGTTGATAATAGATTGGTTCATTGAATGCTCCGTAAATAGTAATAAAATCTTTGTCCTAACGTTCAAATGAATCGTCAGTTCGTTTTCGATATGAAGATATTAACCAAGGAGACAAATTAAATATAACGGATAAAAGCTATTATCCTAATCGATTTTTCAGAACCTGGTGGTTATGAGATCCACTATAGGAGTTAGGCCTATGAATAAGCCGCGTATAGTTAGGCTACTCCCACAGGTCAAATCGCGTCAGGGAGCGACCAAGGGAGAAGTCTAGCTGTTGTGACAAAGAGTGAGCCTTGGACTTTAATCCTGCACTACTGAGCTCACGTTTCGTTTTACCAGCAAACACCACCCAGTTACCGCCTCCGGTCAAGCAAGCCCTAACCTCGCAAAAATGTTGTTGCAAATGACTCAATAGCACACGATTGTGGCTATGTTCCTTCCAGCAGTTTAATACCAGATAACCATCGGTTTTAATCAAGGTTGCAGCATTGGCAATAAAGGCCTCAGATAGCTGATTTTCATCGACACCATCTGCACCATAGATATCGGCAAAAATAATATCGGCTTTCTTATGATCGCCTTGCTCGAGAAACTGATTGGCATCTTGATGGATAATCGACAGCTTTTTACCGATTGGCAATTGAAAGTAACGCCTAGCTAACTCAATAACTTGAGCCCTTAACTCTACCGCGGTGACCTTAATGCCAGTGTCGAATCGACGCAGTGCATGAATTAACCCGCCACCGCCTAGACCTAAGATGATGACTCGCTTTGGCTTGATAAATAGCAGGACTAACAACATGGCCTGGATATAAGTATGCTGAGGAATGTGAGGCTCGGACTTAAGTAACTTGCTCTGCTCATCATTATCGCCGAATGACAATACCCGCATATGTTTATCATCTAGAACAATAAGTGGACCGTGCTCATCTTGGCTTTCGTGGAGGATCTGTTCGTCTTGCATCAATTGGAGGCTTGGAGGGGATTGGCCGAGTATTATACGAATAGCGGGTCATGAAAGGAAATATTTAAATCCAAGCCGACACTTCATCAATAAACATAAGATGAAGTGCCCATTATCGCTTTTTTGAGATTATAAGGGAGGCGTTAAGTAGATTACCTTAATAAACGATGAAAGAAGTCGACAGCTTGAGCATACATCTGCATAGCAAGAGCTGGATCGTACCTATCTGCACCATCACGCATAAAGGCGTGCTCGGCATTAACTTCTAGCCAAGTGAAATTTCGGTCTGCCTCTTCCAGTTTAGCGTAAATCAACTTGCGCCCTTCGCCAGACACATGGGGATCTTGCTTGCCCCAAACCATCACTAATTCACCCTGAATGTCTTGAGTACGACTCAGGGAGTCATTGCCAACCTGACAAGGAAGCGTGTTGGAATGGATATCTGTAGCATAGAGGCAGAATGCGGCGGAGACATCAGGGTTAAGCGCGGCGCGGTAAGCTAAATGTCCACCGATACAGACCCCCATACTTCCAACCTGACTGGTGCAAAATTCTTGGCTTCTGGCGAAGCTGACCAAAGCTTCAACGTCTGAATCATGGGTCTCTAGCGGTTTAGCAAACTTGTCTTCATTGCCCTTATCTTTACCTGCATCATCATAAGCCAATATTGTACCGATAGGATTCAACTCATGAAATACCTCTGGCACCAGTACGACGAAGCCATGACCAGCCAAGATAGCTGCGGCCCTTGCTATGGGAGCCGTTTGCTGAAAAATTTCTGAATAAAAAATAATCGTAGCAAACACCCCATCCTCTTTTGGGCGATAAAGATAAGTTCGCATCAAACCTGTGTTAGTTGGAATATCATGAACTTCTTGTTTTACCATCATGGTGTTAGTTTCCTTTTGCTATCATTTACTAAATTGCTCAGTCAGCAATCATGCTGCCATGTGATATTTATGAAGCTTAAAATAGCGCATTGGGACATGGCTCCCCATCGAGTAACTGGCGAACATTGGTGAGACTGGTCAATGCGATAGAACCTAGAGCTTCTGCGGTTAAGAAAGCCTGATGTCCGGTAAAGATAACATTATGACATGCCGATAATCTCCTGAAGATATCATCCTGAATGATCTCATTCGATTTATCTTCAAAAAACAGTTCTTTCTCATTTTCATATACATCTAAGCCTAAAGCACCAAGTTGCCCAGTTTTTAATGCCTCCATAGCATCTAAGGCATCGAGTAAGCCACCTCGACTGGTATTAATCACCATGACACCCATTTTCATCTTATCGAAGCTAGATTTAGATAATAGGTGGTGGTTATTATCCGTAAGAGGGCAATGAAGGGTGATGATGTCACATACTGGGTACATCTCATCTAGGGACACATAGTCAACACCTAGATCTAACACTGACTGATTTGGATATGGGTCATGAGCGATAACTTTACAGCCAAATCCCAGCAAGACTTTAATTGCCGCTAAACCTATCTTGCCGGTTCCTATTACACCGACAGTGCGGCCATGCATATTGAAGCCAACCAAGCCTTCTAATGAAAAATTGGCATCTCGGGTTCGTTGATAAGCTTTATGCACCTTGCGGTTCAGTGTCAGCATTAATGCTATGGTGTGCTCCGCCACTGACTCGGGAGAATAAGCTGGCACATTAACCACTTTGAGCCCTAATCTCTCTGCAGCCACTAGGTCCACATTATTAAAGCCTGCACAACGCATGGCGATTATCTTAGTGCCATTTTTAGCCAGCTCAACGAGTACCTCCTCGCAAAGGGAATCATTTACAAAAGCGCAGATAGCCTCGAAACCATGGGCCAACTTAACCGACTTCATACACAGTCGATAATCAAAATACTCGATTGAAGCACCAAAAGCCTGGTTAGTACGATCAAAGTGTTCCATGTCATAGTGCTTGGCACTAAAAAAACCTATCTTCATTCCATTTGCCTACAAATATTTCAGTCATGAAAGTTTACCTCTTGTTTTCACATTAAGGTACATCTGGTTTCATTAAGCCCTGTAAGTTTTGTGAATTGACACTCTACTTCCCTACCTTCTATATTTGACCTCCACCTCAGGAGGAAATACCTTATTTTAAATGGAACAAAATAGACCATACAGTCGTATACCGAAAGCATCGAACTTAGCGTATTGGAAAGGAATTATTAAATTCGACCCATATCGCTTCACAGCCAGTCATTTCCTGATAAGCTAATAGCTCTTCAATATCTAGCCAGTATCCGCTCTCATATGAAAAACGCTAAGCTATCTGAAAAGAAATTTTGGATCCAAAGACTTGGGAAAACCTCTCTTAGAGCGATACATATTTTAGGGGTAACTGGGGCCGGAGGCGGCATTTTATTAGGCGTGGCTCAAGAAAAGTGGTACGTATATTGGTGCATAGCCATGACAACAGGCTCACTACTGATGTTATGGGAAATAGCCAGAGATTGGCGCTGGTTAATCCAATTGAAAGGCGTACTAACCTTAGTCAAGTTAGGACTATTGACCCTTTTCATCCCTTTGGGCAGCTACAAGCCCGAACTGTTGATCACAGTGTTACTCCTCTCTGTTATTGTCTCACATGGTCCAGCAGGTTTAAGGCATTTCTCAGTTATACATGGACGAAGAATCGATGCAAGAAAAGAAGTTAAAGGTTAAAGCAGCCTCTAGGCTAGTTACCGAAAGCCAAGAGCTCAGCCAGCTTAATAAGAGCGAAGTATTAGATCTTGCTTGTGGCAGTGGCCGCAATGGGCTCTGGTTTGCAGAAAAAGGCCATAGAGTCACCTTTCTTGACAAGTCATTAGCGAATCTAAGTGTAGCTTCAGAAAGCCGCATCGGTTCTATGTCCTCGCAACACACCTATCTTGCATGGGATCTAGAAGATGGTTCAGCCCCAGAACTAGAGCAAAACAAGTACGATCTAGTCTTAGTGTTTAACTATTTACATAGGCCACTTTTCCCACAGATTGCCGCAGCAGTAAAGCCTGGAGGAGTGATCGTTTATGAAACCTTTATCGATAAACAAGCTGAAATCGGGCGGCCAAGAAATCCAAATTTCCTATTGAAAGCCAATGAACTCAAAAACGAATTTGAAAAATGGACTCTTCTGCATTATTTTGAGGGAGAAGTGCTAAACGATGCAAACCTCAGCTACAAGGCACAATTGATAGCCCGTAAGCCTGATTGCTAAACTAAAATGGAAATTAAGACCTTAAATAGTCTAGAAAGAATAAGAAGAATATATTCCAGCATAAAGTAGGCTCAATTTACAAGGAAGATAGAATATGGTGATAAACTCCGAACAGTCTCGGCATATTGCTCCCCCAATGCTGACCGGGCTCATGGTCTTATGGGCTCTCTTGAGTCGCCTCCTTTTCAGCGACACGCATTTTGCGCTCAGTCATGCCGTCAGCTTCTACCCCGTCTTATTATTGTTTCCAATGGTTGTGATACTTCACGGACAGTTAATATGGCAGGCTCGAGGAATGGACCGCCTAGATCAAGCCGTCTACGCCTTGATTCACTCGTTGCTATCATTTGTAGTTTGGACTTTTTCATTAATGCACATTAACGGTAATAGCTTCTCTTAAATAATCATAGTAAAAACAATTTAGCCAGTCGCTAATTCACACTGTAATACCAACCCAGATTATTAAATAACTAAAAAAAAGGTGTGATCAATATGACTACACCTATGTCTAAAGGGGAGATGACTATATTTTCATTACTTCTTGTCCAGGCTTGCAAACATACGTAGTTAGGTTAGTAGCATGCAAAAGGATAGACGCTAATAAAAATATATTTTCATTACATCTAATTCGACAAATTTCACTTCAAAACATTACTGTATTGCATTACCTACACATCCAGGGGTTGGAGTGCACCCACCCATTGGAGTAATAACCACTTCATCATCTTTACTTTCACTTTTATATGCATTTATTCGCATCTGTTCTTTTTGTAGTTGTTTTTGAGCATCAGTCAACCCATCACCCTTTATATATATTGGAGTAGCGAAAACAGAAGTGCACACAACAAACAATAGGCATGTTTTTACTAAATTTAAAACACTTTTAGTTTTTCTTATATCGTTCATGTTCATATCAATTCCTTATAAACTAGACATTAGTTCGGTAAAATCTGACTACATAATATATTTAGACAGGCTAGCTCTACCATAAGAGCATAAGTTCTGATAAATATCATTTATAACAAAACATATATTATAGGAAAAATAACAAGGCGATCTTAAATTAACACCCATAACACTAAGTATGGACCAGATACTTAATGGTTTAGATGCAGGACCACAGTCACCAGAACCTAATAACATTTTATTCAAGTCAATGATAAAAACCCAGGGTAAAGTTCGATTTAAAAGACTCACTCAAAACTGAATGTAGAACTAACCTGCCTGTGAACAAAATTACATGGAAAGAGGCTTGCAAGTCATAATATTAACATGATGAAAAAGTGATAAACAACAATAACAACAACTTATAGCGGAGTTCGCCTATTGTATGTATTTGCAGGAGTTAATAATTCACTCTGATGATATCCACATTGGAAGGTTTTGAGATAACAAGAAAAACATTTCCATCATTATCTACTGAAATTGAATCTCCTCTGATGTCATCAAAAGGAAGTAGCCGTTGTTCATTCTTACCCGTGACTATGTTTGTTCTTTCAAGATAGAAGTGTCCATCCGTATAAACCAAGTTATACACATAATCGTTAATTAATACCCATGATGCGTTGCTCATTCCAACAAAATCATCGACAATGAGTTTTTCCTTCCCATGTTCCAGAGTCCAAAGCCCTTCTTGTAGTCGCTTAGTAAAATATACCCCCCTTGGTTTAAGATACTTCCCAAATTCCCCGCCATCTACAAGAGTACTAATTACTTTTCCACTAGTTACATCAACGTGTTTTAATTTAGAAAGTCCAGAAACATCAACAGATACTATAATTGTACTACTATCCGCTCCCCAAGCCAGTCCATATATGCTATTGAAATTTTCAATGTTGATGTAATTAATATCTCTAGATTCAAGGCTATAAATAAATGGCTTGTTATTGATCAAGCCTAAAACCTCATGGCCATCATCAGAAAGACTTATATCTCTTATAAAGCTTAACCGACTGAAGAAAGTTAACTGTACCTCATCACCACTACTATTTTTTAACCAAAGTTGAGGTACACCTGTTCTTTCAGAGACGAAAACCATTTCTCTTCCATCTTTAGTTATAATGCCATTTCTATCTTTCCTATTAGAATAAATAAATCGAACAGTACTGCTCCCCCCCCCTTTTAATGTACTTGCATCTTGTTTAAAAGGATCTTCAACACGCCAAATTTCAGAGTTATAAAAGTCCCCTATAACAGCAACAATGTCTCCAATTTTATTTGACACGGGTGAGATTATTGGTTGCATAATTTGAGTTAATTGCTCATGTGTTTTAGTATCAATGATATAACGAGTAAGATTCCCAGACTCTCCCCTATATATAAGTGAATCACTATTTCGGCTCCATGCAACTGTATGCGGTAAGAAGTCGACACTAAATAAATTTTTCCAGTCACCAGTCTCAAGCGACAGCAGCATAACCTGGGCGTTATACCAACCAATATTTCTAATAACAGCAAGAAAACGTCCATTTGGGGATAAGCTAAGCGCATAGTCTCCCCTACCTATAGAAAAAGGCTGGCTAATCTGCAGCTTATTACTTCCATTTAAGCTGACTGAAAAGACTTTTTTCTCACTTAAATAGTCAAGATTGTGATCTTCGTCGATATAAAACAAACTTTTCCCAGAAGGTTTCCATGCAATACTCGTCGCCTGCATTTTACTTTTACAGGTGGTAATTGTTTTAATACTTCCGAATTCCCCATTTTCCAAGTTCACTACATTAATCTTACACCCACCAACTTGATTGAAAGATAAATATGCCAATCTAGAACCATCTGGACTAAAGGCTGGGTACCCTTGACTATCCGCTAATCCTTTTAAATAGTTAATAGTTCCAGTTTCAAGAGATTTAATTCCTACTTTCCAATTTTTATCACCAAGTATCCGATGGGAAAAGGCTAGATACCTCCCATCGGTAGAAAGAGCAGGAGTAAACTCCTGACCATCCAGATATGTAAGCCTCTTCAGCTCTGTAGCCTTAAGGGGGATTACGCCTGAATTATTTCCGCTCAGATATTGAAAAGCTAACCAAGAAAATAATATGACTAAGCCTAAAGAAACAAAAACAAACTTTCCGGAATGTTCGTAAAGGAAGGTAAATAGTTTTCTTTTAAGAATTTTTTTACTGGCAACATTTATGTCATCAATTTTACTGCCAACTATCACTTCCTCTGTAAACTTTTCCTCTCTTGTTATTTTTTCTACCAATGATATTTCGGCAATGAGCACATAACCCACTTTTGGCAATGTCTTAATAAAGCTAGGTGATTTTGCGTTATCACCAAGCTGATTTCTCAGTAGACCAATGATCCGGTTGATAGCATTATCTGAAACCTCTCCTCCTGACCACACCTCTTCTAATAACATATCCCTACTAACAGGCTCATCAGCATGCTTAATGAGGCACAGCAAGACCTGCATAGCTCTAAGCTCTACTTTGAGTAAAATTCCATCTTTTAAAATCGTACATTGGCTAGGGTCTATTAACCTGTCAGCCAAGCGATATCTAGGTTGAGTTATCATTAAGTACCAGTTAATTAATCAATGATTTGGAAGAGGTTTATATTAGAAAACATTGAAATTAAAGCAATATACACTGATGAAATCAATACTGCTCAAATATAATTACGGTTGTTAAATTGAAAGAAAGTTTGACTAGGATAACATTTACCTTGCTTCTGCTGTCATGTAGAAGGTATCTTTGCCTCGAATTCATGTTTTGGCTGCTTAAATGTCCGATTTTATTTACTGCCCACCTACTGAGCCCTGGCTCGACATCATCTATCAAGATAAAGATATTTTGGTTGTAAATAAACCTTCAGGACTCCTTTCTGTGCCAGGAAGAGCCCCAGAACATAATGATAGTGTTTACAGTCGAGTGTTATCTGAATACCCCAATGCCCAAATAGTACATAGACTTGATATGGCAACTTCTGGTGTAATTGTTGTAGCTCTAAGAAGAAATGCTGAAAAAGAGTTAAAAAGGCAGTTCAGAGATAGAGAAACCAAGAAGACATATTACGCACGAGTTGCGGGACATATAAAAGAAAAAAAAGGTAGTGTAAACCTTCCCCTTATCTGTGATTGGCCCAATCGACCTAAACAGAAAGTAGATCATGACGTTGGCAAGGCATCCTTAACTCACTTTGAAGTGATAAGCCACGCTAAGTACTCTACTTTAGTCAAACTAACTCCAATAACGGGTCGTTCTCATCAATTGAGAGTACATATGATGGCTATAGGCCACCCAATACTCGGTGATAACTTCTATGCAGACCCTTTAGCTAAGCGCTTAGCAAGTCGATTACTACTGCACGCGCAAGAGCTCACAATCAAACAGCCATATTCAGGTAAAGAGCTTACTTTTAGCTGCGAAGTCCCTTTTATGACTCCTGAAAATAACCAGTAGGGCTTAAGTTTTAAGCAAATATATAGGGACCACCAGCTTATGACTCCCCTATCACAGACTAATTTAGGTATCTGCTTAATTTTCAAAAATTGTCACTTATGGCGAACATCTATATTTACTGATTTAATATCAATCACACCTTATCGATAGAATTTCATCATAAATAAAGGTAAGTTAATTATCATTATTTATGACTTTAAGAATTTCTTTATGGAAACATCATTTCAACGAGATCAACTCGATAATCAAATCTTATCTGCATTAATGAAAGAGGCTAGGACGCCATTTGCAGAACTGGCTAAACGTTTCAATGTCAGCGCTGGGACCATACACGTTCGCGTAGAGAAGATGAAACAAGCCGGGATCATCACAGGCGCCCAGATAACAGTAAACCCTAAGGCACTTGGCTATGATGTGTGCTGTTTTATTGGCATAAACTTAAAAAGTGCTGGTGATTATCCAGCTGCCATCTCTAAGTTAAACGAGCTAGAAGAAGTTGTAGAAGCCTATTACACCACCGGAAATTACAGTGTTTTTGTAAAGGTTATGTGCCAATCCATCGACGGATTACAGCATGTGCTCATCAACCGAATCCAATCCATAGATGAAATTCAATCTACCGAAACTTTAATAAGTTTACAAAACCCCATTACAAGGGCTGTTAAACCATAGATTAAATAGAAATAAGTTATTAAGACTATTTTCTAGCCAAAAAAATATAAATTACAACTTTTTTCCCTGTTATCGTTAAAAGTGTAGAACTTTTGTGTTACAAACTACACAACCCCAACATAGGGGTAACAAAAATAACAATTATACAATTTGCACAATATCTAAATATTGTGCTTTAAGTTGACAAGGAAGCAGTTGTGAAAACAAAACTATCTATAGCAATAACAGCAGCACTCGTATCGAGTGCTACCATGGCAAGCGGTGAATATACAGCAAAGAGTTATGGACCAGAGATTCTGTCTGCAACTAATTATGAAAAAGTTCAAACTGTATCTAACACCATAGCACCACAGCGATTTATAATAGAATTAGAGTCTCCCTCAATTTCTAAATATAAAGGCGGAATTGTAAACCTTTCAGCCACAGCCTCTGAAAAGGGCAAAAAAGTCCAAATACAGTCAAGTGCAGCTAAATCTTATGCTAGCTACCTTGCTCAAGAGCAAACTAAGTTTGCATCTGAACTATCTAAAGTTTCTGCTAATACAAAAGTCGAACGTCACTTCAAAACTCTTTTCAACGGTGTAACTGTCGTAGGTCAAGGCCTGAGTATTAAGCAGTTAATGGCCATTCCAGGCGTCAAGTCTGTTTATCCTAATAAGACATACGAAATTAGCATGGATGCTTCTCACGCAGTCATTAACAGCAAAGCGATGTGGAGTGCAGTTTCAGGTATAGAAAATGCGGGTAAAGGGGTCCGCGTAGCAGTTATCGATGGGGGGATACGCCCAGAAAACCCAATGTTTGCTGATGATGGATTTACGGCTCCAGAAGGTGCACTTCCATCTGATGATTACTGTTCGACGGTTGACACCACTTTCTGTAATAACAAATTAATTGTCGCTCGATGGTCTCAGCCTACTTCAGAAGTCTGTAAAGATGAGTATATGAGCCCACTAGGTTTTGGTGGACACGGCACCCATGTTGCAGGGACTGCTGTCGGTAACAAGGTCACAACCACATTTAAAGGTGTAGAGGTTGAACTTTCAGGTGTCGCCCCAGCGGCATATTTAATGGCATATAAAGCCCTATATTCTAAAGCTGATTGTTCGGGTGGAAGTGGCTCAGACATCATGCTAATGGAGGCCTTGGAGCATGCAGTAAATGATGGGGCCGACGTCATCAACAACTCTTGGGGGGGAGGTGCCGGTGGCGATCCAGCTAATAGCCCATATAAGACAATGTTTGAAGCAGCAGAAGCCGCAGGTATCGTTGTAGTTTCAGCTGCAGGTAACGACGGTAACAGTGCGAAAACAATTGGCTGCCCAGCTTGTATAGAGTCTGGTATTACTGTTGCTAACAGTACAACGGGTCGATTTTTTGCTAACTCATTCAATGCTGGTTCTGATGACCTACTGGCCGTAGAAGCAGATAACGGTGCTATAATAGTAGACATTAATACCCCTATTATTGCCGCAGTCAATCTTGATGCAGAAAACTATGAAGGTTGTTCAGCTTTCGCCGCAGACTCTTTTAAAGATGGTATAGCACTAATTTCTCGCGGCGAATGTAACTTCTCACTGAAGGCCGACAATGCTTTAGCCGCTGGTGCTATCGCTATGGTTGTTTACAACAACAAAGCTGGCGCTCCCATTAGTATGTATATGCCTGATACCAGCTTACCTTCTTTGATGGTCGCTGAAGCCGACGGTACAGCAATCATAGAATCATTAGGCGAAAATACAATCGTTGGTAAGATTTCAGCAGAAGTGCAACGTATCGTATCGAAGTCACTTGCAGACGCAATTAGTGCGACTAGTTCTAGAGGCCCGAATGGCAATGAGAATATTCTTAAACCTGATCTAGCGGCGCCAGGAACAGATATTCTGTCAGCTTTCTCCCCTGATGATGGCGGAGAAGATTTCAATATGATTTCTGGAACTAGCATGGCTAGCCCTCATGTTGCGGGTGCAGCAGCCTTGATGCGTCAACTTCATCCAGAGTGGTCAGCTAATGACATCAAGACAGCACTTACATCTACAGCCCATATGGATGGTATTTTAGATGATGATGCTAAAACACCTGCATCACCCTTCGCTATGGGTGCTGGCCGTATGGATCTTGATGCTGCAGCTAAAGCGGTATTAACATTTGATAAGCCATCTGTTGCTTCTGATTCTTGCATAGGCCCATGTACTTTCACACGTATCGTCTACAACAAAAGTGATAAAACCACTTCTTGGTCCCTATCTGCATCTGCTGACAGTGCAGGAATCAGCGTTTCCCCTTCAACTCTTGAATTAGAGGCTGGCGCATCTGCAGAATTCACAGTAACAGTCGACTCTACTTTTACCGAATATGGATCTTGGATCTTCGGTAATATCATGATTAAAAGTGATGAAGGGAAGCAAGATGCTCATCTTCCACTAGCCATCATGGCTAAGGAATCTAGTGATTCTTCACTCATATCCGCAATTACGACCAAAACAGACATTAAATCAAGCGATGAATTCCCAATCAAAGCGATTGTGAATAACACCTTATTTGAAAATACGGTAACAGTATCCGCACTTACACCAGAAGGCACAGAGTTAACCTCTAAGGATGATGTTGTCGTTTCAATGAATGGGGCTACACAAAATGGCTTCGAGGTTGACGAAAAGAATGGACGTATCACATGGGTAGGTAAACTTGACCTTCCACAAATTAGTTCGGCAAAAGGAACTGGTTCAAGCCAAAGCATTTTCGACTTAGGTATTGAACACGTTCCAGTATGTGATGAAGGATGTGATGAAAAAGCTTTCACCTTTAATACACCTGAATATAAGTACAACAGTGCAACTTATGACAGCATCACCATTTCTGACAATGGTATTGCCATTGTTGGCGGCGGAATAACTTCAGGTAGCTGGAACAATAAAGAGCTCCCAGATTCGGCTAGTCCGAATAATATTCTAGCACCACTTTGGACTGATTATGATCTAACAGATGGTACACCCGGCGATACTGGTGGCGGACAGCTAGGTATTCAGTTTGTAGAATCTGGTGACGATACTTGGATTGTAGTGGAGTGGAATAAAGTTCAGGTTTATGGCGATACATCGGGTGATGCATACACTTTCAGCGTGTGGATAAAAGCAGGAGAAGAAGAAGACATCTGGTTCAACTACCACGATATTCCAAACATGCCTGAAAAAGTAACCATTGGTGCCGAAAACATAGGCGGTTCAGTGGGCACGACTTATCATTATAATGGTGAGGGTGGAACAGTCGTAACTAATGACTTTGTTCAATTACAAAGTACAGCCTCCGGAAGTGTAGAAATTGACTATATGGCCAAAGCAACAAGCTTTAACCATGGGCAAGTGGACCTAGCTGAAACAGAAGAGGAGAGCAGTGTTGAGCTAAATGTTCTCGATAACGACACGATGCCAGATCAAAAAGTAGCAAGAGTATCAATCACTGGAGATGGTATGACAGCTAACGCTCAACGCCTTATTGATATTTCAGCTAGCGGGGCTTTAGGAAAAGTAATGCTAGTTACTGAACCAGAGAACGGTAAAGTTACACTCGCAGAAAGCGGAGACGCAGTATATTCACCAAACAAGGACTTCTTCGGAAAAGATAGCTTTACTTACTCTTCTGAAGATGAAGATGGGAATGTTTCCGCCCCCACATCTGTAACTGTAACCGTGAATAATATCAATGATGCGCCAACAGTATCACCAAGCGCAGGTAATACGATTACAGGTCGACCAACAACGGTTGCATCTAATGCCTTAGATGCTGATGGAGATGAGCTGACCTTTAAGTGGACTCAAACATCAGGAGAAGCGTTAGATTTTAACGATACTGATGAGAACATTAAAGTCACCCCAACCAAAACAGGTACCTACTCTTTCAGCGTAGTTGCCAGTGATGGTAATTTAGAAAGTAAAACAGGCCCAGCGAGCTTCACAGTAAGAGAAAGAGACGAAGATGGTGGTTCTCTAGGTTGGTTAACTTTGCTTCTTCTTCCATTTGCAGGCCTACGTCGTCGTAAGCGCTAATATAATGGTTTAACAAGCTATAAATGATAAGGGAGCCAAATAGGCTCCCTTCTTTTATCCGTAATTCCAGGTTTAATACCAATCGGTATAACAAGGAGCGACTGTCTCAACCAGCTATATCTCAAATACCTTGGTCATCACCTTATAAAGCTCTGTGCCTTGATAAACAGAAGCTGAGGCAAAGTGCAGTATGGGTACACAATCTTGACTCAAACTCAGTGGGGTTAATGCCTTATCCGTGTCATATAGATCCAATCGAAGAATATTCGCTAATGGCGCTCCAAGTTTCAGAGGTTCCCCGACTTCAGCCAGATACTCGACCATACCACCAAGAGGCGAATGGAACTTCTTATAATCTTTCAGATAACAGGCATACCTCTTCATCGTAGCTGGTTCAAGACTCTGCTCGATCACCCCACGTTCACTCAGATAAGCCAAGATACCTTTAGCATCGACTAGAGCATCCTCGAGATTGATATTCTCTTGAGAACCTAACTCTAAGGTAAAGGCAGACACAGGAACCTTTAAATCCCTTCCCGTTGATTTCATATGCTCAGAGAGCTGCCACCATGGACAGAAGATTGATTCATCCATGGCTCCACCAAAATCATTGGGGATAAGCAAGGTATAGGGTATGGAGAAGAAGGATGCAGCCCTAACATCGTATTCAGGACAATAGAGATGTTTACAAGACTTAGGGCCAGTGTGTAGATCTAACACGATATCAGCTTGATGGGCCATCACTTGTAAGTTAACCGCCTGCTGGTGCCCGGTAGTGATCCCCCACTCGCTGTTTAAGCGTGTATAGCAGGCTTCAAGCAACATAGCTTTAAATTGAGTAATCAAGTCTGCGTCACTCAGCAAATTATGAGCCTTATACCAAACTTCTACGTCCACTTGATGATCTAGATACTCCCTATTCCAATTCACGCCAGTGATAGGATCGAAGCGCCCTAAAGTGAACTCGCCACTTTTTTGATTAATCCCAAGCGGATTAGCCAGAGGCACGAGTGTAATATCACCACATACGGTGTATTGTTCCAGCAATTTCATTAGCTGATAGATGACCGCATTCCCCTGCACTTCGGCGCCATGTACATTCGCCTGAATATAGACACTGGGCGCCTTAGAGCGTGTGCACTCATAGCTAAATATGGGTATGCTGAGATCTTGGCCTGTGGCTAATTCACCTATCTTCAATGATGATTGGGTAAAACTCATATTCCTTCCTTCAAAGCGTTTAAACCCTAGGACTTAGAATCTGAATATTAAGTCCCCAGACTCTTATCACTCAAACAAGCTTTCATGCAGTGCGCTGACGACCTGAGCGGCTTCCGACTCGGCAACTAAAACACACAAGTTATGCGGACTAGCTCCCTGACAGATCATACGCACGTTATGAGGTTCCAGCACTTCAAAAACGCGACGACAAACACCCGGAGTGGATGCAATTTTATTACCTACTATGGCCACCAATGCCAGACCTTCTTCGACTCGTACCCGGCAATGTTGCGATAGTTCCTGCAACAGAGATTCGCTGAGTAGGCCGTTTCCGGCTGAATCTGATCCCGTCTTATCTAAGGTAAGCGACACATTGACCTCAGAGGTTGTTATCAAGTCGACACTGATCTTATGTCTGGCTAAAGTTGCGAAGGTTTCGGCCAGAAACCCTTGAGCATGAAGCATCTGCAGGCTATGCAAATTGAGTAATGTTTGATCCCGGCGCACAGTTACTGCTCGATAAACCGGAGCATCTTCGACTTCATGACGGATCCAAGTACCACCTCGTTCAGGCTCACGGCTAGAACCAACAAAAACTTGAATTCTTTGTCTGACAGCTGGAAGAATAGTGGCGGGGTGAAGTACCTTAGCGCCAAATGTCGCCATCTCGGCGGCTTCATTGAAACTAATCTCCGCAATAGGACTGGCTTTAGGTGCGATGCGAGGATCTGTAGTATAAATTCCGGCAACATCTGTCCATATCTCAACGGCTGTCGCCTTCAAGGCCTCGGCTAATAAGGCGGCAGAGTAATCGCTACCTCCACGCCCCAGAGTCGTCGTTGCACCGGTTTCATCAGCGCCAATAAACCCCTGAGTCACAATGCGCTGCGATGATAATAATGGCGCTAAATACTCTGCAGCTAATAAAGATATTTTCTCAATTTGTGGTTCTGCACGTCCAAAATGACTATCGGTTCGCATCACCTGACGTACGTCGAATGCGCTAGCAGCCTCCCCTTTTTCCCTCAACACAGCAGCAAACAAGGCCGATGAACATTGTTCACCTTGGGCAAGCAACTCATCCATGGTCGCCTTATTTCTGTTTTTACTCAGCTCTTCACTCAATACAGAAATACGACTCAACACGGTATCTAGTCTTGCAGCAACTTCTTGCGGGCTACCCAAGGAATCCAAGATTTGATATTGAATATGAGCTATCTGTTTAATTAGCTGCATTCTTCGCTCTTCAGCGATGTGCTCTTGGGTCAGTTCAACTAACAGATTAGTGACACCACTAGAGGCACTAACCACCACGACACGGGTACTAGGATTAGCGAGAATGATATCGGCACAACGACTCATAGCGGCATAATCGGCCACTGAGGTACCGCCAAACTTAGCGACAATAAGGGACATTACACAGCCTCCACAGAATGCAGACACTGATAAGATTCATTTGAAAATAAATATGGATACAACACAAACATCATTACACTCCGAACTGACTTCGTTCGAAGAGCCTGGTGCAAAGATTACGCACCCCAAAGACGGGAAACAGCGATCACCACCAGAAGCTCTCCACCAATAAACAGGTGACAATCTAAGGGATTCAACCCTTTCGACCGACATAGAGTTATTCCAAAAACCCTGATGTCTCGGCGCTAATCTCCCTCATAAGTCATCATCAGAATTTGGACTCTTCAGACTTACTACCTAGCTAACGCTCCTCTTCTGTACCTAAGCTCTCTGTAGCAAACAAGCAAAAGAGAACTAGGAAGGAGAAAATTATCAAATTTTGACTAACCAAGCAATGGGGAATCTTAACTATTATCGAAAGATTTAGGCTAAAATCTCAACTATGGCTTAAAAATTTAGGCTAATAGTCGAAGTCCGGCAGCTCGCTAACTAAGTTAACTCGCTGAGAGAAATCACCTATGATGAGCTCTTCTTGCTGCTCAGCTTGAGAGAACAAGCAAGGAACCAAGGCTAACTGGTTGTTATCAATGAAATAGATAGCATTTTGCTTAAATTTCAATCCCAGGTGTGCCGCACTCAGCTTGTCGATGGCGACTGCCCAGCTTTTTTCCATATGAGAGCGATCGCGGGATGCGCCCACTACGGCACGATAGGGCCTGTTAAATTGCTCTATTGAGCGTAGAAGCTGTCGATCTAAGAGACGGTTTTGGCAAGAGGTGAGGATCTGCCCTCTGGGATTGTGAGCCGTAATGATTGCAAAGGATAACTGAGAAGATAAGGTTTGGGTAAACAGAAATTCAGTATCTTGGTAGTGCTGCCACAATTTCTTGTTCAAGAGTCGCTTGTTTGAGTCGATCATCTGGACCAATTCCCTCAATTAGATTCAGATAATTATAGCAAACTCAGCATATCTTCCTAGTCCCGTGATGTAGATCACTAAAAATAATTTTTCAACATCGTTTAAAATCAACAAGTTAAAGAATTTAGTGTGACACAGATCAAATCCACAAGGAATTTTGTTAACATTTCATTTGTTAACAATTGCCTAAAACGAGTACAATAGACCCAGTCGGTTGGTTCTGCATCATTTATTAGTATGATGCATTTGGTTATAAGTGGAACTGACATTGAACGTAAAGCCAACCAGATCCCTGTATAAAATGCGACCAGTTTTTTGTTTCGCATTTTAACTTCATGAATGTTTATTAATATAGGGAACTAACCCTATTATTATTCATCGAAGTGAATACAGTTCGCGTTTCCATTTATTGAGATACGCATACTTTACTAATCATGGAAGTGTGTTGCTGTTTCAGCCAGTTTGAAAGCACCTATCGTAGATCAGTAAGAGTCAGCATGACAAGATCGAGCGTATTTAGCACTGATAAAACGCGCTCATGGTTAGAACAGATTTGAACAAATTAGGTAAATTAATATGCAAAACCCGCACATTCTGATTGTTGAAGATGAAGCCGTTACCCGTAACACGCTAAGAAGTATTTTTGAAGCTGAAGGATATGTGGTAACTGAAGCCAATGATGGCGCAGAAATGCATAAAGCCATGCAGGAAAATAAGATCAACTTGGTTGTTATGGATATCAACCTTCCTGGCAAAAACGGTCTTCTGTTAGCACGTGAACTTCGTGAAATAAACAATATCGGTCTAATCTTCCTAACGGGCCGAGATAACGAAGTTGACAAAATTTTGGGTCTTGAAATTGGTGCAGATGATTATATCACTAAACCATTCAACCCACGTGAACTGACTATTCGTGCTCGCAACCTATTGACTCGCGTCAATAGCACTGGTGCAGAAGCCGAAGATAAGAACAGTGTTGAGTTCTACCGTTTCAACGGTTGGAGCCTTGAAATCAACAGCCGTTCTTTGGTTAGCCCACAAGGTGAATCGTACAAGCTGCCACGTAGTGAATTCCGCGCTATGCTGCATTTTGTTGAAAACCCAGGCAAGATCCTTAGCCGTGCTGACCTTCTAATGAAGATGACAGGCCGCGAGCTTAAGCCACATGACCGTACAGTTGACGTAACGATTCGTCGTATCCGTAAGCACTTCGAAAGCTTGCCTGATACGCCAGAAATCATCGCCACTATTCACGGTGAAGGTTATCGTTTCTGCGGTAACTTAGAAGAGGCATAAAGCTAACGCTTTATTCCGATTCATAAAAAAACCAGCCTATCGGCTGGTTTTTTGTATATGGACATATTTATGCCCGGTGACCATGGATGGTATAGGACGGACGTTGTATATGGAATATAGCTGTAAGTTCCAAGACAGGGCTAAGAAAGCTTCGAGTTTTAAGCTGTAAGGCCCAAGACAGAGCTAAGAAAGCTATAAGGCTCAAGCCCTAAGCTTTACTTAAAACTTAGGGCTTACAACTCTTAGGTTCTAGTTCGCAACTCGCAACTCTAACCTTATTTTAACTCTTTACTTCAACTCTCTCTCAAGAAAATCAGCCAATGAGCGATACAAATGGGTTCTGACTTTTTCGCCGCGCATCGAATGCTTAGAACCCGGGTAATCTATCATCTGGAATAGTTTACCTTCATCCTGCAACGCTTTATAAACCTTAGTACTGTTCTCAAACAATACATTATCATCGGCCATGCCATGATACATCAGCAAGCCAGATTGATAGCCTTTCACATATGGCAATACGCTACTGGCCTCATAGCCTTCGGTATTCTTTTGTGGATGACCCAGATAACGCTCGGTGTAATGGGTATCATATAAAGCCCAGTCAGTCACAGGTGCCCCCGAGATGGCAGCCTTAAAATAATCTGGCGCCTTAAACAAGCCCATTAAAGCCATATAGCCGCCGTAACTGTGACCGTACAAGGCTATATTATCGCCATCAACAAATAGAAGCGTACGTAGGTAATCGACGCCGGCTTTTTGATCGTTAACTTCCGCTTCTCCCAAGTGCTGGTAGATCACATGCTCAAATTGAGTCCCACGATGTGCCGAACCGCGGTTATCTAACTGGAATACGATAAAGCCCTGCTGCAATAAGTACTGAGTAAAGTAATCATGCTCACTCCAGCTATTAACCACCAGCTGAGCATGAGGGCCGCCGTAGACACGAACAACTACAGGATACTGCTTGTCAGCGCTAAAGTTAGTCGGCTTAAACAAACGATATTGTAATGCTTGTCCATCTTCGGCATTGACCTGACCAAATTCAGGCAGCTGCCATTGACCAAAGAAAGGATAGAGTGGGTGTGACTTATCAACCTTATTCTCTTCTACCCAAGCGAGTCGCTGACCCTGATCACCATGCAGGCTAATCTGCGGCGGTTGAGACAAACTGCTAAAATAGTCCAGATAAACGGCTTCATTCTCAGCAAATACAGGTGAGTGCATCCCCGCTCGATGACTAATGCTTTCTATCTCACCGCCCGCCAATGGCACACGATACAAGTGCTTCTCAGTGACGAGAGTTTTGCGGCCGGTAAAGTAAATCCATCCTGTTTTTTCATCCACCAGCTCGACTTCATCTACGACCCAATTACCTGAAGTCAGCTGTTTTTTCACCTTGCCATCCAACCCAATCAGATACAGATGATTGAAACCATCACGCTCAGATGCCCAAATAAAACTCTCTTGCTGCTTTAAGAAGTACAGATCGCTGTTGAGGTTTATCCAGGCATCGCTTCGCTCTTCTACTAAGGTTTTAGATTTATCAGTCTGAGTAAGGGACACAAGTCTGAGATCTAAGGTTTGCTGATCTCTACTCTGCCACTGATAAGATAATCGCTTGCTATCTGGCAACCAGTTAACTCTGGGTATGTAAATATCTTGTTCTTTACCAAGCTCGATCCAGCTTTTCTTCTGGTCAAGGATTGTCACCACAGCTAATTTAATCGTGACATTATTCTTACCTGCATAGGGATATCTTTGCTCAGTGAGCTTAATGCCATCGGCATAGATCTCATTGCGGGTCACCAACTCAACACCAGATTCATCTATACGAGTATAGGCAATAGCAGATTCATCCGGTGACCACCAGTAGCCAGTCATGCGATCCATCTCTTCCTGAGCGACGAACTCGGCCATGGCATTTTTTATCGCCCCGCCACCATCTGTCGTCATAGGGGTGAGATTTTCAGTTTTAAGATCTAATACAAACAGGTTTTGATCGCGCACAAAGGAAACATAGTTGCCTTTAGGTGAGAGACGAGCATCGGTGACAAAGCCTTCACCTGTGGGTAGCAACTTTACAGTGCCATCATTAACCGAAAAATAGTACAAAACGCCAGAGGCAGGAATCAGCAAGGCCTGGCTATCATCAGACCAAAAGTACTCCATGATCCCCTGACCATAAATTCGCTGGCGCTCTCGTCTTGCCTTCTCTTCATCTGAAAGCTCACCTATGGTGAGTTTATCCGCATCGAGTAGTATCGATTGCTTGCCGCTGGCCACATCCATTTGCCACAAATCATAGAAATACTGATCATCTTTACGGCCAGCAAGATACGTCACTCGCTTACCATCAGGCGAAAGCTTAAGACCACGTGGGCTGGTTCCTGCTAGTGCAGGTGATGCGTATAACCTTTCGATACTAAGAGGTGTTACCCCTCCTTTTAGAGAGCTTTCTTTTACTGCATTTGTCGTACTTTTCATTGTCGAACAAGCCGTATTTGATAAAAGCATAGGCACCACCATTAGCGCTGTTGTCATCCATTTTGTTGTCATTATTATGTCCAGGATTTAAATATAGTTACTGCATATCGGCAACCTAAGTCCCGACATATATATCACTGATATTGTGCACTAAACTGAGCAAAAACCAAAACAGGTCTTCAATGTGACAGATTGCCGCCATCGGACGCTGAAAAAAAGTTCAATCTCAGGTATGATCCCGCCCAATAAGAAAACAAACTTTTGACCCGACCTCAAACTCGAGCACAGCTCGACTTGTCATAGGAAATATCATGCAAACCTTGGCCCAAAATCTGATATCACAAGGGGTAAACGCCTCTCTGACTCAGCTTATTCACACGTTAGCGAATACTTCAAAAGAGATAAGCCTCGCGGTTCGCCACGGTGCACTAGCAGGCGTACTTGGCGCGACTGAGCATGAAAATGTTCAAGGTGAGACCCAGAAGAAGCTAGATGTTATTACTAACGATATGCTCAAAGATGCGCTGGATAAAGATGATACCGTTCGCGGTCTAGCCTCTGAAGAGGAAGATTTTATCGTCGAAGTAGGTGCTAAGGGTGACTATCTGGTCTGTTTCGATCCATTAGACGGCTCATCGAATATCGACATAAACTCGTTAGTGGGTACTATCTTCTCAATCCTTCCAGCCCCCGAAGGAGAACTCAGTGAACAAAGCTTCTTGCAAGCGGGTCGCAAGCAAGTCGCTGCCGGTTATGTCTTGTATGGTCCTTCGACTATGTTGGCGCTCACTACAGGTCAAGGTGTTCAGTTATTTACCTTAAACCCAGAAACTAACGAATACTTATTGACCACAGAAGCCATGTCTATCAGTAAAGATACAGCTGAGTTTGCCATCAACATGTCTAACCAGCGTTTCTGGGAAGCCCCGATGCAGACTTATATTGCCGATCTCTTGCTTGGCACCATAGGTCCAAGAGAGAAAGCCTTCAACATGCGCTGGATAGCTGCCATGGTCGGCGATGTGCATCGTGTACTGTCTCGCGGTGGTATTTTCACTTATCCTACTGACAACAAGAATCCAGAAAAACCATACAAGCTTAGATTGATGTATGAGGCAAACCCTATGGCATTCTTAGTCGAACAAGCTGGCGGTAAAGCCTCTACCGGTTATGAAACCATCATGGATATCGAACCAAGTGAAATTCATCAGCGCGTCGCCGTTATCTTAGGATCGGCTAACGAAGTTGATGCTTGCCTTGAGTACTATGAAATCGATTACAGTGAAGAACCAAAGATCGACTAACTCTAGCGAGAGTTAGCTGCTCGGTATGAATGATTAGCCACTCTTTAATAGGGTGGCTTTTTTGTGTCAGCTGTCTTGTTACGTTTTACTTAGCTGGATATTTGAGATCGAACCTTCATGGCGATCTATCACCTGCGGTGAGCATTGTGCAGATACTTCCTCGGGACGCCATGCACCATCCCTGGTCGCTTAACGAAAACATCCATGTTTTCGATACCCTCAGCCGCATCTACACTTGTGATAAACAAGCAGAGCCCTTCTTCGATTGAGCTTTTCATAGGACATAGAGTCTAGGCAATAGCCAACCGCTTTTACTTGCCACTTTTAACTTAAAACTCACAGTTTATAGCTTATAGCTAGTGGCTAATTGCCAGACAAAAAAATACCGTCACCTTGCTAGATAACGGTACTTTCGTAGATGACACTGACCACGGGGATTAAAGCAGTCAGCTATTTTGACGATTCTACTTCTTAAAATCAGCGCTTATAAAAAAGCCTTAGCGCTATTTCTTAGAGTAGCTAGCCGCCTCTTCACCGGCGAGTCTGCCGAAAGTGATGATATCTGAGATAGCATTCCCTCCTAATCGGTTTGCGCCATGTACACCACCAGTCACTTCACCGGCGCCATATAGCCCAGGAATAACTTGCTTCTTGGCATCTAAGATCTCGGCCTTAGTATCTATCTTCACGCCGCCCATGGTGTGGTGCACACCAGGAGTCACTTCGATGGCATAGTAGTTACCTTCATTTAACGCACGGGGTAAATTTGGACGCTCAAAATCAGTGTCCTTACCACTTGTCACTAAGCTGTTGTAGCGCGCGACAGTTTCAGTCAATGCTTTACCATCGATATTCTCAAGCTTACCTAATTTAACCAAAGAGTCAGCCGACGGGGCAACACCTAGGCCAATATACTTGTCGATTTTCTTCAGAGACTTACGCACTGAATCATCAAAAATAAGGAATGCTGTCTTACCACTCTGCTCTAAGATAGCTGCAGCCGCTTTATCACGAGTAGTGATCTCATTGACGAAACGCTTACCTTCACGGTTAACTAAGATAGCGCCGTTACCACGTACCGCTTCGGTGACCATCACACCACCTTTAACGGACAAGGTTGGGTGAGCCTGAATGTATTGTAGGTCTTGCATTGCGGCGCCTGCGTTGCCAGCGACATCGATACCATCACCAGTAGCACCAGGTTGGTTAGTCGATACGAAGCCTTTTAGCTTAGGGTCTAGCTTAGACACCCGCTCGTTATTCTTAGCGAAGCCACCGGTTGCTAAGATAACAGCATCGGCTTTAATCCAGTAGTATCCCTTATACATACCTTTAACCAGCAGACCTTTCACCCTACCTGAACCATCTTTAAGAATTTCGATACCTCGGGTGTTCATGCGCATGTCGATATCACGCTTCACCGCGTTATCGTATAGCACTTGGATCACATGGGCTCCCACGCCCGCGCCACCAGTAGGTCGGTGAGTACGGTTAACCGATGCGCCGCCCATACGGCCAACATCACTCAAGTCAGCCCCCATGGCTGTCATCCAATCTACAGAGCCTTTAGAGTGGCTCACTAATACATCGACCAGAGCGGGATCGTTAAGGTCACGACCCCCTTTCATAGTGTCTTTAGTCATTAACTCAAGACTGTCTACTATGCCTTTAGCTTTCTGTTGATCCGTCCAAGCGGCATTCATGCCACCGGCGGCCAACTTTGCATTACCACCAATCACAGGCTCTTTCTCAATGAGGATCACCGACGCCCCCTTATCATGGGCTGCTACAGAGGCAGAGAAGCCTGCGCCGCCAGAGCCTACAACGACCACATTGACTGTATCATGTGGCGCCATGGCTAATGCAGCTTCACGCTCAGACTTATCCTTAGCAAGCTCGGCAATACTTGGCTCATGACGTTCCCACTTGCCCGCGTATGGCATATCAAAATCAAAGCTGTGGCAAGAGTCACAATAGACCATAGATTTTTCATGAGCGCTGTGACAGGTCGTACAGGCTATTTCGCCAGGAAAGTGGGAATCATGGGCATTATAGTGCTCATGCTTGGTCTCTTGAGCGACCTCGTCCATAGTGCCATGGCAAGATACACACTGGGCGTTCTCGTAGCTCAGACTATCGTTTGATAACTCACCATCTGAGGTATGGCAGCTTTCACACTCTTGGTTTTCACCATGAAAATCGGCTAGCGTATCCGCTGCCATTGTATTAGCGGCGAAACCCGCAGTGCCCAGTAACGTGGCCAGGCAAATAGCACTTTTCAGCTTTTTCATCACATCTCCTCACTATTAAACCTAGCAATCTTCGTTGCCCTGTTTAACAGCTCATGTCTATAGTTTCTGAAACCAATAGGTATTGAATTCAGATATCATTAACTCACTTATTCATGTCAATTTTCAGCCTTAGATGACTGGCCCTCAAGGGAAATCTCTGCCAAGTAAACAGAAGTATAATCCGCTTCACAGGGCAACTGGGGCACCATGCAAGGATGCATAAATTCACAGCCTGTTATGCAATTTTGCATGGGAGCTAGATACAGAGATCACATATTCGTAATGGAGGCGGTAAGAAGCTAAATCGGCCGCTGAAAAAGTAACAAAAATCACTGAGAAATGTCAGGAATCTAGGCTGGTAGCACAGTTACAACAAAGCTTTCCATGCTAATCTCGCCCCATGAAATACCCTTGCATTATCACTTGCCTACTCTGCTTTCTCTGCTCTGTATTTAGCACTGAAGTTGAGGCTTGGCAGACAGATGAAAATATCATTTTTGGTGTCCATTCTAAGACTGCACCATTGGAGTGGCGCAACAACGGCGTCGATCAGGGGTTTCATTTAGAATTAATGAGCCGCATCGGCCAGATGACAGGTAAACGTATCATTGTCAGGCGAAAGACATTTCAACAGCTGTTAGCAGATGTTAATGACGACACCAGTTCCATCGACGTGATTGCAGTCGTCAGCCCAGTAACCATAGACAGGCAACTCAGCCAATCCGATCCCATCTATGCCACACATGCCAAAGCCTATACCTTGCAGGGAAAAGAATTCATCCATGGATGGCATGACCTTGCGGGTAAGCGTGTGGCAATTAAAAAAGGCGCCTTCGTCGATGTGTATATAACGGGCCAACCTCAGGGATTTGTACGAGTCGATGTCGATCTCTACGAAACAGGCTTTATGCAGTTAATCGCAGGAGAAGTCGATATTGTGCTGGCAGAAAACTTTGTCGCCAGACGTTTAATGCCCCATTATCCGTCTATAAGGAGCTCCAGTGACCCTTTGATATATGGTGCATTTAATTTCGTCAGCAATAGTAAGAATGCCCGACTCATGGCCGAGATAAACGATGCACTCAGGCAGCTTAAGCTATCCGGGGAATACGATCGTCTAGTGAATAAGTGGTTCGGAACAGGTCGGGAAAAAGTCGATCTTTCTAATACTCAGCAAAGACTGCTCTGGGCGGCCACCTTAGTGAGTATCATCTCAGCTTTAGGCATGTTGTTGACAGGGTATATCAGTCACAGTCTAAAGAAACGAACTCACGCACTTAATCTGGAGCTAGCCCAGAGAAAACGTGCCGAACACCAGATTTCCAGACTATCTCAACAATTTCAATCTGTGCTGGATGGGATCCCCCACGGCGTCACCTTATTTAACCGTGATTGTGTGAGCCTCTGGAGTAACGATAATAACAATGAACTGCTGAGCAGTTCCGATTTCCACTTTATTAATGGCGACATTTTCCAGCTCAATAAAACCTTAATTCAAGTCTTGGATAGCCAAACCTCTTTGATAGCCGACATGGCCTATCGCACTCAATTTTGGCAGTTACAGATCCACCCCATAGGAAATGATCAAGCCGTAATCCTCTTGGAGGAAGCGACCGAACAGCATAACCTCAGACAAGCCAATGATGAGGCCAGCCGGCTCGCCTCATTGGGAGAGCTATCTGCAGGGATAGCACACGAGATCAACAATCCAACGGGGATCATCATCCATGCCATTGCCTTTTTTAATCATGCCCTCAAAGACCTGCAACAAGCCACGGATGCTTATGGGAAACAAAATCCATTTTGGTTAATTGCTGGCCTAGAGCCACAACTCGCCATGACAGAATTGAATCAGAGCAGCTTGACCGTAGAGGAGGGGGCTAAACGGATAAGCCATATCGTTAAAGATCTCAAGCGTTACGCCTTACCAAAAGTTACCACAGAACATCAGCTACTAGACCTAAACGAAGTGGTTAAGGTCTCCCAGAGGTTAACGGCCAATCAGACCAAGATATTCAGACTCAATATTCAGTTAAATGAGCCTGCACCTATGATCATGGGGGATGCCCAACAGCTACATCAGGTATTGATCAATTTGATCCAAAATGCCTGTCATGCAAGTAAACCAGCCACAGGAGATGACTCAGACTGTGACACCATCACAATTGAAACTAACATCTCGGGTAATAGGGGCTGTTTAACCATAAGGGATACGGGAGCGGGTATGGATAGCACCACGTTGCAGCGTATAACTGAACCATTCTTTACCACTCGGCGCTCCTGTGGCGGAAGCGGCTTAGGTCTGTCTGTTTGCAGTCGAATAATCAAGGAACATATGGCGGAAATGCAGTTCAGTTCTCGTCTTGGCCAGGGAACCAAGATCAAAATTCAATTTTTATCCGTCCCGGACTCAATCAAGGCACTCAAATTATCCTCATTGGAGCAAGACACGTGAAATTAGCAAGAAATATCCTCTTGGTTGATGATGAGCCTTCCTGGCTCAGAAGCTTAGCCATCACACTCAATCGTCTGGTCCCCGAAGCCAAAATCGACACCTGCGTCGACAGTCGACAAGTGGATAACAGGCTGGCACTCAATGATTATGCCCTGGTGCTCCTCGATTTGACCATGCCCTTTCACTCGGGCGAAACCCTATTGGAGATGATCCGCAGTAAGTCCCCAAAGACTCGGGTCATCATAGTCACCGGCGTCAATGAGGTAGATACAGCCGTTCGTTGTATTAAAAATGGAGCCTATGACTACTTTATCAAAACGGATAATGTCGACGACCTTGCCCGCACTGTACGTAGAGCGTTAGAAGTCGTCGGGCTCGAACGTAACTATTTGATGATTAAGGAGCGTTTTCTTAGCCGTATCTTACATCAACCCCAAGCCTTCAATAATATTCTCACCTGTGAACCTGCACTGCTGGATCAATTCCGTTATCTCGAGGCCGTTGCCATGAGCCCTGAACCCATACTTATTTCAGGTGAGAGTGGTACAGGTAAAGATGAATTTGCCAAGTCCTGTCATCAGCTATCTTGTGCAGATAGTCCTTTTATCAATATTAATCTCGCTGGAATTAATACTCACGCCTTCGAGCTACAAGTATTTGGTCAGATGACAACTCATGATGATGGCGAGGTCTGCGCCAAAGCAGGTGCTTTACACCATGTCAAAGATGGGCTGCTTTATCTTAATGAAATAGGCAGTTTACCTTTAGCGGCTCAGGCAAAGCTGATTGATGTCATCGAACATAAACAATATTACCCAGTAGGAAGCGATCGCCCCTACCCGGTCAATTGTAAGATCATCGCTTCAACACAAGATGATCTCCTCAGCCTCAATCGAAAGGGAAAATTTCGCAGCGATCTTCTGTATCGATTAAAATCTCACAAGATAAACTTGCCCCCATTAAGGGAGAGAAAGTTAGACCTATCCATGTTAATCAACCACTTTATCAACTTAGCAGCAAATGAAATGGGATTAGCGGCACCACAGCAGCCAATAAACTTGACCAGCCAATTAGCAGATTATGATTTTCCCGGAAATCTGCATGAATTGAAAGGCATGGTGTTTGACGGAGTCAGTCGCAGTGATGGTATACAGCTTAATATTACTCCTTTTATGGAGGCAATTAACGAGGGAAATATTGGTGCCATTAAACCGCAAGATTTAATCAGTTTCCCAAGAGAGTTACCTACATTGGCAGAAGTGAGCCAAGCCTTGATCGACGAAGCCATGAGTCGCACTGCAAATAACCAGACTGCTGCTGCAAGAATGCTGGGCATTAGCCAGAGTGCATTGAGCAGACGTATAACCAAAGAGAAATGATTTTTAATATATTAATTGCGATTCAAAAATAGAATATTTACAGATCTATAAACAAGCTATAAATCTAACAGCTATAGACTTGCTACACTTAACGAAGAACTTTATTAACTGACGCAGTTATGAAATTTTGGATGTCAGCCTGCCTCTATTGTTTTTTCTCTCAAATGGCTTTTGCCGAGCATACCCTAGATCTAACAAAACTTGAGTATCTCACCGAGTCATACCCTCCCTATAACTATATAGAAGAGGGTAAATTCAAGGGCATTGCAATCGACCTTCTCAATGCAGCTCTACAACAGGCAAGTCATAAGCCTCAAGAGCTCAACATCCGCCTTTTTCCTTGGCCAAGAGCCTATAAGATGATGCTCAAAGGCTCGAACCGTGTACTTTTTTCAACCACAAGAACACAAGAACGGGAGCCACTTTTTCAGTGGGCAGGCCCTATAACAAGCACAAAAGTAGTCTTACTCGCGTTAACTGAAGAGCACATCAATATTCAATCCATAGAGCAGCTTGCCCAATATTCCATTGGCACGATAAAAGATGATATTGGTGAGCAATTACTCCTTTCTAGTGGCTTTCCATTCAGTCAGATAAGACAAGCTCATAGTGCTGAGTCTTTAGTTAGAATGCTAAGTAAGGGCCGAATACAGCTTTGGGCCTACGAAGAAAATGTCGCTCGCTGGTATATCGCAAATTCAAGCTTACCCAATAATCGCTTTACCTCTGTTTTTACCCTTAAGGAAAGCGAGCTCTTCTATGCCTTCAGTAAAGACACTGATCCTAAACTTGTCGCAAGCTTGCAAGATGCTATCGACAAACTTAAGCGCCCTCCGGCTGAAGGAAATCAGAGCCGTTATGACAAGATCTTGTCTCAATACCAATGAGACACAAAAATCGGCCCAATAAAAAGCCCATAGACCTTTTTACTAGCAAGTCTATGAGCTTTTTCTTAAATTATTTAAGTTATATCGACTAAACCTGCTTGCTCTCTTGTACCAGAGGCTCAGCAGCTGAGGCCGCTTGCTCGGCTACTTCATAACCCTGCTCAGTCGCATCGACTATGGTCAATACCGCGGCATCACCTACTACGTTACATGAGGTCAGTACCATATCGATTAAACGGTCTAACGCAGCTACTATGGCGAAGGCTTCAACAGGCAAACCCATCTGATGAATTAGCACTCCTATCATCACCATACCGCCACCAGGAACACCGCCGGCACCAACAGAAAGAAGAAAGATACTGAATAACAGTGCAGGCAATTGCTCCATCGCAATAGGCGCGCCGAAAGCATTCGCCACGAAGAAGATTGCTATCGTGATATAGATGGAAACCCCACCCATGTTCATGGTGGCTCCGAGCGGCACACCAAAACCAGCAATAGAGCGCTTAACACCTAACTTCTCGGTCAAGGTGCGCATGGTCACAGGTATCGTTGCATTTGAACTCGCCGTAGAAAGTGAGAACAAGATCTGTTCACGCGTCTTAGTGCGAAACTCTTTCGCCGAAACCGACGTGAAGGCACCAACAGCCATAGGATAAACCACGAATATCCAAAGCAATAACAGGCCTAAGATGACAACCAGATACTCGACGACACTGAGAAAAATCTCCGCCTCTAAAGTTGCACCAAGTTTTAGCATCAAGGCGAAAACACCGATTGGAGCTAGCTGCATCACCACAGTGATCAGCTTCATCATCAGCTTGTTACCTTCCTGGAATCCTTGAACTAATAAGGGAGCTGCATTACCTAAGGACTTAAGCACACCGCCCACCAGCAAGGCCATAAAGATCACTTGTAACATGTTACCCGAGCTAAATGCAGCAACCGGGTTACTAGGTACGATATTAACGATCAATTGAACCAAATTTGGCAATTCGGTGGCTGTGATTGTCGCGCCAGTACCGCCTGACATGTCGACACCTAAACCAGGCTGAAGTATGAGTGCTACGGCTAAAGCTGCAAAAATCGCCACCAAGGTGTTAATAATATAGAAACCAAATGTCTTGCCACCCAAACGGCCGAAACTTTTCAGGTCGTTTAGCTCAAGAACGCCGCATACTATGCTGACAAATACCAGTGGGACGACAAGCATCATGATCATGCTGACGAACATGCTTCCCACGCCAGAAGATATCTCGACCACAGTGCCGGAGAAGAAACTAATATCCCCAAGAAGATATTGAATTATTGAACCGAAAATTAATCCGGAAAACAGACCAATAAAGATCCGTGATGAAAGTGATTTAGTCATATACCTGCCTTCGATTCAGCATATCTTTTATGTATGCTTTTATTAATTTGCACCTATGTCGATGCTTATATTTTGGGGTTCAAACCTTAAGCATCCCCTCATAATAACCAGAGGCAGCAAGGCTTCCAGAGTATAATAAGCCAAATCACTCTATGTTCTAAAATTTATAACATGATAAATAAAGCCCTTATTCATAATCACATCGATGAACTCTTTGGCCATGACATGCATGCTAAAAGGGTCACCTCACTTGCTAATGCCGCTCACGGAGTGATTGAAAAGGGGTCACTCGCTATTCATGCCATTGGCGCTGGCTTAGCCCAAGCCAATAAACTTAAGCGTAAGTCTGCTATTAAACAAGTAGACCGATTACTCAGTAATACAAAGTTAAACGTCTGGCAATTACTGGACTCCTGGGGGCCTTATATTATCGGTGCACGCAAAGAGATAGTGGTCTCTCTCGATTGGACTGAATTTGATTCAGACGACCATTCAACCATCGTACTGAGTATGCAAACAACCCATGGACGTAACACGCCACTGCTATGGAAAACCCATCGTAAACATGCTTTAAAAGGTAATAGAAACAACCATGAAGATGAGTTGTTGGTTAAGTTAAGGTCGATCGTTGCAGAGGATGTTAAAGTGACAATTGTTGCTGATAGAGGCTTTAGTGATACGGCACTATTTAACTTCATTGAACATGAGCTGGGTTTTGACTTCATCATTAGAATTAAGGCTAATATCAAAGTCACCGATGCGGTAGGAGAGCTGTTTCCAGTAAAGGACTGGCTATTACCCAGCGGCATAACAAGAACCCTTAAGGACGTTCAAATAACGGGTAATAAGCAAGCAGTCGCTCGGGTCATTTGCACCAAGAAAAAAGGCATGAAAGAAGCTTGGTATTTAGCATCAAGTCGACGTGACCTAGTGAGTAGCAAGATGTTGACTTTATATGGGAAACGTTGGGGGATAGAGACGACTTTTCGTGACATTAAAGACTATCGTTTTGGCATGGGGATGAGTGCCACCTACACGCGTTCCCCGGTACGTAGAGACCGGTTGTTTTTGCTAAGCGCCTTGGCGATAGGCTTGCTGACGCTACTAGGAAAAGCGGGCGAGGATGCTGACTTGGAAAAGACAATAAAGGCAAATACCAGTAAAACTCGCTCATACTCTCTGTTTCGCCAAGGTTGTATTTACTATGAACTGTTACCCACGATGCGAGAAGAGTGGGCAGAACCTCTAATGGATAATTTTTATCGTTACCTTAAAAACCAGCCTATTTACCGTTCAATTTTCGGGATTATTTAAAATTGAAAAATGAGGGGATCTCTAAGGGTTCAATCCCATTTGTGGGGACTGATAGTGAATCATGCTGGATACAATTTCAACCATATTTGAGCAGGGAAATAAAGTTACAAAAAAGCAACTATAGATATAGTTACCATGATGACTTACACATAAAGAAAAACAAACCAGATATGTG
The DNA here is from genome assembly GCF_002005305.1 of Shewanella psychrophila. Taxonomy (NCBI): domain Bacteria; kingdom Pseudomonadati; phylum Pseudomonadota; class Gammaproteobacteria; order Alteromonadales; family Shewanellaceae; genus Shewanella; species Shewanella psychrophila. The sequence continues at coordinate 5,590,110 of NZ_CP014782.1, forward strand.
AATCTAAAAACTTACATTCCCGCCAAACAGTTAACACAAAACAAAACGCCACAGCGACAAGGGCAGTTCATTGGACTGCACACAAGTGTAAAGATAGAATAATTGACCTAGAAACGAGCGCAAAACAACCAGTTAAACTAAACAGGTGTAAAGTTAAAGATGATTATTATAAGTATCGGTCAAAATAAAAGCCGTTAAAGCTACTTCAGTGACGGCTAAAATTCGGTAGTTATATTTTTGAATTAGCTGTCAGCTAGTAGATGGCTTGTACTTAAGAATTCCTGTTGTGCATTATCAAAGGAAGTTTAAAAGCAAGTAGATGTTGCTGTTTAATGCTGATTTTTTGTTCGATGATAAACTGCTGAATCACTTGCCAATCATCCTGATGCTGTTGCATATATTTGACTTGCTGATGCTGCATATCAAAATCTTCGCTTGAGCTAGATGACTTTATGATCAATGAAAGTTCTTGAATATCAGAAGCTAAAATCTGGGTGACTTTAGGTGTTGTTAGCGCAATTTGGATGCCTGCGGGATCGACATCGACAAACGCAACCACCTCAATCCTATTGGGTAATCGCTGCAGCAAGGCTTTAACGCCTTTAGCTAAGGAGTTATGACCACGGTACACCACTAGAGCGTGTCTTAAGTCAGCTGTAGCCGAAAACCGTTGCCAGCAGTCAAATGCATCAAGGTTCTCCACTATGACGATATGAGTCATAGTTTGAGCTTGTGACTCTAGTAACTTGGTTATTTCATCCAACGGGACTCTAAGCGAACACTCAGCACCTATTCCAGTGTAAAAAGGTTGAGGCTTGATCAGTACATATTGTTCATCTGGAGTGATATTCGCCAACTTTTCAAAGCGACTGTATTGCGCGACTTCTGCGCGAGTCCCCTCAAAAGAGGTCTTCAGCAGTTCCTCACCAAAGTAAGCAGCTGACATCTCATTAAGCTGATGCAGTTGCTCTGTGCTAAACAGTAAACTCCGTGCTGACTCATCGACGCTGCCCACCTCAAGCTCAGCAAAAATCTTTTGCCAATTTGGGTTAAAAGGCACCTTAGCACTGCACTTTCTCAGCGCCATGCTAATTGAATTCGCATGGATTTTAGTTAAGCGAGCCACAGCTCAACATCTCGAATAACAAAGTTACCTGTGTATACAGGATCAGGCTCACCTATCGCTTCAAGTTCGAAATATTGTCTATGCTCTTCTGGTAGTCCTTCATAACCGCAAATGACCTGATACAGCCAACTTTCTCTATCCCATTCCAGTGCTTGCTCATCTAAATACTCGAGTGCTGATTGGCTCTTGCCAGAATCAATCACAGCACAAAAATACTCATCAACGGCGAGCTTGAGTGGGTTATCGGGAATATCGAAGTCATCAGCTTGGCTTAGCGACACTGTTATATCTTGTTCAGCGTGGGTTAGCCCAGCATGAAGCCTGTCGATGCGCTTAATGCTCGATACTATGTCAAACAGCTCTGGTTCATATAAGGTGCTATGTACGTCGACAGATGCGGGAGCAAGCAACGCCTCAGCACAGTTAAACAGCACGGGCAGTTGCTTATGGCTAACATGATCGGCTGGGCTATAGTCAGGATGAAGGTCGGTATAGAGCAACCAGCCTTTAAGCAGGCGTGTGCGGCCACGAATTTGACGGAACCTGCCTAACAGCTCAAGTAAGCGCCCCTGCACCACGCTTAATTCCTGAGTACAGTCGCTCAGCGCCTCTTGCAAGGTCGTGACAAGCAGCTTTCTCAGCTCACGAATATCACCGGCAATCTCACCCAGCTCACTAAATTGGAACATTTCCAATCCATTGAGTAACTCAGTCACCTGACTCTGTGCTAATTCATTCTCGCGAATTTTGGCATTAATCGTTCCGACATAACCAAATTCGTTGTTAATACGACTCCAGAGCACACGAATCGAGTATCGTAGTCCGTCTGCAAAACTATAAACATGCTCGCTTAAATCAGCGAGATAAGCCTCAGAGGCTGCATAATCAATATTATGACGAGCCTCTTTATAATGTGCGGCTAAGGTTTTAATACTGGCCAGTGAGGAGCCCACATTCGAGTCGATTTGGCGATTACGCTCATCGCTCAATGCCTCTTCAAGTAGTGCACGTACAGAACGCTTTAGCCTTAACTCTTGCTCCGCTTCCGGACGCCATAAAATATCACTTTTACGCAGTTTCTCTATGGCAGCAGCATTAGTCTCATCTTCCGACACTGAGCCTGACAAATAAACATCCATCACCAGCTCTGCATGCCTGCCAAGCTGTTTGAGTAATTTAACCCCTGCCTGATGTAAGTTATTACTCATATTAAACCAGATCCCTCTGGGTTGCGGTTTCGGCTTGTGCCTCTAAGCTCAAACCTTCGGTTTCATCGATAAAACGAATAACTTCGTAGAGATAATCGAGCTTACCGGTGGCGATAAAGATCTGCTTTTCAGCATTAGGTTTAATTAAGTAACCCAGCTCCACTAAGCGTTTAAAGACCAGTTTAATCTGGGCATCAACATTACTACTACTTGAGCCAAAGAGCCGGTAATGACTTATTTTGGCCAGTTGCTCACGAAAAGCGGGAGTGTCTTCAATACGAGTCTGCAACTCAGTGAGTCGAACTGCCACACCTTCAGATAAAGGGGCATCTTGGCCGCTGCCCTCTTGTACCAAAACCAGCCACTCCACCAGCGGAATAAGCGCATTACAAATATCTCTAAACTGCGACGAGATCACCTTACGTTCGTTGTCACCCAACTGCTGATAACCACAGAAGAAGACTTCGCCCTCACCCGCCGATCCAATAGTGCGATTAATCTGATTCAAATAAGTCTCGACTCGCTCACGGGTATCAGGATTTTTCAAAGCTCGCCAACCATCTTCATCTGTGGTGTGGCAGATAAACTGACCTTTTAATAAACGCTCAATTAGCGCACTCGTACCCACTAACATGGTTTCGGTTACTTGGCTCATTACACCACCTCCTGAGTCAGTCGCTTGCTAAGTTTTTCGGCGATAGGATTAATTTGTGGTTTAACAACCTGCAATTTTTTAGTCTGCTTATTAATGATATAGCGATTGGCAAACAAGCTAAGAACCTCAGACTCGGGGTTAGGGAAGGCACCCAAAACAGAAATATTGTTGTTTTCGCAGGCATCGAATATCTTTTTGACATTAGCGTGGTGCAATGTACCCAGTTCATCAATAGGCCAATGAATGGTCACTTCGGCGCGGCCACGTAAAAGGCGAGTAAACGCCAGTAAAAACTTACATAAAATAAGATAAGCCATACCGTGGCTTGATGATTCATTTAACTGTCTATCGGTACGGATAATAAGGTCACTGTTACCCTCTTTTAAGCGCAGTTCGATTTCAAGTAGTTTGGATATGCCGCCAGATAATGCGGCGCGGCCTATGATGTCTATCGCACGGCGCATACTATTGGTGTATTCCTCACCCGGTAGTTCATTAAAACCATCAGCCTTCCACTGACGAAACGCTTTAACAAACGCTTCTAGCTCAGGCCAAAACTCAAGTTCACTAATTCGGGAGCGGATCTTAACCGCCGACTCAGAAACACCATCGAGGAACAACTCCTCGCCAACCTCTCGGGTGATACGCGCACTTTGAGTAGCAATACGGCGATCTATGTCGGCAAGCACATCATAGTAAGCTGTCAGATCAACGCCGAAAATACGGCCTTGCTCTCTCAGTGCCATCATAGATTGCGGCACCAACTCGTTGAGTAGGCGTTCCAGTTGTGGTACTAGTTTGCGGTAGTCGAGGATCCGAATACCTTTGTCATTAACAAAGCTCGACTCTTCCCGTGCACGCTCCCAGGTCTCTGACAGACTCGATCCAGACTTACTGGCAATAACAGAATCAAAGTGCTCCACATATTGCTTCACAGATCCTAGTAATGAGTCACGCTTTAACAGCTGATCTTCGCCTTGACGTAAGCGCTCACTCAGTCCACCTTGGGCATCTTCATTATTGGCGGGAAGTTTTAGCTCTGTAAGTTTGCGCATCACACTGCGCAGCTTAGTTAAATTCTCAGAGGCTTCAACTTGAACGGCATCAGAGGATTTACGCTTAGCATCGAGCTCGCTACGTTGCGCCTTAACCTCATTTGATTTAGATTTAAGCTGCTGCTCTAATGCTAACGTGGCTTGCTTAACCGTACTCAGCTCTGTTTGCAGCTTAGGCTTGCGCTTTAGCCAAGTATGTTGATACCAATCATCATAGCGCAACACTTCGCTACGACGCTGCTCAGCTTTACTGATATTAGCTTCAAGCGTGCGAATTTCGGTTTTAAGTGCAACGATTGTAGCTTCATCAATCCCGCGAGATTTGAGTTCGTTTTTATACCATAGCTCACACGCTTTTTGTTCACTCTTAGCATGGTCTCGCCGATTTTGAATATTGGCTTTAACCTGGCCTAATTGGTTATCAAGGGCGCCAACAACCTCTTGCCAGTAAGCATTTTTCTCCATGCGCGCTTCTAACGCTTGCTCTTTTTGTGTTTCCAGCCACTCTTGTTGTTGTTGCTTTAACTGTTTTAACTCATTATCGAGCCGTGCTAACTGCTTTTGTGAAGCCGATTTTCGCTCGTTCAAGGCAAGCTGGATCTTCTCCTGCTCTGCACGTTTATCATCAAATAAACGACGCAGATCATCGCGGCTATTTTTATAGGCTGTACGAGAGAAAGTAAGCTCGCGCGTCATCACATCGAGTTCAGCATTGACCGCAACCAGGTGCCCTTCGGCTTCAGTTTGTAGCTCTTTAGCACTGACGAGCAACTCTTCGGCGTTGGCATGCTTGATCCGTAGCTCTTGCTCAGACGCTGCATACTCTGGTGAATCGATTGCTTTGAGATCTAACGCTATACCGTAAAGTGCTTCGAGATTTTCCCCTGAAATAACGGGGTGCAGATCGCTGCGATGCAGCAATTCTGAATTGATCACCTTGCCGAGGGTATTTTCCCAACCGTTAGCTTCTTTGCGTAAAAACTCCAGCAAGGTGTGTGACTGAGGGAACAGTATATGATGCAGCTCTTCGAGTTCACTTTGACGTTCATTGACACGAATACCCGTTACTCGCAGGCTTTCATTGGCTTGATCACGTTTGGCGCGAAGCTTGCGTTCTTCAGTAGTAAAACGATCCACCTTAGCATTACACGCTTCTTGCTCTTCATCTGCACGGGTAATTCGCTCATCGAAAATAGCTAGCGCCAGCTTTTCCTCTTCCGAGTAAGTGACGCTATCCACCCGCACTTTTAGCTCTGCAGCTGACAGCTTAAGCTGATACCCTTGCTCACTGAATGTAGACAGCCCTTTGTCAGTAGCCTCACGCCATTGACCCTCTAAGGAAGCTAACTCAGTTCGGCCTTGTTCACGCTGTTTATCACGAGACTCCCTTAAACTGTCTTGCTCTTGATGCAAGTTTTCCAGCTCTCGGTTAAGCCCTTCACCAATTTTGCTACGGCGAGCGTTATAAGCCGCCTCGATATCTTGGTGCTTTTCGGTTTGTAATTTATGTCGTTCAGATAAGTTTTCTAGCGTGCCTCGCCAGCTTGGCAGCTGCTCAAGATCCAACTTAGCTCGTTCGATTTCGGCATCTTGAAAAGAGGCATGTTGATCTTCTATCGAGTCCAGTTCATATTCGCACTTAGCAACATCACCCTTTGCAGCCGACAAGTCTAGGTTGAGCTCATCACGCTGCTCTTTCCAATGGTCATCTAGCTCGCTTAACTTGGCGTTTAGCGCTTTAGACAGGTCTTGGTGATGCTCTTGCCTTTCAATTTCATCGGTTTCATCTTTACTGTAACCACGACGTAAACTGGCAAGCCGTTGCTCAGTACTGAGCAGTTGGTCGAACTCTTGCTCTAATTTCTCAAATTCGGGTCGAATCAGCTCAAAGCCCTGAATAAGTTGGCTCTCTTTGATCCAAGATTCGACTTGCTGTGGATTAATCCGCGAACTCGGCGGATTAACGCCATCTTCTTCCAAAATAGCGGCGATCATCGATTTGATCGTCTCCATCTTGCCTTCTTTCGAATGTACTGCTTTGGCGAGTTTTTCAATATGACGTAATGAATACTCAGACTCACACAGGGAGAACTGACGCGCATAATTACGTAGCTCAGTGCGATTACTCCCGGTGCTCAATAAAGCTCTATCGTTTTGGATAATTGCCCTGAACTCACGCGTGTTGAGCAAGTTAGTCACAGCTACGCCAGCACGTTTCATCTCACGGCCAAGTTCAGCCATGGTAAAGCATTGAATATTATCGCCATGCTTCGTCTTAATATAATCATCAAGCTCAAAACCTTTACCGATAAATCGATAATTAACCCCTTTACCATCGCCAGCCGATGCCAATACAGCTTGGTTAAGCTGACCATCGGCACGCTTATATTCATAGATGATAAAGCTAGAGTCATGGGGCAGATACCAACGCTCAAAACTGTCTCGTGTAGACGGCACGACGCGACTCGGATACTCACCATAAAAGACGGGCACTAAACGCTGTAATGTGGTCTTGCCAGAGGCGTTCGTACCACAAATATTGGTGTGACCATCGAGGGCGAGTTCAACTACGCCAGGTAGGTGCGTATTTATCAGCACAATTCGATTCAAGCTTGACATCTTTTTCCTTATCCAAACATTGCCGATACTCACGGCAACAGATCACTACAAACCCGGTTTATACTGGATATAAACTGGCTAATCTAATCTATTAAGTTTCAGTTTTGAGAGTCTAAAATAAAGCAAACCGCCATACTTGGCAATCGGGGAGTCCCCCGTAATCAGCTGCAGTTTTTAGAAGCGGGATCATACGCTAATTTGTGGCAAAAAAATGCTTAAGTAAAGAGCGATTAATCTTGAATAACGGATAGGGCTACGCCCAGATAAATCTATGATGTTGGCTACGCCAGAAGTACCAAGACGATATTAAAGATAAGACGGTGACTGCGTCTGAAAATCCAAGACGACGGCCTTCGTCCTATCGCTCCGCGGACGGCTGCGCCTATTCGACAGGCTCCGCCCTGAATTTACTGTAGGAGGTGCTTTAGCCCCGAGGTTCAATCCATCGGCTATCTCCCGACTAAAGCCGGTCCTACAAAGAAGCGTCATCTCAGCCCCATCAGCGAATCGTCATCTCAGCCCCAAAATGAACTATACAGGTATCGCCCTTGTTTCTCGCCTAGAGAAATAACTCATGGTCTCGCCATACACGATATGCCGAAGCCCGATAATGGCAATTAAGTTAGGTATCGCCATCAACCCATTAACGGTATCAGCAATAAGCCAGATAAGATCCAACTTGATAAATGCCCCTAGGGCAATCAAGCCTAAGAAAACTCCCTGATAGACTCTATGACCTTTTTCCCCAACAAGATAATACCAACAACGCTCACCATAATAGTGCCAGCCCAGAATAGTCGTAAATGCAAAACACACTAGCGTAATAGTCACCACATACTGACCTAAAATCGCCGAACCGCCACTGGAAAATGCAGCGCTTGTCATAACAGCACCGGCACTATCACCATTCCAAACACCGGTAATAATTAATACTAGCCCCGTCATAGTACAGATGATAATGGTGTCAAAAAAGGTTCCGGTCATGCTGACTAGTCCCTGCTCTACGGGCTCACTTGTCTTAGCCGCGGCAGCTGCGATCGGCGCACTGCCTAAACCCGCCTCATTTGAAAACACACCACGAGCAATACCTATCTGCAAGGCTTGTGCAACAGTAGCCCCGAGGAATCCACCAGCAGCAGAAATAGGCGCAAAAGCTGAATCAATAATGAGCTGAAAAGCGGGCAATACCTGATCGCTAAAGGTAACTAGAATCCAAATACAAGCAAGTACATAGCCTAACGCCATGCTAGGTACTAATTTTTGTGCGACACTCCCAATACGCTTAACACCGCCTAACGTAACAGCAGCAACCAAGCATGTTAGCACGACTGCTGTTAGCCAGCTTGGCACCTGAAAGGCTATCATCATCGCATCGCTAATGGCATTAACTTGAGCAAAGGTCCCTATGCCTAAAAAAGCGACTCCAACACCAAATATTGCAAAAAGTTTAGCCATCCAACCTAAGCCTAATCCCCGCTCAATGTAGTACATAGGTCCACCAGCAATCTGACCTCTTGCATCTGTAATTCGGTATTTTACGGCTAACATACATTCGGCATACTTGGTCGCCATGCCGAAAAATGCCGCTAACCACATCCAAAAAAGGGCTCCTGGACCACCTATCTTAATCGCGGTAGCAACACCGACAATATTACCGGTACCGATAGTGGCAGATAGTGCGGTACAGAGCGCAGCGAAGGAAGAGAGGTCTCCTTTATCACTGGCAGGCTTAAAAAGCAGTTTCAAGGCAAAAGGCAGATAAAGCACTTGGATAAGTTTCAGTCTGATGGTGAGGTATAAACCTGTACCAACCAGTAAACAGAGGGTAATTGGCCCCCAAACTAGGGCATTAATTTCAACTAGAAGTGATTCAAAATTCATTGCAGTTCTCGATTATCATTAACAACACGGATAAACGGAATTGAACAAGAAATGGCTGTAACGCGCCTCAGTCGGACGCAATATAGACAGTTAATTAGCACGTGCTAATTAAACTTCATAGAGACAAACGATAGGGCTATGCAGTCATCCTCTCCTCTGTCCTTTTGCCTGAGCGTTTCGCGTCTAAGATAATAAATAACTTAGCACTTTCGTCTTCGGCGCCGCATATATAGCTCAATAAAATAAAAGCTATTTTCGATCTCTCCAGAGGCTCGTCCAGTAACAGTCCACGCCAATTATTATTGGCACCTGAAAGAGTGATTCAGCCATTTTTCAATGAGCTAAACTTGCCTCGTCGGTGTGGGGGCTATTCCCCACTCTCCTGCTACCTTCATCCGAACGGATTACTAAAATAGCGATTAATATCATCTGCTATTTTAGCGGTGGCACAGCATGCATTAATGTAATAAAACAGGCAAGCAGCTAGATCAAACTTTTATCATCCACAACTTGAATTTAGTTTTATTGATCACTTTGGAAAGAGAAGGAGGGGTTCTTGAATAGATGATTTATTGAATAAAAGGTGCGAACAATAAATACTCGCACTCTGTAATTATGACTAACAAGATTACACTTAGATATTAAAAATTAAGCTTGCTCAAAATCAGTACGGTAGCTCTCATAATTTCCGACCATGCCTTTGACTAGCTCTGCATCATAGGGGCGAAGGCCACTCATTACTAAGGTTTTAAGCCCTGTACCTACAAGCTGATCACCTGAATGCAACTCAAAGTTAAGGGTAACATCACCTCGCTTACCGTCAATCTTAAGCTCTTGTCCAACCAAGGACAGAGCCACTTGTTCGAAATCTAGGGTAGTCAAATCAAAAGACATGCTCTCATAGATCACTAAAGGACGCGCCGGATTAATCATCATTTGATGCTGTTCCATCATAGGCACTAAGACATGAGTGAAGTTGTGACCAGAGAAGGCAACATAGCTGCGGATAAAGTACTCGATTTGAGTCTGACAATATCTCACATCTCCCAGACGTTCGACTTTCAGATACAACTTGTCCTTGTTATCACGGATCTCAAGCTGCTGCTCTGCAGTTTCGGGAAATTGCAGCTCAACACCAGCTCCTACCATACCGGCAAAGTTAAACGTCATCTTCTGACTCAAACCGTACTCACCTAACACCAATGAAAAAAGAAGATCCCCCGGCACACAGAAACGCTTAGCCCCTACGCTGTGGATAGGGTTAAAGTCCTGAGCCACGCCTTTAGCAAAATCACTGGCCTGCTCGGCAAGTACAGTAATGGTTTGATTTTCTTTTTTAAAATAAGGTGTTAAGAACATATTCACTCTATAAATCTGTTGATATACAAAATAGCGACACATTTTATATCAGATCTGCAAAAATACTCACCCGATGACTTAAAATAATTCAAATCTTGTTTTCTAAGTTCAATCTCAGTGATGCTCTTGCTCCCTTGTTTAATCCATGTTAACAAAAGTAAACGAATTCAACTTTAAGTTAATTTTAATGTGTAGGCATTAATATGCGCGCAGAAATGAGAATTACTCCCACTAAGATTACTAATACCAGTTAATCGGTGGTTTTTTTTCTGTATCGCGCAATGGAGTACTTATGCCGCAGCCTAAAACCTTGTCTTTGAGCCTACTTTCGACAGCTTTACTTACCGCCCTATCCGCTCCGGCTTTTGCACAAAAAGCCAATGATATTGAAACAATCGCCCCTATCGAGCAGATCAGTATCTTCGGTAAGAAGAACCCACTCAATACTGTGCCGGGTAGCGCTCATCTCATCGACGAGGCCGATTTAGATGCCTTCAAGTATTCAGACATCATGCGTACATTGGCCAGCGTTCCTGGGGTGTATATACAAGAGGAAGACGGCTACGGCCTAAGACCAAATATCGGTATGCGCGGCACGGGTCAAAACCGCACCGAGAAAATCACCATAATGGAAGATGGTGTTCTTGCAGCTCCGGCCCCATACGCATCACCCGCCGCTTATTACTTTCCAACTTCTGGCAGAATGGAATCTGTCGAAATTCTTAAAGGCAGCTCAACAGTTAAGTATGGACCACGCACCACTGGCGGGGTGATCAACTTGATTTCACGTCAAATCCCCGAAGAAGATTTAGCAGGCAAACTGGATATTGCAGCGGGTCAAGACGGCTTCGGTAAACTTCATGCCTATGCAGGCGGTCAAGGTGAGCGTGTCGGGGGTGTTGTAGACATCTATCGCTACCAGGCCGACGGCTTCAGAGATATCAATGGTGTTGGTGGCGATACCGGGTTTAAGAAAAACGACGCCATGGCTAAGATCAGCATTCGCTCGGCTAAAGATGCAAAGTTTGATCAGGTATTGGAAGTAAAACTTAAGTATTCAGATGAAACCTCCAACGAAACCTATATGGGGCTCACAGATGCAGATTTTGCGGCTAACCCATATAGCCGCTACTCGGCATCACAAAAAGATGTAATGGATACTGAGCACACACAGATTCAGATTAATCACATTATAGACTTTAGCAATAGTTTGACTTTAGGTACTACGGTCTACCATAACGACTTTAAGCGTAACTGGTATAAGACCAGTAAGGTCAATGGTGAAAGTATCAGTGGTGACGGCACTCAAAAAGCCGCCGATTTCGATAAAGATCCAACATCCGGCGATCTTGAAGTCGATGTTAAAGCCAATAACCGCACCTACATCTCTCAGGGAATTCAAACAGAACTTAACTGGTATCTGGATAACCATGACTTGTCTTTCGGTGCCCGTTACCATGAAGATGAAATGGATAGATACCAATGGGTTGATACTTATTCCATGAGTTCAGATCAGGTAATGATTATGACTGAAGCCGGCGTACCGGGTACAGATTCCAACCGCGTCGATAGCGCCGAGGCCTTAGCCCTATATGTTCAAGACAAAATACAGCTAGGTGATTTTAATGTCACAGCCGGTGTTCGCTATGAAGATGTCACAACCAGCCGCATCGACTGGGGCAAGACTAATCCTGGCCGTGATGGCGAGCCAAACAAAGATATCAGCAACAGCTTCTCAGCCTGGTTACCATCTCTGTCTGCGACCTACCAGATCAATAACCAGTGGTTAGTATTGGCCGGCGTGCAAAAAGGCTTCGCCCCAGCTGCACCAGGTAACGCCGATCGCCAGGAAGAGGAAAGCTGGAACTATGAGGCAGGCGCTCGCTATAACGCTGGTGCACTAACCTCTGAAGCCATCTTCTTCTACAGTGATTACAGTAATATGCACGGAGATTGCTCAGCTTCGAAAGGCTGTGATGATGACAGCATTGGCAATCAGTACAACGGCGGTGAGGTCGATGTTAAAGGACTCGAATTTAGCTTGGCCTATAACTTTAATAACGAAGGCGATATCCACTTCCCGGTGAAACTCGCTTATACCTATACCAGTGCCGAATTTGCTAATAGTTTCGAGTCAGATTTCGATCCATGGGGCAGAGTCGAGGAAGGTTACAAGCTACCCTACCTGCCTGAAAACATGTTATTTGCATCAGCAGGTGTCAAAGCCGACAGCTGGGAGCTGACATTGGCGGCACGTTATACCGACGAAGTAAGAACCGTTGCGGGTCAAGGCGAGATAGCTCAAGAAAATCTTATCGAAGCCAAAACCATAGTCGACCTATCAGGACGTTACTTCATCTCTGAGGCACAAGAGATGTACCTAACGGCAGAAAATCTGTTCGACAAAGAATACGTGACCACTAAAATCCACGGTTCAAACTTTGCGGGTAAGCCGATGACTGTCACAGTGGGTTACTCTTACAAGTTTTAGATCTATCTCAATAAGGTTATATCCAGCTGATTTATATCGGTATATCTTAGACATGATTCTTATATGTAAATGTTAAGTGACAACTGCACTGATTTATCGCTAAAGACGAATAAAATTTACACTTTAAAAAAGGTGAGCCAATGGCTCGCCTTTTTTGTTTTCAAATGAAGGTTATCTCTTTAATTTACATAGTAAATCCCCCGTTAGCATGTTTTGAAATCTCACCTATACCATTTACGAATCATTTACATTTGTTGATCTCTATCAAAAAGCAAATGATAATAGTTTGCATTATTGAAACCAGTTACATAGAATCGCCCCAAATTTAATAACCCTTTAACAACAACAGGGAAGAGAATGATGATGAAGAAAACCATAATTGCTAGCGCTTTGTTTGGCATCTTGGCCTCTCAGACTGCATTTGCATCTGATGAGACTGCAGAGCTACGCAAAATCATTGAGCAACAACAGAAAGTGCTTAAAGATCTAGAAAAACGCCTCGATGAAACAGAGAAACGTGTCGAAAAGACAGCTGATGTAGTTGAAGAAACGGCTAGCGCTTCTAAGAGTGCAACGACTATCGGTGGTTATGGTGAACTTCACTACAACAACATCACAGATAACAAGTCTGGCAAAGATAAGAAAGCTATCGATTTTCACCGCTTCGTACTTTTCGTCGGTCATGAGTTCACAGAAAACACACGTTTTTTCTCTGAACTAGAAGTTGAACATTCAATCTCTGGTGACGGTCAAAATGGTGAAGTTGAGCTGGAGCAGGCTTATATCGAGCATGATTTCAACCAGATGTTAACTGGTAAAGCCGGTCTGTTCCTTATGCCTGTAGGCATCATTAACGAGACTCACGAGCCACCAGCATTCTACGGTGTTGAACGTAACCCAGTTGAGAAAAATATTCTTCCTGCAACTTGGTGGGAAGCCGGTGCAGCCCTTAATGTTAAAGCCGCTCCAGGCCTAGCATTCGACGGTGCTATCACTTCTGGTCTGTATGTTGATGAAACATATAGCATTCGTGGCGGACGTCAAAAAGTATCTAAGGCAAAAGCTGAAGACCTCGCTTACACGGCACGTGTAAAATACACGGCCGTTCCAGGTCTAGAGCTTGCCGCAACTGCACAGTATCAGTCAGATCTAACTCAGAGCGCAGGCGGTGTTGATACAGCTTCAGCAACTCTATTATCGGCTCACGTTATCTACAGCATTCAAGGTTTCACTGTTAAAGCCCTTTATGCTCAATGGGATATTGACGGTAAAGAAGCTGAAGCTCTGGGTCGTGATGAGCAAAATGGTTGGTACATTGAGCCTGCCTACCGCTTCAACGAAACCTTTGGCCTGTTTGCACGTTACAACGAGTATGACAACAATGCCGGTAATAGCGACGACACTAAGATCACTCAGACTAATGTCGGTGTGAACTACTGGTTACACGAAAACGTCGTGTTCAAGGCTGACTACGAGAAAGTAGGCGGCGCTAAAGATGCTGACGGATTCAACCTAGGTGTAGGTTACCAGTTCTAAATAGAACTAAGCTAAGCGCTCATTAAGTCAATGAGCTCAATAATGAGTGCCCTTTATCGGGCACTCATCTATATTTGAACTAGCCTGAATCATTCCTTCTCTTCCCGCATCCGAGTCTATTATGAAGTTGACCTATCTTCGCCTCTTAACTTTCTCATTATGTTACAGTTTAGCCTTCAGTCAATCTACGCTGGCACGCGGAGTTTATCAGGAGCCAGATGAGTTCATCAGCCAGGCATTCAATGCCCCAGCTCCCAAGTCAAAAGTCTTCTGGATCGACGATGAAGCTCAGGATGTTATCGAAGAAATCTTATCCCACAGATTCAAGAAAATGCGCTTAAGGTATTGGCAGCAAGAGTCTGAAACAGTTTGGATTTTAGAAGAGGTAGGCAAAGAGTCTCCCATCACCGTTGGTATTCATATTAAAGATCAGGCCATTGCCCAGACTAAAGTACTGGTTTACAGGGAGAGCCGCGGCGATGAAGTCAGGCATGATTTCTTTACTGATCAATTTAAATCGGCCAAACTAAAGGACGATCTAAAGTTAGATCAGCACATAGATGGCATCACAGGTGCGACTCTGTCGGTCAGAGCGTTAACAAAACTGTCTCGCATCGCATTATGGTTAGATGCCCACGTCACAAAAAGTTAAGCTAATAGTTTGGCTGTGATGCCGGAGGCTGGGCCAACGACAAACGATTAAGACAAGAAGAATGACTCAAAAGCATCATAATTATCGAAATGATCATCGAAGCGATAGTCAGAAGCAGAAAAGCCACGCCCAAAAGCTAGGTAAAAAGTTAGCCAAACAACTTCGTCCCTGGCATAGACGACTAGGTATTTTCTGCGCTCTATTCATCATGCTGATGGCCATTTCTGGCGTTGTAATCAACCACAGTAACCATTTATCCATCGATTCAGCCCCTGTGCAACAAGCTTGGCTACTGGACTATTATGGTATCACCTCACCAAACAAGCTAGATATCTATCAGACACAACCCCTCAGTATTGCTAGCACTGACAACTTAGTCTGGGTGCAACATAATCTAGCCGTCGAAGCCGACTCGCCCATTAAAGGCATACTTACTTTAGACAAGATGATACTCGCCGTCGACTCAAACCATCTCTATATGCTTTCCAAAGAAGGCGAGCTTATGGAAAAACAAGATGCCTCCATGGGCTTACCCAGAGGCATACAAGAGATTGGCTACGACGGTCAAGTTTGGCTAAAAGCCCAAGGCGGCTATTATATGGCAGACGACCAACTTATCGAATGGACTAAAGCTATGCCATTTGTACCAATCCCTTGGTCACAGGGCTTAAATACGCAAACAGCTCAATTAGAATCAGGCAGAGTTTCATTACTGGCACGTTCAAGTAACCTCACCTGGGAACGTGTGATTTTAGATATTCATAGCGGACGATTCTTCGGCTCACTCGGCCCCTGGTTTATGGATCTAGTGGCATTGTCGTTAATCATCATGGCCATATCAGGGATTTATTTATGGGTACAAGGCCGCCCAAAAAAGAAGACTAGAGTTTCTAGGTACTAGCTCCTAGTACTTCTTAGGTCATCTCCAGATATAAAAATGCGAAAATGTTGAGAACATTTTCGGCATTTTTATTTGCTTACAATCACTTGCTAGCATGTCGATTCACAGGGTCAGTGTTTAGAGCGTGTATCTGATACCTACGGCTACACCATCATCTTCCGAGATAGACATTTTCACCTCTTGTTCCTTGTCTGCACTGGTAAAGTCACTAAAGTCTTTACGCGCTTCTACATAGATTACTGTATTCACATCCCAAATATAATGCAGGCCAGCAACAACGAACTGACGCTTAAATACATCCTTAGGATCTGCACTGTTTGGCTGAATCACGTAATCGCTGCCCGCATCTAAGATGTTATAGGAGATAAATGGACGCAGACCATTATCAAACTTATATGAGAACAAAGATTCGATACCATAAGAGTCCTTAATCAGACGGCCTAGGTTATCGGTATCGTGGTTTTCATTTTTGTTGAAGTTAGCGGCAGCGTAGAAGCCCTCATTATCGAAGCCTCCCCAGGTGGCACCGACACCATAAATAAGATCCGTTGCAGTGATCATTTCACCTGTATTAAAAGCCACTTCAAACTCACCGCGGTTAAGACCTGCGGTTAACGTGAATTTATCTGTAGCCTGATAAGTGATAGAGCCACCGTAAGTGTAATCGTAATGAACCTCTTGTGACTCTTCATTAGCCTTCCAACGTTCTTCACAATCGGTACTAAGGCCTTGTGTTGCCTCACAGGTATAAAAGACATCATGTTTTAACTGAGCTTGCAGTGCGAAACTCACATCACCGAAGCTGTTACGGTATTGAACCACCTTATCACCACGACCAGTACCATTGATCGCACCATCGGCCTTATTATAGGTATAGACACCCGCCGCGTTACCGTCCCATACAAAACCATAGTTAGTGTTATACACAACGTCGTACCAAGCGCCCCACTGTTTTCCTATGCTTAAGGTACCGTACTTATCATGGCCAATACCGACATAACCAAGGCGGTTATTTAAAAAGTCTCCGCTCTTAGACTCGAAGTTACTTTCACTGCTATAAACAATCTCACTGTTACCAAATGGGTTAACGCCCCATTCCAGCTTAGTGAATGCTTTCCAACCATCACTCATTTCACGAGTGAAGCCAAAGTTAATCCGTGACGCCCCGTTAACAACTTCCGTAGCGCCTTGAGTATCAATGACACGAGCATCAATGAATCCACCAATCTCCACTGCATTTTTGTCATCTTTATAGATTTCGATTGCCGCTACTGACGGAACAAATATGACGGCAGATAACGCCGTTGCTAGTAAAGTTTTTTTCATTTGACGCTTAACCTTTGTGGTTTATTCCTCTATGGCTACAGAGGTTAACAAAAGATCATCAATCACTCAAAGACGATTACCAGCCAAACACACAAACCCCTCATTTGCTCAGTAAAATTTAACATAAAATCTGGGCCATTTTTTGCCCACTGGGCAAGATCTTGCTCAGCTCTGGGCCATATATTGCCCAGAATAAATATTGCCTACAATTAAAATCTTAAAATTCATCAACTTAACTTATTGGCATAGTGTTTGCTCTAAGAGGCCGTGGTCACAACAAATAAATTGAAATATAATTTTTAACTTAAGGAATAACCATGCCAACTCCATGTTATATCTCCATCAAGGGTCAGACCCAAGGACACATTACTGCAGGTGCGTTCACAGCCGATTCAGTCGGTGACATTTTCGTCGAAGGCCACGAAGATGAGATGCTGGTTCAGGAATTCGACCACATAGTCACTGTACCGACAGATCCGCAATCAGGCCAACCTTCGGGTCAGCGTATTCACAAACCGTTCAAGTTCACGGTAGCTCTGAATAAAGCGGTCCCCCTGATGTATAACTCTCTGGCTTCGGGTGAAAAAATCTCTGAAGTTGAGCTAAAATGGTACCGCACCTCAGTGGAAGGTAAGCAAGAGCACTTCTTCAGCACTAAGCTTGAAGGCGCCACCATCATAGATATCAAATGCCATATGCCCCACTGCCAAGACAGTAAAAAATCTGATTTTACTCAACTGCTGACTGTTTCGATGGCCTACCGCAAGATTGATTGGGACCACGTTACGGCCGGAACATCCGGTGCAGATGATTGGCGTAAGCCTATCGAGGCATAACATTTACCTGTGAATCAGTTATGATCCACAAGTAAATACGCTTCCCTCCCAGGACTGGTCCTTTTGGGAGGGAAGCACCCACCAAATTGCATTAGGGATATTGCGATGTCACCAGTAGAAAATGGATTGCGTTATCGGTTCAGCGCCGAAGGTGTGAATGATGACAGTTTTAGTGTGTTGGCATTTGACTTTATTGAGGGCCTATCCTCACCATTCGAGGTCAAGTTAACGCTATTGAGTCGACAGGATGACCTCACCCCAGTGTCGGTTATCGATCAGAATGGTTTATTAAGCTGGTATCAAAATGGCGAGCTGCAACGTCAGGTTCACGGTATCGTCAGCCAGTTCACTAAAGCCGACACAGGCCATCATCATACCCAATATCACATTACTCTAGTGCCCGCCCTATCCAGATTAAAACTGCGACAAAACAGCCGTATATTCCAACAGAAAAGTGTGCTGCAAATCATTGCCACTGTGCTCACCGAAATGGGGATCAAGGATTACGCGTTCAGTTGTGAAGCCAGATTTGAGTCTGAAGTGCGAGAGTATTGCGTCCAATACCGAGAAAACGATTTCGACTTTATCTCACGTTTAGCTGCTGAAGTGGGCCTATTCTATTATTTTCAGCACAGTGAAAAAGCGCATACCTTAGTCTTCAGCGACAATACAGATAAACAGTCAAAATTAGATACACCATTTCCCTACAATACCACCAGTGGCGGTGCGTCAGAGCTCCCCTTTGTCGGCTCATTTAGCTATCGCCACCAAATAAGACCCGCAAGTGTTACGCTCAAAGACAACAGCTTCAAGAAACCTCAATACAGCTTTCTACAGACCAGCACAGGAAAATCACTGGAGTACCAGCGGCCCGATTATGAGCACTTCGATTATCCCGGTCGTTATAAGGACGATGAAACAGGTATCCCCATTACAAGAGTGCGCCAAGAATACCTGCGCCGTGATGCGCAGTTAGCTACAGGACGCAGTAACATAATGCAGACCATCAGTGGCTGCAAATTTGACTTAATGGGTCATAACGATACCGCACTCAATTGCGACTGGCTTATCGTCACGGTTCAACATAGGGGCGAGCAAGGTGCAGCGGCGGAAGAGGCAAACACCCAGAGCGTCACCACCTATAACAACGAATTTAGTGCCATTCCAGGCAACGCACCATGGCAAGCGACACCTAAGTCTAAACCTCTGGTCACAGGTCCCCAGAGTGCGACTGTGGTTGGCCCCAAAGATGAAGAAATCTTCTGTGATGAATTTGGTCGGGTAAAAGTGCAGTTTCCCTGGGACAGATACGGCTTTGCCGATGATAATGCCAGCTGTTGGGTACGTGTCAGCCAAGGATGGTCTGGTGGACAATATGGCATGGTAGCGATTCCCAGAATAGGTCATGAAGTCATCGTCAGCTTTTTAGAGGGCGACCCCGATCAGCCTATAATCACAGGCCGCGCCTTTCATAGTATCAATCAGGTGCCTTATCCGTTACCCGCGAATAAGACTCGAACCGTACTTAAGACCCAGACTCATAAGGGAGAGGGCAGTAACGAGTTGCGCTTTGAAGATGAAGCTGACAAGCAAGAGATATATCTCCATGCCCAGAAGGACATGAACGCCTTGGTTGAAAACGACCAAAGCCAACATATCAAACACGATAGCCACCAAGATATAGAGAACGAGCGTTTTACCCGTATCAAGAACAATGACCACCTAACCGTCTCGGCAGACAGTCTCACTGTCGTGAAACAAGATGCCAGTGTGAATGTTGGAGGCAAGCAAAATAGCAAAGTCGGTAAAAAATCGATATTGGAAGTCGGCACTGAAGTCCACCTGAAAGCCGGCACTAAAATCGTTATCGAAGCGGGTGCCGAGCTTACCCTCAAAGCGAGTGGCAGCTTCCTTAAAATCGACCCTGCCGGTGTCCACTTGGTCGGCGCAGCCATTAATCTCAATTCAGGTGGCGGCGCAAGTTCAGGGAGTGGTTATAGCGGCCAGTTGGCTTCCCTGCCTGGTAATGTCGAAGCGGCTGTACTGCCACCTCCCATGGGGAAGGTTGATTTAAGCGCATTACTTGTTGCCGATACTTTTTCTGCTCCCATGGTAAAAGTGTGTCCTCTATTGGGGGCTGACAAATAGTGTTAAAACAGTGGATTGAAAGTCAGCAACAAGCGGTTTATCTTTTGGTGGATCTGTTATCACAACCAGAATTACTGCCGCTATTTTGTCGACTGGGTGGTGAGGACGCCCAGCCTTTGTTTCAACTGGCGGAGTTTGAAGAGCATATCAACAAAGGTCCCTGGTTATTACCCTTGTCGACATTGCTCAGAGACAACCCGGATATTCTGACCGAGTATCCTTCATTAACAGGTATTTGGTTAAGCAGTGCTCACAGCCCTGAGGCAATATCCAAACATTTACAAAGTTTATTGCTGGCTATTTATGAAGGCGAGGCGGTACTTTTTCGTTATTACGATATCAATGTATTGGCGCCTTTTCTCTCCTCTTTGGCATCTGTTAAACAAGAGGAATTTTTGGGTCCAATTCATCACCTTGCCATGGAACATAACCAGCATTGGCTGAACTTTAGCAATAATCAAATCAGGGCATATGATGCATCCCGCGATGTTCCTTGGTGGTATCTCAGCCCCGAACAGTTAGCTTCCCAAAGTCACTTACCTAGGCATGTTTATACCATCGAACGTCAATTATGGCAGCAGTTGCATCCGTTAATGTGCATGCAACCTATGAGAAAAGAGATCATTGAATCTGCAATCATCTCGGCGAAACAAGAGAACATGGATGAGTTCGATATCCCAATGTGGGCTGCAGCCCACATTGGGAAAAGTGTAAATTATTCACCCGAAGGGATAGTAATGGGCATGAAATTAAATCATCAAGAGAGTCTGACTCTAGCAAGATGGATGGAAAATGTATGAGTAATCAACATTGTATCGCTTGTGAACAGCTAGACCACTGGATTGAAATTGATATTCGCGATGAGAATAATCATCCCTTTCAAGGTATCAAGGCATTTATCACAGACAGTGGCGGCAATAGCCAAGAGGTGACTCTCACTGGTCGACCGCAACTGCTGAATAATCTCGCTCCAGGTATTGTTACTGTTACATTAGACACAGAATCTTGGCTGAGTGATGCCATGGCTAGGAAGCCACGACTCGAAAGCGAAGATAATCAGGTTGTGAGCTATTCAGAGCAAAAAAATGGCTTCAGTGATACACCAAAAACCTACTTGCATATTACCAGCGGCAATCTCGTTACCAAGCCCCCAAAAACACCACTTCCCGAGCGCCATCAAGCAGATAAAGGTGACAGCGGTGCATATGAACTCTTTACCCATAAATCTTATGTATTAGAAGTCAAAGCGTTTAATTGGCTTACCGTGCGCATGGGACTGTTCTTTGATGGCACGGGTAATAATACCGATAACGCCCTCTGGGGCCGAGAACAGCAAGAACTGCATATAAATAAATGGATGAAAAAGTGTGGCGCCGATAGCCCAGAATCGTTGCAGGCCATGCGTGAGGCTTGTGAAGAGCCAGATAAGAGCGTTGAGGTCGAAGGCAGCGCAACTAACGGACTCACCAATATCCAGAAGTTAAGAGATCTTTATATAGATATTGAAATCAAAGACGAATCTTTATATCAAATGGGCCTCTATGTACAAGGCATTGGTACCTCTCTCGAGTCTCCTACCAGCCAAGGAATAGATGGAGACAGTACAATTGGGAGTGGAATGGGCCGAGGCGATACAGGGGTTGAATCACGAGTCGAGCATGGCTATACAAATATTATTGATAACTTTAAAATCAGTCATTGGCCAAATATACAAAGCGATTATGACGGCATAGGCAAATTTGAATTCGATACTTTCGGCTTTAGCCGTGGTGCCGCCGCTGCCCGTCACTGCGTCAATCAAATATTATTGAAAAAGGATAACCCAGTATCTAAGTGTATCGAAGAAACGCTATCCGATATCAGGCTACATCCACATTTTGACTGGCAAGATAACCAGTACTGCTATATTAACTTTGTCGGTATTTTCGATACCGTTGCAGCCATCATCACCGGCCTTGATGGTTTTGATGGGGCTCACGATGAGGATAACGGATCTGTTAAGCTTTACCTGGACCCTAAACGTGTCGGTAAAGTGGTGCATTTAACCGCGCATCCGCAAGATGAATTCCGCTATAACTTTTCACTCAATCGCCTCAATAATGCCTCCAATAATCCAGACCGTGATTTTGTTGAGATCACATTACCAGGCGCTCACTCCGATATTGGCGGCGGTTATCCTTCACGGCATTTCTTTTCTGGTAAATTGCAAAAGTATGCCCCTTTTTTCACCGATACTAAGCTAGTGGCAATAGAGCGCAGCAGTTACCGTAGCAGATGGGGAAGCACTACTGATGAAGCGATGAAAAAGACAAAAGCCTATGAGAGAATACAGCAAGAAAAACAGCGATTAATAAATAATAATTGGTGTCAGAAACAAGACCTATCCATTGAACATCGCATATATAGGGGTCAGCGAGGCAGAGAGCCAAACATAGTTATTAAATTGACTATGTCCCGTATAGTCGAAGGTGACTTATCTCGTTTAGCACTAAGGTTAATGGTCGGGCTAGCTGAAAATAAAGGGGTAAAATTGGATGATAAGAACGGTAAAGTGTGGAGTGAAAGGAATTACACGATTACCGATTTAAATGACAATCATCAGATACTAGATCAATCTTTTGCTAATATCTGTCAGCAAGTATTGGATCAGGCTAAGCAAGGTAAAGTGCTACCCTTGTTACTCGATGATAAGTTTCATCGCGCCTTAAGGCCTCACTTCATTCATCATAGCTCAGGATTTGAAACTCTAAAGGGGGTTATTTCACCCAATGTCCCCAATGAACACTTTGTGCGCACTTCTTACTCATGTCAGCAAGGAGCATAATAATGATATATAGA
The DNA here is from genome assembly GCF_002005305.1 of Shewanella psychrophila. Taxonomy (NCBI): domain Bacteria; kingdom Pseudomonadati; phylum Pseudomonadota; class Gammaproteobacteria; order Alteromonadales; family Shewanellaceae; genus Shewanella; species Shewanella psychrophila. Next base: position 5,612,741 of record NZ_CP014782.1, read on the forward strand.
AATAAAATAACATTCAGTCTTTGGAAGGTGGGAGTGCAAAGGTTAAAACAATGCACCGTGTTTTTTTTATCGCTAGTGTTTTGTCAGGCTTGTGCTGGAGAAAAAGCTTATATTAATTTAAAAGACGGACATACTTGGAGCATTTATGCCACTGCCCCTTTCTATTATGGTGTCGAGGTTGAACATATCAGTACCGTTAATCAGGCTCAGAACTGGCTCACTTCCCACCTTCGGTTACAAAATTCATCTGATTCTAAAGAGGAGTGGATTGCCTATGCTAAATATAAAGATTGGGAGTTCGACCCCTTCGGCTTAGAGTTATATGGTAATCATGTGAATAGCGCACAAGCAATTTATCCCAAAGTCAATGCGCCTGAGAATGTGTTTATTGCTTGGCTGTCTCTGGCGGAGGGGAAATATTATCGACTGAATTATTCTTTAAATCCGGAGTTGCGGCAAACAATGCTGCATAATCTGTTATATAAAGACAAAGGTGGCCTCGGCTGCGGCAGTATTTTGTTATTTGGCTTCATTCCCGGAGGTGAGGCTAATGTCTGGTTAGGCGCTTGTGGAAAATACACTTTTATTGAACGAGTCAAAGCACAATGGGGCCCCTTGGAAAACGCTTATAAAGTTGGCAATATGGATGTATATTATCCATTATTAATAGAAGAACACAGAGAAAGAGCTGAGGCCGATGGCGTCACCCTGTTTCCTATTCCTCCTGAGCGCTTAGCGCATATGCGTAATAGCAATACAGCGCCCGGCTCCCCAGTGTTTTTAACCAAAAAGTCACCCCAAAAACTCACACATTGCTGGGCAGAAAAACCCTACAACCTCAAGGTGAAACTTGAAATAGGCTCGCCGCAACATCAGTTATCAAGGCGCATTTGGAATAATGCCTATGACTTTGCGGTAAAAGTCCGTTACCTCGATACGGGTATTCATCTAGCCTGGCAAGAAGCGGAAGATAAAGGGTTCGATGCTCAGCAAAGACAGTTATGGGTGCTTGCCAGATTGAGTGCTCAAGGCCAAGTACCAGCGACTCAGATTGCAAAAGGGCTCGCACTCAATGCGGCTGAAGTGAAACAAGTACAAACCTGGGCCGATGATTTTTGCCGCGCAGATAGTCAATTATCTAGTTCGAGTCAGAATGAAACTAACCTTGAATAACGCTAATCTCGAATCAAGCAATAACTATGTCTGTTAGAAAGATATTCATGCTGGTTATTCTGATAGTTATCTTTTTGCTGAGCGCCTGCAAGAGTGTCCCTAAGGAGCTTACACGTGATGAAGGTATGCCTTGGAGTGTCGGGATCACCGCTCCCCTGTATTATGAAGTAGATATTGAACGAATCTGGGGGATCAATGACAGTCAGGATTGGACCAGTATTCTTATTCCTCCCAATACTCATATCAGCGACTTGGACCAAGATAGAAAGTCCACACAAGCTGCTGGCTATGAATGGGACCCCTACATGCTTTCTCCAACTGTTTTTTATGCAAATGCACAGCAACCAGCACGAAAAATAACTCCCCCAGAGGAGATCTTTATTGCCTGGTTGTCACTGGCGGAGGGGAAGTTTTATCGGTTAAATTACCGCCTGAGTGATGAATTACAACAACAAATGTTGATCCTTAACACTAAGACCATACCCGAACAGACTAGTTTCTGTGGAAGTAAGTTGATATTCGGACTGATTCCTGGTGGTGAAGTCAGCGTTTGGTTATCCAGTTACTGTGAATCTGAATATCGTTTCATTGAGCGTGTTAAGACTTCGGGTCCGTTCGGTGTTCCCTTTGATCTTGCATATGAAGAGTTCTTTAAAGGGGCGGTTCAGCGTTACGACGAAAAAATGGCAGCACAAAACGTACAGCTATTTCCTATCCCAGAAGATAAGCTGGCCTTGATGCGTAACTCCAATGCTAAGCAAAAAAAATTACCTCCCAAACCTACACCAGCTCCCAAACTCACACATTGCTGGGCGGAAAAACCCTACAACCTCAAGGTCAAACTTGAAATAGGCTCACCGCAACATCAGTTATCAAGGCGCATTTGGAATAATGCCTATGACTTTGCGGTAAAAGTCCGTTACCTCGATACGGGGATTCATCTAGCCTGGCAAGAAGCTGAAGAAAAAGGGTTCGATGCTCAGCAAAGACAGTTATGGATTCTTGCCAGATTGAGTGCTCAAGGCCAAGTGCCAGCGACTCAGATTGCAAAAGGGCTCGAACTCAATGCGGCTGAAGTGAAACAAGTACAAACCTGGGCCGATGATTTTTGCCGCGCCGATAGTCAATTATCTAGTTCGAGTCACAATGAAACTAATCTTGAATAAAGCATCTTGAATAACACTAATCTCGAATGAAGCGAATACCAATCTAAGAAGATACTTAAAGGGCTTGTTATTCAACAAGCCCTTCTCGTTACTATTCACTAGCTAGGATTCACTAGCCCACAGCCCACAAGCTACTCTTCACTAACGACACTAACCACCTGTGAATTTCTGCCACCAGGATAATGGCTCACCGCAGTTTTTCGCCGGGTGATAACTGCCACTCAAGGCTGGCAATGCGATGGTGTTATTGCAATCAGCCTCCATGGCCTTACCTGTGGTTCTATCAAAGTGGGCATTCACCACGCCATTGACAGGTGTACGTCTCAGGCTAATAGGAGGACGATGTTCTAGGAAGTCTTGGTAGACAGCCATGGCCCCACTACTGCCGTAGAGCCCGGTCTTGCCGTTATCATCACGGCCAACCCAGACTGCGGCGACGTTACGTTCATCGAATCCGGCAAACCAGGAGTCACGGGAATCATTACTGGTACCCGTCTTACCCGCAAGGGTCACTCTTGGGAAGGCTTTACCCAAGCGAGTGGCAGTACCCGATTGAACCACTTGAGTCATGGCATATTGCACCAGGAAGTCTGTCGCAGGGTCCAATGCCTGATTCTGAGGGATACGTGAGACTGGCAGTGGCTTGTTGTCCTTATCCAGAACCGCAGTGATCGACGACAGGCGACGGTATCGACCGTTATCAGCAATGGTTTGATAGACCTGAGCCACCATCAAGGGGGAGCCATTAACCGCCCCCAGAAGCATAGATGGATACTCAGAGATCTTCTCTCGCCAGCCCGCCTTATCTAAGGTCGTCGCCACACTGCTGACTCCAATAGCCATGCCCAAGTTCACCGTAGGCACATTCATCGATTTCTTGAAGCCTGTAAGCAAGGGCACTTCACCGCTAAACTTCCTGGTTACGTTCTGTGGAGACCAGGTCTTACCCTGACCATTTTTTAAGGTAATGGGCTGATCCTTGAGTGGCGTCGCTAGGTTATATTTATCGGCTTGATTGAGCGCCGTGGCATAGACAAAAGGCTTTATCAGAGAACCTATAGGGCGACGTATTTCAACCGCGCGGTTATATCCCTTGTAGCCAGGAGATTTATCCCCCACCATGGCAGCAATACCTGCAGTGGCCTTATCTGTCAGCACCATGCCTACTTGGAGCTGCTTATCATTCTTACCCAGTCGAGCCATCACTTTCTTGACCGATTTTTCCGCCGCTTCCTGGGCCATTGGATCCAGTGTGGTGTAAACCTTAATGCCCGATTGCTTGAGTAAGGTATCTCCGAAACGTCTCGCTAGTTCGTGTTTCACCACGGCAAAGAAGGCGGGTAACTTTTGGTGCACAGGTTTATCTGACTTTCTCAAGCCCAGTGGAGATTCGGCGGCGGCCTTGTATTGAGCAACCGAGATCTTTTCCCCCTCCATCAAGAGCCTCAGCACCAAATCTCGTCGCTCCTGAGCACGCTCTGGATAACGCCAAGGATTATAGTAAGAAGGTCCCTTAATCACGGCGACTAAGAAAGCTTGTTGAGATAGAGTTAATTCGGCTATAGGACGACCAAAATAGAACTGAGATGCCAAGCCCATGCCGTGTACGCCGCGGGCTTTATCTTGACCCATGTACACTTCATTAAGATACGCCTCTAAGATCTCATCTTTGCCGTAACGGAAATCAATGATCAAGGCCATCAGGGCTTCACGGGCCTTACGGATCAATGAGCGCTCACTCGACAGGAAGAAGTTTTTAGCCAGCTGCTGGGTCAGTGTCGACCCCCCCTGCACAGTCCTTCCCGCGCTGATGTTGACCATCAAGGCCCTGGCGATAGCAAAAAGGTTTACACCGTGGTGTTCATAGAAGCTTCTGTCTTCAACCAGAATGAGGGCTTCGATAATCGATGAGGGCATCTTAGCGGATTTAACAAACACCCTGTCTTCGCCATCTCCTGTGATAATTCGATCCAATAATACCGGCTCGAGATGGAATACAGCCAGTTGACGATGATCTTGAGAGCGAGACACTGAGCTCACACCTTGCGAGTCGAAGGTGATCATCACTCTCTGCTCCGCCTGATCGCCTTGGGGATGCAAAAAAGGCCTACGCCAAAGATCGACTCTGGTTCTGGAAGCGGAAAATTCACCAACCTGTCTGGGATTGGCGACCTTACGATAACCAAGTAATTTTAGCTCAGAGATCAATTGACCATGACTGACTGCGGCACCAGGGTAAAGGGCCATGGAACGGCTGAATACCTGAGCGGGAAGATGCCATTTCTGCCCTTCAAATTTTCGCGCTATGATTTGATCCAGATAGATACTGTAAATAGACACTGCAGCGATGACAATAACGCCAAGCTTCCAGCCAATTGACCAGACTTTGCGGCCCCAGCCAGAGGATGTTTTTTTAGCTGAAGACTTTTTACCTGACTTAGCTTTAGATGGTGCTTTCTTAGCACCTTGTTTAGATACAACTTTCTTTGTCATCTTGATTCCGAAAAAGGTTTCAGCTTCCAGGAGCTAGGCCTGGAAGTTAGCTATCATTTCTACTTAATGTCTTTTTTTTGGTGAAACGAGTCGGCAAGGTATTGGCAGGATCATCTGGCCACAGGTGCTTGGGATACCTTCCTTTCATCTCTTTCTTCACTTCGACATATGGCCCCTGCCAGAAACTGGCTAAATCTGCTGTTAAGGCTAAGGGTCTGCGCGCCGGAGAGAGCAGCTCCATGGTTACCGTAAGCTTGCCGTTAGCTAAGATAGGACTCTGAGCCATGCCTAACGCTTCTTGTAACCTGACACTCAGTCGCGCCCTGCCCGCATCATCATAGGTTATGGCCGCTCTAGTCCCGGTCGCCATGGACCAGTGGCAAGGAAAAAGCTTGTCGAGACGCTGCAGTTTATCCCACTCAAACAGATTCTGCAGCAGAGTATAACAGTCAAGAGCCCGCAGTTGTGACAAGCTTCTTACATCATTAATGTAAGGCCCTAGCCAATCCTCCAAAGACGCTAATAGATGTTGTTCGCCAATATCCGGCCAACCTGCATCAGTGTCTAGTTCTGTCGCGAGCTTAACCCTGTTCTGGAGCTGTAACACCTTGGAGTTTAAATTAAGTAATTCCAACCCCTTACTGCGTATCAGTTCAAATATTGCTGCTTTTATTTGCTCAGGATCTGGCTTACTCGAGGCAGCCTTACTCAAGACAATTTGACCTATTCGCTGTCTATTTTCGGCAAAAAAGCGTCCTTTCCCGTCATCCCAACCACAATAATCTTGGCTCTTGACCAGAAAAGCTAATCGCTTCTTAAACAAATCTTCATCTATTTCGGCCGCCAAATAGACTCTGCCACTGGTTCGTCCCTCACTCTCCTGAAAATCTGCCACCACTAACCAATCGGCCCGGGCTAAGGGATCATGTTCCGGAAGAGTCACTCCGGTACCATTAGCCAACTGATAGCCAGATACGCCGCGGCTCTTGGCTATTCGGTCCGGAAAAGCCAGCGCTAATAGCAGGGCGATATCTCCCGAGCCTATGGATGAGACGAGTCGAGACAGGTCGATATTAACCTTGAGTTTCTTCATCCAGGTACGAACCTGTTTACCGGACTCAGCCTGAATTGCTTCTCTAAGGTAGTTACTGATATCAACGCCATGTCGACCCAGAGAGCGGGACTCTAAAATCCCGGCGAGTAGACAGGCCAATCCCACCAATTGATCATTCCCCTCATTTTGTGAGAGTGACTTCGCCTTCAGTAACATATGCGCCAGCCTCGGATGACAGCCCAACTGATAGGCTTGACTACCATGCTTGGTCAATGTTCTCTGTTCATCAACCAGATCTAACAAGGCCAATAACTGCCAGGCCACGGTCTCATTGGCTTTCGAGGCCAGAGTCAGCAAAGGCAACTCATTAAGCGACTTGACTCCCCAACAGGCAGCATCCAATGACATAGGAATAAGATCGCTATGTAATATTTCCGGCTCATCCGCCTTTAATAGCCTCCCTTGCTCCTCTTGACTCCAGAGACGTAGACAATAACCAGCTGATAGACGCCCCGCACGACCCGCACGCTGGGCCGCAGATGCCTGACTGATGCGTTTAAGTGTCAAACGCGTCACCCCGGTTTTTGGGTTAAAGCTTGCGTGGCGTTTATAACCGGAATCGACCACCATAGTGATCCCGTCAATGGTCAGACTCGACTCGGCAACATTAGTAGACAGCACGACTTTACGCTTACCATCTGTGGCTGGTGCAATCGCCCTGTCTTGAGCCTTAGCGGGCAAACTGCCATAGAGAGGACAGAGAGAAAATATATTGAGGTCTAAACGCTTAGCTAAATAGTCATGTAAGCGCATGATCTCCCCCTGACCGGGAAGAAACGCGAGCAGTGAGCCAGAAATATCGATATTGCTACCGATGCTGGCATCGATGCTAGCTAGGTGCTTATCATCGCCATTTAACAAGTCGACGATGCATTTTCCCATATGCTCTAACCAGATTTGGGTGCGATTCTGATAGGGGTTGGCCCCTTGAGTCCGCCCCTTAGATTCTGCAAGGCTTCGATAACCTAGCTCCACAGGAAAACTGCGCCCCTCACTCTGCAACGAACAAGCATCTGGCATCAGAGTCGACAAGGGTAAGCCAGAAAGCGTGGCTGACATGGCCAAGATCTTAAGATCTTCTCTAAATGATCCCTGGATCTCTAGCGCCAATGCCAAGCCAAGATCGGTAGTGAGATGGCGCTCATGGATCTCATCGAAGATAATTAGATCTATGCCAGCTAACTCGGGATCTTGTTGGATCATACGAGTCAGAATACCTTCGGTAACGATCTCGAGCCGAGTCGACTCACCACAACGAGACTCGCCTCTCACTCTAAACCCGACCTCTCCGCCAATCTGAGAGCCTCGCTGACTGGCAATATAATTCGCCACACTCCTTGCCGCTACACGCCTGGGTTCAAGCATCAAAATCTTGCCCTTAAACTCACTCCAATCTAGCATGGCTAACGGCAGGGCCGTCGATTTACCTGCACCAGTAGGGGCTTCCAGAATAACCTGATTATTGACATGGAAAGCCTCTCTTAAGGGCGAGAGCAGCTTATGTATGGGTAACTGATTCAAGGGAAGTGAGGTCTCAATGGCTAAGGGCGACCCAGTGTACATGATTGCTAGGGGGATGGCATATGCCCTAGCTTCTTTGCCACTTAGCGCTAAGGGCTATGACTCTACAAATGAGCGGTTCGGTTTGATTTTATGGCACTCTACTTTCTTGAAACAAGGGTTAATTCATCACCAATCTCACTAGCCTGCTCACCGCTTAATTCATTCATAAACCAATGCAGACTCTCACCTCTAGTCAATGTACTGAGTTTGGCAGGCTTAGCTATGGCATAACCCTGCGCGAAATCGACCCCTAGGCTTTTTAGTCTGTAGCCTATCTCGGATGACTCGACAAACTCGGCAATAATGTCAAAATCCATATCCCGACCAAGTTGACATATCGCGGTGACTATCGCCTGATCTGAATTATCATCACACAAGTGCCTGACAAACTGGCCATCAATTTTGACGAAATCGACATCGAGTAACTTAAGATAGGCAAAGCTTGAGAAACCCGATCCGAAATCATCCAGTGCTAACTTGCAACCTAAGGGTTTAACCAGATCGATAAGTGCGGTAGCCAGATCCAACTGGCTCACAGCCGCGGTTTCAGTGATCTCGAAGCAGAGTTTAGAAACCAGTTCAGGCTCTGCCATCAGCCGAATCTCCAGCCAGTTCATAAACTCACTATCATCTAATGAAGTCGCCGACAGGTTAATTGCGACCATAGATAACTCATCCCAAATATCTAGATGTGTCCCACCCCAATGCAGTAAATTATCTATAACCCAACGGTCGACTCGAGAAGCGAGATTGTAGCGCTCGGCAGCGGGTAAGAAGACCGCAGGTGATACGATAGCGCCATCTTCTGTAAACATGCGCAATAAAATCTCTAAATGTAAGCCGTTATCGTCACCCAGCAGTGGCTCAATGGGCTGATAATAGAGTTCAAACTTATCTAAGGCTAAGGCGCCAACCACATCGACCGACGCATTCATGTCCGTATAGCGGCGATCCACCTGAGGATCGCTTGATGAATACATACACCAGGAGTTACGACCTCTCTCTTTCACCACCCGGCATGCAGCGTCAGCTCTGGCGAGTACCTCAGATATTTCCTCATCAGATCCATTAAAAGCCGCTACTCCCATACTGACACTGACACTATGCTTACGTTTATCCCATACAAATTCATGTTGACTCAGTTGCTCACAAATCCGCTCGGCAATATGGGAAGCCGCCTCTTCATCAATGGCATGCATCAAGATCCCAAATTCATCCCCGCCGAGACGAGAAACAACATCCCCTTTCCGTACCAATTGCTTTAGCCTTATCGCCACCTGACACAAGAGTTTATCCCCGGCTTTATGGCCACTGATGTTATTAACGACTTGAAACTGATCCAGATTGAGAAAAGCCGCAAAGGTTGGCATTTGTGTTTCAGCATCCCTACTCAAAGAGTAATAGGACTCGAAATAGGCTCTATTGGGCAATCCTGTCAGGTTATCGAAGTTGGTTTGAAAACTTAGCTCGTCGGCAAGTTTATGGCGATCGTTAACGTTCTCTGCCACCAGTAAAACTTGCTCCGACTCATTGGGCAGCGCACTGAAACTAAGCTTGAGCCAGTTAAACTTACCATCACAACATAATACCGGTAGCTCACACCAAGCTTGCTCTAACACCCCCCCCTCACTAATCCTAAGGTATCGAGTAAGATCCCGGTGTCATCAGCACGTACCAGTGATACCAGAGGCTGCCACTCTTTAATCTTTAGCAACTCCTCCGCAGCATGGTTATACAAGGTGAGCTTATTTTTTCCACTCACTTGGGCACAGGCCAAAGGCAAACGATACAAGAGTTCATGGCTGTAGTTTTCCGCCTTCTTATATTCATGTGACAAGCGGTCTCTCTCTTCCCATATAGAGATAAAAGAAGCACTTAACTCCAGTAGCTGAATAGATTCCTGTTGCCATTCTTGCTGGCCAACTTGATTTATTGCACCAAAAAGATATCTCTGCCCCTGAAAAGTCACCATAGGGAGCAAGAGCAAGCTAGTGATATTTAACACTTCCAGTAGGGATTTTTCTTCCACAGATAACGTGGCAACATCGGTAAATACTCTGTCGCCAACACACTTTGAATTCTGCTTCATAAACAAATGATGAAATGAATTAGAATGATTCAGGGCATGCTCTAACTTAGGTACGTCTATGGAATAGCCTAAAGACAGATGACGAAGACGCACCTGCTTAGTCGCTTTAGATATACAGAATACAAAGATGCACTCGCAGCTGATAAGCTTTGCAATCTGCTTTAACGCATCATTGAGATGATGCTTCGACTGGACCTGTGACAACTTATTGAACAAGGTCACTAACAAAGAAACATTCTGATTTGTTGGGGGGTTAGACAAGGTCACTTCCTTACGACAAACAGATTCCTATATTCATCTACAAGATAAATAACTGAAAACTCATCACCTACTACAACATCTGCTAACCAGTATAGGAGTAATTCAGTCTTTTTTCTGTTTAGACTCCCTTTAAACCGAGTGATGTAAAATAATCGATAGAGGGTACTAGCCTCGAAAGTGCGGGCAGGTGAATTTCAAGGATGAACCAAAATTTAAAAAATGCATGTATAAATAAAAACTTAGCCTACGGAGGTATTTTCACGCCATAATATAAAGAACGAGTTGGAGGAAGTAATATGCAGCGACTATTTTTAGGTGTCTCGCCAACAGAGCAGCAAGTTAATCAACTCAGCGATATTCAGTCTCTACTGACTACCGTAGGCCACAAAGGTTATGGTCGCCCAGTCAATCGCAACAATTTCCATATGACGATCGCCTTTCTCGGCCAAACTGATAACGCTTCTCTGGCCCTGCTAATTAAGGCTATCGATGCAATTGCTTGCACCAGTGGCTGGAAAAAATTTAGTATCACCTTAGACAAATTAACCCTGTGGCGTAAACCTCAGGTTTTATGTTTATCCGCCCCTTCACTGACTCAGGTATCGCTCAACCCTGAGTTGTATTACACAGTGGAGCATTGTCAGAAGATTATTCATTCGATACAGTCAAAGTCGGTACCTTCTAGGTCGACTTACAACGGGGCCGAACAGCCAACTAAACCCCATCTACACTTCACTCCCCATATAACCTTACTTAGAAAGGCTAAGTTATTGCCGGAGAAAAACCTGATACAGATGGGTTTAGCAGCAATTACACTCAATCCAAGTCAGATGCACTTATATCGTTCTGTCAGTGGTGAACGCGGCGTCGAATACCATATTTTACATTCCTGGCCATTAGTCTGAACACGCTAAGCTTCAACTTCTAAAACTTCACACAAAAAACCTAACTAAATTGCATTTAAATAAGACTTAGTCGCCACTAAACGCACCGTAGCCGCTCCTATAATATCTAAGAAGCCAAGTATGCTATGAGGCTTATCGGCGCTGATCCATGCCGAACCAGTTGCTCCTATAGGCAACATGGCCATAGTCGCTTCATCAACCTCTAAGATAACCGTACGCCCTATTGGCATAGAACCAAGGGAAATATGCCTGCCTACAGACTGCTCTCTTGGCAGTATATCCCCCTGAGCCTCTCCGGTAGCCTCAACTTTACTGTGTACTCTTGCCCTAAATATCTGCCCCGGATAAGCATCGATATAAAACTCGGCGAACTGCCCCTTATTGATATAGGCAAAAGACTGATCCGGAATCCTCATCTCGACAAACTTCTTATTTGTCTGCCAAAAATGCATGGCACCAACACGTGAGCCATCGGCAATGTAGACATGGGTCACCATGCCATCAAAGGGCGCGGTCACATTGAGTTGGCTGAGTTCATAATTTAAGCTTCTGATCTTAGCCCTTTGCACATCTAGCTTTGCCTCAAGCACTTTGAGCTCAGCCTGAACAATCTCAACGCGATCTCCGGAGTTTTCTAAATCTCGTTCGCTAACATGGGCTTGGATCCTTTGATTACGCACATAATCGCGATTGGCTTGGGCAAATTCCACCTGTTTAGCTTCGACAGTACGTTGAATCTCCATCTTATTCGCCATGACTTCATCGATGGCACTGACAACACTATCGTCTCTTAAGGTATAAAGCAGTTCACCCTCGTTTACATACTGGTTATGATCGACATAGATCTGATCGATCTGCTGACCTAAAGCCGGTGACAGCACAGAGTGAGGGGCTCTAACAGTGGTCGAGTTAGTCAGATCAGAAGGTGAGTAAAATCGATGAGCCATAAACAGGCTAAAGGCTAACAGGCAGCCGATAAAGACACTGATAAAGTAATTTCTGGGTCTGGGCTGAATGACCTTAAACTTAAACAGTAACCAAACAATAAATATATAGGGAAGCATTATCTCTTTCATGAACGTGTCCCCTTAAACCATAGTTGCGCCTTATCCCAATCTGTCACGATCGCTATCACTGCTATGACCCACAAGGGCTTCCAAATGAGACCTAACATACATAACCAAAAAATCAGTTTGGCTTGATGCATTCCCTTCTCTTTCGCCATGTATTTTGGCAATGAATGCAAGTGCCATAACTTTAAGGCAACCCAAGAAAATATCGAGAGTGTCACTAAGGCGATAAACCACATAAATGCGACAGAATCGAGCAAGACCATCAAACTAGGCAGGGATTCAAATTCTAAACTTGTATCATGTATTTTCATTAATTCACTCAGCTGAACTTTGGAGCCCACACCCAATAATCTTCACTAAGAGGAATCACACTGAGGACGGATGACCCCATCTCTTCGAGATGGGTAAGCACAAAATTAATTTAACAGCCGAGAGTCTAGCTTTAACCGCCTGAATGACAGTTGAATCGAGAGGCGTAAGCCAGCCTAAATAAGAGGAGTGACTGTAAGCTAAATATACAGATTGCAGATAAAAAAAATGCCGCCTATTCAAGGAAGCAATTGAAGAATTTAGTTGCTGCGGAAATTAGGTGTTCTACTGATTAGACTATTCTGATAAGCGACTATTGAGTGAGGCCTAGTTAACTGGCCTTAGCTAGGCCTCACTCCGATCTCGAACCTATTAAATCATGCTCTACCCTGAGCTTAAATTTTATATCTACCGATAACGAATGACATAAACCACAACGGTCCACATCCTAGGGTTTCATTATTGAGTATGATTAATATCACACTCAAAACTAAAAACTGACTAATATTGTTTGAAAAGATTTGAAAACTTTTGAATTAGCTTATACGGAAGTTTAGGAGGCTCAACAAAATTAAAAAAGATAATAAATAGATACTGTTAATAATTATCAATTGCAGTTTAGCCCTTTCACAGTGGTTCTCATTTAAGACAGATTTTTATCATTCAGTATCGAAATGAGTCATGACTTGTCGAAACAGCCCCTCTGAATCAACTGCGACTCCCTGACCGCCGCTAGAAGCAATTTTTGCGATCAACTCATCCGTCGCATTTAGGGTATAAATATAAAAAGGGATCTCGACACCTTGGCTACGCATCTTCTCAAGTAATTTCAAGCCAGCGATGGCATCTTCTTCACGTCCCATGTCAGAGATGATCACATCGTATTGATATAAGGAAATCAGTAGCAAAGCCTCACGAGACGAAGTCGTACTGTATACGCCTATGTTTTTCCCTCTGAGGAACTCCCGCTCTCTCGAGTTATTCTCTGGATGATCATCTATCCATAGCACCCGCCCTATGGCATCGGCAGACTCACTGTAAACAATTGCCTTCTCATCGACTACACTGTGCCCCTCATGACTGGCTGTTAAATATCGGTCGAAGGAGTGCGTAGAAAGCAAAGCATATAAAACGATGAAACTCACAGCGATAGAAAATAAAATTGTCGACACTCTGGGCCACTCATGGGCAAGCTTGTCCAGCTTCTGCCGAATACCAGTAAAGTTAGACTTGAGGCTCGTATTATCGGCTTTTCTATCGTCTGTAAGCCGATCTGTAACATAGGTCTCGGAGGCTAGAGTCGCCGTAACTGGCGTTAATTGCTGATTTGCCAGCTGCCTGCCAAGCTCTTGGGATAGACGATAACCACGACCATGTACCGTTTGAATGATAGCGACCTCACATCCCGCTTGCTTAAATATCTTTCTGGCATCGGACACGAGTTTAGACAAGGACATATCGGACACCACAGTATCGGGCCAGATAGACTCGAGACATAGCTGTTTACTGCAGTGACTGGGATAATTTTCGATAAGGAGACGAAGTAGCAAACAGATCCGTTCATCGATCGGAATCGACTGCTGTTTAATGATCAACTCTAATTGCTGGATGTTGATACTAAACTCATCAAAACTGATATACATGAAGAGTGACATTCCCTTGAAGCTTAATGAGGCTCTCGTAATCAAGGTAAATAGTCCGGATTCCATTTTATCCAGAACTAAGATACATACAGAGTAGCGCTTAAGAACAACAATAATGCAACAAACACTCTGGCAGAGCAATAGCCATCATTTAGTGAAAAAATTGTCAGATGAGGGGATACATAGGAAAGTGTTACAGCTAGACTGTAAAAGAGAGTTAAGGCTTATGTCGGACGGGACTCTTACCAAAAAAAGCCAGAGTCATTATAACTCTGGCTTCAAGGTTTCGCAGCACTAGGCTTTAATTAGTCCTGTAGCAAGCCCGCTATGGTCAACATACCGTGGGTAGTACCACCTGCGGCCCAGAGACCATTTGGCGCGTCAGCAAAGGCTGAGGCTAGATCCATATGCAACCATTTCGCCTCAGGGGACACAAAATGCCACAGGAAGCCAGCAGCATTGGATGCACCACCCGCTCCACCACCTTTCATGGGGCGACTGTTAGCCGTATCGGCATAAGCCGATGGACACATCTCACGATGCCAAGGATCTAGCGGCAGAGGCCAAACACGTTCAGCCACTGCGGCAGCTTTTTCTTGTGCCATCGCAAGAACTTCGCTCGATGGAGAGAAAATGGCATTGTAGTTAGTTCCAACCGCCATCACAGCTGCGCCAGTTAAGGTCGCCGCATCTATGATCAATTCAGCCCCCGTAGCGGATGCAGCTTGTAGACCATCGGCCAACACCAGACGCCCTTCGGCATCAGTATTAACCACTTCCACGGTAACGCCATTCTTATAGGTCAAGATATCACCGAGTTTATAAGCGTGACCACTGATCAGGTTCTCGGCGCAACAAAGGAACATTTTAACTCGTTTGTTTAAACCTTGCTTCATAGCCAAACCAAGCGCCGCAGTGACGGTAGACGCGCCGCCCATGTCACACTTCATTCCCAGCATACCTTCCGAAGCCTTAATGCTATAACCGCCGGAATCAAATGTAATACCTTTACCCACTAAGGCAACAGATACAGGCGCATCTTCTCCCAATGGGTTGTAATCAAGCTCGAGCATGGCTGGTGGACGTTCGCTGCCGCGACCCACGGCATGAATACCAACCCATTTCTGCTCTAAAAGTTCTTGTCCTTCGATGATACGGTAGGTCACCTTATCGCCGCCGATCTCAGATAACCAGTGAGCCGCCAGAATAGCTAACTTAACAGGAGCCAGATTTTCAGGGGTTTCATTGATCAAGTGGCGGGCAAAACTCGCACTCTCTAGACGGTTTTTGAGCTCAGTTTTAACTGCATCATCACCTGTCCAGCGAATATCTGGATTAGATTTAGCCGTGGCAAAGCCTTGGGAGAATGCCCACTGTGAGTCTAGATCCCACAACTCACCTTCGAGGGCTATGGCCGATAAACCTTGGCTACGAAGTTTACGCGCCGCTTGCTGGATCTGACGCAGTTCATCTTCACCTTGTAGATGGATCGTCACCAGATCATTGCTAAAAGTAACATCAGCCTTGCCCCAATGAGCGGCTGGTGCATCTCTGGTAAGGGTAACTTTCATTAAATCTGTCATGGGTGTTCCTTCCTGAACTATTTCTTATTTCGTTTTGCACGCAGTTTACTTCATAGAGTCAAATACGGACAGTTAAAAGCTGATAACCTTGGGCCATTATTCCAATCATAGCGGATCTCAACTCATGGAATTCATCCCCTCTTTCCAGCAGGGAAAGTTAATAAAACGATACAAACGCTTCCTGACGGATATCGAACTCGAAGATGGCAGCCTAGTCACCATACACTGCCCCAATACAGGCTCCATGAAAAACTGCCTGTTTGAGAGTAAAAGAGTCTGGTTTTCCACCTCAGATAATCCTAAACGTAAATACTCACGCACCTGGGAGCTGGCCGAGTCCGACCAAGGCCACCTCATTGGTATCAATACTGGTAGAGCCAATCAGTTGGCGGAAGATGCCATTCGAACAGGTGTCATCACCGAATTGCAGGGTTACAGTTATCTTAAGCGTGAAGTAAAGTATGGCAGTGAGAATAGCCGTATCGATATTCTATTACGGGACGAATCGACAACGAGCCCTAAGCCTGACTGCTATATCGAGGTCAAAAGTTGCACCTTATTAGAAGAAGGTCAAGGCTATTTTCCTGACTCTGTTACCACCCGCGGACAGAAACACCTGCGAGAATTGATGGAAATGGTCGCCTTAGGCCACAGAGGTGTGCTGCTTTTTGTGGTGCAGCACACTGGAATCGACTCAGTACAAGCAGCCGCTCATATCGATCCTGCATATGCTCAACTTCTCACCAAGGCACATCAATTTGGTGTCGAAGTGCTAGCATATTGTGCAGAAATGTCGCCAAATGGCTCATCCCTGATTAAATCCTGTCCTGTCAAACTCTAAATAGGCGGTAAAAGTTGAATTAATGGAGAATAGGGAACATAGTCAAGGAATATCATCATCGCAACACAAAAAGTTTGCTTGCTCTATCAGTTTCTGATATAGATATCGGCCTTAAAATACAAGCGCCCTAAAACGCAAATGATTAACAGGAGATGCGTTATGCCAGAAGGCACTAAAAAACTCGGCGTGCTCGCTATCGCAGGTGTAGAACCTTATCAGGAAAAGCCTGGTGAGGAGTACATGAACGCAGATCAGTCGAGCCACTTCAGAACGATTCTGGATGCTTGGCGTAATCAATTGCGTGAAGAGGTCGACCGTACTCTAAATCACATGCAAGACGAAGCGGCAAACTTTCCGGATCCTGTCGACCGTGCAGCACAAGAAGAGGAGTTCAGCTTAGAACTTCGAGCTCGTGATAGAGAACGCAAGTTGATCAAGAAAATCGAGAAGACACTTCAGAAAATTGAAGAGGACGACTTTGGTTTCTGTGATTCTTGTGGTATCGAAATCGGTATACGCCGTTTAGAGGCTCGCCCAACAGCCGATCAGTGTATCGACTGTAAGACACTTGCCGAGATCAAAGAAAAGCAGATGGCTGGCTAGTCTAGCTCTTCTTGTTTTGATAATGAGACTAAGTAAAGTGGGTTTTCCCACTTTACTTAGTCTCTGTTTGTTTTTAATCATCAAATTAACCTAAGCTTTACTGTCACACTTCACCATTTCATACGCTAATTGTTTCAGCTGAGATTATGAGCCACCAAGCATATATAGGCAGATTCGCCCCTTCTCCCTCTGGTCCCTTACATTTTGGTTCCCTCGTTGCCGCTCTGGGCAGCTATTTACGTGCTCGCTCACAAAACGGCCAATGGTTAGTTCGTGTCGAAGACATCGATCCACCACGGGAAATCCTAGGCGCGACAGATGATATCTTGCGCACCTTAGACGCTTACTCACTTCATTGGGATGGTGACCTGCTATATCAAAGTAACCGTCTCGACACTTATCAGAGCCAAATAGACAGCTTAATTGCACAGGACAAGGCCTATTACTGTCAATGCAGCCGTAAACAAATCAAAGCCATGGGCGGTACTTATGATGGACGCTGTGGTCGGCTCACTAGCCCACATGTCAGCGGCGCCATTCGCATCCGCAATAATACAGGCATAGACAGATTTGACGATCTGCAAATGGGAGAGGTCAAGGTAGATAAAGACTTCGCCACTGAAGACTTCATCATCAAGCGCAGTGACGGCTTATATGCCTATCAATTGGCCGTGGTAATGGACGATGCCTTCCAACAAATCACCGAGGTGGCGCGGGGGAGTGATTTGCTCATCCCCACTTGCAGACAGATAAGTCTGTTTCAGATATTTTCTCAGACGCCGCCCGCATGGCTGCACTTACCTCTGGTTTGCACCACACCAGGCATGAAACTCTCGAAACAGAACCATGCAGCAGCCATAGATAAGACTCATCCTCAAGTTAGCTTCAATGCCGCCTTAGCCTTTCTAGGTCAGGCTCAGGTAACACCTGAACAGCAAATGGATAAGATGGTCACTCAAGCCATTGCACAATTCGATCTATCCTTAATCCCTAAGCAAACAGAAATCATCTTGGCTTAAGAATATACTCATTGGCTTACATTTGGGGTATCATAGCCGCCTTGTTGTAACCCATAGTACTTTGCACAGCACAGATGCAATTCCGAGGTGTCCCATTTTTCGCCGTATTAGCAAATTCTGTAAACAGTTATTTGATAACCAACAGACTACTGAAGAAACAACCGATTCAGGCTTAAGTCTGGAAGTTGTCCCGAGACAAGATCACACTATTTCTCGGAGACAGATGAGCGAAAATGCCATAAAGGTACTCTATCGCCTACATAAGTCTGGCTTTAAGGCTTATCTGGTCGGTGGCGGCGTGCGTGATATTCTCCTGGGGTTACAACCAAAAGACTTTGATGTGGTCACCAACGCCACACCAGAAGAGATCAAAGCTCTCTTCCGTAATTGTCGCCTCATCGGTAGACGCTTTCGTCTGGCCCATATCGTCTTTGGCCGTGATGTTATCGAAGTTGCCACCCTACGCGGCCATCATGTGGACTCCGGTGAGAAGATCTCCAAGACCAATGCCGAAGGCCGACTGCTGCGTGATAACGTCTACGGCACCATAGACGAAGATGCCGAACGCCGCGATTTCACCGTTAACGCCCTCTATTACGACATTAGCGACTTCTCCATTCACAGCTATGGCGGCGGTCTACATGATCTAGAGGCTCGTACCATCAGAATGATAGGCGATCCTAATACCCGCTACCGTGAAGATCCCGTGCGCATGCTCAGAGCCGTGCGCTTTGCCACTAAGTTGGGCATGACAATAGAGGAAGGCACGGCCTCCCCTATCTATGAATTGGCACCTCTGCTGAAAGATATTCCTGCAGCCCGCATGTATGAAGAGATCCTTAAACTCTTCTTCAATGGTCAGGCACTGAATAACTTCAACATGATGCGCGACTACGGTCTGTTCGAACCATTATTCCCTCTGGTCAATGGCCAGCTTGTCGATGAGCCTGAAGGCCCGGCGATTAAGATGATGCAAAGCATAATGGAAAGCACCGATGCTCGAGTTAAAGCCGAGAAAACAGTCACTCCTGCATTCTTCTACGCCGCTATTCTCTGGTATCCTCTAAGCCAACGCGCCGATGATATTGCTTTAGAGGGCGGTTTAAGTCTCTACGATGCCTATTATGCCGCCATGGGCGATGTAATGGAGCAGCAGTGTCGCACTATTAGCATTCCCCGCCGCTTCAGTACTCCGGCGAAAGATATCTGGCAACTACAGCTAAGATTCGATCGTAACCAAGGTACACGAGCCTTCAAGTTTATCGAACATCCAAAATTCCGCGCTGCCTATGACTTGTTATTGCTTAGAGCAAGCGCAGAAGGTGGCACAGTGGCTAAATCTGCCGCTTGGTGGAAGAGCTTTGTCGAAGGCGGCGAAGAGCAACGTAGCGTCATCGCTCGCTCAGTCAACAAGGGCAGTCGAAACCGCAACTCGAACCAGCGCCGTCGCCGTAAACCATCGACTAAGAAGACGTCATCACACTCAGATGAGCAATCAAGTAGCCAAACGACCGATAAACCATCGGAAACCAAGAAGACTGCTAATCCGGGCAATCCATCAACGGATAAGTCTGCCGGTTAATGGCCAAGGTTTATGTTGCGCTCGGGGCAAACCTGACTGAGCCCGAATCTCAGCTCGACAGCGCCTGTAAGGCTCTGGCCGAGCTGGCTGACTCGAATATAAAGCCTGCACTCACCATATCCTCTTACTATCGCTCAGCCCCAATGGGCGATGTAATCCAACCTGATTACGTTAATGCCGTTGTCGGCTTCCATACCACTCTCGAGCCCATCGAGCTATTAGATGAATTACAGAAGATAGAGAATGAACAGGGGCGAGTCAGATTAGAACGTTGGGGACCGCGCACCTTAGATCTCGATATCTTACTCTACGATAATCAGACCATAGACACTTCCAGACTCACTGTTCCCCACTATGGTATGAAACAACGCAGCTTCGTGCTTATCCCTCTTGCCGATATAGCCCCAAATCTAACACTTCCATGTGGCACAAAACTTAACGGGCTTATCGATGCAGATTTGACTGCAGAATTAGAACAAATAGTCAGATAGTATTGAACTCTGATGGGAGTTAGCTTATAACAGCACTCTATCAAGGATTCATAACCGTTTTTTAATCAGATTTAAGAAAGTCACTATGTCTAAGATAACTAGCTCTACCCTGCTCAAATTTAAGCAGGAAGGTAAAAAGTTCACTTCACTCACGGCCTATGATGCAAGTTTTGCCAGCACCTTCGACAGTGAAGGAGTTGATGTATTACTCGTAGGTGACTCTATGGGTATGGTGCTTCAAGGACATGATGATACTCTACCGGTCTCGGTGGAAGATATTGCCTACCACACTCGCTGTGTTCGTCGCGGAGTAAAGCGGGCTCTGCTTATCGCTGACATGCCATTTATGAGCTATGCCACTCCAGAGCTCGCGATGACTAATGCCACAGTGCTGATGCAAGCCGGTGCCAGCATGGTCAAGATTGAAGGCGGACACTGGTTGTTAGAAACAGTGACTAAGCTAACCGAACGAGGTATTCCTGTTTGTGCCCACTTAGGTCTAACACCTCAGTCGGTACATGTATTCGGCGGTTTTAAGGTTCAAGGACGTGATGCAGACAATGCCCAGCGTATCTTAGATGAAGCCAAAGCGCTAGAAGCCGCTGGCGCTCAGCTATTAGTTGTCGAATGTATTCCGGCCCCGTTAGCAAAAGCCATCAGCGAAGCCCTGACTATCCCGGTGATAGGCATAGGTGCAGGTGCAGGTACTGATGGCCAAATCTTGGTCATGCATGACGTACTCGGGATCTCCAGTGGCTACATTCCTCGCTTCTCTAAAAATTACCTGAAGCAGACCGGTGAGATACGTGATGCCATTCGCGCCTATATCGATGAAGTCGAGAAGGGAATATTCCCGGGCAGCGACCACACCTTTAGCTAGACGATTATATTTGTCTCTTTAGCTAAAGCGATGAAAGACATCGCCGGCATGACACACGTTTTAGCCGGCGATGCTGATAACTAAGAATAAAAAACAGTTAAGGATTGCCATCATACAATCCTTATCTCAGAGCAGTGATAGGCCCAATCAAGATGATCACCACCCAAGAGATAACACAAATACGTGAGCAAGTTCGTGTCTGGCACGCCAAGGGCGAAACTGTCGCCTTCGTCCCTACTATGGGCAACTTGCATCTAGGCCATATTACTCTTATCAAGGAAGCGGTAAAACGAGCCGATCATGTGATCGCCTCTATCTTCGTCAATCCCATGCAGTTCGGTCAAAACGAAGATCTCGACGCTTATCCTAGAACCTTGGCCGCCGATCAACAGGCACTGACAGATGCCGGCGCAGAGCTACTGTTTACTCCAACCCCTGAAACCATCTACCCCAAGGGCATGGAACAGCAGACCTTTATCGAAGTCCCCGAGATCGGTGATGAACTATGTGGTGCTAGCCGTCCAGGTCACTTTCGCGGCGTCGCTACCATAGTATGTAAGCTATTTAATATCGTCCAACCCGACGTTGCCCTGTTTGGTAAAAAAGACTTTCAGCAACTGCTGGTGATCAAGACCATGGTCGAAGATCTCTCCATGCCTATCGAAATAATAGGCGTTGAAACCATACGTGAAGAGTCGGGTCTTGCCATGAGCTCTCGCAACGGTTACCTGAGCCAGTCACAGAAAGGTCAGGCCGCCAAGCTAAAACAGGTAATGGATGTCATGTCTCAGGAGATTCAATCTGGACAGGCTATAGTCGATGCTATTGCCGAGGCCAACGCTGAACTCATAGAGGCAGGTTTCAAGCCTGACTATCTGGAGGTGCGCAGCTCAACCGATCTCTCGTCAGCCCAGGCTGAGCAGAAGGCTCTGGTGATTGTCGCCGCAGCTTATATGGGCACAACCCGCCTGATCGATAACCTCTGCTTCGAGCGCTAATCCCACAAGGCTCACAAGAAAGCCTCTCACGATAGAGGCAGCTCAAGGCACCTAAGGTGCCTTTTCTTAATACCTGTACTCATGATTTTTGATGAATTTAGAATATTCTCTTAAAAATCAATTGAAACCTTCTCTCTGCTAAACAAGCTAATCCGCTCACGTCCAAGGGTAAAAAACTGGTTTTATTAAAAAACTTGCGCCATAGTATTAGTTGAAAAAGTACCGCTTAGCGCAATACTCACATTATAAATAGAAATGTTAGAATAGCAGTGTCAGCACTAACTCGACTGAAGGATATTTGGGCATACACCCAATAAACAGTCGGCTAAACCTAGTCCCATGAATTGTTTAATGGGACTAGGAATGACAGGCAACACAAAGGAAGTTAAGCCAAATGGCAAGAGAGATCCACACAAACACAGCTCGTTTTTACACAAGCCTAGTTAACTTGGGCTATCTTTTGGCGGCTTACCTATTATCCAGTCTTCTCGTCAGCCCAGCTCAGGCTAATAGCATTTATAAATGTGTTAAAGATAATAAGGTTGTTTTTAGCCAGACTATCTGTCCGAAAGAATTTAGCCAGCATAAGATAGAGTATCAGCTAGGGATCACGACAGAGACAGATTCAGATAAACACGAGAAAAAGCTCGACCCTTTGCAAGCCCTGCTGAGTAAGAAAACGATCTCAAAAGAGAAATTAGTTCACCTTCTCAATAGCGAGATATATCGCTTAAATCAGGAACTCAGTTATTTCGATATCCTAAAATCCAGCGAACTGCAAAAAATTGAACGTAAACGCTATTGGGAAAAAAAAGCGAAAAATAATCCTGAATACCTAGCCGAGGTCAAGGACATGAATAGCTATTTTGATGACCTTATCAAAAATAATCAATCTACTATAGATCTTCTCAAGGCCCATAAAATTCAGATAGAGGCTGAGCCAATACCTGAAGATAAGTGATATAAATAACATAACACTGCTCATCTGACTTCAGCAATTCACAGCAAGCAGTGACTTAGTAAGACAAGCGATAATAATAAAATGAAAAAAAATGCTCCGCTTACCTCACCAATTAATAGCAAGATCCAGTGGCCAGCCATATTGATCCATGTCGACCATGATGAATTAGTCTATTGTAATAGCGAACAAGACTGGCAGTTAGAAGCTCAGGGGCATTTAGACGAAATGAGCCAGTTGTTCGACTCATCGGGGGTAAGCTTTTGTCTCGAACTAGATAAAACAAATGATCTCACGCAGGACAAGCACCTGACTTGGCTAGCGGCCGCCGAGCCACTTGATCTGAAGCAAGTATTAATTTACGTCAGACGACATGCCAGTACCTTAGGTCACTGCTGTACGGCTAAGCTAGGCGCGAATACTGTCAAACAGGTTTTCGATATAATGAAATATCTAGAAGAAGGTTAAAAATCAATCCCGCCAGTCGAATACCTTGCCATCTTTCATTAGCACTTGCAGCATACGGCCATCTCCTCCTCGATAGAGCCACTGCTCGCCACTACGTCCAGAACGATGCACGGTATCAGGCTCGCCCCGGCTTTTAAGCAAGACTCTCTTACTCATGCCTATGGCAACCTCATGACTGTTGATCAATTTACGTTCATCTGCAGTGAAGTCACTCTTGATGTTTTCAATAACAACTAGCTCACTCTGACTATCTACAGCTTCACAGAGGTGATCCTGAAACACCATTTACCGTCCACCTCACATTGATACACCTTAGCTTGGCTCACTTGAGAGAACATCCCACAAGAAGCTACAAGCCCCACTAGGATAATCAATTGCAGTTTCATCTTACTTCCTTGTTCTTAAGAATAAGATCACAGGCCCTAGAGTCTAGGACCTAGATCTACTTGTTGTTATACCAAGCCTTCTTTTTAACTACGTAAGCCTATTCCACGGCTTATCAGATAATAAGCTAAAGTCCATAAGCCTACACAAAAACCTACCATAACAGCGATTGAAAATGGCACGCTCATGTCCGCATAACCCAGGAAACCGTAACGAAATACGTTAATCATGTACACCACAGGGTTTAGCTTTGACACACCTTGCCAAAAATCGGGTAACAAGGACAGTGAATAAAATACGCCACCAAGGTAAGTCAAAGGCGTCAACACGAAAGTAGGTACAATACTGATATCATCGTAGCTGTTGGCAAATATGGCGTTGATAAGCCCACCGAGAGAGAACAAGATCGAAGTAAGCAGCACAGTGATTGCCACTAATCCCACGTGGTGCAAACTGATATCGACGAAGAACATGGCGACTAAGGTCACGATAGAACCGACGCAAAGGCCTCTAACTACACCGCCGCCCACATAGCCGGCAATCATAACGTAGTGCGGCACAGGGGCTACAATCAGCTCCTCCAGGTTTCTCTGAAACTTGGCACTGAAAAATGACGAGGCTACATTTGAATATGAGGCAGTGATCACCGACATCATGATCAAGCCAGGAGCGATAAACTCCATATAGCTAACACCGCCCATCTCTCCTATGCGCTTACCCACCAGATTACCGAAGATGAGGAAGTACAAGGTCATGCTGATCGCTGGCGGCACTAAGGTCTGCACCCAAATACGGGTAAAACGATTAACCTCTTTGGTTAAAATACTCTTAAATGCCGTGGCATACAGGGCTTTCATATTCATGATGATGCTCCTTTATTGGCTGAAGCTTCTTTATCAACTAAAGCTCCTTCCTGAGTCAGCAGCTCACTACTCTTATCTGGCTCAATCGCGCCCTTCTCCACCAGTTCCACAAACAGCTCCTCCAATCGGTTGGCCTTGTTCCGCATGGATAACACCTCGATGCCCTGGTCACTGAGCTGGGAAAATACACCATTAAGGCTCTGCTCCTTGGCCACGTCCACTTCAAGTGTATGGCCATCACTCAGACGACACTTGATACCATCAAGACTCGGCTCGACGCGCAGATCTTTTCCTAGATCCAATACGAAAGTCTCCATATTTAATCGGCTCAGCAAAGATTTCATGCTGGTGCATTCGACCAAGACTCCCTTATCTATAATGCCGATATTACGGCACAACATTTCAGCCTCTTCGAGATAATGAGTGGTTAGGATAATGGTCACCCCTTGCTCATTCAGCTCTGTGAGGAAGGTCCACATGGAGCGTCGTAGCTCAATATCCACCCCCGCGGTCGGCTCATCTAAGATCAGTAGCTGAGGTTCATGCATCAAGGCGCGCGCTATCATCAGTCGGCGCTTCATGCCACCAGATAAAGCTCGGGCTGGACTATCACGTTTCTCCCACAAATCCAGCTGAGTCAGGTACTTCTCGGCACGTTCCAAGGCGAGCTCTTTCTTCACTCCGTAGTAGCCAGCCTGATTGACGACTATTTGTAGCACCTTTTCAAACTGGTTAAAGTTAAACTCCTGTGGCACCAGACCAATACGTAACTTAGCCAGCTCCAGTTCCTTGTCGATATCATGCTCAAACACTGACACCTTACCCGAAGACTTCTGTACCAATGAACTAATCACACCTATTGTAGTGGACTTGCCTGCACCATTGGGGCCAAGCAAAGCGAAGAAGTCCCCCTTCTCCACCGTTAAGCTGATCCCTTTTACTGCCTCGACACCACCTTTATAGGTTTTCTTTAGATCTTTGATCTCGAGTGCGTAAATCGGGGAATTTTTTGTATTCACCATGTGTATCCTAATTCCAGTATGTTACTGGGCAGAAAAATCTGAATGTGTCCCATTGAATGGCTTAAAGCCGTGGTAAATGAGTAGTTCATATACTGAGCCCTATTCAGAAACTGAGTTAACTTATATTGGGACATATGAACAAAAAAAAACCGCAAAGTGCGGGTATTTTAAAATAAAACGCTTTTCACTAAGTACGAATACCGATTAAAGCACTTACTCCGCAGGGATCACTTTGGCAATATAAGGTAAGTTACGGTACTGCTCAGCATAGTCGATACCATAACCGACAATGAATTCATCAGGAATAGTCATACCGACAAAATCGACTGGAACTGGGATCTCACGTCGTCCAGGCTTATCGAGCAAAGTACAAAGTGCCAGACTCTTTGGATCGCGCAACAATAACAATTCACGGATCTTATTCAGGGTATTGCCCGAATCAATAAGATCTTCGACAATAAGCACATCACGTCCCTTAATGTCAGACTGCACATCCTTAAGGATCTTCACCTCACGTGTGCTGGTCATATCATTACCGTAGCTAGATACCGACATAAAATCGATCTCAACATGGCCCTTGATGCGGCGACATAGATCAGCCATAAAAACCACAGAACCTTTAAGCAGTCCAACCATTAACAAACGCTCGCTGTTAGCATAATGAGCATTAATCTTTTCGGCTAACTGGTCTAATGTTTGATCTATCTCTGCCGTAGAGATCATCTCTTCAATCGTGTGTTTCATAACCTTCTCAACTTTGCTTTCAACTGACTCTTAAAAAGTGTCTTATTTATCACTATCTTTGGCATTATGTTTGTCATAACCCCAACGATTTGTTAAATCATGCTCAACGCCCAGATGGTCAAGAATTCGGGCGACCATGAAGTTTACCAGATCTTGCACTGATTTGGGATCATGATAAAAACCGGGAGCCGCAGGCATAATGGTCGCTCCCAACTTAGACAGAGACAACATATGCTCTAAATGTATGGAACTAAAGGGAGTTTCCCTAGGAACTAAGATCAGTTGGCCGCGCTCTTTAATAACAACATCCGCGGCACGTTCAAGCAAGCTATTGCTCATTCCCGTCGCCACAGCCGCTAGAGTACCTGTGCTACAGGGACAGATCACCATCTGCTTAGGTGCAGCCGAACCCGATGCCGGTGGCGAGAACCACTCATCCTTGCCCAGCACATGCAGCAAACCTTTAAGTGGAGACTCGCTCCTACCGGCGAACAGTTCGAGCAATTGTTGCTCAGCTTTTTTACCATTAGCACTGAGCTTTACATCTTCCTCGGTGGCAAGCACCACACGTGCGGCACTAGAGACCATCAAAAAAACCTGATAATCGGCGACTAACAAGCACTCGAGCAACTTCAACCCATAAGGTGCCCCCGAGGCCCCCGTCCAGGCCAAACTGACCGACTTTTGCTTTTTTGGGTAACTCATAAAATCTCAATAAATAGTTGTAAGCTGTAAGTATCAAGCTGTAAGCTCAAGGCAAAGTATAGGAAATAAGGTGAGCTCATATTCCACACGACTCTTTTCTTAAAGCTTATGACTTATCACTTACAACTTTAATCGTTCAGTTTTTTCAATAACTTCTTATGCAAGCCGCCGAAACCGCCATTGCTCATGACAATAATGGTGTCGCCAGTCTTCGCCTTGCTAGCTACAGTATTCACTATCTCATCTATGTCATATAGCACAGATACGGGCAGATCGGCTTTTTCCATCGCTGCTTCAATATCCCAATCAATACTGTCGGCCTGATAGAGATAAGCCTCGTCAGCAAGTGACATTGAACCAGCTAACGTGTTCTTGTGAACACCGCTCTTCATGGTATTTGAGCGTGGCTCCAGAATAATGGTGATCTTGGCCTCTCCCACCTTGGCACGACAACCCTGCAATGTTGTCGCGATAGCTGTAGGATGGTGTGCAAAGTCATCATAGATGGCAATGCCATTCACCTCTCCAATAAGCTCCATGCGGCGCTTAGGCGGCTCGAATTGGGCCAAAGCTTGAATAGCCGACTCTGGCTTAACACCCACATGACGCGCCGCAGCTATGGCCATGGTAGCATTCTCGACATTATGTTGGCCGATCAAGCTCCAATCTAAGATGCCCTGAGACTCACCATCGAAAAACAACTCAAACCTGTGGCCATCATCGGTAATAAGCTTACTAGACCAAGTTCCTTGGGCGTTTGTGACTGACGACTCTTGATTATCCGATATAAGATTCGAGCAGTTTTTCCCATAGCTCTTTGTATAAACCTCTTGCTCGCTCCAGCAGCCCATGTCGATCACTTGCTGCACCGCCTCGCTGTCTGTGGGCCAGATGATCTTGCCCACTCCAGGAACAGTACGGATCACATGGTGAAACTGACGTTGAATCGCTTTAAGGTCATCGAAAATGTCGGCGTGATCGAACTCTAGATTGTTGATGACCAGAGTACGCGGCTGGTAATGGACAAACTTAGAACGTTTATCGAAAAAAGCACTGTCATACTCATCGGCTTCCACCACAAAAAAAGGTGAACCACCCAAACGAGCTGACACGCCAAAGTTTTGCGGCACGCCACCAATGAGAAATCCAGGTTCATAACCACAATCTTCTAAGATCCATGCCAACATACTCGCAGTAGAGGTCTTGCCATGAGTACCCGATATCGCCAGTACCCAACGATCTTTAAGAATATGTTCCGCCAGAAATTGTGGCCCGGAAGTATAAGAAATACCCCGGTTAAGCACAGCCTCTACACATGGATTTCCTCGGCTCATGGCGTTACCAATTACCACCAAGTCTGGCGCATCATCTTCGTTTTGACCAAACTGGCTAGGATCGAAGCCTTGAATGAGTTCAATGCCCTGCTCCTCAAGCTGAGTGCTCATAGGCGGGTAAACATTAGTGTCGCTACCGGTGACCCTATGCCCTTTCGTACGTGCTAATAGGGCGAGGCCGCCCATGAAGGTGCCACAGATCCCAAGAATATGAACATGCATGGTGCTAACTCTGATGAGAAATAATTTGAGGCTATTCTAGCGGGATGAGAGACCGTTGTCAGTTAACAATGGTTTAAAGACACTGATATCCCTATGGCCAATTGAATACAAGAAACACCTTGCTAGGAAAGCCAACATAGAAGATATTGTTCTTCTTAGCCATCAAAAAGCCTCAGACGTTACATATGCAGTCGACTATTGATATCTCGTGGGCTCAACTCGCCTTTTTTATGCTTATCTTAGTCATTCCCTTTTTCATCAATCGATATCTGAGATTAGCGCTCGGCAAGGAGATAATCACAGCGGTTTTACGAATGACAGCTCAGCTTATCCTTGTCGGGCTTTATCTACAGTTCCTTTTTGAACTTAATAGCTTATCACTCAACTTAATCTGGCTTACTTTGATGCTGCTCATAGGTGCCAGCGCCATCATCGGTAGTGCCAAGCTACCAAAACGCCCGCTTTTTTTACCGATTATTACAGGCCTTCTGATCGGTATTACGCCTTTAATGACTATTCTACTGCTAGCCTTGCTAAAGCCCACACCGGTTTATAGCGCCCAATACCTGATCCCGCTGGCTGGCATGTTACTGGGAAATTGCTTAAGCGGTAATATTGTCGCATTACAGAGATTATTTTCCGCTTTCGAAGAGAAAAGAGATCAATATGAGGGGGCCTTAGCCCTAGGTGTGACCCCCTACCAGGCCGCCTTTCCGTTTGTGCAATCGGCGTTAAAACAATCTTTTGCACCGATACTCGCCTCTATGACTACCACAGGACTGGTTACACTGCCGGGCATGATGACAGGTCAAATTTTAGGTGGCAGTGACCCTATGGTGGCCATTAAATATCAGCTGGTGATATTAGTCGCCATATTTGTGATGTTGACTATTTCAGTCACACTCTCTTTGATATTAACCATAAGAACTTGTATTGAACCAACTGGATTAATAAAGATAAAAGCCATTAGATAATATAATCTACTTGTGGGTTTTCAGCAATAATAAATCCAGCATAATCTCTGGACTTATTATTAAACGACTTATTTAACCTATTTTAAATTAAAATCTATAATCAATACCAAAGTAAGCTTGCTGAGAGTCGTTTAAACTAAGTTCAGTTGTATGACCTAAATCATCAGTAACTCCTTTAGTATAATCTTGCTTCAGATAACGATAACCAATCTCTGCACTTACATTGTCACTAATATCCATCATAAAACCCGTTTGACCACCATAGACAAAGCCGCCTTTAGAGCCTAAGTGGCTGCCACTCATCTCGGTATGAGCATAACCAGCTGTAGCACCAATAAACCAATTGATATTACTCTGCCCCATTGGAATTAAGTAATCATAAGAAGCAAGAAAGTTTTGCTGAGTGAAGTCACCGTTACCTAGCTCCTTTGAGGTACCTGAATTATAGCTATAGGTACCATATACTCTATGCTCACTGCTGTTACCAAAGTATTTACCAGCCCTAATTGAATAGACCACATCGTATTCACTCACCTTTAGGTTAAAATCTTCGGCAAACTGCTCTGGTTTAGGTGTGGTATGACTCTCTTCAAATACATTTTTCTGTGAACCTACTGAACCACCTATAAACCAATCTGAAGCAAATGCTGGAGCTGCAGTTAAACTAGTAATCGATACGGCTAATAATAATTTATTCAATTTCATAATATGCTCTCTTAAATTAATAAAGTACAAAGTTGTATTTTTAAATTGAACATAGATTATTATTAAGTGCCTGTATAAAAGCTGAACACTCGCCCACAAAGTAAACATTAATTTAACATTAATTCAAAATTTAAATTTGAAATGAAATTTAAGACTTATTAATCTAAGAAAGAATAAAGCCGCTTAGCCTATATATAAAACCCTTACATCTCGGCGTTGTTGATCAAATCCTCGCTATAGATGCAGCTACTCCAAGGGTTTGAGCTAACTAGGCAGGCTGTTTCCTAACTGGCATTCCTAGTCTTATGACTTTGTTCATTGCCTTTACACCTGCCAGCGCTTCACCTACTTGAGCATTATAATCTCGTAGGCTAAGTTTCGGACTAATTAGTTGCTTATATCGGTACATTGCTGTTTCAGATAGCGACCGTAAGTGATAGTCATTTTCCTTCTTCCATTGCGCTAACTCATTATTTTTGAGGGCTCTCACTGCCTCGTTTCGAGGATGCCCATCCTCCCAAAACCCAGCACTGCTTCTTGGTGGGATAGTTGGTTTGCAACCTTTACGCTGAAGTAGTTTGTGACACGCTTTGGTGTCGTATGCGCCATCAGCAGAAACTTGTTTAATCTGTCTTCTTAACGGCTTGATTAATGTGGGTAACACTTCATTATCAGCAACGTTAACCAGAGTGACTTCTGCTGCTACGACTTCATGCGTATTCGCATCTACTGCGAGGTGTAACTTACGCCAGGTACGACGCTTTTCTTTACCATGCTTTCGAGTCTTCCATTCTCCCTCGCCGTAAACTTTGAGGCCCGTTGAATCAATCACTACATGTGCCACAGAGCCACGACTCGGTGAGCGATATTTGATATTTACGGTCTTGGCACGTTTGCTAATGCAGCTATAGCTTGGTGAGGTTAGTGGCACATCCATAAGCTGGAAAACCGAGGTAGTGAAACCTTCTAGTGCTCTCAGTGATAAGTTGAATACACCTTTAACAACCAATGCAGTTTCAATAGCAACATCAGAGTAAATATACCCACGGCCACGGCGGCCGTGATGTTCAGAGCAACACCAAGAGCTAATGGCGTGCTCATCAATCCAAAAGGTCAAGGACCCTCGATTAATCAATGCCTTATTGTACTGAGACCAATTGGTCATTTTACGCTTAGCTTTACCCATCTTGATGTTTCCAATAACCACATTGGAAGATCAGATCACATAAGCTGCAAAAGGTTCAATCGATTTAGGAAACAAGGCCTTACATCTCTGTAAGGACTTGTACTCATTCTAGAGCAATCTGAGAACTAGTTTCTGGCAAAGTAGCTATTCATCACATAGTTATATGAGGTTGTATGATCTGCTAAGACCTGACCTAGTTCCATGCCTTTTTCACAGCGCCAGTCTGACATTATCTCGGCTAGAACCGATGCCCAAGTTGTCACTTTTACGCCTGCTTGAGTCAATCTGTGAATAGACGCCTGCTGAACTATCTTATTCCAGGTGGCCGAAGCATCGATAACCGCATACACATCATAACCTTCTTCGACTGCACTCAAGGCCGGAAACATCAGACATACATCGGTGACGATTCCCGCCATGATGATCTTCTTACGGCCCGTGGCTTCAATAGCTGATTTAAATGCTGAGCTGTGCCAGGCATTGATCTCCCCTTCACGATTGATCACCTTATCACCAAGTATATGGGTGATTTCAGGCATTATCGGGCCATTAGGTCCGTCGGCTAGGCTCGCCGTCACCACCGAAGGTAAGTCTAATGTTTTAGCCATACTACACAGACCCTGAATATTATTCTTAACCACTAACGGGTGCTCATCGGCGCAGCTAACCAATAGGCCTGTCTGGTGATCTATCATGGCAAGTACGGCATTATCCGGCGTTAGCACTTCTGAAAATTTACTCATTTTACTTTCCTTCATCTGAATTATTATCAGAATATGTTAATTAGTACTTTTTAATGCTCGCTAGCGTTGATCGATCACTATGACTTGGGCACTGGTTAACGCCACCAGCGTAAACGCCTCACTTCGCACCAAAGTTCCGGCTTCAAAACGCTCTCCGTTTATCTCAATCTCGCCATCACTGACATACATAAGGCTTACAGTATCTTGTTCGAAGCCATTACCCGTCTCCAAGTTGGCGACGCTTATTCGTGTATGGCTATCGAAGGTTTGTGTTTGTCCCATCTCACCTCCGTAGATACGGGTTAACTCACCGACTTTTGGGGTATATAACTTATAGCCTGCCTTTTCTCCGCTGCGCTCGGGTAGAACCCAGAGCTGTATCATCTGGTTCTCTTCATTGTCAGGATTGACTTCATTATGAGAAAAACCTTCTCCACCCGCTCTCTGCACCTGAGCCTGCCTGGCATTCATCATCTGACCATGTTCAAGGGAGCCTTCATGATTGATACGGCCTTTGACCATCACAGAGATAACATCGACCTCTTTATGCCCATGCATCAAGGTCTCCCCTTTGGGCATAAACCTCGCATCTGCTAGGTAGACAAAATTGCCTAACCCTTCCCATGTCTGAGGGTTACGATTTGGACCGAAGGCTTTCTTGTCCATCACGAGCTGGTGCTCTTTTAATCCGGCAAAACCACCTTCGCGTAAATCTGATGTTGTTAAAATTTCCATCTTGTGACCCCTTATCTTTTCCAGCCCTTAGTGACTGGTGATGGATTAATAATAGCCCTCGAACCAAATGGGATAAACATGACAAAATAGAAACAACTATTCTGTTTTAGGTTACAATTATTGTTGACGAATTTGGCGAGTAACAGAGGAGCGCTGAAGTGCAAAACATTAATGATATGTTGGTATTTTCCGAGGTGATTAAAGCGGGTAGCTTTACCAAGGCTGCCACAGTGCTGAACTTGCCCAAGTCCAA
This sequence comes from Shewanella psychrophila, assembly GCF_002005305.1. Taxonomy (NCBI): domain Bacteria; kingdom Pseudomonadati; phylum Pseudomonadota; class Gammaproteobacteria; order Alteromonadales; family Shewanellaceae; genus Shewanella; species Shewanella psychrophila. Next base: position 5,645,823 of record NZ_CP014782.1, read on the forward strand.
CATCAGCCGTAAGCTCACTCGGCTAGAAACGCATCTGGGGGTGCGGCTTATCGAACGCACAACTCGTAGTATTCACCTTACCGAAGTAGGCCAGATATACTTGCAACACTGTCAACGTATTCAGGAAGAAGTTGAATCAGCCGAGTTATGCGTTGACCATTTAGTTGAAAGCCCCAGAGGTCAGCTAAAAATCTGTGTCTCTGTCACCATAGGGCAACAGATAATCAGTAAATATCTGAGTGACTATATTGAACAGTATCCAGATGTGGATGTGAGTCTTGAGCTGACAAATAGGCGTATCGATCTCGTGGAGGAAGGGTTTGATCTGGCTATTCGAATTGGAGAGCTAGAGGACTCTAGTATTATTGCAAAATACTTAGGTCAATTAGAGAGAAAGCTATGCGCAAGCCCATCACTCATAGATAAACATATGTTACCGTTTCACCCCACAGATTTAGCACAACTACCTTGCCTCTTTATGACCAGCGGTATGCCTAAAAATCAATGGCTGTTACGCCAAGCTGATATCCTGGAGCAGATTCAGGTAAAGCCAAAGGTGGAATTGAATGATTTTCTCTCACTGAGCCATCTATGTATTTCAGGTTGTGGCGTGACTATGTTGCCCTCTTACCTGTGTGATGAGGCCATCGATGAAGGAAACTTGTTGCATATACTACCAGACTGGCAGTGCCCTCCTTCGAAAGTTTATGCACTCTACCCCAGCCATAAGAGCATAACGCCTAAAGTCCGCTCTATGTTGAGCTTCTTAGAAAAAGTGTTCAAGCCCTAAGCCCCTATTACAAAGCAAGCTAGTCACGATTAACGAAGAAGCAGTCAAGTCGGTAAACTAGAGACAAAGGTCAAAAGGTTATTGATAGAGGATTACTGGAGAACAGAAATAGAAAAGGTAACCATCAAACGAATAGCGCAATAACACTGCCTATGGATGCCGCGGCTTTTAAATATTTTCCCACAGTGCAGCTACAATCATCTTCTTTGTTTGTCGAGTCACCTATGCCATCAGGCAAGATAGAGTCCAGCGCATCTTCAAACCAAGATGAGTCCTCTTGTTCACTAGGACGATTCGAGTTCAGAGGGCTTGCATTCGCATTCATAGATTGACTGGCTTGAGGAAACTGAGCACTAAGCTGCCTAGCTTCAGATGATAGATGCACTTGTGAAGCTGCAGTTACATGACTAGCCGCTGTTCGCGCCCCTTGGTTACTCGGTGGCAAATTCACTGAATAGTTATTCAGCCCATTAATAGGGGCTCCAACGCTGGTTATGGTCATAATTCCCCCAAGACAATCATAGTACAAGGTCAACAATACTATTTAACATGTTGAACAGCAAAACATTTAACTGATACATCTTGTATCAGCGCTTGGCTGTAAGCCTGTTAAAATCTATAGTCCAGATATATCCCAAACTGATCGAACCCATCTTCTTGTATTTCTAAGTTGTGCCAGTCAAACCTAACATTGACCTTATCTGATAAACGATATTTTACGCCTAAACCTAGGTAAGGAGAGAGTCCATCTTCACTGGTACTATTCGAAATGCTGTTCGACCTGTCCTGTTGCCAACGATAGGCTCCTAAATAAACCTGACTTGAAATTGCTGACGATAACTCGAAGTTATAGCCTAAGCTGACTCCCCAGCCAGTGTATAATTGAGCTTGATAAGATGTATACGTGTAAGGATTATCACTAGCATCAACAAAAGAAAAACTATCTAAGGATAAACCGACTTCAATCGACTCAACTGAGACTTGCCATTTTGGCGTAAATTTATAACCGATCTCTAAAGGGTTACCACCATTGAGTTTCAGATCTAAGGTCAACTTCTGCTGTTGCGAGCTACTCACGTCAGAATTTAGGTATGGAATCGCTCCCAAAATAAACTTATTAACTCTTGCCTCATATACCTCATTTGCTGAGGTCTGAAATATAAATAAGCAACACAACACCCCCAGCCATGCGAAGGGGAAAGAGAGTGATTTTTTACTTGATGATTCTTTGGCTTTACTCTCATTCAAAGCCATATTTCTACGTGGCTGGTTCACTAGAATCAAGCTAAGAACCGAGAGTCCCCGTACAATATAATTATGGCTATCTCTGCTGACTATTGACGTTTTCATGATGCACTCCATTGGCAATATGCAGTTCACTAATACACTGCAATAGCTAAGCCAACTCAGTACTCCACTCTATTTTTCAATCGCTTATTTTGTGTAGAAAAAGTGACAAAATACTTACACTCTATGAAATAAAAAATGCACAACGAGAAGCACAATTAGCTTCTCGTGATTTATAAAAATACAGCTTAATATCAGCACACATTATTAGGGTTGATGCACCGATTGAATAAATCCACGACTAGGTTTAGACGCTAGCTCGATGCCCTTTGTCTGAGACACTAATTTCCAGGCCCGACCTTCACTAAGCTCACCGTTAATATCCACAGCCATAGTCACATCTAAAGATGTTAAATCAGCTAATGTGTCAACAAAGCGCTTTTCAAGCCTTCCTGAGGTTAAGTTGCATCCGTATAGGCTTAATTCGGTCCCTTGGTTGAAATATGTCGCTATTTCGCGCATTAGAGACGCTTGCTCGATAATGTAATAATTATCTATCCATCTGCCAGCAAGCAAAAGTGCGCTGGTAGACGCATGGGATATAATGGATATACGTGACACTCGGCCTGTTTGTTCAATGGCATTTAAAATCTGTTGCAGAGGCTCCTGATTTGGTTGAAGAAAAACAACATTGGGATAACTGACACTCCCTCCTTGCCGTTTGGATCTATCATCAAGTGCTTCGACTAACATTTGGGGATCATGCACCGCTAGATCGATAATAATAAGCTCCCTTTCCAAGTACTCATGCTTCGCCTGTTTCGAGTCATCGACCGCCAACAACGGCAGACAGTAAACAAAGCAGATCGCAATCAAGAAAGCTAAAAAATAGCTATAGCAGCGGCTAAAAAGAGGATTCATAGTCAACTCCAATAATATTGTGTTATCTACTCCTCAATAATGTGCATAGACCATACCAGAAAACTAATTTACTAATTTTCAAAGCCTTATATTTATCCCCAACAATTAGAGTTGGTAATAAATCACAAAATGCACAGCAAAATGCAAAAATGTCACTAAGATTGGAGTTTAGTAGACCTAGCTTAGGAAGCGTACTACCCGATTTCAGATCATCTTAGCTATCTAAATCGTTAAAGTGGTGTGGCCTGATACTCTAATGAAATGACCCAATCACGATTTTTATCTTGTTCATTCACCCAAGTAAAACAATAATTTTGATCTGAGTGAGTATTAAAATAACTGCTTAGACTTGATTGTTTATCCTCATCAAAGGCGAGTAAAACCTCTTCACCTTGGTGATAGTGCACACTAAACGTTGTTATTTCAGCCGATGTGTAATTGAAGCTAACTCTGTATTTTGAGGGGATTGCGACGCATTTTTCGATCATGGTACCCGCCGCTTTTCGTATTAGCAGCTCTACCCGTGAGCTAATTATTTGGCCAGTCTCCATGGCGTGAGTGGCTTCATGGGCATAGCCCTCCCAAGCAGCCATACTACAACACACAGCTCCAGATAAACCTAATAGCGCTAAGCCAGAAACTTTTTTCATAATCATCCCTAATTGTCTTCTAATACCCATTTACTTAAATTTATGTCATAAATCTAAAATAGATATTGCATGCCAGCACCGAGCAAATCGCGGTTAGTATCATCTAGTTCAACATGGCTCCATTGCACTGATAAGCGAATATTTTTAGATAATGCATACTCTAAACCTAGTCCTCCATAGAAAGAATTTCCATCCTGTTCGCTTGTTGCAACCTTCTTAGTATCAATATCATAAGAAGTATAATCTGATCGCCAGCTAAGCAGTCCCCCGTGTAACAACACACTAAAGTCACCGGCAAATTGGTACCTATAACCTAAATTAAGCCCTACTCCCTTTGCCGAGCTAGGGTAAAACTGACTCGCCGTGGCATAAAATGCTTGTGGGTTATCCGTTGCACCTTTAATTCTGACACTCACTTCACCTAAATCGACATACTCCAATGTTGCTGACCAATTAGCGGTAAAAGCATAACCTACGCCTAGCTTCCAACCTGTAGTAGAGGTATCTAATTCAATCACTTCAGCAGTCAACCCAGCATCTGCAAGTAAAGCATTAATATCACTTGCCCCTTCAGATGTTTGAGACTGTCCATATAGACCAGATACAAACCACCCCACCAGCTCATCATTCCCAGATTCATTGTCTACGTCTACGGCTATGGCATTTCGAGAAAATACTGAGACTGAGACTGAGACTGAGACTAAAAAGAACAGGGGAAAATAGGCTAATGATTGCAAATGCTTATACTTGTGACTCAAACGCTGTTTATTAAGTAGCAATATTGTTCTCAAGGTTTTATTTCTAAAGAAGCCGACGACTATCAATAAATACAGGGTAATGGTTTGCATACTTCCTCCAGATGAGGCTCCGCCCCCCTCAGTTAGAATTTCTACTTCAACACTCGTATCAGTTTCTGGAGTTGCAGGCTCTGGCTCCTCTTGGATCAAGCAGCCTGTGATATTAACTGCACCATTAGCCATTTCATCGGCGTCATTAGCACCACCATCCTGAATCACTAGCTGTAAACACCAATCGCCTTGATTAAGCCCCTCTGAATACTCATCCGACCCCGGCGGTGGACAATACCCAGCAGCCCCAGGTGCAGACATAAGCTGGTTATCTCCATTGATTTCAAAAGTAAACCAACCTTTATCATGAATAAAATGACGATAGCCAGGATGCTCAGGCACTGGATTTCGCTGTGGAATTACAATATTCACGACTTGATTATGTTCGGACAGTTCCATCGCTTCAATATTAAACACACCACCAACATCGACGAAGCCCCCGGGCGCTATACCTTGTAAGTTATCTTGAATATCAGAGCCAGCCACTTGTGCCCCTAAGTAAACTCCCGACATGGCATATTGACCTAAACGACAATCGATACCAGATTCACACTCCACCAAATAGGATTCGGTATTGGCGATTCTTTCAGGTAACACATTTCCTGCGCTGATAGGATCTAAGTAATCGGGGATACCGTCGCCATCAGTGTCACCTAATCCCTCGTCAATATCTGAAATACCATCTCCATCAGAGTCCAGTGAAGTCAATACAGGTAAGTGCTCAGAGACTCGCACTCTAAGCTCATTGAAATGGCTCAAATTAGGCTCACCATCATCTGTAACTGTGACCCTCACCGTATAAATCCCCTCAACTAATCCACTGGGATCGAACAACCAAGCCGCTAACTTAGCCCCACTAACTCCTGGTTGAGAGACTTTTTGTATAACACCTTGCCCTTCAACTAGTTGAACCTCCTTAAGTTCACTGTCCGTCAAACTCCAATCCAATGTATGGCTATTTAGGCTATTGGGGTCAGTATAATTAGCCTTAATTTCAACGGTACCATCAACTTGTGCCAACCAAGTTCGCTTCTCGTCAAATTGGTAAGAGGAAAGTTGTATCTCAGGTGCCAGATTATCTAAGGTAATCGTGACATAGTGTTCTTTCTTACTCCCCAAGTTGAATAGATCATCCAGATGGATAGATACCACCTCGTCCTGTTCAATATCAAAAGTACTAAACTCTAATGTCGCTACAATTTGCCCCGGTTCAAATACCACCACTCCACTACTCAGATCATGATGTAGTCCCTCAATTGCACTTCCGGCAATGTTGTAAGCAACCGTTAGAGGGTATTGAGGAGAGAGCCCATTGAGATGGAATGAAACAGAAACTCTATTACCCTGACTAACGATTTGATCTTGAGGTAAAGAGATTAACGGACGAACAAAGATATTCTGTAGCTGCTCACTCATATTTCCGGCGGCATCAATTGCCGTCCACAACACTTGATAACTGCCAGGTTTAAGCAGAGGCTCATCACTTACCAGACTGTGACTTAGATTTTCACAGCAAGGCTGCCTTACACCATCGACATAATCATAAGCTTGAGCTTGTCCTACGCTCACACTCGTAAATAACCCAGTAGCATCTATCCAGATATCATCGGGAATAACGAGTTCAGGCGCGACATCATCCACATAGAGATTACTTCCGGCCTGCCACTCATCAAAATTACTCAAACCATCTCCATCGGCATCTTGCCCGGCATCTGTGGCATCAAATGGGTCTAAACCTAACTCAAGTTCGATAGTATCGGGGATCCCATCACCATCAGAATCAAGCACCTCGACATCAATATAAAAAGGATCTAACACAACCTCTAGGTTGCCATCCGAAGCATAGATAACAATGGGGCCGTAACTACCAACATCGTCATAATCTGGAGTCCCGCTCAAGGTCCCCGTGAGCGGATCAAAACTTGCCCATGTGGGGGACCCGGTAATGGTGAAAAGCAAAGTATCATTATCTACATCTGAACTAATAGGCGTAAATAGATAATCATCACCTTCGACAAGCGTTTCAGGTGAACTCCCCGAAATCTCAGGAGTATCATTAACAGGGGCAATCTCCAAACTAACTGATGCGGCATCAGAGCTCTCACCCTCATCATCACTGACTTGATAACGGAAACTATCACTACCATTGAAATTAGTATCCGGTGTATAGCCCAAGCTGCCATCAGCATTGATCTCCAACGTTCCTGAACTTGGCGCACTTGTTATAACCACGCTACTGACATCCAGAACGCCATCCAGATCCGAATCATTAGCCAAGATATTGATTGTCACAGCACTGTCTTCCTCTAACACAGCATCATCGTCTTGAGCCAGGGGCTTATCATTGATGCTATCTATGCTTATCTCAACATTAGCTTCACTACTCGCGCCATCATTATCTTTAATCAAATAGCTAAAACTGTCTGGCCCATAATAATTATCTTCCGGCGTATATCTCAGCAGTCCACTGGGTAACACCGAGACCGTACCGTACTCCGGCATTAGGGTCACTACTAGGCTTGCTACGACAAGATCACCATCAACATCACTATCATTACCCAGCACATTGATATCATTAACCCCATCTTCAACCAGCTCAGCAACATCATCTTGCAGCCTCGGTGCGTCATTGACAGATGTAATACTCACATTCACATTACCCGGTAAAGAGACTGCGCCTTCACTGTCTTTAATCGTGTAGCTAAAGCTATCATCACCAAAGTAGTCGGCGTTTGGCGTATAGGTCACCTCACCCGTTTCATAGATACTCACTACACCATGAGTCGGTGCACTGAATAACACCACAGAATCCGAATCGATGACTGAGTCAAAATCCGTGTCATTAGCCGTCACCGTCAATTTGATGCTTCCATCTTCATCAAGTGTTGCACTATCTGTTACTGCGACCGGTGCATCATTGATGCCCTGTACATTTAAGGTAACCAGAGTCACCTGGCTCACTGCACCTTCAATATCTGCCACGGTATAGCTAAAACTATCAGGGCCGACATAATTACTATCTGGATAGTAACTTAAGACACCGTCAATATTGGTTAACTGACCATGGAGCGCCGTTTGCACTATCACCACGGAATGAATATCCAGTGATGATTCACCGCTATCATCGATGTCAACGTCATTGACCAGCACAGCAATGTCGAGAATGATATCTTCCTCGACACTGGCAAAATCTGGCTCAGGTCGCGGCGCATCGTTCACTGCACTCACCACTATGGTTACTGAAACTATGTTAGACACGGCGCCATCGCCATCGGACACTCGATAAGTCAGGCTATCGCTGCCATTGAAATCTGCATTGGGGGTTAAGGTCACTACACCATTTTCCACACTGGCACTCATCTGCAGTGGTAGGTCAACCAGCACTGCACTCGCGGGGTTGAGGGCAAACTCGACGTCGGTATCATTAAGCAGCAAGTCAAACTTAAGTGATGTATCCTCCATCATGCTGATAAGATCAGTCTCGGCAACAGGTGCATCATTAACTGCTGTAACATTGAGATAAACGACCGCCTGAGCTTCACCGCCTTGGCCGTCATTTACGCTATATTGAACACTATCACTGCCATTGAAATTAGCATCCGGCGTATAGGTGACGGTGCCGTCATAGTGATTGACTGAGCTGCCATAACTGGCGCTACTTAAAGTAACAGTTAATCCATCATTATCCACATCACTGTCGTTACTCAGCACAGAGAAAGTCACAGAGCCATCCTCGGCGACATTGGCATAATCATCCACCGCCACAGGCTGATCGTTGACGGCATTAACCGTGATAGTTAACTGCGCCTGAACCGTGCCTCCATGACCGTCATCGATTGAATAAGTCAGACTGTCAACACCATTGAAGTCCTGCATTGGCGTGTAACTAATACTGCCATCTAGCCCAACGGTGACATCTCCATTAGCCGGTGATTGTGCCGTCACCACCAATAAGTCATTATCCAGATCGCTGTCATTTGCCAGCACCAGTACCGTCACACTGGTGTCTTCATCCAGGCTCGCCGCATCATTCATCGCAACAGGTTGATCATTAACACCGCTCACCGAAATAGAGAGTACGGCACTGGCACTACCGCCATTACCATCCTCTATGGTGTAAGTCAGATTATCAAACCCATTGAAATTCGCATTCGGCGTGTACTTGACCAGACCTAGCGCAGTCACAGATGCCACACCATTGACGGCAGGTTGCACGGTTACCGTCAAGGTATCGCCATCAATATCACTGTCGTTAGCTAGCACGGGGACTGTAACACTCATGTCTTCATCGAGAGTCGCACTGTCATTAACTGCCACAGGGGCATCATTGACGCCATTTACCGTCACACTCAAGAGCGCAGAATCTTGGCCACCATGGCCATCGTCTATGGTGTAGATCATGGTATCACTGCCATTGAAATCAGCATCCGGCACATAGGTGATACTGCCATTAGCCTCGACGCTGGCTTGGCCATGACTCGGCTGAGCGATTGAAACAGTTAAAGGATGGTTTTCAATATCAGTGTCGTTATCAAGCACTGCATAAGTGAGGCTAGAATCCTCATCCAGTGACATAGAGTCATCTTGAGCGTCAGGCCCATCATTAACCGATGTGACTTGAATATTAACGAGAGCAGATTCTGATACACCGGCTTCATCATCACTGACTCGATAACTGAAGCTATCGCTACCATTGAAATTAGCATCCGGCGTGTAACGCACGCTGCCATCGGCATTAACTTCCAGAGTTCCTGAAGTAGGCGAACTAGTGATCACCACACTGCTTACATCCAACACTCCATCTAAGTCAGTATCATTCGCCAAAATATCGAGTGTGATCTGGCTATCTTCATCCAACACAGCCCCATCATCTTGGGCCAAGGGATGATCGTTGATGCTATCGATACCGATCTGAACATTCGCTGCGCTGCCGACACCGTCATTGTCCTTAATGAGATAACTAAAATTATCTGAACCATAATAGTTTTCATCAGGAGCGTATCTTAACAATCCTCCCGGCAGTACTGAGACAACGCCATGCTCCGGCATAACCGTCACCATCAGGCTATCTATGATTAACTCACCATCAATATCTGTGTCGTTACCCAGCACATTGATGTCATTGACGCCATCTTCCATAAGTTGAGCGATATCATCCTGCAGCCTGGGGGCATCGTTGATAGAAGCAATACTCACACTCACATTGCCCGGCAAGGACACTGCATCGTCACTGTCCTTGACCGTGTAGCTGAAGCTATCATAGCCAAAATAATCGGCATTTGGCGTGTAAGTGACCTCTCCCGTTCCTGAAATACTCACCACGCCATGAGTTGGTGCGCTAAATAAATTCACTGACTCAGGCACTATCTGTGAGTCTATGTCGGTGTCATTCGCCGTCACATTGAAGCTTATACTTTGGTCTTCGTCAGCTGTCAGGCTATCGCTCACGGCTACAGGCGCGTCATTGATGCCTTGCACATTTATAGTAACCAGAGCGGCCAGACTCACTGCCCCCAGTGTGTCCGCCACGGTATAGCTGAAACTGTCCGGGCCAACATAGTTAGTATCGGACTGGTAACTTAACACTCCTCCCACATAAGCTAGTTGACCATGAAGTGGTGCCTGTACGAATGCCACGGAATGAATATCCAGAGAGGACTCGTCAGCATCATCGATATCTATATCATTGGCCAAGATGTCGATATCTGAGCTCACATCTTCATCAACACTGAAAAAATCGGGCTCTGGTCTAGGTGCATCATTCACCGCCGCCACCACTATCGTCACTGACACTATGTTAGACACTGCACCGTCACCATCTGACACTCGATAAGTCAGGCTATCGCTACCGTAAAAGTCAGCATTGGGGGTTAAGGTCACCACACCATTTTCCACACTGGTCTCCATATGCAGTGGCAGGTCAATCAACACAGTACTCGCAGGATTGAGGGCAAACTCGACATCAGTGTCATTGAGCAACAAGTCAAACTGAAGTAACGTATCTTCCTCCATGCTGATAAAGTCAGCCTCGGCCACGGGAGCATCGTTGACCGCAGTAACATTGAGGTAAATTACCGCCTGAGCTTCACCGCCTTGGCCGTCACTCACGCTGTATTGCACACTATCGCTGCCATTGAAATTGGCATCCGGCGTGTAGCTAACACTGCCGTCATAATGATTGACTGTGCTACCATGACTGGCGGTGTTTAGGGCCACTGTTAACCCATCATTATCCACATCACTGTCGTTACTCAGCACAGAGAAAGTCACAGAACCATCCTCGGCGACATTGGCATAATCATCCACCGCCACAGGCTGATCGTTGACGGCATTAACCGTGATAGTTAACTGCGCCTGAGCCGTGCCTCCATGACCGTCATCGATTGAATAAGTCAGACTGTCAACACCATTGAAGTCCTGCATTGGCGTGTAACTAATACTGCCATCTAGCCCAACGGTGACATCTCCATTAGCCGGTGATTGTGCCGTCACCACCAATAAGTCATTATCCAGATCGCTGTCATTTGCCAGCACCAGTACCGTCACACTGGTGTCTTCATCCAGGCTCGCCGCATCATTCATCGCAACAGGTTGATCATTAACACCGCTCACCGAAATAGAGAGTACGGCACTGGCACTACCGCCATTACCATCCTCTATGGTGTAAGTGAGATTATCAGCCCCATTGAAATTCGCATTCGGTGTGTACTGGACCAGACCTAGCGCCGTCACTGATGCCACGCCATTGACGGCAGGTTGCACGGTTACCGTCAGGATATCGCCATCAATATCGCTGTCGTTAGCTAGCACGGGGACTGTAACACTCATGTCTTCATCGAGAGTCGCACTGTCATTGACAGCTATAGGAGCATCATTGACGGGTCTGACCGTGATAGCCACGGTAGCCGTTGACTCGCCGCCATTACCATCACTAATACTGTAAGTGATCTGATCTTGGCCGAAGTAATTTAATGCAGGGGCGTAAGTTAGGCTCTGGTCTCCATTGACTGTTGTGCTCCCATGAAGAGATTGATGGGAGGTCACAACCAGTGGGTCGTTTTCTGGATCGCTATCATTTGTCAGCACGGAAATTGAAATGCTCTGATCTTCATCTAGTTCAGCAGAGTCATTACTCGCGACAGGCAGATCATTAACGCTCAATACCGTCACAGTAACATTGGCGGTATCGCTGCCACCGATCCCATCATTAATGGTATAGCTAAATAAATCTGTGCCATAAAACTGCGCATCGGGTGTATAGGTCACTGTATTATTAACCAGGCTTAGCAGTCCATGGCTTGGAGTTGTGAGTGTCATATTTAACGCGTTACCGTCAGGCTCACTGTCGTTACCCAGCACATCCAGCACTGAACTTGTATCTTCATTTATGCTGAAAAGGTCATCTACTGCAACAGGATTACCATTGACAGTCACTAAAATATTGGCACCAGCAACTGAACCAATCCCATCAGAAATTACATAAGAAACAGTGTCTAACCCACTAAAGTTTGCGTTCGGTGTATAAGAGATGGTGTTGTCACCATTGAGCACTACAGTGCCATTAGGAGCATTAAATTGGGTAATGGTTAACGGATCGCCATCGGGATCTGAATCATTCGCCAACACATCGATTATCACCGTCTGCCCTTGCTGGGTAAATGCCGTATCATCTTGAGCAATTGGAGCCTCATTGACGATAACTAAGTTAACTGAAGCCTCGGAGGTGATGCCATTGCTATCTTTGGCACTAAAAATCACCGCATAGGCCTTACCTAACATCTCATCGGAGGGCGTAAAGATCACCTCAATTACGCTTGTCCCGGTTACAGGATCTTGGCTTATTATGCTAGTGCTCCATATTGCCGGATCCGTCGACGGTGGATTTAATACACTGAGTATTGGCACATCAGGATCGCCATTCTCATCGACATCGGTGGCCGAAATTGTAAAGGTGGTTGTTTGATGTAGCTGGATATATTGTGTTGCGGTGATCTCAGGGCCAGGATTGAAACCTGGTGAAGCATTATCGGGATCGCTGATGATAAACACAAAATCCAGTGGCGCCTTGGATTTTACCGCGCCATTAATGTCCAGATCTTCCAAGACTATGGCAGCCTGCCAACGGTTACTCGTTACTGTGCTCGGATTAGCATGATCCGTATAGGTAACAAGATCGCCATTTGCCAGATCCGCAGCTAGATCCCAGGTAATTAAACCTTCAGAAGAGAGCTGCATTCCCGTCGGTATACTTACCTGTGCATTACTGCTGCCTGAATAAAATTCTCTTTTTTCCCCCCAGCGATACCTAATTTCATCGCCATCTTGATCTACTCCAGAGACTTGCATAGTGAACAAGTGATCGTCTCGAACATAAACTAACGCCGAAACAGCCGTCACGGGAGATGCATTGGTAACCTCACCATTAACGACTGAGGTGGTGAGTTCACCGCGCCAATAAGAGTTATCCTGACTTCTAGCTGGACTTCTGGCATAAGAATTCCAGGACAGAGTGTAATCACCATCAGCCTGATATTGATGCACTATGCCTGGCTCATAGCCATTAGCACCTTGGCTGACAATTTCAACTAACGAATCATTAGTGGCACTGTCTTTTGACAGTAGTTGTACACAAATGTTGCTTTGGCCTTGGCCGTCTCCCCATGAGAAACCAGCCAGATAATTCATCTCACAGTTTACTGTGCCTACTGAGGAGTTAACCAACTTAGTCATGATGTAGTGATCTAAAGTGTAGCCAATCTGCACCTTGAGGCGAACCTTACCACTCTCCCCCGCTATAGGCTCGACCGCCATGGTACCGTAACGAAAGTGATTCAGTGTGGAGGAGTAGGAAGTTGGAAGCGCTTCAGAAAATAAAGAGCGAGAATCTATGTTTCCCACCTGATACTCCAGCTCCCAGTTGTGACCTTGTTTAACTCCCCCAGTCGTATCTGTAGAGGCTGCGACATCCAGCTGAGTTAACTCCGCCACTCTGTTTATAAAGCTTTTACCCGATACACCTGACGCTAAATTACAGCCATATAGTTTGAGATCGGCTCCCTGTTTCAGGCTAGCACCAATCTCATTCATCATAGGTTCATGCTGATTTATATAATCCTTATCGATCCATTTTCCCGACAGGAAGAGCGCACCATTAGACGCATGGGAAACAATAGATACTTGAGATAAATTAGGCGTAATTTTAATCGCGTTTCTTATCTGCTGTAAGGGCTCAAGTTCAGGCCTAAGGAAGACAATTTCAGTTTTATTTTTCAAACCTAAATGCTGGGTAAATTTGGCATTTAGGGCTTGATAAAGCATGTGAGGGTCATGAACTGCGGGATCTATGACTATCAGCTCAGTCTCAGGGATATCAACTAATAAATACCCAGTTTCATTTTCCGTCGCTTTTGCCTGTTGCACAGTCAAAAGACAAGTAATAAGTAGCAGAAAGCTACTCAAATAAGTGGCATCATCATGTCCTTTAGAAACAAGTTTAGAAATAAACTTAAAGAGATTATGTTTGCCTGAAAATAATGGCGAGAAAAATCTGCTAACCCATCTAGTTAGCAGGAGGAACCATGGATATTTGAGATCAAGTTTCATCGCTCACTCCAAGTTAAAGAGTATTCAATTCAACTTGGATGCATAGAGCAGGCCACTTTTTACTTATCTGTTTTTAAAGGAATTATATCATTTAAAATACAAGGTTCACTTCTATTCCGACAAACTGCATAGCAAAATGCGAAGTCAAAATTGATACCTTTCAACTAATTTAAAGGAGTTAGCATTATTGCAAAACCCGGCGATAGATATCCATCACCCTATGGGCATGTTCCTCAGCTGTAGCCTTGAGTATCTGCACAGGAAGATGCTGCAAGGCCAGTCTATGACTCTCATCACGAAAAAAGAAGTAGGCTTGAATGAGTGACTGAACATCGATAAGAGGCAAGAGTTCGAGTTCACCTAAGGTTTCAAATATCCTCACATTATCAGATCTGGTCGACAAATCATGGTATTCATGGGCATAAGCTAACACCAAGTATTGAGCAAGAAACTCTATATCGGCGATCCCGCCCTCACTCTGCTTAAGATCGAACATGCCGGTATCGATTTTTAATAGGTGTTCGCGCATCTTGAGACGCATCTCCCTCACATTTTTGGCTAAGGTATGCTTGTCTCGCTCCTGCTCGATAACCTGAGCTCGTATCTGACTAAAACGACTCGACAGCTCATTTGCACCGAACATAAATCTAGCCCTAACCAAGGCTTGATGCTCCCAGGTCCAGGCTTCCTCTTTCTGATACTCACCAAAATTTTCTATCTCGCTTACCAGCAAACCAGAAGCACCCGATGGGCGTAAACGCATGTCTACTTCATAGAGCTCGCCGGATGTGGTACGGGTAGAAAAAAGGTGCAAAATCCGCTGAGCTAGCTTGAGGTAAAAATGCCCTATCTCTATGGGCCGATCGCCATTGGTCTCACTATGCTGCGAATATCGCTCTCGGGAATAATTGTGTAAAAATACCAAGTCGAGATCCGAACCGTACCCAAGCTCTAACCCTCCAGCTTTACCATAACCAATAACGGCAAAACCCATATCGCCGCCTTCAAGGTGACTCGGAATGCCGTGACGACTCGTGACTTGCAGCCAGGCTTGAGTAACGACTTGATCAATAACCGCCTCGGCAAGTAAGGTAAGGTGATCGCTCACCTCGCTTACAGGTAAGACTCCTGTGACATCGGCCGCGGCTATCTTTAACTGCTGTGATAGCTTAAATTGCCTCAGAACCTCCATCTGCTGCTCCATATCCTCCTCAGGAACACGCAGTAAATATTGCCTCAGTTCGCTGCCATAATCATCGAGAGAAGTGGTGTCATATAGCTGAGTAGGATCGATAAGCTCATCGAGTAACATGGGGAATTTTGCTAGCTGCTGAGCAATCCAGGGACTCGCCTGACACAGGCTCACCAATTGTTGTCTGGCCCCAGGGTTCTCATAGAGAAGTTCGAGATAAGTAGTGCGAGTTAAAATCTGATCTAGCACCTTAGACACTGACACGAAGGCCTTAGATGGAGAGGCTAGATGAGTAAATTCACGCAATAGCCAAGGCATAAGCTTATCTAAGGTATCTCGTCCACGGGGACCTATGCTACGTTTTGCTATGGTTTCACGCCATTGTTTAAGTAAGGGCCAAAGGTCGGGATCATCTATGGCTTGTTCACTTATCAAACTTTGAGCATGATCATCTTCCTGAACATTCCAAAGATCTTGAGTCCAAAGGTCTGTTATCTCATCTTGATCATGTCCGCCAACGGTATCATTAAAGTGACGATGGATCTTAGCCATAGCCGATTCAATATGAGTCCTGAGCTCAGCTTCCGAAGCCATGCCCATAGCGTGACATAATCGATACCAGTCCAAGCCATTATCAGGCAAAGTTTGGGTCTGCTTATCCCCTATGGCCTGTAGTAAATTCTCAACTCGCCTTAACAACATATAGCTCTGCTTGAGTTCATCCACCACCAAATACTCAAGTTGTCCCAAGCTAAATAGGATATCTATCGCCGCAAATAGACTCTGCTGGCGCAAAGAAGGCTCACGACCTCCACGGATCAGTTGGAAACTCTGAATAACAAACTCAACCTCACGGATACCACCGGCACCTAATTTTATATTGTCGGTGAGCTGTCTACGCCTGACCTCTTGGGTGATAAGCTGCTTCATCTTACGCAGGGATTCGATGGCTGAGAAGTCGATATAGCGACGGTAGACGAACGGTCTCAACATGGAATGAAGTTCATCTGAGTACGAAGTCCAGGGGCCAAGAGCCCTAGCCTTGACCATGGCGTACCTCTCCCAATCTCGCCCCTGTTCCTGATAATAATCCTCCAGACCACTGAAACTAACCACTAACGGGCCGCTCTCACCATAAGGGCGCAGGCGCATATCGACGCGATAGACAAAACCATCCACAGTGACCTGATGCAGCAGATTGACCAAACGCTGACCCATACGAATGAAGAATTGCTGATTATCCAGACTTCTGCGGCCACCTTGGGTTTCGCCATGCTCTGGAAAAGTAAAGATAAGATCGATATCGGAAGAGAAGTTAAGCTCACGTCCCCCCAGTTTCCCCATGCCCAGCACGAGCAAAGGCTGAGCATTTCCTTCACTATCACAGGGGGTACCCAGTTGTTTGCACATATCTTTATATAACCAGTCTCTACTGGCTATGATTAAGGCTTCAGATAGAGCCGACAGATCTAACAGTGAATCTTCTAGGCTGACATAACCGAAAAAATCTCGCCAAGCTAAGCGCACCATTTGTCGATTTCGATAACGTCTCAGATGAGCTTTAACTTCATCTTCACTAGTCGAAAGTGCTAATAGATCATGCAACTCTCTATCGAAACTTTGACGTTCCAGACTATCTAACTGCTCATTAAATAACCCAGATATCCAATCCGGATGACGACATAATTGTTCTGCAATAAAATCACTGAGTCCCATAATGCGATAAAGCTCGTCGCTCTGCTGCTGACTAAGTTCGTTGGAGAGTTGAGGCCAGACTTCATTCAGCCTTTGCCAGTAACGATCTGCGACTTTAACAATAATGGCAGACAAGGGCTTGTTACTGATATTTTCCATTGCAATAATAATCCTTAACAATTTTGGCGGTCGACATATTATGTCTTTGGTGATATAGATATGTCTAAAATGATCTGCTTATGTCCCGAATGATATATATTAGTCATCATCTTGCATTAAGATGAACAGCTAACTGATATCTTAGATAAAACGACTATTTATAATCTCAGTTGAAAGGTTACTATAACCTAAGCAAGCACTACCTTGGGTAGTGAAATCTTGCACTGAGAATAAAAATTCAGTCACTACCACAGAATAATGGAGAAAACATGGCAGCGATGCTTATGCGCATTCTCACCCTTACATTGCTACTAACCTTAGTCGGTTGTGGCGATGACAGGCCCGACAAGATTGCTCAATTTCAGCAATTAGCCGGCCAGAGAATCGATACTTTGGGCCAAATGCTCAATGACGGCCAGATCCGTAATGCAATGTTACTCAAGCAGTACACAAGTATTTTGGAGAGGCAAAATCCGGACATGGCGCCGTTATTTGGTGAGCTAGCCAAAGATGCGACTACCAAAGGCCCCATGTACACCTCTTTGGTGAATAGATATCAAGCGCTGGGCAGTGCCAGTAACTATGTTGATCTGGATCAGCAACTCGCTGAAGCTGAAAATGTCTATTATGCCGCCGATCCTAGTCTGTATAACGATATGATCTCGGATCCACTCAATGTCGTCGCAGATATGTCTAATGGTGCATTAGCCAGAGTAAACTCTATTAGCCGTGAAGCCGCCGCTTTAGCTAATGGTGCCGATGATTTTGGTACCGGCAGCCAACTTGTGGGTAATCCAGGTTACGGTAACTGGCAAACAGGTTCAAATGGCATGTCTTTCTGGGCTTGGTATGGCATGTACTCCATGTTCTCTAATGTGATGCGTGGCCCTATCGGCTACGATCGTTGGTCAAGCCGAAGAAACTACAGCTATTACAATGATGTGGGTCGTGCTCGCTATACCTCCCCCAAACAGGCTACCGCACAAAACAAAACCTTTGAACGCACTAAGAAGCAGTTCAGTTCACAGGGGAAAAAGTTCGATAGCCCCTATGCCAAATCTCGTACAGGCTCTACAAGCCTTTCAAGACAAAGCACCAGTACACCCAAGGCGAGCACCACAGGTACTCGCAGTAAAAGTAGCAGCAAGTTTCGTTCTAACTACTCTAAGAACAGCAACTTCCGCAATTCTAACAGTCGCACGACTCGCGGTGTACGCCGAGGCAAATAGGTAAGGAATTCACATGACATTATTTCAAAACTTCGGCATCACAACGGATCTCGCAATCATCTTAGTGATCGATCTGACTATCGCCATTATTCTGCTAACTCTGATGCGCTACCTACAGGGGTGGACAGCTAAAGTTGATAGCCGTGTAGAACTGGCAGAGAAAGATAACTTTGCTTTTGGTATCAGCACCGCTGGTGCCATTGCGGGTTTAGGTATTGTACTCACGGGCGCCATCTCTGGTGAAGCGGCGAGTTCATATGCTGTCGAGGCCATCGGTATGAGTATCTATGGTTTATTCGGCCTGATACTGATTAAACTTGGTCGCTATCTTCACGATAAAATTGCGCTTAATGAATTTAATAAAGGCGAGCAGATCCTTAAAGGTAATATCTCTGTTGCCATCGTCGATGCCAGCGCCGCGATTGCTACAGCGATTATCATCCGCTCGGTACTCATCTGGGCCGAAGATCTGACTGTGGATACCTTTATCGCCATATTCAGTGCCTTCGCAATTTCTCAGCTAATGCTAGTGCTGCTGACACGTTTTCGTGAGTACAGGTATGCCAAGCGCAATCAAGATGCCTCCATGCAAGATGCCCTAGTTCAAGGACATAAAGCCGTGGCGATTCGCCATAGCGGTTATATGTTAGCTATGGCACTGAGCTTCAACGCTGCAAGTCACTTCATCATCTATAACCCCCAGGCCTACATAGCAAACCTCATTGGTTGGCTGGTTTTCTCGGTGATCATGTTGGTCGCACTCTCAGTGCTGATAAAGATAGTGAAGAAGCTAGTACTGTCGAAAATCAATTTAGCCCAGGAAGTTGAACAGCAACACAATATAGGCATCGCTACCGTGGAGTTGGCAATCAGTGTCGCCGTGGCGCTCATTCTCACCAGCTTGATGTACTAACTCTGGTTACTTTGTATAACACCAAATACGGTTAATCATCTGATTAGCCGTTTTATTTTCCTTAATGCAAGAGATACAAGTGACTGAAACAGCGCTTAATACCAGCTCGACAAACCAAGAACGAAAGCTCAGTTGGTTTGACGATACCTTACTACTCGGCATCATGGCCGTACTCGCCGGCTGTGGTTTAATCTACGAATATCTGTTATCCCACTATGCAGGTCGTATTCTGGGAGCATTAGAAGCCGCTATCTATACCATGATTGGGCTGATGATCGTCTCCATGGGCATAGGTGCATTTGCAGCCAGAAAGATACGTTGCGCCTTCACAGGCTTTGCCGTACTCGAGCTCAGTGTCGCCCTGTGTGGCTCACTGGCCATATTGATCACTGCTGCCGTTATCGGCTTCGGCCAACAGCTCCCTCTAATCATAGCTAGCACATTAGGCCTGCCACCTGATCAACTCCCCGAAGGTGGCTTTATCGGTTTGTTACAACACCTGAGTGAATATCTGCCCTATTTCTGGGGCGTACTGCTTGGCTTAATGATCGGCATGGAGATCCCCCTCATCGCTCG
The DNA here is from genome assembly GCF_002005305.1 of Shewanella psychrophila. NCBI lineage: Bacteria > Pseudomonadati > Pseudomonadota > Gammaproteobacteria > Alteromonadales > Shewanellaceae > Shewanella > Shewanella psychrophila. The sequence continues at coordinate 5,665,686 of NZ_CP014782.1, forward strand.
CGTGCGCCAATCTCTATGTGATGAGCACCTGATGCACAATGCCGGTACCATTTATGGCGCCGACTATGTGGGCGCGGGGATAGGAGCCGCCATCTGGGTGACCTTTATGCTCGCCATAGATATTCAGCTTGCGGCGGCATTGACAGCCAGCTTTAACTTACTGGCAGGCTTTATCTTCATCTGGCGCTTCTGGGATCGCATTAGGTTCGTAAAAACCTTGTTGGTTGGCCATTTTATCGCATCAGGGATATTACTCTTGCTGGCCTGGCACGGCCCAGGCTGGGAGCAGAACTTCAATAACTTGCTCTATAAAGATAATGTCATCTATGCTAAGTCGACCCGTTTTCAGCAGCTCACCTTTACCGAAAGGTTGAGAGGCAGCGGCATAGCTCCTGTCTATTCTTTGTATATCAATGGACGATTACAGTTTTCCAGTATCGATGAGCATATCTATCATGCATTTCTGGTCCATCCGACCATGGAAGCGGCGGCTCGCCATGATAAGGTATTGATCATCGGCGGCGGCGACGGATTAGGGCTAAAACAAGTATTAAAATGGCAACCTAAACATGTCACCTTGATGGATCTCGATAAAGATCTACTGGCCCTATTCACCTCACACGACGCCGATATGCCGAAGCGACTGAGCCAAACCTTGCTCAAACTCAATGGTGATGCCTTAAATGATCCCAGAGTCGAAGTCTTAGTAGACGATGCGTTCAATGGCGTAGATAAGCTACTGAGAGAAAACAAAAAATATGATGTCATCATAGTCGACTTGCCCGATCCCAGTCATCCGGATCTCAACAAGCTATACTCAGATCTTTTTTATAAAAAGCTAAAGGAACTCTTGAGTGCAGATGGGGCTCTAACTGTACAATCGACATCCCCCTACCATGCACCTAAGGCCTTTATCTCAGTAGGAAAAACCTTAGCGCTTGCAGGCTTCGATGTTAGCCAGTACCACCATAATGTGCCGAGTTTCGGAGAGTGGGGCTGGAGCATAGCCACTGCATCTGGCAAGAATGCTAAGGCAAGACTGAGTGACATCGAACAGCTATCGATAACAGATGACTGGCTGACACCAGGGCTAATTAAGGGGGCCTTCGAGTTCCCGGGGAATTTCTATCAAGAGATAGATAATATTGAGCCGAATCGAATTGGCTCAATGCAGTTATACCAGTACCATCAGAAGGCCTGGACAGAAAACCAGGGAGTGACACTATTTTGATGACCTGTGACTATCACAGGTCATCAGTTACAGAAATAAGCATCTAGATCGACATCGAGCTGTCTCAATTTTATGAAGTAATAGATAAGACAGCTCAATTTATCAGTTATTATTTTCTCAAAAATAGCACTTGACATATTATGTCGTAGTGCTATCTTTAATCGCAGACATAATATGTCAAAGAGGACAAATATGAATATCCACAATATTGCTAACCACCTCAATGATCTTTGTGACAAGAGTCACACAGGCCTCCAGTTCGATTGCTACCCAATCGATGGTGAAGTCGAAGTATTGCAGGTCAATGTCGTAGGTCGTGAAGAGATACCCGTATTTGTATCGGTAACTGAAAACCAAGTTTTGTGTATTAGTTATCTTTGGGGTGAGGAAGAAGTCAAGCAAGACCGTCGCATGGAAATGTTCGAAACCATGCTAGAGCTTAACATTCCAATGCCACTCTCATCATTTGCAAAAGTTGATGATAAATATGTGGTTTATGGCGCACTTTCTGTGCAATCAGATATGGAAGAGATAGAGCAAGAGTTATCAGTTCTATCTGACAACTGTTTGGAAGTTATCGACGAGATGTCTGACTTCCTCAAGTAATGCTAACGCATTTAATTAACTAAATTTGTAAGTAATGACACAGGTAGAAGTCAGTGTTATTACCTAATTAAAGGAGCCACATCATGGGCATACTAAACAAGATTTTAACCGCTTTCCGTGGCGGCGCTACCGAAGTTGGCCAAGGCATCGTTGATGCTAACTCTACACGTATTTTCGAGCAGGAGATACGTGATGCAGAGAAGCACCTCACCAAGGCTAAGCGTGAACTGACAGATGTCATGGCTAAAGAGATGCAAGCTAGCCGTGAAGTTGATCGCTTAAAGCGCTCTATTGCTGAGCACGAAGGTTTCGCGACCCAAGCACTTGAACAGGAAAATGAAACACTTGCCTTAGAAGTTGCTGAGAAGATCTCTCAACTTGACCAAGAGCTTGCTGAGCAGTTATCGGCTAATGATAACTTCAGTGCACATGCTGCACGCCTGAAAGAGCTAGTACGTAAAACAGAGCGTCAACTGACAGACTACCAACGTCAGCTTACTATGGTAAAGACCACTGAAAGCGTACAGAAAGCAACGGCGAGTATCACTGACTCTTTCGCTGGAAGTAATTCAAAACTACTTAATGCTAAAGACTCTTTAGAGCGCATAAAAGCACGTCAGCAGCAATTTGATGATCGCCTTGTCGCATCAGAGCAGCTAGCCGATGAAAATAGCGATAAATCGTTGCATGCTAAACTTGCAGAAGCAGGCATTGGCGAGCAAAAATCTAACGCTAATGCAGTACTTGATCGCCTTAAAGCGCGTAAGTAATCACCATTAGCTTTTACATGAAGTTAGCCACTAACTTTTCATGCATTGACTAAGAATCAAGCGCTTTTCTTATGACTAAGAAAGGCGTTTTTTTGTCAAAGCAAATCAACAACTCAGGAGTGATGATGAGTTTCTTAAAAGGTCTTTTTGGAAAAAAAGAAGTCCCCACACGTCAACTTGACCATCCCTCGAAGCTCCTCAAGGGAGATATGATATCTCTTGATGATAGCTTTGCCTTGCCCCCGCAGTTGCGCGGTCAACAACTTAGGGTTGAGTCTATCTGTACTTACGAATACCAACGTAAACAGCAAACAGAATGGGCACTAAAGGGACACGGCAGCGATACCTTATTTCTTTCTCTAGATGAAGATGACGAAACCTATCTGGCTTTCTCTATCAAGATCAACCGTTCTCTAGTCGAAAATATTTTCGATCTCGATCAGTTTGGGGCCATATTCGAAGAAGATGAGCAGGCACATTTAACCACTCAGACACTGCCTAAAGAATTAGTTGCTGAATTTTCTCAATGGCTGGGCATGGAATACCATCAGGTTAACTTCGCTCAGTTTGGCTATTTTCATCGTGAAGATTACCGGGGTAAGAAACCACCACAGGATGCCGAGGGTGCCACAGGCGATGAATTCGAGTCCTATCATCTTCTTGACGAAGATGAGAAATATGCCGTCGATGTGGAAGTCTATGCCGATGGCGATACCGATGTCATGTTAACCTTGTACCGCCCGCTTTCCGATATTCGAGATTATTGGCCAGGGAAATAGTAACAAGCTCGTAGCCCGTGGGTCGCGAGCAGCGAGCCAAAGACAGGACAAAGCAAGTCTAGCTCGTAGCTCGTAGCTCGTAGCTCGTAGCTCGTAGCTTAACAATAATTTTTAAGGTAATACCGAATGACTAAGAAAAAGAACTCACTCCCGGATCAATGGTTACAAAACCAAAAAGCCGCGAAAGCGACTCAGGTGGCGTTCGACTTAGATGAAAAATTTCAGTATTCCATCCGTAAAGCCGCTCTAGACTCAGGCTTCAGCCCCTCGGATCAGATCCGCACCATCTTAGGGCTTTCTGTCACTAAGCGCCCTAAACGTCCACGCCTTACCGTGTCTCTCAGTTCTGAAGATTATGTCCAACTCGCCGAAAAATATGGCCTACCTCCCGAGTCTCAGTTGGAAATAAAGAAACGTGTATTGGACGATCTCATCCACTTTAGTGATAAAAACTAGTACACTCAGTCAGATACCTATGGAGTATCCTATCGCTAATCTAGTGATAGGATGAAAAACGGATGTATGTGAAATGGCAAATTTAAGTCGATGGTTACCCGACACTGAGACTCACCCAACCCCCTTTCAATTAGCCATGATGGTGCTGTCTTTTCTGTCTGTCATAGTGGTGTTGGTGCTCACTTTTGCCAAAGTTGAAGAGGAAACCCGCCGTCTACTCCTGATCATCGATTTTAGTATCTGCATGATATTTCTGAGTTATTTCTTCTTCAACCTACTTAGAGCCGAAAACAAGCTTCAATATTTTCAACATAATTGGATCGATTTAGTCGCCAGTATTCCTGCTATAGAACCCCTAAGACTAGCCCGCTTGTTTCAGATATTACGGGTTATCCGTCTTATTCGTATGACCCACTCCCTGATAATACCTATGGTGAAACAGCGCAGACAAGCTACCTTAGCTAGCTTACTCGTCGCCATGGTGACTATCCTAACCTTCTCATCAGTATTGATGCTCATCGTCGAAAGTGGGGTGCCTGGTGCGAATATACATACGGCAGAGAACGCTATATGGTGGGCATTAGTCACTATCTCCACAGTTGGCTATGGCGATTTCTATCCGGTATCCACAGCTGGACATGTTATCGGGGCGATAGTCATTATCTGTGGAGTGAGCTTCTTCGGTGTGATCTCAGGTTATATGGCATCTATCTTCATCGCACCAGATGAGACTGAAAAGCTGGAAACCCAAAGTGAAGAGATAAAATGTGAACTGAAGATGGCCATCGACCGTATGGAGCAGAACCAGAATGTGTTGATGGCAGAAATAAATAGTTTACGTGAAGAGATACGTAAAGAGAAAGAAGAGCCTAGGAGCTAGTTCCTAGGCTCTAAAAGCAAAAAGCTAAGATGACGAGCTTCTTAGCTCTCAAAATTCATTGGGTTATTCTCTCCCCGGTAAAGCCAATCCAGCAACAAAGAGTTTTGATAGTGGCAAAGTCACGTCGTCTTAATCTTAGTCACTAGTATCTAGGACCTAGAGTCTAGACTAAGAACTGCTCCTATCGCCAATACGGCTGATTACTCAATGCAGAGCGTCTCGAATGCTCCATGGCAAATACTAAGCTTTCCTCTTTATTGCGTAGCCAATCCGAGATATCAATATCCAACGACTCACTGATATGGGCTAGCTGCCGGTAAGCGGCCAAGGTTCTGATGCCTAATACCAAGTCTTGCCATGGTGCTCTGAACACATCTCTGCTTTGCTTACTATAAAGCTCACCATAGGCCACACCGACGAAGATACTGTCATCTAATGCACGAGCGAAAGACTGGTACTCTCGACTAGTCAAATCGGCTTCCGATGGCATCAGGGCTAAGATCTTCTGCCAGGAAGCTTCCTGCATTTTATCGGCAAAGGTCTTAAGGTCGGTGTTAATATTGATGTTAAGATTGACACGACTCTCTCCAGCTCGCATTGCGAACAAGAGATCCACCAAGCTAAGTTGCAAACTGCCATAACAGGTATCGGCTAACATCTTCTCAATAAGACTCGAGATAGATAACTGCTGTAATGACTTTAAGGCCTGCTCGGCTAATTTAGTCTTCTTTGGCTGCTTCGCGATAAGCTGACTGTTCTGACTCAATATTTCAGCCAAACTTAATCCTGTCTCGATAAAGCTTAAGTGGCTCTCTATACAGTCAAACATAGTAATAAGACTATCGCTGAGCAGATTAAACTGCTTCAATGTACACCTCAACAGCCGCACACAAGCACGTAGACGATAGCAAAGCGTCGGTACTTGCTCCAAACTATGAACACCAGTCTCTAAAATCATGGCTTCTAGTTGCTGCCAACGTTCTAGGCCAGTGCTTAAGAGTGAAACCAGTGTTTGCTTGAGATCTTGGCTCGCTTCTAAGGCGATAAACTCCAGAACTTCCAGACTTAAGGGGCTCGATTGCGCCGCTAACCGGTAACCTCGCAGAGCCTTACTCGCCTTGCCTAATCGAACGGGAATGGTTTCGGCGACTTTTATGCCCAGCTCAATTAGCGCCCCGGTTTTACCCGCCATTAATTCAAACTCTAACTCACATATAGGCTCTGATTTTGTTTCACCACCTCTCGTGACACTCACATGCCCAATATCTAAGGCTACTTCCACCAGGCTTTCATCCACATAAATATGCCAGGTTCTTCTCTCGAAATCCGTATCGAATAAACAGGTCAATTGAGATTGCACTGCTGAAATATTCGCCTCATCTGGCCATATATTTTCTGGAAATAAATTTAAATTAGGCTCGTCTTGATCTATATCGAGGTTGTATTCCGGTCGTGAATGAATCCCCCCGACCACTGTCCCTGCCGTTTTTATCGTCTGCTCACGCTTGCCATCACAGCCACGAACCCTAAGACCCATGTCCCATTTTCTGAGTTGCAGATCTGGGGTATCGAAATAGCCATTCGACAATTTACGGCAGGCCTGCTGCTCACTACTGGGTAACCTATCAAGTAGATTAATCAAGGTTTGTTGTTGTTCTAATTGAAAAAATAATTTAAGTTCTATCTCGGCACTCATTAGCCAATCGCTCGCTTTGTCTTAGGTTTTAGTTTTGTATTTTTTGACGCTAAAAAAAATGTCATCAAAATTTCATTAATATTTAATCAAAATTTCATCTGCCGGATGAAATGTAATATTACTGTCACAAACAATCCGTAGGATTGCGCTTTGCAGTTTAGATATAACTCGTTAGAATAAAAACTGTCTTTTTTAATGTAAATCACAGTTTCAATACGCGGTCGCTTGGGTTAACATGCGCCCGCTTTTTCCAACAGTGGAATAACCTAAATAGGTACACGGCAATGCCAGTAAACTCTATTTTGGGCGTGTTTGCAAAATCGCCAATTAAGCCTCTACAAGAGCATATAGACAAAGTGCACCAATGTGCATCGATACTTGTCCAATTTTTCGACGCTACAGTCGCTGGAGATTGGGATAATGCAGTTGAACTACGTAAGCAGATCAGTGCTACGGAACGTGAAGCGGACGCTCTTAAGCGTGAAATCCGTTTAACGCTTCCTGGTGGACTGTTTATGCCCGTCGAGCGTACCGATCTACTGGAGCTTCTAACCCAGCAAGATAAAATCGCTAACAAGGCAAAAGATATCTCTGGTCGTATCATAGGCCGTCAACTTGTCGTCCCTCAGGAGATTCAAGCCCCCTTCAGTGCTTATTTAATCCGCTGCCTCGATGCAGTAGCGCTAGCAAAACAAGCAATCAACGAACTCGATGACCTGCTAGAAACCGGTTTCCGTGGTCGTGAAGTTGACTTGGTCGCAAAGATGATCGCAGAACTCGATAAAATCGAGGAAGATACGGATGATCTTCAAATCAAGATCCGTCGTCAGTTGTTCGCTATCGAAAACGATATGAACCCTATCGATGTGATGTTCCTCTACAAGATAATTGAATGGGTTGGCGACTTGGCAGATCTTGCCGAGCGTGTCGGTTCCCGTTTAGAGCTTATGCTAGCTCGCGTCTAACAACAAAGTTATCAAGGTAACAACATGGTTGATGTATTAGTCACCAATGGCCCATTGCTGATTGCAATTGCGGCTACATTTGGTTTTTTAATGGCATGGGGTATTGGCGCAAACGATGTTGCCAATGCAATGGGAACCTCAGTAGGTTCTAACGCGATTACGATTAAACAAGCGATCATCATTGCGATGATTTTCGAATTTGCCGGTGCTTATCTAGCGGGTGGTGAAGTTACAAGTACTATCCGTAAGGGGATTATCGACTCAGCTTACTTCGTCGACACACCAGAACTACTGGTTTACGGGATGATCTCCGCGCTATTAGCCGCAGGCATCTGGTTGATAGCGGCATCAGCTCTTGGCTGGCCAGTATCTACCACTCACTCTATTATCGGTGCCATCGTTGGTTTCGCCGCGGTAGGTGTGGGCACAGAAGCAGTTGAATGGGGCAAGGTTGCAGGTATCGTTGGCTCCTGGGTTGTCACTCCGGCAATATCTGGCTTTATTGCCTTTATGATATTCCAGAGTGTGCAGAAGCTCATCTTCAACACCGATAATCCATTGGAAAATGCTAAGCGTTACGTGCCTTTCTACATGGCGCTGGCAGGCTTTATGATGTCTCTGGTGACCATTCAAAAAGGTCTTAAGCATATCGGTCTACACTTCAGCACTGCCGAGGCATATGCTTTAGCTACTGGTATTGCGGTTATTGTAGGTATCGGCGGTACGATAGCGATTAAACGCCTTAAAATGGACAGCAAGGCCGATCGCCAAACTCAGTTCGGCAACGTCGAGAAAGTTTTCGCTGTCTTGATGGTCGTCACAGCTTGTTGTATGGCATTTGCTCATGGATCGAACGATGTCGCTAACGCGATTGGTCCACTAGCGGCTGTAGTATCAGTGGTCAACAGTGGTGGTGAGATTGGTAACAAGGCTGCTATCGTGTGGTGGATTCTTCCACTAGGTGCCGTAGGTATCGTCATGGGTCTTGCCATCTTTGGTAAGCGCGTAATGAAGACCATAGGTAAAAACATTACTCACCTTACCCCAAGCCGTGGTTTTGCAGCAGAACTTGCAGCAGCTTCAACCGTAGTGATTGCATCGGGCACAGGTCTACCCATTTCTACCACACAAACCTTAGTGGGTGCAGTGTTAGGCGTAGGTATGGCCCGTGGAATCGCAGCAATTAACATGGGTGTGGTCAGAAACATTGTAGTCTCTTGGGTGATCACCTTACCTGCAGGCGCCGCACTGTCGATTCTGTTCTTCTTTACCATAAAAGGCATCTTCAGCTAAGCCATTAGACTTAGCCTGTAGTCACAGATTATTAAGGGAAGCTAACGCTTCCCTTTTTTATACCTCCGCTCTCAGCCACTGAAGTAATGCTCGTTTAATCCCCGTCATTTTCATGACAGTCCCTCTAGTCTCGTCCAAGTTTTGACATTAATTAAGCTTCATCTACCCACAGACATATCTCTTGCATCTAGGCCTTGCAAAACGCCCTGCAAATCCCTAGCATGTGGCTATATTTCGTTGATGAGAATTCAAAGTGTTAAGATTCTTTGCTTTAGTGGGACTGTTACTACTCTCTCCAAGCTTATTGGCCGCAGGCCAAGCTGGATACATATCCGATAAAGTCTATCTCTATCTTCATGGTGGACCGGGTACCCAATTCCGAATATTGGGTAGTGTTGAGGCAGGCCAGGCAATCTCACTATTGGGCGAGACTCAGGGTGATTACACTAAGATCATCGACCATAAAGGTCGTGAAGGCTGGGTTGAAGCGACAATGGTGACTCGCCAAAAGAGTTTCCGTGAACAGCTACCCGAAGTGCAGGCTGAATTAATTAAGACCAAGTCTGAATTAGAGCAAGCCCTTAGCTCCAGCGATAACAATGCAGAACAGCTGAGTCAACTCAAGTCAGATCTTAGTCGTGCTCAACGAGACCTAGCTAAAGCAAGCAGTGAGCGCGATAACGCCACTAGCAAGCTAGCTAACATCGAAAAGAACGAACGTTTCCAGATGTGGCAAGAAGGTGGCATCATAGCAGCCATAGGTTTATTGATAGGTGTCATCTTAGTCTATCTACCTAGACCCAGACGTAAACAGAAGAATCGCTGGTAAACAGCCATTCCCCACACAAAACACCCCCTAAAAGCCAGCATTTAAAATGCTGGCTTTTTTATTTCTACATTCACCACCCCGCATAGACAGTGACGTTGCACACCATCTGGCCGGACAAGATCAAACAAAACTCACATTCACGACTACGATAGTGTTCCTCGTCACATTTTGATGATATTATCCCGCGGAAAGATGCTCGATTGTATACAAAAAATAAGATGCATCTTACTACGCTTATCTAAAGGCTCTTCAAAGCTAAATTAGAGAAGATTTTGTTCAAGCAAACTGTCCTTAACCGGCCCAGATGGAAGTGATTACTATGTTCAAAGCGAGTGAAGTTCTGACTGGTCTTTATGACTCAGCCAATCTCGATGAGCTGTTTAAAGCCATCACCAATAACTACATTGTCGATGAAGATGAATATCTATCTGAACTGATCAAACTTGTCCCCTCTAGTGACGAAGAAATTCAGCGCGTCACTAAGAGAGCTCATGATTTGGTTGCCAAAGTTCGCCAATATGACAAGAAAGGTTTAATGGTTGGTATTGATGCATTTCTGCAACAATACAGCTTAGAGACACAAGAAGGTATTATCCTAATGTGTCTTGCCGAAGCGCTACTGCGAATCCCTGATTCAGCGACTGCCGATGCCCTTATCCAAGATAAGCTATCGGGTGCTAAATGGGACCTGCATATGAGTCAAAGCGACTCTACGTTAGTCAATGCTTCCACCTGGGGCTTAATGATCACTGGCAAAATTGTCACACTCGATAAGAATATCGACGGCAAACCCAGCAGCCTGTTAAACCGTCTAGTCAATCGAGTCGGCGAACCCGTTATTCGCCAGGCCATGCTTGCAGCCATGAAGATCATGGGTAAGCAGTTTGTCCTGGGTACCAGTATTAAAGATGGTCTTAAGAACAGTGAAGCTAACCGCAAGATTGGCTATACACATAGTTACGACATGCTCGGCGAAGCTGCTCTCACTAAAGCTGATGCAGATAAGTATTTCGATGAATATTCATCTGCAATCGCAGCACTTGGCGCCCAAAGCTATGATGAGAACAAAGCGCCCCGACCCACTATCTCTATCAAGTTGTCAGCCCTTCACCCAAGATACGAAGTCGCCAATGAAGATCGTGTCCTCAGTGAGCTTTATGACACACTGATCAAGCTTATTCAGCAAGGCCGTAAGTTAAATGTCGGTATTTCCATTGATGCTGAAGAGATGGATAGACTCGAGCTTCACTTAAAACTGTTCCAGAAACTCTATAACTCAGATGCAGCCAAGGGTTGGGGTTTATTAGGTATCGTAGTGCAGAGCTATGCCAAACGTGGTCTCCCTGTACTTTGCTGGTTAACTCGCCTAGCAAAAGATCAAGGTGATGAGATCCCTGTACGTTTAGTTAAAGGCGCCTACTGGGATAGCGAATTAAAGTGGGCTCAACAAGCTGGTGAGGGTGGATACTCCCTCTTTACTCGTAAAGCTGGCACAGATGTATCTTATCTTGCATCTGCACGTTACCTACTTTCAGATGCAACTAGAGGTGCCATCTACCCTCAGTTTGCAACACACAACGCCCAATCTGTTGCAGTCATTATGGATATGGCAGGCGATCGCCAGTATGAATTCCAACGTCTTCACGGTATGGGACAGGAACTTTACGATACGTTAATCGCCGAAATTCCAACGACACGTATTCGTATCTATGCCCCCATTGGAGAACATAAAGAGCTACTTCCCTACTTGGTACGTCGCTTGCTCGAAAATGGGGCAAACACCTCGTTTGTCCATAAGCTGGTCGACCCCAAAGTTCCCATCGAGTCACTTGTCGTTCACCCAGTAAAGACACTGCAGAAATATAAAACCTTATCTAATAATAAGATAGTTAAACCCGCCGATATTTTTGGCGCAGAGCGTAAAAACTCCAAGGGACTCAACATGAATATAATCTCTGAATCTGAGCCATTTTTCGCGGCTCTCGAGAAATTTAAAGATACCAGCTGGAACGCGGGGCCTCTAGTCAATGGTGAGCTTTTAAGCGGTGAAACAAACGAAGTAGTCAGCCCCTTTGACACCACGAAAGTCGTGGGTAAGCTAGCTTTCGCTAATAATCAGGCCATCGAACAAGCCCTTGCTGGTGCAGATTCGGCCTTTAGTGGCTGGTGTAACACGCCTGTCGAAGTTCGTGCTAATGCATTGCAAAAGCTTGCCGATCTACTCGAAGAGAACCGTGAAGAGCTTATCGTCCTCTGTACCCGTGAAGCGGGTAAGAGCATTCAAGATGGTATCGATGAAGTTCGGGAAGCCGTAGATTTCTGTCGCTACTACGCCGTTCAAGCCAAGAAGATGATGGCTCAGCCTGAATTACTTCCTGGCCCAACAGGTGAGCTCAACGAGCTGTTCCTTCAAGGTCGTGGGATCTTCGTCTGTATCAGTCCATGGAACTTCCCGCTAGCGATCTTTATTGGTCAAGTAGCCGCAGCGCTAGCCGCAGGTAATACCGTTGTCGCTAAGCCTGCAGAGCAGACTTCTATCGTTGGTTTCCGTGCGGTGCAGCTAGCACATGAAGCGGGAATTCCTAAAGATGTGCTTCAATTCCTTCCAGGCACAGGCGCCACCGTTGGTGCGGCAATTACATCTGATGAACGTATTGGTGGCGTCTGCTTCACCGGCTCTACAGGCACTGCCAAGTTGATTAACCGTACTCTTGCTAACCGTGAAGGCGCTATTATCCCACTTATAGCCGAAACCGGTGGCCAGAATGCCATGGTCGTCGATTCAACATCACAGCCTGAACAAGTCGTTCATGATGTGGTTGATTCATCATTCACTAGCGCAGGACAGCGTTGTTCGGCACTACGGGTACTTTTCCTTCAAGAAGATATCGCAGACAGAGTGCTTGAGGTGATGAAAGGTGCCATGGATGAGCTAACCATAGGCGATCCTAGCTCAATCAAGACTGATGTAGGGCCAGTGATAGATGCAACGGCTCAGGCAAACCTCAATGCCCATATCGACCATATCAAGCAAGTCGGCACCCTCCTTAAGCAACTAGATCTGCCAGCAGGAACAGAAAAAGGTCACTTTGTCGCACCCACGGCTGTAGAAATTGATTCAATCAAGGTACTAGAGAAAGAACATTTCGGACCCATCCTGCATGTGATTCGCTACAAGGCTTCTGATCTGGCTAAGGTGATCGATGAGATCAACAGCACGGGCTTCGGTCTGACTTTAGGCATCCACAGTCGTAACGAAGGCCATGCCCTGGAAGTTGCCAGCAAGGTCAACGTAGGTAACGTCTATATCAACCGTAACCAAATTGGTGCCGTGGTCGGTGTACAGCCATTTGGTGGACAAGGTCTGTCGGGCACAGGTCCTAAAGCTGGTGGGCCACACTACCTAACTCGCTTCATCACAGAAAAAACCCGCACTAATAACATTACCGCAATAGGCGGTAATGCGACATTATTGTCACTAGGTGACAGTGACGAGTAATTGATTCCTTCAATGACTCGTTAGCTAATCTTAAGCTAAAAATTAGTTAACAAAAGAGCCAGACCCTGTATCTGGCTTTTTTTGTTTTAAATGCTGAATAGATGGAGTGACTTGGCTCTTCTTATAGGGCGCACAGCTGTGGTCTTTGACTATACTTGAGTCATTCCCATCCAATTTCAGGAGTAAAAGATGAGTGACAAAGTGTTAGGTCTTGATGAGGTCAGTAAAATCTTAGGTAAATCTGAAGCCACCATAAAACGTTATGCCAGAGAGAATTTGCTCACAAATATTGGTGATGAAGACGAATTTAAGTTCAAAGAAGATGAAGTGAACCGTTATCTTGAGTTTGCAAAACGCTTAGGCTAATTCACTGCAAAGTCAGATAAAATTCAAATCCGCAAGAGAGAATGCTACTCGCTTCTCTCTCGTTACTTCGCTTGGCCCCTTCCTTACTGTTAGCACTAGATTAGCTGTCCTTCTCGCCTGTAGTCGAGCTGGAGAGCTAGGCAGGGGCTACAGACTTAACTAGCTGAGCTTATGGTTGAGACTGGCATAGTATTCATCTTTTACTAATAGCTCACTATGATTTCCGGACGATCTCAGCATTCCTTCTTCCATCAAGTGGATCATATCCATCTGCACCATGGCCGTGAGTCTGTGACTGATCATCAACAAGCTCTTATCTTTGGCGAATTCAAAGAGCAGGTTCAGAATTTCTCTCTCGGTACGCTTATCTAAGCCTTCCGTCGGCTCATCGAGCAACAACACAGGCGCATCACGCAGCAAGGCTCTTGCTACCCCGATGCGGCGCTGCTCTCCACCAGAGAGCTGTCTTCCCCCCTCACCTATCCATACATCGAGCGGCTCTTCTCCCAGGAGCAGTGCACTAAGCCCGACTTTTTGTAACACCTCAATCAACAACTTATCATTAGTGTCTTTAGCCGCTTTACGTTCGGCCCGCGTTGGCAATTCATCCACTGGTTTTTGTGCTAAGGATAGATTGTCTCTTAATGTGCCACTAAACAAATAGATACGCTGACTCACTAAGGTAATACCGTCGGTTAAGGCCTGCTGACTATATTGGTCTATCTCAACGCCATCAAGCACAATTCGGCCAGAATCGGGCAGCCACTCCCGGGTAATTAACGACAATAAACTGGACTTTCCGCAGCCTGTCTGCCCAAGCAAAGCCACTTTTTCACCGGGCTTGATTGATAAGTTAATCCCCTTAAGTACATGGGTCTTTTCTCGAGCATCTTGCTCGTAGGCGAACACGATATCTTCAAGGCACAATTCACCACGAGTCACACGAGCAGTATTCTGGTCATTAAAACAGATCCCGGGCTCCTGCTCCACAAGCTCATTAACCCGCTCAGCGGCCGACACACACGCAGAAAGATGTTGAAAAGCGCTCGCTATTGGCATTAACATCTCGATACATGCCAAGGTCATAAAAACTATCATAGCAAGCATAGGTCCAGGAGGCAGGTGCTCACCGACGCCGGATGCTGCCATATACAACATAAGCACCACCACAAGGCCGTGACATAAAATCAAGGCACCTTGACTCAACGCTGTTACGTTTGCCATTGCCCTTTGGCTATTGAGCAAACTCGCCTCTGATTCAGCTAATCTAGCCCTAAAACGGTCGTTTGCACCAAACAGTGAGATCTCAGCCAGCCCCTGGATAAACTCCAGCACTTCAATCCGATAAGCCCGCTTACTTTCAAGTATTCCCACACCAGGTTTACGGCCAAGGAAGTAGAATATCCAAGGCAATAACAGCCATATTAAGAGTAAGCTACCGCATAGCACTAAGGCTAAGTCGGCATCTATCCAAGCTACAAACAGATATAAGGCAGCTAACATCAAGAAAGATGCCACCATAGGGGTTAATAGCCTAAGATAGAGATGATCTAAGGTATCGATATCGGCAACGAGCCGGTTTAACAGATCGCCTTGCCTCAGCCCCTGCATATTACTAGCACTGAGTGGCAGTAATTTACGCCAAGCCCAGGTACGAAGCTGTGTCAGCAATTTAAAGGTTGCTTCATGGGTAGCTAAACGCTCACCATAACGACTGGCAGTCCTGACAATGGATAGAAACCTCACCCCACCAGCAGGGGTAAAATAGTTGAACATCATAGCCGTCGCGGCAGTTAAACCCGCTACTGCCGCGGCCGATAAAAACCAGCCTGACAGCGAGAGTAACCCGATACCGGCCATCAAGGTGGTGATACTCAATATCAGACCGGTGAACATCATCAGCCACTGATGCTTAAACAACTTGATAAAAGGTAATAGGACTCTCATGAGTGTGACTCCTTATCCATACAGGTATCCAGTTCGCACTCATCATCTTGCATCTGTCTAAATAGCCCTTCTACTCGATTCAGTTCATCAAAACTTCCTCTCTGAACGATATCGCCTTTATCCAGCACTAGAATAGTATCCATCCCATCGAGCTGTTCAAGTCTATGGCTCACCATCAAACATGAGGATTGTGACATTGCTTCACGCAGTGCACTGAGTACCGCCTGCTCACTATGACTGTCTAAGCTTGCTGTAGGTTCATCTAACAGAAACAACTTAGCCTCTTGTCCTAAGGCCCTGGCTAACGCGATGCGCTGAGCCTGACCAACAGAGACACCTGCCATCTGCTCTCCAATTGGATACCCTAAGCCTAAGGCTTGCTCCTGAACGAAATCCAACACCTTAGCTTTAGCCAATAATGCCTCAACCTCGGCGTCCCCCATATCAGGATTAACCATGGCCACATTGCTTCTAATCGAGCCATGAAAAAGCTGAGGGTCTTGTCCAAGCCAAGCAAGATGCCTTCGATAATGAGCTTTATCCAGATCTTTTAACTCATTTCCGTTAATCTGAAGTGAGCCCTGATAAGGCAAAAAGCCAAGTATGGCGTTGAGTAGACAGGTTTTACCTGAGCCACTTGGCCCAACGAGCGCCACATGTTCACCGAATTTGAGGTGAAAGCTCAATGGGCCCACTAATCGACTACCATCATGACTCATCACGGCTAAATCCGTGGCGATAATCTCGGCTCCGCTGTGCCAGTCCAATTCAATGCCACCAGCCTTTTTTTCACTGACATCTGACTCAAGCCTATATTCTAACAGGGCCATCAACTCTTCGGCCGCTCCTATGGCTTGTGCTTTTGCATGGTAATGTGTGCCCATATCGCGTAATGGCTGGTAAAATTCTGGAGCCAGCATCAGCACAAACAGGCCGATAAACAGGCTAATGCCATGATCGTAGTCTCCAAAATTAAGATGACCCAGATAACTGAAACCAAAATAGACCGCCAGAACCGCGATAGACACGGCAGCAAAAAACTCCAATACCGCAGAGCTTAAAAATGCCATTTTCAGTACTGACATGGTTCTTTCACGAAACTCTTCCGAGGCAGATTCAATCTCTTTCGCTTCGGCTTCGCCGCGATTAAACAGCTTTAAGGTATTAAGGCCCTTTAATCTATCCATAAAGTGGCCACTAAGCTTAGCTAGAGCGCTGAAGTTTTTCCGATTTGCATCGGCAGCCCCCATGCCCACTAAGATCATAAACATAGGAATAAGTGGCGCCGTAGCTAATAAAATAATGCCTGCGGCCCAGTTTAACGGGAAGACAACCACCAGAATTGTTAGCGGTATAAAGCCTGCCAGAATGATCTGCGGTAGGTAACGGGCATAAAAATCATGCAGGTCTTCGACTTGTTCAAGTACGATACTTGCCCAGCTTCCTGCGGGTTTTCCCTTCACAAAAGCTGGACCCAGTTCGGTAAGTTTATCGAGCACCGCACTGCGGATCTGCAATCTAAGACGCTTCCCCGATTCAAAACTGGCGCGCTCACGAGCAAATGCCAATATTGCTCGCAGGGGAATTAATCCCAGCAACAATATAAATTCATGGACGAAGTCAGATTTGGGCAAGTCTAGAATAATGATGCCATGGAGTATCGTCGAGAGTAGGTATGCCTGTACGACCAGAGAAAATCCGGTTAGTAAGCCAAATAAAACGGTTAAATTGAGATAGAAACCACAGGCCTTTTTTTGCTGCCTTAACCAAGAAATCAATTGTTTCTCTAACGATTTGTCCATGCCGCTCCTGCAAAATAGTATTTCATGATGAAATCGAGGGAAGTGAGAGTGCACGCAGTATCGCAGGCATTGGTTGCGGAAGAAACTAACAGGGCTGTAAATGTTAAGGGATTCACAAAAATTGAGCTAGATCAAAAAAAAGAGGAACTTTTACGTAAAGTTGGCATCATCGAAAACTTTCTTGATGCCACAAAAAAGGCCGGTAAGCATTTGCTCAACCGACCTTCTCACATCTGAGTATGTCTCATGTCGATCGAAGGTATAAACACCTAAGCGACACGCTACAAACTATTTATCAGACGCATTACTTATCAGACGCATAGTCATCGCTGTCTTCGTCAAAAGAATCGGAACCAGATTCTCCATCGGCAACATCACGAGCTTCACGCCACGCATCTGCAGCCTGCTCTTTCGTCGCAGCAGCTTCAGTCCGCTCTTCACGTTGCTTAGCTTTGCGTTCGTTACGCTCCATCAAGTTTTCAAGGTATGATTTAAGCTCTTTCTCACCCCAGGCCGTTGCTTCAGCTTCAGTTGCAAAGCCAGTCTTTCTCTTAGAAACGACTGTCTTTCTTGCTGTCATACGGCGAGTGATCTCAGCAGCCCAAACCTCTTTATCTTGTTTGATGCGAAAATCGAACTTCTTAGTTTGTGTCATATTACTTATTTCCTACAGATATAATCTTATCGCCAATCATAGAGGTATGGCGTTAAGTCAAAATTTTTCCAACGGTTTCACTCATTCACATCTTTAGGCAAACCTAGATCACACTTTTTGCAATTCAGTTTATAACCAAGCATAGACGTTCTGCCTTCTGTAGTTATCACCCAAGGGCGGATAATCCAAGGCGGCATATGCCTCACATGCTGATAATGTTCACATTGAAGTATAGCAACCCAATGATTCTCATCATCTTTTAGATAACCAACTATCGACTGTTTCATAAAACCTAAAGACTAATAGCTCAAGTGCTTTAGCAGAGATGAGCGTTTAGGGCGCGAGATTAACACGTACAGACTTTAAACAACATCATTTAACGAGCTATCTTTATCGACAGAGCAATTAGCCAACGAAGAGCGAGCAATAAGAAGCGAAATTCTCCATTTATCCACTGACCCCTGAAACACGCAGTTTCAAATTGAAATTAAAACACCTTGAAGTAAAAGTTTTTATTTTTCCTAGTTCAATAATGACTAGAGCACCAAGATTTATCATTTGATTTAACCCAAAAAGTGTATCACTTACTCAATTTCTGACCTGAAGCTCAGCCTCTAATTCAATTTATTCACCTCAATTTCAAAGTATTAAATGCTATTCATCAATAATAATATAAAGGCTTACCATGTTTAAACGTACCCTAATCGCTCTCACCATCGCCATGCATCCCATGGAGGCCGTGCTTGCTAAGCATCTAGCCGAAGGGGTAAATTTAGTGATCCCAGTAGGCGACCTTACCGATAATAGCTCAACCAAAGAATGGGCTCAATGGCGCTCAATCGCAGAGAGATATCAGGCCGATGGCATGGAGTTCCTGCCAGTTATGGGTAACCACGAGACCAGCCATGCCCATACTGTTGAGTGGATTGAAAACATGCGTCATTACATTCCACAAGACGCAGTTCATATGCCTACAGCCGAGTGGCTCAACTACTACATCATACGCGAGAATACGTTAGTAATAGGCCTGGCGTATTACAACCTGCCTATCGCATTCGGTTGGATCAAGGAAGTCATTACCGACAATGAAGGTAAGTTTGATCATGTGGTGATAGCCAGCCACGATGGCCTAGTCGGTGCTAAATATGGCCAGACCCGCGAGCAGATAGTACAAGGCACCAAAGGCGATAATTGATTATTCGATATTCACAAAGAGATCCGTGAGCTATTTGCCCAGTATGATGTCATCTGAGTACAAGGACACGAACATATGTACCAGAGATCCCAAATTCATGCCGGGTCTTAGGCTCGAATGATCTAGGCGGCATGAGTGATGTATATTCCTCCACACCAAGCGGTGGAAATTATCGTATGCCATCATACACTCAGATTGTTGGTGGAAATGCTTCCTATAAAGGCTATGAGTATCGCTATGGCGAACGTGAACTTATCCAGGATGTGATCCAACATAAGATGGCAACCATGAATCAAGGCCCCGAGTTTTTCGATGCCAATGCCGGGATCTTAACCTTCAAGGATCAACAGGTGGACCACCACGCCTATTTTGCTCCACACACTATCAAAAACAACGAAGAAGAAGGCGCTAAAGAGCTGCCACACCCAGAGTGGCAATTGATGGATAGTTTCTCTCGCACCACTAATCGCTGTGAATCGCTCATCTATCCAAGCTCTATTCCCGAAGGCCAGCGCCCTGTACTCAACCATATCGTCGAGTACAAGACCAATCACTGTGTTGCTGATGACAGCTCTAAAGTCAGGCTTATTGGTGGTATCAACAACACCTTTAACCGCGTATATACCACAGAAAGAACCATGGGCTATACCTCAGGCTTGAGTCGCGCTGAGAGCATGAATGATATGCTCAGGCTGTCTCAGCAGTTTATGTTTACCGAAATATAAGCGCCAATAAACGCGTATTTCATTTAATCGACTATGCTGTGAACTGATATCGGTTATAAATTAGCGCTTTCAGCACAGATCCTGTAAGCTGCACGCCCGCCAGACCATCTGGCTCCATGAAAGCCGCTGTTTTTAGCCGCGTCAAGAGACCAATCTATGAGTTTTACCTCCCTGGGTTTATCCGCTCCGATTTTAAAAGCCGTAGCCAATAAAGGCTATGAGACACCTTCGCCCATTCAAGCTCAAGCGATCCCCGCAGTGCTCGAAGGCAAAGATGTAATGGCAGCAGCCCAGACTGGTACAGGTAAAACCGCAGGCTTCACACTACCTCTATTAGAGCTGTTAAGCAGAGGAAATCGTGCTCAAGCTAAGAAGGTACGCGCTCTGGTATTAACACCAACTCGAGAGCTTGCAGCTCAAGTAGCCGAGAGTGTCGATACCTATGGTAAGCATCTACCACTTAAATCCGCAGTAGTCTTCGGTGGTGTAGGCATAGGCCCGCAAATATCTAAGCTAGGTAAAGGCGTCGACATCTTAGTCGCCACGCCTGGTCGTTTACTTGACCTATACAACCAAGGTGCAGTGAACTTCAATCAACTTGAAGTTCTCATTCTCGATGAAGCCGATCGAATGTTAGATATGGGCTTCATTCATGACATCAAAAAAATCCTTAGAGTATTGCCGGCTAAACGCCAGAACCTAATGTTCTCGGCGACCTTCTCCGACGATATTCGTAAACTGGCTAAAGGCTTAGTGAACAATCCTGTCGAGATATCTGTTACGCCACGTAACGCCACGGCAAAAAGCGTTGAGCAATATATCTATCAGGTCGATCAGAAGCAGAAAACCGCTGCGCTAATCCACTTGATCAAGCAAAATGACTGGAAACAGGTCTTAGTCTTTAGCCGCACTAAGCATGGCGCAAACCGCATAGCCAAGAACCTCGAAGCTAAAGAACTTACCGCAGCCGCAATCCATGGCAACAAGAGCCAAGGCGCACGAACAAAAGCCCTTGCTAACTTCAAGAGTGGTGCTGTTCGTGTATTAGTCGCAACCGATATTGCAGCTCGTGGTATCGATATCGACCAACTGCCTAATGTAGTTAACTTCGACTTGCCGAATGTACCAGAGGATTATGTCCATCGTATCGGCCGTACTGGTCGCGCTGGCGCCAGTGGTCAAGCAGTCTCCCTAGTGAGTGGTGATGAAAGCAAGCTTCTCAGGGATATAGAACGCTTAATAAAGCAAACTATTCCCCGTAAGGAAGTGGAAGGCTTTGTGCCAACTCAAGTTGTAGCCGAAACCGATCTCAATGACAGAAAGCATGGTCAAAACCGTGGCCCGCGTAATGCTAATGGCCGTGGTAATGGTCGTAACGGCAACTCGAATTCACGTAGTAATGATGCTCGTTCAAGCTCAGGTTCTCGTCAATCCCGCAACAGCGAAGGCAAGGTCGAGCATAAAGATGGTCAACGCAGTGGCGAAGCCGCTCGCGGTCATAAACCAAATGACAATAACTCGGGTCATAGCCGTCGTAGATCAGGGTCTCAGTCACAAAACAGTGCAAGTGCTGGCGCCTCAAAGCCTTCAAGTAATGGCAATATTTGGGGCAACAAGTAATTCAAATCGATAAAAGTGACGACTATAAAGTCAGCAGCGAGAATATCATTTAACCAAAAAAAACCTAGCTTTTGCTAGGTTTTTTATTGGGATAAACTAGGTGAAGAGTTTATTAGAAACTATATTCAGCTCCAGCATAGAAATAAGCCCCATTAAACCCAAAAGGGGCTGAGCGACGTGAATAAGTAAACACACCTGGGCTGTTCACTATCTCATTACCATCATTGTCGACAATGACACCCGCTCTCGAGTTGCCAATTTCATTTTTATCAGGGTAAACATCGAAAATATTATTACCACCAAGATTAAATGACAAATTTTCAGTCAAATGATAATTAACTCTCAGATCTGTCAGAATTTCCGCACCATAGGTTTGACTATCTCCATCAGTCACTGTGTATTCACCGTAACGGTTAAACGCTAAATTCACGCTCCAATCACCCTGTGTGTATAAGCTGCTTAGACTCATACGGTCCTCAGGTTGCCAATCTTCGATAATAGAGATGTCCTGCTCAGAAAAGATATCTTCTGGTGGGATCCCATCTAACGCACTGTTAGGGGGCGTGAAAATATCTGTCACTTCTGTTTCAGTAAAATTAGCTGCAAAGGTTAACTTTAAATCACCACTTAACACTTCCGTATTCCATGTAGCAATGATATCCACACCAGTTGTCTCAGTGTCTGCACCGTTTAAGAAAAACTGTCCGGCACCGGCTCCTGCAGCAGTAAGGGCATCATCTAGCTCATCGGCTAAGCCATAACCCAACTTATTACTGATCACAATACGATCATCGATATCAATCGAGTAATAATCTATGGTCATGTTAAGCCCATAACCAAAGTCGATAACGGTACCAATACTAAAGTTAGTGGATTCTTCCTCTTTCAGCTCAGGAATACCAATCGATTTAGCCAGCTTACTATCATTTCTAAAAGTACCAATCTGCACAGCTATCTGATCGCCTGAAGGATCTTCAGGATTGGTAATAAACTGAGTACTTATATTATTGAAATACAGCTGCTGCATTGAAGGAGCACGGAACCCGGTACTCACAGCACTTCGCAATGAAATCTCTTCTGTAATGGACCAATTTGCCGCTAACTTAAAATTAGTGCTGTCGCCGAAACCATCATAACGGTCATAGCGCGCTGCACCACTAATCAGTAAGTCGTCGGTAATATCGGCTTCCATCTCAGCATAAAAGGAGATCACATCACGTGACTCATCCACAGCAGAAATAGGACCTATTCCACCAAAACCTTGAGTGCCGGCACTACGATCAGTGTCATAAAGGCTTTCCCCTGATTCGGTATCATAGTCTCGATAAGAGTATTCATCTCCGGGGTTAACACGATATTCATCCGTTCTTATTTCCGCTCCCATCGCCAGTCCAAACAGCTCAAATTGCTGAGTGTAATCCAGGTTTATTGTTTGTAACGAAAGCTCTAAGCCATAAGCAAAACCTTGACGTGGCACCGAGGTACGTATCTCATCCGCACTCATCGAAGAGGTGTAGATCAATGAATTAGCATATGATGAGTTAATCGTGTCACTTGTTGTATAGTCGATTTTATTACGACCATAGGTATATGACAGATCTAATGTCGCATCGTTATTAAATTCAGTGTTGTAACCAAAATTATAAGATACATCATTTATCTCGGAGTTAATTTTGGGTAAGAAGCCTGCCGGAATGGTTGCATCACCATCTTGTAAAGGGGCGTTACCACCATTGTTATTGTTGTGACGAAAGAATGCCGCGGATTCATTATCTCGATTTGAGTAGGTGATAAAACCATACAATTCCCCTTCGTCTAGTTCAAAGCCGGTATTAACTACCACACCTATTTGCTCAGAGTTCGCATCACCGATACGGAACGTATTTCTACTCGCGGTTAACTCCCGTGAATCGCCTGCTAACTGCGCACCGTTTCCAGCATCTGTACACCCGGAAAACTGACAAGAACCATGCAAACCCGCTCTATTGGTATAGCCACGATCGCGATAATTAAATGTCGTGTTCAAAAAGCCATTGTCACCCAAGGCAAAACCTTTTGAGATATCGATGTTGGTGGTTTCGCCATCACCTTCAGAATACTCACCATAAGAGACGCCGACTTTACCGCCGTCTTCTGCATCCTTTAACACAATATTGATCACACCAGCGATAGCATCCGAGCCATATTGAGCCGCTGCGCCATCACGCAACACCTCAATACGCTTAATAGCAGATGCTGGAATCGCATTCATATCAGTCCCAGCTGTACCTCGACCAACCGACGTATTGATGTGAATGAGACTCGCTTGATGGCGTCGTTTACCATTGATCAATACTAAGGTTTGATCTGGCCCTAAGCCCCTCAAAGTGGCAGGTCTTAATGCATCGGTTCCATCACTGATCGCTGAACTTGAAAAATTAAATGAAGGTGCAATGGCCTGTAACATACGGCCCACTTCCGTTTGACCGGTATTGGCCAAATCTTCTGCGGTTAAGATATCTACCGGCACAGGTAACTCATTTGAACTTCTACCAGGAACTCGGCTACCAATCACAGAGATTAATTCCATTTCTTCCTCTACTTGAGCTACCTCTTCAGCTTGCGTAACTTGACTTGTCCCCATTGCCAGAGGAATTAAAGCTGCAATTGTTGTTTTTCTCATTGTTGTATTTATCCCATCCTGTTCATCGGCTCGAATGCTCAACAGACCAGTGAGATTAGCTACAGCGATTAATCCGGTACCATCTAGTAATTTTTTTAAACCGGAAGTAGCTGAGTAATAACCTTTCAAATCATTTGCTTGATGTTTTCTCGTTAAATCGAACGAAAAAACTATCGTTTGATTAGACTTCTTGGCAAATTCAATAATGGCTTTATCAGCGCGTTGTTTACTAATATCAAAGCGAATCAAACCATCGGCAAATACAAACGGTGAAAATGACAACACCATTGCCAGTAATAAAAGGCAGCATGTTTGCAATACTGTGATTTGCTTCGGACAAACTCGCATTTGCCATCCGCGCAATATGAATAAACAGTTCAGAAAGAGAAATCCTCTATTGTTCTTATTAATTATTTATTTTCCAATATTGGTGTTTTTGCATTAGCAGAGGTTAAATGAATGATGTTGTCAGCACCTTTACTGTAGACAATACTAAAATTACTCTGTAACGAGGCCAGCAAACCATCTATATCCCCGGCCTTAAAATAACCCGCCACCTTTAATTCCGATAATGCCGGATCAACAAT
Organism: Shewanella psychrophila; assembly: GCF_002005305.1. Classification (NCBI taxonomy): domain Bacteria; kingdom Pseudomonadati; phylum Pseudomonadota; class Gammaproteobacteria; order Alteromonadales; family Shewanellaceae; genus Shewanella; species Shewanella psychrophila. The sequence continues at coordinate 5,690,249 of NZ_CP014782.1, forward strand.
ATCAAACTTAATGGATGAGTAACGACTCACCTCAGTTAATGCTGTAGACAAAGGTTCGCCTTCAAAAATTAACATACCTTGCTGCCAGGCTAAGTCGCGTTGCAATTGTTCGAGCGGAAGCTTTTCAACTTCTTTACATGTATTTTCAATAATCACAACCTTCTCGCCTGTTGACACTAACAAACCAGCTAACGCTTGCTTGGAAGTATCCTTTATCGACTCAGTAATCTTCTCAATACTCTGACCTGCGATAGTGACCAAAACCCTACCGTGGCTGACCACTAACTCCATGTCGAGATCATTGTTTTTTTGCACATTAAAGATAGTGCCTAAGGCGGTAAATGATTGTTCACCTACGGTAACGGTAAAGGGCCTTGATCTGTCTTTCGCAACATCAAATTTGGCCTCCCCCCGTATTAATGTAAGTTGGCGATAGCTGGATGAATAATTAACCTTGATAGCACTATTCGTATTTAATTGAACTGTTGACCCGTCGGGCAAAGAAAAGGTGGTTTGCTTACCAATTGAGGTAACGAACTTTTGGACATACTCCTGTTTATCCCCAGATTCCCATTGAATGAATTGAGTATTTAAAACCCAACGCCCACCAAAAAGAAACAGCAATAAAAAACTTGCTGCAACAGCCAAATATTGCCATTTAGCCTTACCATTACTCACTGACTTTTTAAGCGGGAATAGCATACTTAATTCATTTAAGACACTTAAATCATCCCAATATGAAGCCATATAAAACAAGGCCTCACGATGCGCATTACTCTCACTTATCCACTTCGACAATGCCTCTATTTCAGCCTCAGACAAACCTCTATCGATACGGCTTACCCACCTGGATGCTTGATCTTGAATATCTTCTTTGGTGTAAAACTTTTTGACTGTACTCATCGGCTAATAAACTCTTTTATATTAGACTGATTATTGGCGATACTAGCTGATCTATCCATTGAGGCTGTGACACTCACTGAAGAGTCACTTTGAGTCATGTTAGCACTCATTTTTTCCATATACTGTACGCTCTTAAGCAAACCTTTTGCCACATGCTTTTCTACTGTGCTCTCACTGATACTTAGATATTTTGCAATTTCACTCTGACTTAAGCCATACACTTTTTTCAATATAAAACATTTTCGTACAGGACCTGAGAGCTGGTCTGTCGCCCGACAAAATAGTAAGAAGCGTTCTTTACTTTCAAATTCAGACTCAAATGAGCTAGAGATAAGTTCAATTGGAGGCTCAACAAATGTTTCAATAGAGTCATTGTATTTATGGGAGGATTTAGCGATATGATTTAATGCCAAATGCTTCGCTGTTTTAAGCATATAGCTACGGACATACTTAATCTCTTGCTTTAATTCAGCCTCATAACTACGAACAAAAGTATCTTGCACTATGTCATCGATATCGTCAGGTTGGACGATTTTACTAATGACCCGCTTTAGCTTATTCGAGTAATTAATAAAAATATCTGACACATTTGATTTATTTTTAGCAGCCACCAAACAAACACCCTGAAACACAACAAACCCATTAACTTAACCTTAACCTAACACACCTTGCATCGATTCCCCTTTAAATTCGTTTACAGGTTTTATTTGAAGCACTATGACTGGTTAGTGACTAGGCTAAGAGCGACACGCCATTGACCAGCAGAGTATTGCTCACAGTCGATAGCAAAGCGCAGGCGTATGATATGCTGGCAATGAATGAGGCAACTTAGTGACATGAACAGTTCGGAAAATGACTAATAAGAAAAAGACCCAAGAACAAGCTGTAAAAGAAGCTTCTGCCATCAATTTAGAAGGCGGCTGCTTGTGTGGCGCACTCAGATATAGTGTATCGGCAATGCCCTTCGATGCAGACCATTGCCACTGTCGCATCTGCCAAAAAAGCACGGGAGCCGTAGTAGGCAGCTGGATGGATTTTCTTATCGAGCAGATCAGTTGGCTTTGCGGCAAACCAAGCGAATATGCTTCCTCAGACACCACAAGGCGCGGATTTTGTTCTAACTGTGGTACCAGTATCAGCTTTCGCGATACAAAGCATCCGAAATACTACACGTTAAGCATTGCATCATTGGATGAATCACACTTAGTGCCAGTTAAGTATCATATACACACTTCCAGCCAGATTAGTTGGCTATGTATAAAGGATGATACTCCCAAGTATCCAGGCTCTCGTCGTTAGGGGGTTAACTCTTCTTTTTACTTTATTTGTATCAACTAAGTGCAGTGAAATAGCGCCTTTCTTCCTCTTCAATATACTAACATCCGCTTATAAGTAGGCATGGATCTTACTTCCTACTTAAGTCATACACTCAAAGCGCGATTGTTCTGCTCTATAATTATTTTCAGTTCATCGAATAAAACTCTCACTTATCAGGTCTTATTGCAGCACCAGTAATAGCAGCACATATACGACTAAATCTAACAATAGCAACAGAAACAAAAACAAAAACAAAAACAAAAACAAAAACAGGAATAGTGACATGACTGAAACACTCAATCTCAAGTTTATCCTTACCTTTAAAGCCATTACGGTTTTTTTCTTGGTATTCATAGCGGCGTCCATCGCTATCACAACCCAAGCCAAAGCCGACGAGATAACCGAAATGACTGAGATAACAGGTGAGCATAACGGTCAAGTCATGGCAGTGAGCGGGCAATCTAAGGCATGGGAAGCGTCGAGCCAGCAATGGATGAGTCTGGATAGTTTCTGGCAAAATTGGGCTGACAGCCGTGGCGGTATCACCTGGGGACGCAGTAAAAATTACCCAGCTTATGAGCAAGTCAAAGAGCAAGATACGCTTTTGATAGAGCTCGACAGTGGTACCTGCTTGATGGAGTTCTGGCACTCCCGTTGGAGACGCGCCAACGATGTTCGCCGCTGGGATGATGCTTTTAATACATATTCTGCATGTAATAAAGTGTTCGACTAAATGGGTTAGTCGGTCAACTTGTTTAGGGGTGATCTACTACTTTAATTTGTATTGGTAAGGTGGAAGATGAAGGCTGCACCTTCATGGCAACCTATCACCTGTCTGGCAGCGGGCTTATGTGCAGATACTTCTGTGAGACGCAGCAAGTACGCTCCCTGTATGCTCTACGACAGCATCCATGCTGCCGAAGCTCACAGCCGCATCTACACTTTATAACTTACTAGAAGGGTTTACCTTCGATTAAAGAGAGCTATCCACCTTGCTCTTGTATGAAATGGAATTCCACGACGTTAATCCAAACGGAGTTTGGAAAATCTCTTCGGCCAGAGATACAAACTATCAAACAACAAAAAAGGGAGTGAACTTAAGTCCACTCCCTTCCTCTCGATATGTTATACAAGCTGGCAGCCTAGGAACTAGAGTCTCTAACCTAGGGCCTTAGTCGACAGACTAGCGCATTTCCCATGCACGATACATGCGGCCTTTAAGCTTGCCATTGACTATCTTATGCAGAGCACGCTTGGCGACTTTGCGGTCAACGGCTACATATGAGCGGAATTCGGTGATCTTAATCTTGCCGACTTCAGAGCCTTGAATCCCATCTTCACCTGTTAGTGCTCCGAGAATATCCCCAGGGCGAACCTTATTCTTCTTACCGCCTTCGATCTGCAGAGTAACCATCTTAGGCTGAGTCGGGAAGGTGTCTAACAGGTTCTCAGGTGGTAAACCTTCGCTAACGATATCACGTTCAAGATACTCTTCTAATAACTTGATCTTGTAATCATCATCATAGGTATAAAAAGTAAAGGCTGTCCCCTTGCTACCAGCGCGCCCGGTTCGGCCAATGCGGTGAATATGCACTTCGGTATCGAAGGCAAATTCGTAATTAATCACCATATCTAAGGCTTCGATATCCAAACCGCGAGCGGCGACATCCGTTGCCACCATGATAGAGGCACTCTTGTTGGCGAACTGCATCAGGGTGATATCTCTATCTCTCTGCTCCAGATCACCATGAAGTGCCACTACGCTAAAGCCATCATTGGCTAATGTGGCGGCAACATCTTTGGTTTCACGCTTGGTATTACAGAAGACCACGGCGCTCTCGGGACGATGCTGCAACAGTAATAATCGCAGCGCTTTTTGGCGATCTTTATTGCTGTCGATCTGATAAAAGTGCTGATCGATACTGCTGCTGTCGTGAGTTGATGCTACCTTGACCATCACGGGTTCAAACATAATCTCTTCTGCGACCTTTTGAATCTGCTTAGGGAATGTGGCGCTAAACAATAAGGTCTGACGTTCACGTGGCATCTCAGCCATAATGTAGTCTAGATCAGGTAAGAAGCCCATTTCCAACATACGATCGGCTTCATCAAGGACTAAGGTGTTGACGTTTTCCAGATTTAGCAGCTCACGTGACAGGTGATCAATAATACGACCCGGCGTACCCACTATGATATGGGCTCCATGCTCAAGCGAGCCGATCTGCGGCCCCATCGGCACACCACCACATAGGGTCAGCACCTTGATGTTGTGAATACCACGAGCCAGAGTACGGATCTCTTTCGCTACCTGATCGGCCAGTTCTCGAGTCGGACATAAGACTAGCGACTGAATACGAAAACGTTTCACGTCTAACTTGTTTAATAGACCTAAGCCAAATGCTGCGGTTTTACCTGAACCTGTTTTACCTTGGCCAATTACATCTTCACCATTTAAGATAGCCGGTAAGCTTTGTGCCTGAATGGATGTCATCGAGTCATAACCCATGGTTTTTAGGTTACTAACTAACTCAGGTTTCAAGGTTAATGTCGAAAATGACATATTTGTATCTGCTTTGGGGGTAACTTGGCTCAAGGTCTATTCCTATTTTTATCACGACGACAAGCTCGCCATGAAAGCGAATATCAATGCTAATCAACTGATATTCCGCTGATATAAATCGAATTTACTAAGCTAAACACCATCCCGTGAAATCGATGATAATCAGGCTCAATAATAATGGGCGGAGTATAGCAATATTTATACTGACTTGCGCTAATAGGTGTCCGAAAATCTTAGCCTATTTAAGAAAATATTATAAAAACTATTCCCCCCGCAAAACTATCGGCGTAATGCTTTATTGCTCACATCCTCAGCATAAGCTTCGCCTAAACTTCCACAGTTTGGACTCTTATAGAGCTAAGTCACTGCCTGTTACTAGCCTGCTCTCTTCTCTCTTGGCGTCTAGCCGCTCAATCACGACTCCATAGATGATCAATAAAATCGCAGAGACAGTGGCAATAGCCGCAAACACATACCAGATGTCGTGAGCATTAGTCTATGCTTCGAACCAAGCCTCATGGCTGGAAAATGTGCGTGGAACCGAGTAATAAGCTTGCAACAGATAGCCAGTTAACCAAAATCGAGCAAAGAGCTAATAAACGAGTGCAGATGAGAGAAGAGGCCATTAGGAGTGCAGAAAAAGAACCCGCTAACCAAGCCGCTTCAATACTGGTGAAGCCCAGTACTCTAGACTGGTACAAGGTGTTCTGTGGACATATGCACTCATGTTTCCTCCAATGACAATAAGGTCCTATTCATTGATAACAATGAGGCTCATAGTTTTACTCATTAAGCTTACAGCGACTAAAACTTTAGATGTAGAAATTTTTAGCTAACCCCCCTGCTTCTTAGGGAGTTCGATTTCAAACAGAGTGTGTCCCTGAGTGTCGTGTCGACAGGAAATACTCCCTTGTAGCGAGTGAACAATCAAGTTATACACTATGGTAAGACCTAATCCATTGCGCCCCAATCCTCTTTGGGTAGTAAAGAATGGTTCAAATATTTTCTCAAAGTCTTCTTCCGCCACCCCCCTACCTGAGTCGGAGTAAGTTAAACGTATCTTGTCATCTTGCTCTGAGACATGAATAAACACCTCTCCTCTATCTAAGTTTTCAAAACCATGCTGCAGTGAATTCATGATCAAGTTGGTCATAATCTCCTCCAACACACTCACAACGAGTTCAACTTCAACCGCTTCAGAGCAATCAAGATTTATGATGTATTGACTACCCTTCAACTTAGGCTTGAGGGTAAAGATAATTTCGTTGATATAATTGCAGAAATTTACCTGCCTTGGTGTCTCAGATGACTGCTGAATAGACAGTTTTTTAAAGGCTTTGACCAGATTAGATGAACGAGATAAGTTGGATAAAATTAAGCAAAGACTTTGCTCTATAGTGTTGATAAATTCGTCGAAGTCATCCCGAGCCAAATCTTCACGGGCATATTTCTCTTTCAATAAACGAGCCGAATCTGACAAGTAAGAGCCTGACGTTAAGCAGATCCCGATAGGAGTATTGAGCTCATGTGAAATTCCTGCGGCTAGACAACCTAAGGAAGCCATTTTTTCAGACTCGACTAGCTTGCTCTGAGTGAGCTGTAAGGTCATCAAGGTGGTTTGAATTTCATCAAAAGAATGTTTTAAGGCGTCAGTTCTAGCTTTAACCTTGCCCTCTAACTCATGATTTAACTTATCTAGTTCCAGCTTGGCGCTCTGCAGTCGTGTATTGACTACCACAAGTAAGCCAATGGTCATGGTTATTATGATGATCACCACCACTAAGGTATTAATTTCCGATTGTTTGAAATTGATCAGCAGCTGATTAATATCGGCTTGATCTTCTTTGATAAGCTTATTGAGATTGCGGGCAATGTCTAATGTCTTTGGGGTTATCTCTTCAATTATCTCGAACGCCATTTGGTCTTGATTTCTTTTGGCATAGCCAATAATCTTCATTCTATGGGGCTTAATCTCATTCAAACTGAGGGCAAGCAGACTTACCGTATTGTTGTTTGGAAGCTGGGATTGTAAGTTCTGAATTTTCTCATCGAGAATAGAGGTAGCCAGAATAGATGCGATCGCCGCCTCGCGGATGCTGGCCTTATCGCTGACTGCAATTAACTTGATTAAAGCCTTCTCCATATGATTAACCGAATCGTTTGCAGTATAGATAGCCTCAGTTCGGATCTTTGAACTCTCGAATGTCCGTTCCACTTCGATATTCAACTTATAAAGTGAATAGGTGGTATAGATGCCTAGAATAATAAGAATACTAAAGAGCACTATAGAGGTCAGTATTAAGCGTTTTTTGATGACTAATTGAATTGAATCAGACACTGACATCTGGCTAATCCCTTAATGTCTTAACGTAATCGGTCACTGCATTGATCTCATTAACACTCAGCACCTCTCCCCAAGGAGGCATTTTAGATGATCGCCCGACGGCTTGACCACCCAAGGTGATTATGTCAAACATGGATGCCCTTAACAGCCGACTTTGAGTTAGATTAGCAGGAGAAGGCTGGGTGATAAGCTTTGAAAGGCGCCCATCACCTTTACCACCCATTCCGTGACACAAGGAGCACCGGGTTTCAAATATGACCTTACCTTCCTCTAAACTTCGTAGCAGTTTGCTGGTGTACTTATTTAACATGGCAACGGCAGATTCAGTATCCTCCCTTAAGTAAATGATCAAATCAGCCACATCAGCAATCTCTAAAAGAGATAACTCATCTTCCCATGGCGGCATATTTTGATTCACACCTTTAGTGACCACAGAGATCACTTGCTTTCTGCTTGCGGCTTTTATCTTGATAAACAAATTTGTCTCAGGATAATCGTTAATTCGCAGTGGTAGATAACCATCACCCGTGCCAGTATTACCATGGCATAGGACACAACGTTCGGCATAAACCTTAGCGCCCCGATCCAAGCCTACGGCATAAATGTCCAAACAAAAGAGTGAAAGGGTAAAAGTAAAAGCTATCGCTACAGTATGAGTCATGAAAGCCGCTCACTCTTTAACTTCGACTGTTAGCATCATTTGAGAATGGATCGCGCACTCGATTTGAACTAAGCCCGGAGTAGTAAATACAACCGGACGAGACTCATCTTTGGGATAAGATCCCAGATCAAAAAATTGAGTGTCAGAAAGGCTAAAGATATTATGAAAAAAGGGATCCGCATTTAAAAAATAAATCGTATCGCCGACATTAATTGAGATTGTTTCAACACTAAAGGCTTTATCTTTCTGGGACACGACAAACTCTTCAGTGGCGTTTACCGTCTGAATAGAAAGCCAAATACCAAATGTTAAGATAAATATCTTCATGGGTGTCTCCAGTTATTGTGGCAACAGGGGTAATGTAATGCTCTTAGGAGCGCTACTCAGACCTTGTAGAAACGCGATAATGGCAGCCATTTCATCTTGGGTAAGGGACTGGGTTTTCAAGTTGGGTGAGAGATTCGTTTTCACTTCACCACCAAGATTGTAAAATGCTAAAACATCCTCAAGAGTCTCAGCGGAACCATCATGAAAATAGGGGGCAGATAACGAAATATCTCTTAAAGTTGGTGTCTTAAAAGCGCCTTTCATCAAGTTTAATGGGCGCTCTCTATACCTTCCCAAATCAGGCTCTTCAACCCCAAAAGAAACAAGCCCAATATTATGAAAACCATCATCAGTAAAATTTGGCGCGCTGTGGCACACGGCACAATTGCCTTTACCTGGATCGATGAACAGCTTAAACCCTTGGATTTGTAAGATCGTCATAGCTAATCTATCCCCCCTCACCCAAGCATCGAAGGGTGAGTTATTGCTGACAACGGTGCGCTCAAAACTAGCTATCGCCTTTACCACCGTTTCTTTATTAATACCTTCAGTAGGAAACACAACTTCGAATGCATCAACATACCCCTGAGTATTTTTGAGCAGACTAAGCAATTGTTCAAAATTGCTATTCATTTCCATTACGGCTTCCATAGGGCCGATAGCTTGCTCTTCCAGTGTTTTGGCTCTTCCATCCCACATCTGTATATGATTAAAGCCAGCATTGGTTATTGTTGGTGTAGCACGTTGCAGCAACTGGCTCTTATGCCCTCTGGCGACAGGTTGTGCATCTGACCAACCAAGCATAGGATTATGACAGCTTGCACAGGACATACTGCCATCGCCACTGAGTCTGGGATCGAAGAAGAGCATTTTCCCTAATTGTATTTTTTCTTGGCTTTGGGGGTTGTTCTCTGGCGAGGGGGCAACCTTAGGCAACAGCCACTTTTGCAAACTCGAGTGACCCGGTTCAAAAATATACCCATTCAAGTCTTCAGCACTCAATGAATTTGATAAACTGAGCGCAGATACCATTAGTGCTATATGAATCAATGTCTTCAAGGAGGCCACCTAAAACTCGGCAAGATTAAGCTTTCGAATCTAATACCAATCGGTATAAGTATAGAGCAAGCTATTCGTTTGAACTGAAAACAGAATATCTACACTAAGAAATACAGAATGACCGCTAAAAGTTATAATCATAAAACACACACACTTAAGAACAGTTAGTTAAATAAATTTGAAAATAAGACACCTCTAAAAATCTAAGCCAATTGTTATGATTTGCCTCTACTAACAAACCCGATGATTAGCTGCCCCTCGATAAATAAGCGAAATAGGGTTACTCTCCGCCTCCTGAAATATTTTTTTATAATGGCAACTCTCATGGTCAAACCTAATATCACTAAACAACAGCTTCTCGATGTAATTAAGTCTTGGGGAGAGCAGAAGATAAGCTCAGATCAGCTTCAGGATTGGATGGTGACTAACTATGATCCTGATGACAATGATATTGGTTTAGGTGAGCCTGAGTGGACTCAAGAAGCAATGAATATAGTTATGAATGAATACGAAATAGCTAAACAAGAAAAATTTCTTCTAGCAAAATATCAGCTAGCCATTAATTTTATTACTGCAGAAGAATCTAGATTTAACCAAACTAGGCATCTATTTTTGCATGAAGGTTTCTGCGATTAATCCACTCTAATTATTTATAATTTTGATATCTACACTCAGATAACTCTTCCACAATACGATATCTAATTTCCATACAAAATCATATTCATCTCCTATACTTATGGCAGCATAGGAGAGCTTAAAATGTTGAAACTGAATATCCGGCGCAAGGTAGTACTCACTACCTTGGCTTCTGTCGTGTTGTCTATATTGATCATCAGCGTCTACTCACTCAGTACCAGTCGCTCTATAATCTTAGAGAGCACCTTAGACAGGGAGCTTCCAGCTGTACTAGGAGAAGTCGCTAACGACATAGACGCCCAGTTACTTATGCCTATTACTATTGCAAAAGTCATGGCAAACAACGTCGATTACCAACAAATTATTCGCTCAGGAGACAAGCCTGATAGTCATCAAAAAATCATAAATTACCTGAATAACATTCAGCAGAAGTTCGGCACAATAGCAGCCTTCTTGGTCTCATCCGAGAGTGGACGTTACTTCACTCAAAATGGGGTATTTAAGACCATCTCAAAATCAGATCCAAAGGATCAGTGGTTTTATAATTTTATGGCCAGTGGAAAAGATTACGATCTAAGTCTAGATATTGATGAAAGTAATCAGACACCAACCCTCTTCATCAATTACCTAATGAAAGTCGACGGTAAACCCAACGCAGTTGCTGGGGTAGGGTTATCTTTAGCGAGTTTAGCAACCAGCATTAAACAGTACCAGATAGGCACTAATGGCATCGTATTCCTCACCGATGAGCTGGGAATAATAAAGCTACATCCGGACACGGGTAACATAGGTAAAAATATCAAGAACCTTGGAGACATTGACACTAGTTCACTCCTACAAAAACAAGCATTTTCAACCACTGAGTACCAAGACTCTGGTACCGATATGCTAGTTGCCAGTCGTTATTTACCTGAAATTGGCTGGTATCTTGTTGCACAAGTTCCCCGTGATGAAATATTTGGCCCCCTGAATCGAGCCACCTGGTCTGTGGCTGTTATGGGGCTAATTATCGCGATCCTATTTATGGTTATCAGCGCTTGGTTAATAAATCGACTAATATCCCCCTTCGGCGAACTAGCTAACATGCTAGAAGCGATAGGAGATGGTGAGGGAGATCTCACCATACGCTTGGATGAATCTAGGCATGATGAAGTAGGTAATATGGCCAGAGGTTACAACAAATTTGTTAGCTATTTGAGCAGCACCCTAAGAAGTGTATCTGCGACGGGAAACGACTTATATGAGGCAGTTGAAAGAATAGATAACCAAGCAAAACATATGGAGGGAGACATCACAGATCAAGTTAGCAAAATAGAACAGATTGCCACTGCAATTCACCAAATGGGGATGACAGCAGAAGAGATTGCCGGCAGTGCAAATAATGCGGCAGAAAATGCACAAGTAGCAGAAGAGGCTGTCGTACAAGGCAACATGTCGGTCCAGAAAACGATTTCAAGCGTTTCTACCATGAGTGAGCAACTACTCAACACCAGCCAGACCATCAGCCAGCTTGCAGAAGATGCCAACTCAATCGATACAGTACTGGAAGTTATCCGTGCCGTATCAGAACAAACGAACCTACTCGCCCTCAATGCAGCCATTGAAGCCGCTAGAGCGGGTGAACAAGGTAGAGGCTTTGCTGTAGTGGCAGATGAAGTCAGAACTCTAGCCTCAAGAAGCCATGCATCAACTGAAGAGATAAAAGGCATTATTGAGAAGCTACAAGCTAAGACCCATGAGGCGGTAGAGGCTATCGAAAGAAGTACAGAGCTAAGCAGTGACAGCCAAGCTGAAGCGACTATTTCCGGCGAACATTTACAAAGTATCTCTGAAAACATCAAGGTGATGAACGAGATGAGCGTCCAGATCGCCACGGCAACGGGAGAGCAATCAAACGTAGTTGGAGAGATAAACCCACATGTCACCGCTATCGCAGATATCTCAAGTACCAGCAGCCAAGTTGTCCAACAAACATCGGTAGACTGTAGTGACTTACGCGAGATGGCAGTACAACTCAACGAATTGGTAGCCAGATTCAAGATATAACACACTAAGTTATAAGCATATCAGCCACACTACATAAGCAGCTTTGCGCTGCATGTGAAGTAGATGATTTCGTGTATACGCCGACTGAAAATGACCAGTTCTCACATGGAGATGAAATTCAGGAGTTCTGCATGGGCAGCATTCAACCCTATTGTTTAGGTTTTCGAAGCGGGAGAGTCCGCTCAGCGGCGGGTTGCTCCTTCGAGGAGCGTATATACGAAGTCCAAAAGCACCTTCCAATGGCCAGCTTCGAATAGACCCTTCGCGCTCAAACCTAGCATCAAACTATGCTTGATAAACGCAGAACCTTCCCCCAACTATCAAATGGAATGAACCTCACTACGTGAGGACTCTTTATATTCCCCATGAACGAGTGGTCATTTCAAAAGCTGTTAAACGATAAATTTCAGACGTAAAAAAGCCCGCTACATCGTAGCGGGCTTAAATACTACTCTTTACGAGTAAAATAGGCGCCTGGAAATGACCTACTCTCACATGGGGAGACCCCACACTACCATCGGCGCAATTGCGTTTCACTTCTGAGTTCGAGATGGGATCAGGTGGGGCCACAATGCTATGGTTTCCAGACAAATTTTCTAAAAATGGTGCTGATACCCAGAATCGAACTGGGGACCTCATCCTTACCAAGGATGCGCTCTACCGACTGAGCCATATCAGCAATATTTTCTTTTTCTTTCGCTAATTTAGTCTTATGTGATACATCGAAATGTAATTTAACAGCTAAACAATACGGTAATTAGGCGCCTGGAAATGACCTACTCTCACATGGGGAGACCCCACACTACCATCGGCGCAATTGTGTTTCACTTCTGAGTTCGAGATGGGTTCAGGTGGGGCCACAATGCTATGGTTTCCAGACTAATTTGGCGATTACTTTCAGCTTTTAAAAAAGCTAAAGGTAAAAGAATTTAGAAAGCTGGCTATTCAGAAATCGTCTAAATAGCGTTAAATAATTGGGTCTAGTACACGGATGTACTCTATGTCATAAATACAGAAGCATTTTATGACCAACTTAAATCAAGTTCGTATTCTTTTGTGCTTGTAAAGTAATCAACATTAACGCTACAAACCCATCTGGGTTGTATGGTTAAGCCTCACGAGTCATTAGTACAGGTTAGCTCAACGCCTCACAACGCTTACACACCCTGCCTATCAACGTCCTAGTCTCGAACGGCTCTTTAGAGGAATTAAATTCCTAGGGATGACTCATCTTAGGACTCGCTTCCCGCTTAGATGCTTTCAGCGGTTATCGATTCCGAACGTAGCTACCGGGCAATGCTATTGGCATAACAACCCGAACACCAGCGGTTCGTCCACTCCGGTCCTCTCGTACTAGGAGCAGCTTCCTTCAATCATCCAACGCCCACGGCAGATAGGGACCGAACTGTCTCACGACGTTCTGAACCCAGCTCGCGTACCACTTTAAATGGCGAACAGCCATACCCTTGGGACCGACTTCAGCCCCAGGATGTGATGAGCCGACATCGAGGTGCCAAACACCGCCGTCGATATGAACTCTTGGGCGGTATCAGCCTGTTATCCCCGGCGTACCTTTTATCCGTTGAGCGATGGCCCTTCCATACAGAACCACCGGATCACTATGACCTACTTTCGTACCTGCTCGACGTGTATGTCTCGCAGTTAAGCTGGCTTATGCCATTGCACTAACCGTACGATGTCCGACCGTACTTAGCCAACCTTCGTGCTCCTCCGTTACTCTTTGGGAGGAGACCGCCCCAGTCAAACTACCCACCAGGCACTGTCCTCAACCCCGATTCAGGGGCCAGAGTTAGAACATCAAAACTACAAGGGTGGTATTTCAAGGTTGACTCCATCAGAACTAGCGTCCCAACTTCAAAGTCTCCCACCTATCCTACACATGTAGGTTCAATGTTCAGTGCCAAGCTATAGTAAAGGTGCACGGGGTCTTTCCGTCTAGCCGCGGGTATACGGCATCTTCACCGCAATTTCAACTTCACTGAGTCTCGGCTGGAGACAGCGTGGCCATCATTACGCCATTCGTGCAGGTCGGAACTTACCCGACAAGGAATTTCGCTACCTTAGGACCGTTATAGTTACGGCCGCCGTTTACCGGGGCTTCGATCATGAGCTTCTCCGAAGATAACCCAATCAATTAACCTTCCGGCACCGGGCAGGCGTCATACCGTATACTTCCTCTTGCGAGTTTGCACAGTACTGTGTTTTTGATAAACAGTTGCAGCCACCTGGTATCTGCGACTGCCAGCAGCTTAAGGAGCAAGTCCCATCACCGCCGGCAGCGTACCTTCTCCCGAAGTTACGGTACCATTTTGCCTAGTTCCTTCAGCCGAGTTCTCTCAAGCGCCTTGGTATTCTCTACCCAACCACCTGTGTCGGTTTGGGGTACGATTCCTACTAACCTGAAGCTTAGAAGATTTTCCTGGAAGCATGGCATCAACTACTTCAACCCCTTAGGGTCTCGTCATCAGTCCTCAGTCTTGCAATTTAATGCGTATTCCCGGATTTGCCTAAGAATACAACCTACAACCTTAAACGCGGACAACCAACGCCGCGCTAGCCTAGCCTTCTCCGTCTCTCCATCGCAGTTAGCAGAAGTACAGGAATATTAACCTGTTTCCCATCGATTACGCCTTTCGGCCTCACCTTAGGGGTCGACTTACCCTGCCCTGATTAACATTGGACAGGAAACCTTGGTCTTTCGGCGAGGGAGTTTTTCACTCCCTTTATCGTTACTCATGTCAGCATTCGCACTTCTGATACCTCCAGGATGGGTTACCCCTTTCCCTTCAACGGCTTACAGAACGCTCCTCTACCGCACTAGTGCAAGCACTAGTACCCATAGCTTCGGTGTATTGCTTAGCCCCGTTAAATCTTCCGCGCAGGCCGACTCGACTAGTGAGCTATTACGCTTTCTTTAAAAGATGGCTGCTTCTAAGCCAACTTCCTAGCTGTCTAAGCCTTCCCACATCGTTTCCCACTTAGCAATAACTTTGGGACCTTAGCTGATGGTCTGGGTTGTTTCCCTTTTCACGACGGACGTTAGCACCCGCCGTGTGTCTCCCGAGTAGTACTCATTGGTATTCGGAGTTTGCAAAGGGTTGGTAAGTCGGGATGACCCCCTAGCCTTAACAGTGCTCTACCCCCAATGGTATTCGCTCGAGGCGCTACCTAAATAGCTTTCGAGGAGAACCAGATATCTCCCGGTTTGATTGGCCTTTCACCCCCATCCACAAGTCATCCGCTCATTTTTCAACATAAGTCGGTTCGGTCCTCCAGTTGATGTTACTCAACCTTCAACCTGCCCATGGATAGATCACCGGGTTTCGGGTCTACACCTTGCAACTAAACGCGCAGTTAACACTCGGTTTCCCTACGGCTCCGCTATTCGCTTAACCTCGCTACAAAATGTAAGTCGCTGACCCATTATACAAAAGGTACGCAGTCACGGTCTCAAGAACCGCTCCCACTGCTTGTACGTATACGGTTTCAGGTTCTATTTCACTCCCCTCACAGGGGTTCTTTTCGCCTTTCCCTCACGGTACTGGTTCACTATCGGTCAGTCAGGAGTATTTAGCCTTGGAGGATGGTCCCCCCATGTTCAGACAAGATGTCACGTGTCCCGTCCTACTCGTTTTCATCTATAGTTAGTTTTCATGTACGGGGCTATCACCCTGTGCCGCTGAGCTTTCCAACTCATTCCACTAACACCCTATAGACTTAAGGGCTAATCCCCGTTCGCTCGCCGCTACTAGGGGAATCTCGGTTGATTTCTTTTCCTCCGGGTACTTAGATGTTTCAGTTCCCCGGGTTTGCCTCACTACACTATGTATTCATGTAGTGATACTCACTTATGTGAGTGGGTTTCCCCATTCGGACATCGTTAGCTCAAATGCTTGTTACTAGCTCGCCAACGCTTTTCGCAAGTTACTACGTCCTTCATCGCCTCTGACTGCCAAGGCATCCACCGTATACGCTTAGTCACTTAACCATACAACCCACATAAGTTTGTTGTATCGCAACTAATGGTGTTTACTTTCGCCAAAAGAATACTCATGACTCAATCGTTAAAGACCTTTTCTTACAAGAATCTATAATGAATGAGTCGGCACTTGATTTAAGTGTTTGAGAACTCAATTATTTATTTTTCGCGCTAATGCTATTAACCACTGCTATCACTTCATCTTACGACGTCGCTTTCACAATAGTCCCTTTCGCATTAACACTATCAGCTTTCCAAATTTTTAAAGAACAAACTACACCGTAAAGGTGCGTTTCTCGCTCTAACAAGAACAAGTTATCTGTGTGAACACTCAACAAATATTAAGTTAGTCGTATAGGTAAGGAGGTGATCCAGCCCCAGGTTCCCCTAGGGCTACCTTGTTACGACTTCACCCCAGTCATGAACCACACCGTGGTAAACGCCCTCCCCGAAAGGTTAAGCTATCTACTTCTGGTGCAGCCCACTCCCATGGTGTGACGGGCGGTGTGTACAAGGCCCGGGAACGTATTCACCGTAGCATTCTGATCTACGATTACTAGCGATTCCGACTTCACGGAGTCGAGTTGCAGACTCCGATCCGGACTACGACCGGCTTTGTGGGATTAGCTTGACCTCGCGGCTTTGCGACCCTCTGTACCGACCATTGTAGCACGTGTGTAGCCCTACTCGTAAGGGCCATGATGACTTGACGTCGTCCCCACCTTCCTCCGGTTTATCACCGGCAGTCTCCCTAAAGTTCCCACCATTACGTGCTGGCAAATAAGGATAAGGGTTGCGCTCGTTGCGGGACTTAACCCAACATTTCACAACACGAGCTGACGACAGCCATGCAGCACCTGTCTCACAGTTCCCGAAGGCACCAATCCATCTCTGGAAAGTTCTGTGGATGTCAAGAGTAGGTAAGGTTCTTCGCGTTGCATCGAATTAAACCACATGCTCCACCGCTTGTGCGGGCCCCCGTCAATTCATTTGAGTTTTAACCTTGCGGCCGTACTCCCCAGGCGGTCTACTTAATGCGTTAGCTTGAGAACCCAGTGTTCAAGACACCAAATTCCGAGTAGACATCGTTTACGGCGTGGACTACCAGGGTATCTAATCCTGTTTGCTCCCCACGCTTTCGTACCTGAGCGTCAGTCTTTGTCCAGGGGGCCGCCTTCGCCACCGGTATTCCTTCAGATCTCTACGCATTTCACCGCTACACCTGAAATTCTACCCCCCTCTACAAGACTCTAGTTTGCCAGTTCAAAATGCAATTCCCAGGTTGAGCCCGGGGCTTTCACATCTTGCTTAACAAACCGCCTGCGTACGCTTTACGCCCAGTAATTCCGATTAACGCTTGCACCCCTCGTATTACCGCGGCTGCTGGCACGAAGTTAGCCGGTGCTTCTTCTGCGAGTAACGTCACAGCTATAGTTTATTAAACTACAACCTTTCCTCCTCGCTGAAAGTGCTTTACAACCCGAAGGCCTTCTTCACACACGCGGCATGGCTGCATCAGGCTTTCGCCCATTGTGCAATATTCCCCACTGCTGCCTCCCGTAGGAGTCTGGACCGTGTCTCAGTTCCAGTGTGGCTGATCATCCTCTCAGACCAGCTAGGGATCGTTGCCTTGGTAAGCCATTACCTTACCAACTAGCTAATCCCACCTAGGTACATCCAATCGCGAAAGGCCCGAAGGTCCCCTCCTTTCCCCCGTAGGGCGTATGCGGTATTAGCAGTCGTTTCCAACTGTTATCCCCCTCGACTGGGCAGTTCCCTAGGCATTACTCACCCGTCCGCCGCTCGACAGCAAAGGTGCAAGCACCTTCCTGTTTCCGCTCGACTTGCATGTGTTAGGCCTGCCGCCAGCGTTCAATCTGAGCCATGATCAAACTCTTCAATTAAAGTTTTTTTGATGCACTTCCTTTCGAAAATGACATCGGCTCAACGAATTATACTGTTTTTCATTAACCACTCTCTATAAAGAGAATGTCAATGAAGCTTACATATTTTGCTTCTTTGAATTTACTTTGCTTGCTCGTGAGAGTAAGAAAGTAGAAACCAAAGTTGCTATGGTCACTCAGTGGTTCATTGAGAAAATTTGTTGCCACTTACAAAGTAAGATGGCTTCGAATAACTCAACACCTGTGAGTGCCCACACAGATTTCTTGTTTTGAATTGTTAAAGAACGTGGTGCTAAGTAGCACCGCCGTTGACGCTAGGTCGAAGGCTTTTACTTACTGGCCAAGGCTATTCGTCTTGGCTAGGGAGGCGTATTTTACACTCTCCGTAGTTGGCGTCAAGGGCTTATTTTAAGAAGATTTCCAAGTGATGATTTGTTAATCACTATTGTGAGAACCAAACAAAACCCGAAGCTCTTAAAGCACTTTTCACCTGAGTTAAATTCCGAAGAAATAAACTCTCTAACACTGCTGCAAGTCCCGTACTATCTAATCTTTCGACTGTTTATAAGCTTTAATAATTAGTCTAGATGGCCTGCTGTGCCGTGTCAGTGGATGCGCATTATAGGGAAGTCAGCCCAGAGCACAAGGGGTTTTTAGATATAAAATCACTTTATTTAAAAATAGATATTTAAGCACACGCTACACACCACTTACCCACAAACTTACCCACAAACATGCATAATTCGTCTGATTTTCGCTCAACTCATATCCATTCTACTCACTTTCCAAACTATCGGCTTACTTCTACTTGGCAGCTTCTCTATAAAAAGTGTGCACTTGTGGCTAATATCTTTCATTTAACGCAAACGAACTAGCAGAAGTTCATGCAGTCCCTTCAACTCTCACCATAACTAGCTCATTTATGCCAAATAGACTTGATTACCTCAATATTCCTAAATAGAAGCTGATATTCCACTTCATATTTATCCATGAATACCAAGAATAGAGTCTATTGCCGGCAAGTAAGTCCATTAATAAAAATTGGAATTTTGTATTTACATTTTATAGCACTCACAAGGAGCAGAGCATGACTTTAGGACAGCGGTTAAAACAATTCAGAATAGACAGAGGATTTAGCCAACCAGAGTTGGCAGAGCTAGCCGGTATTGAGCAATCCTACTTATCAAAATTAGAAAACGACAAGTCCGTTCCATCTAATGATATCTTTCGCGCTTTATTAAAAGCCTTAGCTATAACAGTAGAAGAATTCATTCATCGTTTCGATGCAATCAAAGACAGATCGCAGCTTATTCTGATCCCAGACATCGAATTAAAGTTGGCACAACAAGAACAGGTACTCATTCATAATTTACGTCGCTACCTTTATATGGCAAGTCTATTAATTATTCTGGGTGTCACGCTTTTCTACACTGGTTACAGCAAGCAGCTATTCGATGAAACGCGTTACCAATATGAGTCACCGGGCATCATTTTACCTGGCGAGCCAAGTGACATCTTTCATTCTTGGAGAAACATGATTAATAGCGACTCCAGAGAAGGTAGAGCAGCTATCAATATTAAGCGAGTAGAGATGGCGAAACGACGCAACAACGTAATACTGCTAACCGATGAAAATCGCGGCCAGTACTTTGTCGAAGATTCAGCAATGGGTAAAAGGCAATATAATCTAGATAAGAAAGAAGAGCTCCCCAGAAGCATCAACAATTGGCTACAGATACTTGGGGTGTTATTGCTTTGTTCAGGGATTATGGGCTTTGTTTTAGAAAAACGCTTTAATAAGGAGTAAGCTTATTTATCTAAGCAGTTCTAGGCTGTAGATAGTTTTACTCTCTACAGCCTAAATTCTTAACCTATGACTACTATATAGTTATATGCAATGAGCTAAGGCTTAAAAACACCTATGATATCCCCGCTGGCCTTCTTTGCGACTTTCTCGTCGGTTTGCTGCTCGCGATAATCACACTCAACACACTCAACAGTCTCCACGCCCAGCTCTTTAAATAGTACGACACTATCTACAGCTTTGCATTTGGGGCATTTAGCACCGGCAACGAAACGCTTCTTCACTCTAACTTCAGCCACTTTTATCAACCTGCTATTGTCTTACTATCTATGGAATTATTTTCCAACTTAAAGTCTATTTTGCCACAATCTCATTCAATTAACCCCATAGTCATTGAATTTGACTTTGCTTCTAGGCTGAAACTCACTTCTGAGATATCATCGGTACCAATAAACTCCTGAAAATCGTCAGATCATAATTAATGATATCCATCTCTCAAGCTCAACTGATCCGCGGCACTAAAACGCTTCTCGATGAAACCTCGCTGACAATATACCCAGGCCACAAGGTTGGGTTAGTGGGCGCCAACGGTACTGGAAAATCTTCATTACTGGCACTAATCCTCGGTAAGATCAGCTTGGATAAAGGTGATATTTCTTTTCCTAGCGGCTGGCAGGTTGCAACAGTAGCCCAGGAAACTCCGGCACTAGATGTTTCAGCATTGGATTATGTTATCGATGGTGATTTTGAGTTTCGAGAGCTGGAAGCCCAACTAGTTCAGGCTCAACATGATGATAATGGCAATGAGATAGCCCAACTACATGGTAAAATTGATGCCATAGGTGGCTATGCGATACGCTCCCGAGCAGCCAGTCTTTTAGCCGGCTTAGGATTTAGCGAAGCCGAGCAGAGTAATTTCGTAAGACACTTCTCGGGTGGTTGGCGAATGCGTCTTAACTTGGCACAAGCTCTCTTGTGTCGCTCTGATCTCTTATTACTCGATGAACCAACTAACCACTTGGATCTCGATACTATGTACTGGTTAGAGGGCTGGATAAAAGCCTATCAAGGCACGCTCATTTTAATCAGTCATGACAGAGATTTCATCGATGGTATCGTGGATGAAATTATTCACGTTGAACACCACAAGCTAAATTACTATAAAGGCAACTATACTGCCTTCGAACGGATTCGCGCTGAGCGTATGGCTCAGCAACAAGTCGCCTTCGAACGTCAACAGAAAGAACGTGCACATATGCAGTCCTTCGTTGACCGTTTCCGCTACAAGGCCAGCAAGGCCAAGCAGGCTCAGAGTCGACTAAAAGCACTTGAACGTATGGCTGAGTTGCTACCTTCGCAGGCTGACAGTCCATTTCATATGTCATTTAGAGAACCTGAGACTCTGCCAAATCCGTTAGTGACCATGGAGCAAGTTTCAGTGGGCTATGGCGACAAGGAGATACTCAAAAGTGTGCAGCTAAACTTAGTCCCGGGCGCTCGTATAGGTTTACTAGGCCGAAATGGTGCCGGTAAGTCGACTTTGATTAAACTGTTATCTGAAGAACTTGCCCCTATGAAGGGTAAGTATGAAACGAACCCAGGGCTGAATATTGGTTACTTTGCCCAGCATCAGCTTGAGAGTCTGCATTTAGATGACTCTCCATTGCAGCACCTTAGCCGACTAGCCCCCACTCATAGAGAGCAAGAACTGAGAAATTTCCTTGGTGGCTATGGCTTTAATGGCGATATGGTGTTGTCACCTGTACGCCCCTTTTCCGGTGGTGAGAAAGCCCGCCTAGTATTAGCTCTACTGGTATGGCAACGGCCTAATTTATTACTCCTCGATGAGCCGACTAACCACCTGGACTTAGAGATGCGACATGCTCTGACTATGGCGCTTCAAACGTTCGAAGGTGCCATGATCATCGTCTCTCACGATAGACACCTTTTAAGACTCAGCTGTAGCGATTACTATCTGGTCGATCAAGGGCAAGTGTCTAGCTTCAACGGCGATCTTGATGATTATCATCAATGGTTGCTCGATGCGGCTAAGGCGGCTAATAAAGCAGAAGCCACTACAGAGGCTAAGCCGGCTCAAGATAAAAAATTACAGAAACGTTTAGAAGCAGAGCTAAGACAAAAGCTGTCTCCAATGCGTAAAGTTCAACTTAAACTCGAAAAAGCACAACAACAAGCTAGTGACCGCTTAAGTGAGATCGAAACAATGCTTGCCGATATGGGCCTCTATGATGCAGAAAACAAAGCTAAATTGACCCAAATATTAGCCGAAAGGACGACTCTGACTCAGGCGCTTGAAGAAAGTGAGATGGAATGGCTAGAGATTCAAGAGAGTATCGAAGACATTGAACTTCAAGTACGTTCCCAGCTCTAAACAAGCGTTCTAGTATTCAAGGAAGCGACATGACATTTGTGAATCATTTTGATATTTCATTATGGAAAATTTGTGATGGTTATTACCACCAGCACCAAGCACTCTGTCTAGAGTTACAAGATAATCACCAGCTAAATGTAAACTTGCTTTTACTGTCACTATGGCTAGATAAACAAGACTATTTATTGAGCGCACAAGACTGGACACACCTTCAAAGTGAAACCCATCAATGGGAAGAACGAGTGTTACTTCCCTACCGCAAATTGCGTAAGTTGAGTAAGAACAGTCTGGCAAGCGATGAATATCAACAGATGCTAAATGTAGAGCTGATGCTTGAGCGTAAGTCTCAGGGATTAATCTTACATAAACTAAGGCAGCTTTCACATTTTGGAAAATCTTCAAATTTAGGCACCTATCTTAGTCTATTTAACTTAAATAAAGCCGATTATCCATCGCTGATTTAGTGCTCATATAACGCGGGATTAAACTTAAACCCGCGTTATTTTCCTTAACTCCACAGTTCACAAAGTCATTCAATTAAGCTTTCTGTTTTAACCTTTCAGCTAGCAGAGTCGCGTTTCTTGCGGTCATGCCATAGATAGTTAGTTGAGGGTTAGCTCCTAAACTGGTCGGAATGGGAGAAACAAAACCGTCCATCACTTCCACTTTGTTTACCACGATTAACCCCTTATGAAGATGACTTTAACCTTTCAGCTAGCAGAGTCGCGTTTCTTGCGGTCATGCCATAGATCGTTAGTTGAGGGTTAGCTCCTAAACTGGTCGGAAATACAGAGCCGTCCATCACAGATAAGTTCTCATAATAATGAGAGCCGCCCTGACTATCGACCATAGATAACTTAGTATCTTCTCCCAAGGGGCATCCCCCCATGACATGCGCCGAAGCGACAACAGTCTTGAGTGGAGCAAGATCCAGAGTTTCGATGGCAGATTTCGCTTCTTTCCAGCTGTTAAGGTAAGGCGCTCCTTCGGTGATCGGCAAAACTTGCTTGGCACCAGCTGCAAACTGTAGTTCAGCCATACTGCCGAACGCTCTTCGAACCGAACGCCAAAAGGTCTCATTAAGTGGATAATCTATGGCAAAGCCTGTATCAGTGAGATGGACTTCCCCTCCCTGACTTTGTTCATGATAACCATCGCGGATCAAAGCTATTGTTACCTGAAGCTGGTTGAACTGCTCCATCAGAGCCGCATGAGTCTTGCCATAACCTAAAGTTTTAGAAGCAATCAGAACAGGGTGAACTGGCGGAACCTCGAGCTTATAACCTAGATCTTCACCAGCAGCACCATGTTTCCACACGAATTCATCGGAATAGATGGACTGAGGAGCACCACTGTGTCCATTGATAGGATCGCTAAAAATTGCACCACTTAATAATGTTGGGTGTAAGAAAGTGCGTTTTCCCAATAGTTTATGGGGATCGGCTAAATTAGATCTCAGTAAGATTGTCGGAGTATGAATTGCGCCGGCGGCAATGATGTAATGTTTAGCCTTGAATGTGAGCTTAACTTCTGTCGGCTGCATCTGTTCACTCAAGGCTTGCGCCTGGATTACCGATATCTTGTCCTTATGATGCTCTAGCTTGGTGACTTTAGCCCTGCTGACTAAGGTAGCCCCCTTATCTAATGCTGCCGGGATTGTGGTAACTAACATAGATTGTTTAGCGTTGACCGGACATCCCATGCCGCAATAACCCGTGTTCCAACATCCTTTCACGTTACGTTTGATGACAGTGTAGTGCCAGTCAAGTTTTTCACAGCCTAGCTTTAATGCTTGGTTATTTCTGTTTGGCTCATACTCCCACTTAGAAATATTGAGTCGCTTCTCCATCTTGTCGAACCAAGGATTCAAATCCTCTCTCGATAAGCCTTTAACAGATTTATTTTTGGCCCAAAAATCCAATGTAGGCTCAGGGGTCCTGATAGATGTGGTCCAGTTTACCGTTGTAGACCCACCTACTGCTCTTCCCTGAAAAATACCAATGGCCTTGTCTTTGGTTTTCATCGCCGCCGCTTGATGATACAAGTTTGGATAAGCTCGCCTCTCTTCCATATTAAAGCTTTCGGAAGATTTAAGCGGCCCCCCTTCAACTATGATCACGGTCAAGCCCGCGTCAGTTAATATTTCTGCAGCGACTCCTCCCCCAGCGCCACTGCCCACAATAACGACATCGGCTTCGAGAGTTTGATCATAGCTCAACTGGCTAGCATCAATATGCTTCCAACCTGAGGCTAAACCTTCAATTATAGGGTCTGCTATCGCCACTTCACCACCTCCGAACACACAGTTATTTTTATTTTTTAAAACATCTAATATTAACAATCAATTAATCACTAACAATACGTTCACGAGCTATGCTTCAAGGAATGTGGGTTTGGCATAATTCAAGCTATTCCAGTGTTCAGGACACGAATAATAACTCGCTAGCACTAACTCTCTTAGCCCTTGATAGGCCGTCACCATCATATCTAAGAAGCTATTACGCCAATACTCAAGCATGGCTATTAGCTCATCCGGCTTACGCATCATCAAGGGTGTCATACTCCCGGTCAAAACCAATAAACCGAGTCTATTTTCTAGCATATCGAGTAGTTGTTCTAATTCAGCTTGTCCATCTGCAGGTAACAATTTAATCGTCTGCGTAATGGCATCTAAGGTACGATTCTGTGCGGCTATACGTAGCTTCTCAACCTCAGGTAAAGCACCATCCAAAAATACTGGCAACAAAACGCTAAACAGCAATCTATGCTCGCTGTCCAAGGCTTTATTGACCTTAATATGCTCCGGAGCGTAAAGGTTTACCCCTAACGCTAATGCTGCAGTACCTACTAATGCTGTTGTTAAAAAAGTGCGTCGTTCCATGCTATCCCTTCATATTATTTTTTATAGAGGATACAAAGCCACATTGACTCTACTGGTAATTGAATCGCAACATCGACACCTCCACAGATTGAGATAATCCATGAAGATCTCAGATATGTTAGAATGCCAAGATTAGTAACAATTAAACACACGTTTTAATTTTCAGCAATAGCCAATTTTTATGATGCGATATTTTTCTCCCCCCTGGTGGGCCAAAAACCCCCATGTTCAAACGATTTTACCTGTGCTGACTAAAGTGGACAGACCAGATTTAACACGTCAGCGCCTCGAGCTTAGCGATGGCGACTTTATCGATCTCGATTGGTTATGCCAGCCTAAAGCACACGAGCATATCGTGATCATCATTCATGGCTTAGAGGGAAGCTCCGAGTCTCACTATGTACGAAGATTGCTCAATGACTGTCGTCGGCAATCTATCTGTGCAGTGGTCCATCATCACAGGAGCTGTTCTGGGGAAACGAACCGCAGAGCGAGAAGTTATCACAGTGGTGATACCCAAGACCTTCAGGAAAATTTATCTCAATTAAGGTCCAAGTATCCAGACTCCCCTCTCCTTGCTGTAGGGTATAGCTTAGGCGGCAATGTACTCGCCAAATACCTAGGTGAATACGCAGACACAAGTCTAATCCAACGGGCAGTCGTCGTCTCAGCCCCACTGCAATTATCCGCATGTGCTAAGCGTTTAGAGAGTGGCTTTTCTAAGGTATATCAAAGCTACTTGATTAAACAGCTGCAACAAAAAACCAGAGAGAAGGTGAGAAACCCTCAACTGGCTGAGGAGATGCCTGTAGCACTATCCCAAATTCCTCAGTTGCAAACCTTCTATGATTTTGATCATAGAGTCACAGCCCCCTTGCACGGATTCGATAGTGTTGATGACTATTATCAAAGAGCAAGTGGAATGGACTTTTTGCGATTCATACATAAGCCAACCCTCGTCATTCATGCTGCTGATGATCCATTTATGACTGCCGATGTCATTCCAACAACAGAGCAATGTGCTAGTCAAATAACCTATGAGCTGCACTCTCGGGGAGGTCATGTAGGCTTTATCGATGGTGGAACCCCTTTCAAGCCAAGGTACTATCTAGAGCAGCGGATCCTTCATTTTCTAATACCCCAAAAGGACTAAATATGCTTGTTCCCTATGACGCTTTACTGCAGCTTCCCAGTGCAACCATGGAAAATTTAATTAAGGAATATCTGTTAACACAAGTCGAAGATGGCGGCTTCTCAGATACAGATGAACAGGCATTATCCTCGGCAATTGGACACTGCAAGCAGCTATTGAAGCAGGGAGTCTTAGTGGTGGAATTCAGCGAAGATGACGAGTCTATTGCAATCAAACACAGCGAACATCTAAACAAGTAGATCAAACGTAAAATCGAGCTTTATTTCATAACAAACTCAGGGCCAAATTTGACCTAAGAGCAGAAATTACCGTATAACACTAGATGTTATTAGAAATAGCATCTCACTTTTATCTTGGTCTTGGCTCTCTTCACTGCTTTTATAGTCAATCAGATCCAATTCCATTTAGGAAATTTAATGTCAGCAAAACATCCCATTATCGCAGTAACAGGTTCATCTGGAGCTGGTACCACGACAACAACAACGGCTTTTAAGCATATTTTCCGTCAACTCGGGATCAATGCAGCGAGCGTTGAAGGCGATAGTTTTCACCATTACACACGTCCTGAAATGGAACTCATGATCCGTAAAGCTAAAACGGACAATAAAAATATTAGCTATTTTGGGCCCGAAGCAAACGATTTTGAACGCTTAGAGCAATGTTTCAGTGACTATAGTGCAACGGGTCAAGGCGAGACCCGAGCTTACCTGCATACGTTCGATGAAGCCGTGCCTTTCAACCAGATGCCTGGTACATTCACCCAATGGCATCCCTTGCCTGAAAATACCGATATGCTCTATTATGAGGGCTTACACGGGGGGGTAAAGACAGACACATGTAATGTGGCCGAACATGTAGACTTGCTCATCGGCATGGTGCCAATAGTCAACTTAGAGTGGATTCAAAAGATCATTCGGGACACCTCTGAGAGAGGCCATAGCCGAGAAAAAGTAATGGGCTCAATCGTTCGTAGTATGGATGATTATATCAATCATATGACACCTCAGTTTTCACGAACTCATATCAATTTCCAACGAGTCCCAACGGTAGACACCTCGAATCCATTTAGCGCTAAGAATATCCCAAGCCTAGATGAGAGCTTCGTCGTAATACGTTTTCGTGGCATTAAGAACGTAGATTTTCCCTATTACTTGAAGATGATAGATGGCTCTTTCATGTCACGTATAAATACCTTAGTTGTACCTGGCGGTAAGATGTCCTTAGCCATGGAATTGATCCTGACGCCGCTCATCCGAGATCTACTCGAAAAGCGCCAACAGCTGCTCTCATTAGATAGTGAATAGGATTGGTATAATAATATAAACTTCAGCTTCATTTAAGTGTGCTCGAGTAGACTAGCTCATGTCGGGATTTCAGGCGAAAGACTGATGAGTTAGCATGCTCTTGGGAGTAAATTCCCCCATCTTGATCTGTTTGTTTCCTTGGGTGTGCTGGCTATTCCTTTCTAAGAAGATTCTAGGGTAAAGCTAAGTCCGAGTTCCTAGAGTTCTGAACATCCCCAAAGTAATTCCACATCTATTTTTGATCTGCTTCTCGAGACACTTCTCTAAACAGAAAGTCCTTGAGTCTAAAAAGGTTCTAGGCACAAAAAAAGCCAGTGGCACTCCCAACTGGCTCAATACCTATTTCAAGACTAGGTAGCACTAGATTACACCTAGGAACTCTAACCTAGAACCTATCTTTCTAGAACCTTCTTCTAATCCATCAAAGGGACAATTTCGCGAAAAGGCTTATTCTGCTGATAGCTTTGTAGTCTTTGTTCAAATTCATCGGAGCGGTTTACCATCTTAGAGTTTCTCAGCGCGTCGATCGCTTTTTGCTGGGTCACTACGGCAGAGCTATAATCGCCAGTTTCAGCATAGGCAGCAGCCAAATTATCTAAGTTAGTAGGATCTTGGTGATCAGATGCAACCAAGCTACGAGCAAGCTCTAGTGCTTTGTCACCATTGCGGTATTCGGCTTCAGGGCAAGTCGCAAGAATCCAGGCAACATTTCCCAAAGAGACCTCATCCCCTACCGAGTTGAAACGTTCAACGGCTTTACCACAGTTACGTTCAACACCCTCTCCACCGGCGGCATAGATGAATCCCAGCCTAAATTGAGCCCATTTATTGCCTTGTTCACTCAACATAAGGTACCAACGTTCTGCAGTGAGCAGATCGCGTTCGATAATATTACCTTCGAATGAGAGGTCAGCCAAAGTTTGTTGCGCCTTAGCATGTCCCTGCTCTGCTGCAGCTGAGATCCACTTTATACCTTGTTGCTGATCTTGCGTGACGAATCGACCAGACAAGTACATTAGACCGAGTAAAAACTGCGCCTCTTGCTCACCTTGGTTCGCTTTCAAGTGAATATGTGCCACTTTACTCGCCGCAACGGCAGTTTTGGGCTGCGGAATTGAAAATGCATTCGCTGCAGTGCTCGTCACTAATGTAAAAATAAGTGTCAAACTGAGACCAGCACCTAAAAACAACGGATGATATTTCACTTACAACTCCTATCTAGTATCACTAGTTTGAACATATCTAAAAACTAAACCTTAATAACTACATGAAAAATCGGCTTAAGTTACCGACATAAGAAACTGAACTATAAAGGTGTAAAAAGGTTATTTCCTTGAGTTAGCCAGATTTGCTCGCTAAAGTCGAGAAAAAAGCGAGTTTCGTGGACTTAAATAAGACCCGTTCAGCTCCCCATAAGTTCAACATCGAACTGGAATTATGGCTTTAGCTACTAAATTCAACGCATTCACTGCATATTTACTGGCAAGTAGTTGACATATATCACTGATGTATCAGAATGAGTTTATATTGTAAGTAAGTTACGAAGATTCATTTATTCTAAAGTTAGATCTTTATCGAGGTTTTACTGAATAAACTGACGTAAACTGCACATCAAATAAAGATTCTTATATTCAAATCAAACAGTCGAGGAACATAGGCATGGCTCTTATTGGTAAGCCAAAACCAGATCCTACTTTGGAATGGTTTTTATCACACTGTCACATTCATAAGTATCCAGCCAAAAGCACTTTGATCCACGCTGGTGAAGAATCAGACACTCTTTACTATATAGTTAAAGGCTCAGTAGCCGTTTTAATTAAAGATGAAGAAGGTAAAGAGATGATCCTCTCTTACCTCAATCAAGGTGACTTCCTTGGTGAGCTTGGTTTATTCGAGGAACAAGCCCAACGCACGGCTTGGGTTCGTGCGAAACAGCCATGTGAAATAGCCGAAATATCTTACAAGAAGTTTAAGCAGCTGATTCAGGTCAATCCTGAAATTCTAATGAAGCTCTCTTCACAGATGGCATACCGTCTACACAGTACTAGCCAGAAAGTGGGTGATCTAGCCTTCCTTGATGTTGCTGGAAGAATTGCCCAAACTTTACTGCATCTGGCAAAACAGCCAGATGCTATGACTCACCCAGATGGCATGCAGATCAAGATCACTCGTCAAGAGATAGGTCAGATCGTGGGTTGTTCTCGTGAGACTGTGGGTCGAATCTTGAAAATGCTCGAAGAGCAAAGCCTAATTCAGGCTCACGGTAAAACTATCGTAGTTTATGGCACCCGCTAAGCTAGCATTAAGTTAGATTTAAGACAGCTTCGATAAAGTGGTCTGAGATAATCTCAGGCCATTTTTTTTGGAGAAATACAATGACAAGGGCACTGTTCAGCATCTTGTTCGCTCTTGGGGTATTAATGCCTAAATTTGCCACAGGTTCCACCTTAGTTGAACTTGAGCATTACCAGGCAAAACATCTAGTTAGCGCAGGTAAAATCCTGTCATTGGATGTTACCCTCTCCAAGACAAAACACTTCTGCTACGGTAAACTCATCGATGCCCATCTCTATCAAGAACAAGGAAAATGGCGTTATGATTTGCAAATTAAAGCCCAACGTGGCCAAATTATAGATCTGAGTCTGGATGCAAGCACTGGCCAGCCCAATCCTAACAAACCCTTGCCATCTGGCTGTAGAGCTTTTGAAGACTAGTTCTACGCCATTAGCGAAGTGACAGGTTAATATGAAACTACTGCTCGTTGAAGATAATGCACTACTCGTAGAAGAACTTGAAAAGCAACTGAAGCTCGCCGGATACGTCACCGACGTGACAGACAAAGCTGCTGAAGCGGATTATCTCTTAAAAGAAACCAATTACGATTGTGTGATATTGGATATCGGCCTCCCCGACGGTAATGGCCTGGAACTCTTAGAACGCTGGCGTAATCAAGGAATTAATACACCGGTAATAATGCTCACGGCCCGTAGCCAATGGCATGAGAAAGTCGAAGGCTTCAACGCTGGTGCCGATGACTACTTGGGCAAACCCTTCCATACTCAAGAATTACTTGCACGGATACATGCCCTCATTCATCGAGCTCATGGAAAAGCTAGCTCACCAACAAAAGAATTAAGTTTTTCGGGAGTCGTTCTCGACGAAAACCAACAATCAGTTACGGTTGAAGGTAATAGCTTCGAGTTAACAGCCATGGAGTTTAGGTTACTAAAAATATTTTTGATGTCACCTAAAAAACTGCTCTCTAAATCTCAGCTTACAGACAAACTCTATCAATTCGATGACGAAAAAGAGAGTAATGTTGTAGAAGTCTATGTTACTCATCTACGTAAGAAACTGGGGAAAACAGCCATTGAGACTCGACGTGGACAAGGCTATATCTTCCACGGCATAAGAGAATGATGTCAATCCGCACTAAACTCAGCCTCTGGTTAACGGGTTTAGTCATCATTTCCACAGCAATCGGCATAGTCTTCTTCGAGACGATGCTGAGACAGGCATTTCACGATTCGATCATTGCCAGACTACAGGAGGATTTAGAACAAGTCCTTCTGGCAACCCAATTTAGTAATAATGAACTCACTATCGATCAAAACCAACTTTCAGGTTTTTATAAACCCGTATTTTCAGGGCGTTATTACCAATTAAACTTGCCGAACCAAGAAGTCCGCTCCCGCTCTTTATGGGATCAGAAGTTAAATATCAAGCTGTTAGAGAAAGGTGAAAGCCGAGTATGGCAATCTAAAGGACCACAAAACCATGATATTCAGCTGCTGTCACTGGGATTAAGCTCTGACTCACTGAATGTCGATGCAACTCTGACTGTTGCTCAGGATCTGAGTATAGGGCGTAAGATCTTCACCCAAATATACGGTACTAAACTAGGGGTTAACTTAGCCATGTTACTGGCCATGATAGCCGGTATTTTTCTGGTACTCAGGCAGTCTTTCAAACCGATCAACCAGATTCAACAAATCCTGTCTAAGCTAAGAGAAGGTGAGATCACCTCATTAGAGGTCAAGAATATCCCCCCCGAACTGCAAGCTCTAGCATCAACATATAATGAGCTACTGGAATATTCCAGCAAACAGATCGAACGCAGTCGCAACAATATTGGCAATTTAAGCCATGGCCTTAAGACCCCATTAGCCGTGATGCAGCAGCAAGTAGAGACCCTGGGGTTAAAAGACCCGGATACGGCGATAGCACTACAAAATCAACTTGATCTGGTACATAAGATGATTGAGCGTAAGCTAGCTGCGGCCAGAATCACCGGTGATATGTTACCTGCTGCCCAGATGCAACTTCCTAAAGATCTTGAGGATTTATGTCATACTCTAAGCAAGGTTCACTTTAATAAACATCTACTCTGTAATATCGACATCACTGATAACATCACCAGATTACCCCTCCACAGGGAAGATGGTATGGAACTGATTGGCAATCTGCTCGATAACGCTCATAAGTGGGCCAGTACCCGTGTAGATATCCGCACCAAGCTAGAGGAAGCGGCTATTATTCTCATTATCGAGGATGATGGGCTAGGTGTCGCCAGTGAAGAGCTTAAGCTACTCACGAATCGTGGCAGACGATTAGACGAAGCGACCATGGGACATGGCCTTGGACTCTCCATAGTAAAAGACATAGCCGAGCAATATGAGATTCAACTGACGTTCGCCCATAGCGACTTAGGCGGATTAAAAATTTGCTTACGCTTTAAAAGGTAACCCACCATCGCCTCTCAGCTCGGAACAGATTTAAATATGAAAAAGCCGGAATTCAGTTCCGGCTTTTTTATCGAATGTTTTGCCTAGTTAACAAAACATCGACTAACTTGCATTAGTACTCTCGAAAATCTTATCTGCAGAAGCAGCCACAAAGCCTGTGTAAAGACTTCCATCAGCTTTAGGATAACGTAGTGCAAACTCATAGAAACAGCTTGGGATCTCTTTCTCTGCGTCGGTAAAGCTAACTGATATACGGTCAGCCATAGTCGAAGACTGTTCAAGTAATACTTCGGCCGACCCTTTCACTTCACCGCCAGCAGAATTTAAAACAAAATCCCCTTTCTTAAGAGTCTCATTCACATCTAAGATACTGGTGTAGCCAGGCAAGTGGTTAATCGATACAGTAAAATGGTTGGCCCTATAACCGAAAGCCGCAACCCAGGCAGCATATTCACTCTCGGCAAGCAAAGCCTCATAGGTCTTGGAGTCGAGCTCCCAGTGACGCCCCGAATAGAGGAAGTTATCGGCCTTAGTCGCTGCAACATCAATCTGTTCAACTAGACTCTTAATGGTGTTTTGTAGCTCAGGGCTAAACTCTTCGACTAATAGCTCAGAGATAAACACCTTAGGCTGCATCGCATCCGGATGCTCAAAATGCTTAGCTTTCAGTTTTTTTGCTTCGAAGTGATAATCACCCGAGTCGACATAACCCAAAGACTCCAAGTGAGCCGCCAAAACCTTTAAGTTCACCTTTTCGATATTAAAAGTACGTAGGGCAATATGATCGTTGATGATGGTCTCTCCCCGAGAAAGCAGCTGATGAACTTGCTCTGCCGAGGGGGTCATCTCAATGTAATCATTCCAAAGGTTTTCAAATAGCTTATTAATATCAGTGTGCATCAATTTCTTCCTTAACGGCATCGTGTTCCAATCACAAACATTAAATGTTGCCTTGGGGTTATTTTTATCACGATATAAGTACAGCGAGAGAGTAGCAGTTTTGGCTTTTCAACATGTCTGTACATAAAAAAGGGAAACACCTGCAAGGCGTTTCCCATCGTTTAATTATAAATTTAGAGGCTCAAGCCTGGACTCAAGTTAGCTGGAAGGCTGACGACGTCGGCCTCCACTGAAGCAACCGGGTAAGAACAGTAGTCGGCGGCATAAAACGCGCTCGCTCTGTGGTTACCTGAAGCGCCAACACCACCAAATGGAGCAGCACCAGAAGCGCCTGTGATCTGCTTGTTCCAGTTAACGATACCAGCACGAATACGTGCCAAGAAGTAATCGTAATCCTCACGGCTATCGGCAAGAATCCCCGCAGACAGACCGTAACGGGTGCTGTTAGCTAACTTAATAGCTTCATCGAAGTCGCTGTAGCGAACCACTTGAAGTAGTGGACCAAAATACTCTTCATCCGGAAGCTCTATGACGTTAGTGACATCGATCAAGCCTGGAGATACCAAGCCTGTACCCGCTTCTAAATGAGTAAGCTCAACCAAGGACTCACCACCTAAGTTCAGCAGGTTACGCTGCGCTTCTACCATGCCTTTAGCTGCTATCTCTGAGATCATAGACCCCATAAACGGCTGTGGCTGCATGTTCCAGGCACCCACTTTAATCTGTTTAACCGCACTAGCAAGCATTTCGAGTAAGGCATCACCTTGTGCGCCTTTCTCAACATAGAGACGACGTGCACAGGTACAACGTTGACCAGATGAGATATAAGCAGATTGAATGATGTCGTGTACTGCCGCTTTAGTATCTTGAACGCCCTTAACGATAAGTGGATTATTCCCCCCCATCTCTAGCGCTAAAATCTTGCCAGGTTCACCGGCATACTGCTGATGTAAGATATGGCCAGTGCGCGAGCTACCGGTAAAGAACAACCCATCGATCTGTGGGTGAGCGGCTAATGCCTTCCCGGTTTCGACTTCGCCTTGCACCAAATTAATCACGCCAGCAGGAAGTCCGGCTTTCTCCCAAAGCTTCAGCATAAGCTCCGCTACTTTTGGAGTGAGTTCTGATGGCTTAAAGATCACAGTATTACCCGCAAGTAGCGCAGGAACGATATGACCATTTGGTAGATGGCCTGGGAAATTATATGGACCAAATACCGCAACCACACCATGAGGCTTATGACGAAGTACAGCACGTCCAGCCGGGATGTCATTCTCGCTGCTGCCGGTACGCTTGTTGTAAGCGGCAACTGAAAGCCCAATCTTACCTATCATAGCACCAGCTTCGGTAGCTGTTTCCCACTGAGGCTTGCCAGTCTCTTGGGCGATAACTTCCGCTATCTCGGCTTTGCTCTCTTCAAGTTGAGTGCCATAAGCCTCTACAATGGCAAGACGAGCATCAAAACCTAGCATGAACCAGTCGAACTGAGCATCTCGAGCTGCATCAACAGCGATATTAACTTGCTCTGGTGTTGCAGTTTTACTGCTCCAGATCACTTCATTATTTGCTGGGTTTTTAGATGTCACATCGTGACCTAGGCCTGCAACCCATTGGCCTTTAATAAATTGAGTCATTATTTCTTCCTACATAGCCAAAACACGGATCTGTTCACCTTCTGACAGCAATAATCCCGCCGCAAGTTCAGGTGACACAGTGACCACATCACTACCTTCTGTGAGCAGAAGCTTAGCCGAGGTGGCGCGGTAATGCGCTAATTGAGTATTTGATATGATAAAGCTGGAGTCTGATTCTGGTGTATCGCCTATCGTGATAGTCAGTAAACGGCTTTCTCTTACCGAACGTATATCAGACAAGTTGCACTCGACCGTGGGGCCACCGTCAAAAATATCAACATATCCACGACACCTAAAACCTTCAGCCTGCAGTAGATTTAACGCCGGACGGGTGTTGGCATGAACTTCACCAATCACTTTCTGCGCTTCTTCCGGTAACAAGCACACATACACGGCATTTTTAGGCATCATCTCAGCCATAAAGGCTTTCTGTCCGAGTCCTGAAAGGTAATCTGCCTCGACGAAATCTATACCTAAGAAGTGCTTCTGAAGCCAGTCATAGAATGGAGAATTCCCCGCTTCATCACTTTCTCCGCGCATTTCGGCGATAACAGTGTCGCCGAAGCGCTCAGCGTGTTGTGCTAAGAATAGAAAGCGACTACGGGATAGCATTCTGCCGTTATTGTTTTTACGGTAGGTATCACGCAGGAACAGGGTACATAGCTCGGCGGCGCCAGTATAGTCATGGCATAAGGTTAAGGTTTCCACCTCATTTCTCACGTCGATCTGCTCGGAGTGATACACCTCTGTGCCTAAACGGTAGTGGTAAAACGCATCTTCCATGCCCACGGCAGCTTCGAGTCCACAAGTTCCGACAACTTCGCCAGACTCAGTATCTTCGAGCACCATCAGATAACCTTCATCGAAGGGTTTATCAACCTGCTTTTGAAACGAAGCCTCAACACGAGTAATCTTGCTTTTGAGTAGCTCTTCGTTAACAGGCAAAGAAGTAAAACCATGACCGGATTCTTCGGCTATTTGATAAAGCGCTTTATAGTCGCTAGATCGGATAGGACGTATGATTAACATCTCTGTGTCTCCTCACTGTAGCTCGTCGCTCAACCGCTTACTTATCTTTAGCATGAGTATCTATTAAGACAAGTCGCTAACGGTTAAGGTTCAAGTATTGCCAATGACAAAAAACGAGAGATAAATATCTCTCGTTCATTCAGTCAATTAGCCTGCAACTACTTTAGCAACTGCACGTTCAAAACGCGCAAGACCTTCGGCTATATCTGCCTCAGGAATGACTAATGAAGGAGTGAAGCGAATAACATTTGCGCCAGCAATCAGA
Source organism: Shewanella psychrophila (assembly GCF_002005305.1). Classification (NCBI taxonomy): domain Bacteria; kingdom Pseudomonadati; phylum Pseudomonadota; class Gammaproteobacteria; order Alteromonadales; family Shewanellaceae; genus Shewanella; species Shewanella psychrophila. Next base: position 5,726,113 of record NZ_CP014782.1, read on the forward strand.
CTCATCAAGCCTTCAGCAGTACCAGCAACCAAAAACTCTTTAGCACGTCCCTGGAATTTATCATTGAGTACGGCACCAAGCAGTAGACCTTGGCCACGAACTTCAGTGAAAACATCGTACTTGTCATTGATCTTATTCAGACCATCACGCAATAACTGCTCACGGACTTTAACGCCTTCCAATACTTCCGGAGTATTAACCACATCCAGTACCGCATTAGCGACAGCACAAGCTAGCGGGTTACCACCATAGGTAGAGCCATGAGTACCTATCTTAAGATGAGCGGCAATCTCTTTGGTCGTCAGCATAGCTGCGATTGGGAAACCGCCACCTAAAGCTTTAGCTGTGGTCAATATATCAGGCACCACGTCACCACGCATATAAGAATAGAGTTCACCTAAACGGCCAACACCAGTTTGCACTTCATCGAATACCAGCAGTGCATTGTGCTTATCACAAAGAGCACGTACTGCTTTTAAGAATTCTGGCTCTGCATCTATGATCCCGCCTTCTCCCTGGAGAGGCTCCATCATTATTGCACAGGTCTTATCAGAGATAACCGCTTCCAGAGCAGCAATGTCATTGAATGGGACGTGAGTGATGCTCTGCGGCTTAGGACCGAAACCATCTGAGTACGCAGCCTGACCACCAACACTTACGGTGAAGAAGGTACGGCCATGAAATGCCTTGTCGAACGCTATGATCTGGTCTTTTTCAGCACCAAACTTATCCATCGCATAGCGACGAACAAGTTTTAAAGCTGCTTCGTTTGCTTCTGCACCTGAGTTGGCGAAATATACACGGTCGGCAAATGTCGCATTGACTAACTTAGTCGCGAGTTCAAGTGCAGGTTCGTTAGTCATGACATTAGATAAATGCCAGATCTTTTCGCCTTGCTCTTTTAATGCACCAACAAGGGCTGGATGACAGTGACCTAGACAGTTAACTGCAATACCACCGGCAAAATCGATGAATTCTTTACCATCTTGATCCCAGACTCGGCTACCCTCGCCGCGGACAGGAATAACTGCCGAGGGCGCATAATTAGGCACCATTACTTCATCAAATTGGGCTCTTGTCAGTGTGTTGTTGACGCTCATACCTTCTCATCCTTTGTTGTCGTTAATGGCTCTGAAAGCCACTATTGCCGCCTTTTATCATTATAAAAACTCGCACTGGCGGCATTTGTTTTCATTGCTTAAGAGTCATTAATAGCGAAAATGTGATCAAAATACCAGTTTCTTACACCGATCATAGAAGAGCCACACACATTTAATGCATAAAGATTGGTCTTTAAGAATTATACAAGCGTTTATACTGGGGGTTTACAGCATAACTAGTCATAAAAAAAGTTACTAGAGCCAACAATTGCTAGTTATTCACGATATATGAATATTTAGGCGCGCTATAATGCCAAATATGACTAAGATAATAGAAAAGCGCCTATAAATAACACACTAGTCAACAACCAGTAAAAGTCCTGTAGAGAAGGTGATACAAGGGAGTTGGATTTTAGTGTGGATTTGTTCGAAGTATTCAACAAATAACTAGATGATATTGAGTTTCTTGTAATTCTGGCCCTTAAGGCGGATGACCTCTTGTTCAGAGAACTCATAATAATCAAACATGATCCGTTTCTCTTGGGGATCAATCTGACGCAACTCTTCCAATAAGACAACTTTAGCGTAGCAATTGGCTCGGGCAACCATGGCTGCATCCTCGGAAAGCTCCTTATAACTTAAGTTATTATCTAGCTCAGCTAAGACTTTAGTCATTGCGCTATCTTCGAAGTCCAGGTGATGTAGCAGTTGCCAATTTAGCTTATTTCCATGCTCCAAAACCAAGTTGTAGACTTTCTCGGCAGGAAATTCAGTAGCTACGACCGCATCGTAGACTTCTTTGTCTCGACTGCCACTGGCCTCTCTTAACCAGATCCCCCAAGTCTCCTCAAATAGCTTAGCGCTATTTTTCAGCACCACAGAAGGTCCAAGCTGACTGAGCAAGGTACAGGTAAAAACAAAGGAGCCATCTTTTTGGTGTAACTTAGCCAAGGTCTGAGCAGCAATAGCACTCACTACCGAGTATCTCCACAGTTTTCGGGTGGTCCAGAGCAAGTTGGCATGACCTGAAGGCAACCAATTTCGGGTACAAAAATAGGGGATCAATAACTTAATATTTTCGATGCCGATAAAGTTAAGCACTAGCTTAATATCAGTGACTTTGACATCGGAACGCTGGGGCCGCCGATGGCGAAAAGAGGCACTATTCACCATGTTAGTCAGATCACGAACTAGCCATGCCTGCTCCGCGATCAACGGCTTGAGCCGGTTGATGTCTACATTTTTACTTTGCAACAGTTCTAACATTAACAACTGACTTTCATTGATCCCTGAATACTTCAATACTTGCTCAGGAGAAGATAATCTATGATCCACGGCATTGTTAACCGTATTGATGAGTTGAGCCGATACCTCTTCGAAAACCTGCTTCGCTTGGATCTGTTTAGCTAATCGCTCTAAAACCGCTTCTCGCTCAATGGCCAATTTGTTAGCATCATTTTCAAGCTCAGCATCAAGCTCATCAAACATAGATTTTGACTTTTGTTTACCGACAATAAGTTGTTGATACAACCTATGCTCTATCTCAATAATTTTTCCAGGCCTAACCCCACCCGCTACCGATATCGCCACGTTTAGCTACTTCCTCACAAAAATCTTATAGTTACAATTTAGCATTAATCTGATTCATTTAGCAGAAATTACAGAGAATTAACTGTGCTTAAATACTTTTATCTTTGTCAAAAATTATCAGATGACTGGTATACACAGATAAACTAACATTGGAAACAGCCCTGAAGATGCAGTGGCAGATAACACCAATTAGCATAAGGATTTTCAGATAAAAAAATAGGCCTCACTTGGAGACCTACTTGTTATTCGTAACGATTTACTTAAGCTCTTGCTCGAACAATTTAAAAATACGTCGATACTCATCGAGCCAACTCGATGGCTGCTTGAAACCATGGGGTTCAACCGGATAGATAGCCGTTTCAAACATGGGCTTCTCAAGCTCAATCAGACGCTGTACTAGGCGTACGCTATCCTGGAAGAAGACATTATCATCTAATACACCAGACATGATGAGTAGTGGCTTCTCCAGTCCTTGAGCGTACTCAATAGGCGAACTACGTTCATAGGCGATGGCATCGACATCCGGCGTATTTAAGATATTTGAAGTGTAAGGTGCATTATAGTGAGCCCAATCGGTAACAGGCCGCAATGCAGCTCCGGCTTGAAATAGTTCAGGTTCTGTGAACAAAGCCATAAATGTCAGAAAACCACCGTAAGAGCCTCCATAGGTACCCACTTTAGCCGTATCAACATTGGTATTAGTCGCCATCCAGCTCACGCCATCTTTAAGGTCCTCCACTTCGGGATGACCCATGTTGCGATAAACTGCCGTACGCCAATCTCGGCCATAACCTTTTGAACCGCGATAATCCATATCCATAACCACATAGCCTTGCTGGCTCAGCAGATTATGGAACATGAACTCACGAAAGTAACCTGAAAACCCGTAGTGAGCATTTTGCAGATAACCGGCACCGTGATTGAAAATCACTGCGGGGTATTTTTCAGCTCGATTTTTATCATAACCTTGTGGCAGATACACTCGAGCATAAACATCACCCGCGCCATGACTGGAAGGAACGGCAACCACTTCGGGAGCCTGCCATGGGTAACTCTCAAAAGCTTCACTGGTATAGTGAGTCAACTGCTTGCGTTCACCACCTATCTCTTTTACAAAAAGCTCGGCAGGCTCTGTTCGACGAGAAGCATTGAGTAACAGACTGTTGCCATCAGGACTAAGCTCATAATCGAGCTGACCATCCCACTGTGTCAGCTGCTCATCCTTACCCGTTGCAATACTCACTCGGTAAACATTATCTATCCCTGGATGGTCCTTATTCGCCTTGTAATAGATAAACTTAGCCTTGGGACCTAAAGTTACGCTGCTAACCACAAACTCGCCCTGAGTTAAAGGTTCAGCTTCCTTCCCTTGCTGTTTTAGATAAATATGGGAGTAGCCGGTCTCTTCCGATAAATAATAAAGAGAGTCAGTACCCGTTACCCAACCAAACTGATTAAAAGTATAATTTATCCAGGCATTATCATGAAGCCTGTGCTCAGTCTTTAATGAGCCTTTGTTTATATCAAGGCTAGCAATCCATCTGTCCTTGTTGTCGATCGCTTCAAGCATGATAGCAAGGCCATGACCAGAACTCTGCCACTGGACCGCACTCTGTGACCACCCCCAGTCTTGCATCAACTGAATCTTACGCAGTGCTTTTTCACTCTTATATAACTCACCCTTTGCCTTAGCATTCTCGCTCTTTACTTTAGCCAGTACATCTTCATCGAAACCAGCTAATCCTTCGATGGTGATGTCTTTCTTAGTGTGAGTATCCAGATCCAGCAAAACGAATCGCTCTCCTGGAGGGTTATCCTCTGCGACACGTGCTCTTGCAGGTACAGCATCCACATAACCCTCGTTGCCTAAATAATTAGGCATGATGTCATGCTCGCTCCTCCAACTATATTCCTTATCTATCAGAGACAAAAAAACATAACGGCCATCGGGGGAAAGACTTAAATCCGATACCACTTCCTTGTCACCTAAATACCAGGTCTTAGATGCTATGCTTGGGTCCGCTTTATTTAGCTCTTCTTTGTGAGCTTGCTTCTTCTTTGCTTTATCCTGTTGCAGTGCAACATATTGGATCAACCTGTGCTGCTGTTTCGCTATGTAGCTCGCGGGGGCTTGAATACCTTTGGGCTTAGGTGCCAGCTTAATGTTAGCAATTTGTTCGAACATCCCGCTGTCTCGATGAATTCGAAATATTTGTTCTCCTTGCCAGAAGGCTAAGTCCCCATCATCGAGGAAACGCACTCCATCTACTGCGGTATTTTGCCTGGTTAATTGAGAGATTTTTCCGGAAGTCAGTTCCTTAATGAACAAGTTACCTTGATAAATATAGGCTTTACGCGTCTTGCTATTATCTAAAACTCCATATTGCTGATCTGCAAGATGAAACTGATTTAGCTTTAACTGCGAAGCAGCCGCTTGATCCACGCCTTGATTGTAATAATCTCTAATAGGTGAAGCATGTGCTTGACGAGAAAAATACACTGACTGGCTATCATCACTCCAATAGGCACCCTTTGCGAGTAGCCCCATCCAATCAGGATCTGCCATGATCTGCTTAAGAGTAAGAGGTTCATTGACTTTAAGAGGTGTCACGAGAACCGGGCTGACTAAAGCTTGATTCACTTGAGCAATGGACTGAGTATTAGAGTTAGAGTCTGATACCGCACAACCACTTAAAATGGTGATAGTGAGTACACTAAGACCTGAATTTCGCAGCAAACCTGTCATTATCCTTCCTTTCTGTTATTTCAATGATCCTGACCCACAGTTTGCGCAAGCCATACGTCGTCATTGATATTATTTTGCGAATATTTATATCACAAAATGGAAAAGATTTAGTTAGGGATTTTTAGAAATCTTGTAACAAGCTTCTAGGTGTGAGAAGAAAGTGATAAAAGTAAGAAGGTCAGAAGACCGGATGGCAACAAGCTAGCAAGTCTAGAGTTTAATGCCTAAATCGAGGAAATTCTGCAGTAATTCCAGTCCCTGCTCGGTGAGCACAGATTCAGGATGAAACTGAACGCCTAATATAGGCAAAGTTTTATGACTCATGGCCATTATCTCTCTTCCATGTACAGCATCATCAAACCAGGCATCTAAGATAAAATCTTCTGGAAGAGATTCTACAATCAGTGAGTGATAACGTGTCACAGTCAACGGCTCGTTCAAGGATGAAAATAATCGACTATCGGTATGGTTAATCAGACTAGTCTTACCGTGCATGACTCGCTGGGCCCGAATGACATTAGCACCAAATACCTGAGCGATAGCCTGGTGACCAAGACAAACACCTAAAATAGGCAGTTTACCCGAGAAATACTCGATAGCTTCGAGAGAAATCCCCGCCTCATTCGGTGTACATGGGCCGGGTGATATAACTAAATATGAAGGGTTTAAGGCCTCTATCTCTTCCAAGGTGATCTCATCGTTACGCTTAACCAAGATCTCTTGACCTAGTTGCTGAAAGTACTGCACTAAGTTAAAAGTAAAAGAATCATAGTTATCGATCATCAACAACATGGAACAGGTTTATCCTAACTATTGAACTGGCGCAAGATGCTAACACAGCCACAGCGACAGTTCACGCCACAAGTAATAAAAAAGCCAGTCATAGGACTGGCTTTCAATATTTACTCGTTAATATTACTTAACAAGTGTCAGATGACTACGACGCTTAGGCTCTGGTTCTGGAGACTTCTTCTCAGGTGAAGTCTCAACCGCCGGAGACTCAGTTGATGAAGACTCAACAGACGTTAACTCACGCTTTGCGTCCGTTAATGGCGCTTGTTCAGGCTTCACTACAGATAGTCCAGCTTCTTCAGAGTCAGCTTCGACTTGATAAGCTTCTTCCAAATCGAAGACGGTTCCAGCACCATTTTCTCTCGCATATATGGCAACAATTGCGGCCATAGGCAAGACAACTTGCTGAGGAACACCACCAAAGCGAGCATTAAACTCAATAAAATCATGGCCAATCTGCAGATTACCTACTGCAGTCGATGTAATATTGAGAACAATCTGACCATCTTTCACATATTGTTGCGGAACCTGAGTCCCCGGCACGTAAGCGTCAACGACGACATGGGGGGTAAGATCATTATCCATCAACCAATCATAATATGCTTGTAGCAAGTATGGGCGATTTGGTGTCATAGGCTTCATTAGATACCCATGCGCATTTCGCGCTCGGTCTCAGTAAGAGAAGCTTTAAATGATTCACGATCAAACAGACGTGTCATGTATGCTTTAACCTCTTTAGCCGTGCGGTTATCTAATTCGATTCCCAATACAGGCAAACGCCACAATAATGGGCCCAAGTAACAATCGGCTAGACCGAACTCTTCAGCCATAAAGTAAGGCATTTCGGTAAATACCGGTGCGATTGCAGTTAAGCTTTCCTGCAGCTCTTTACGAGCCGCATCGGCACGGTCACCACTTCTGATACGCTCAACCAGCGTATACCAATCATTTTCGATTCTGTGCATCATCAGACGAGTCTGGCCACGAGAAACCGGGTAAACAGGCATTAACGGTGGATGCGGAAAACGCTCATCCAGGTACTCCATGATGATACGTGAGTTATAAAGCACTAATTCACGATCTACCAGAGTAGGAACTGTATTGTATGGGTTTAGCTCGATCAGATCTTCAGGCATCTCACTTGGATCGGCCTGCAGCACATCGACGGTGACTCCTTTCTCAGCCAAGACGATACGAACTTGGTGACTATAAAGATCGTCAGCACCTGAATACAGGGTCATGATTGAGCGTTTATTGGCAGCAACAGCCATTGATACCCTCCGGGAATTTGATGTCAAAAGCAAAAAAACAAAAAGCAAACGAGGGGCAAAGCCCCCCGTTTACAATATGCGGATTGTACATTCTAACCTTTATAGGGGTTAGTGTACATCTCTCCAGTATTCTTTCTTCAACAAGTAAGCGATGACGAAGAAGATAAACAGGAAGCCCATTACCCACCAACCTAAGCTTTCACGCTCAAGTTTTACTGGATCACCAGAGTAAACCAGGAAGCCAGTAATATCACGAACCACTTGATCATACTCTTCGGCATTCAGAGAGCCACCAGTAGCGACTAAAGTTGTCACTTCAGTCCCATCTTCCTGCTTCACTATTTCTTTAACAGGAATCCCCTGTAAATGCTCCAACACATGAGGCATACCCACTGACGGGAACACTATATTGTTCACGCCAAATGGACGGTTCTCATCTTTATAGAAGCCCTTAAGGTAAGTGTAGATCCAATCTTCGCCTCGAACACGAGCAACCAGAGTGAGATCCGGTGGTGTTGCACCAAACCACTTAGCTGCAGCATCTTCTGGAATCGCATTTTCCATCAAGTCGCCAGGCTTAGCATCTTCATCGAACATGAATTTAGCACGCATGTCATCGAGAGAAATATCTAAGTCTTCTGCTACTCGGTTATATCTTTGATATTGAGTGCTATGGCAACCAGCACAGTTATGCTGGAACAGGTCAAGACCACGTTGTAATGACTCAGTGTCATTGAGATCTATATTGGCACTCTCTAGATGTACCGACGAACCCGAAGCAAAAGCCAGTGTTGGTACTAAGGCAACTAATGCAATAATTAATTTTTTCATTAGTGAGTCAACCTCTCTGGTACAGGTTTAGTCTTCTCATTCTTACTGTAAATCCATAGGAACAGGAAGAAACCGAAGTATGTCAGAGTAAAGACACGCGCAGCAATCGTTAGCTCTGGTGTCGCCGGAACAGCACCTAAATAGCCAAGGATAATAAATGAAATGGCAAACTGAGCTAAGTTCAGTTTATGCGCCAGACTACGGTAACGAACTGACTTAACCTTACAGCGATCTAACCAAGGCAGTACGAACAGTACAGCAATCGCTAGTCCCATGCCGATAACACCGATCAACTTATCGGGAATCGCACGTAATATCGCGTAAAACGGTGTGAAATACCAAACCGGTGCAATATGCTCTGGTGTCTTCATCGGGTTAGCCGCTTCGAAGTTAGGTCCTTCTAAGAAGTAACCGCCACCTTCAGGCATAAAGAAGAGTACATAACAGAAGACGATGAGGAAGCCAGCGGTTCCTAAAATATCTTTAACTGTGTAGTAAGGGTGGAATGGGATACCATCAACAGGCCATCCATTTTCATCCTTATTCTTCTTGATCTCTATACCATCTGGGTTATTTGAACCCACTTCGTGCAGGGCAATCAAGTGCAGGAACACCAGGACAACCAAGACTAGAGGCAGTGCAATAACATGCAGAGCGAAGAAGCGGTTCAGCGTTGCGCCGGAGACAACGAAGTCACCACGTATCCACAGTGTCAGGTCATCACCAATAAAAGGGATGGCACCGAACAACGAGATAATAACCTGAGCACCCCAATATGACATCTGTCCCCACGGAAGCAGATAGCCCATGAAAGCTTCAGCCATAAGCACGAGGAAGATAAGCATACCGAATAACCAAAGTAGCTCTCTTGGCTTCTGGTAGGATCCATAGATCAAACCACGGAACATATGCAAGTAGATCACCACGAAGAATGCCGAGGCGCCAGTGGAGTGCATATAGCGTAGCAACCAGCCATACTCAACATCACGCATGATGTATTCGATTGACGCAAATGCGCCTTCGGCAGTTGGCACATAGTTCATTGTTAGCCAGATACCCGTTAGTAACTGGTTAACCAGAACTAGCATGGCAAGTGAGCCGAAGAAGTACCAAAAGTTAAAGTTTGTTGGCGTCGCGTATTGACCCACATGACGGTTATAAGTCGCCGTCATAGGAATGCGAGCATCGATCCAATCAACTAGATTCTTAATCATTACGCTGCCCCTTGATCGACACCGATGATGACATTGCCTTCATCGATATACTGATGTGGTGGAACAACTAAGTTTAACGGTGCTGGTACACCCTGGAAGACGCGGCCAGCCAAGTCAAACTTAGAACCATGACACGGACAATAGAAGCCTGAAGGTACACCTTCAACCTGCTCACCGAACGTATCTGGTAAATATGTAGGAGAACAACCTAAGTGAGTACAAAGTCCCACCGCGATAAAATACTCCGGATTGATCGAACGAACCGCATTTTGAGCATAAGAAGGCTGTTGCTCTTCTGCAGATGCTGGATCGCGGAGTTGACTGTCAAGTGTCGCAAGATTTGTTAAAATCTCTTTAGTACGACGTACAACCCAAACAGGTTTTCCACGCCATTCAACACGAATCAACTGACCTGGCTCTACTTTACTGATATTTACTTCAACCGGTGCGCCTGCAGCTTTCGCTTTGGCACTCGGATTCCATGACTTTATAAAAGGAACCGCTACAGCGACGGCACCTACACCACCTACTACGGCGGTTGCTGCGGTCAGAAATCTGCGACGTCCGGTATCGACTGGCGCATTGCTCATCCACTTATCTCCAGAGAGTGTTGGAATTTTTGTTTTAAATTATTTTTAAAATTGGGGTTTACCCCAAAACTCAAAAACGAAACTTGAGGCGGGGCTCATTATAGCCAAAAATTAGAAGCAGATCATAGTAAATCGAATAACAAAGTTAACTATGTTAGGAAAATTGCCTTCCCAGCACATAAAATGGTCGTCTAGTTATGGAATTAAAGATCATATATGAACAGATAAGTGATAAAAATGAAATAACATATGATGCTAAATTAGAGACTTAGAAGTTTAAAGCAAAAAAAAACCCGGCATACGCCGGGCTTTTCATCCAAATAGACTTATTTGGCTAAAGGACTCTTCATATATTTGAAGAACTCACTGTCGGGCTCAAGCACCATAACATTCGAATCACCTTCGAAACTGGCCTTATAAGCCTCTAAGCTACGCACGAAGCTATAAAACTCAGGATCTTGGTTAAATGCATCTGCATATATCTTAGCCGCAGTCGCATCACCTTCACCTCGCACCTCAAGCGCTTTACGTTGAGCCTTGGCCAACATAATAGTGACCGAAGCGTCAGTCTTAGCTCTGATTATCTCAGACTGCTCCATACCTTGTGCTCTGTGCTCTTTCGCTACCGCAGTACGCTCTGCACGCATACGTTGATAGATACTCGAACTCACGTTAGCCGGTAAGTTAATCTGCTTAACACGTACATCAACCACTTCGATGCCTAAATCAGCCGAACTCTCAGATGCATTTCTCAATGCATCTTGCTGTAGCTCATCACGACTTCCAGAGACTATCTCTTTAATCGTACGGCGACCGAATTCGGTGCGAAGGTCGTTATTGATCTTACGCTGTAGTAGCGACTCGGCGTTAGCCTTGATGCCACCATTAGTCGACAAGTAGTACTTCTCGAAGTCCTTGATACGCCACTTCACATACGAATCGACCATAAGGTCTTTCTTCTCTGAAGTCACGAATCTGTCTGCTGCACCATCCATAGTTTGGATACGTGAATCAAGAAACTTGATCTTGTCGATCATAGGGATCTTAATGTGCAAACCAGGCGCATAAATACGAGTAATACCATCGTCTTTTAGGATCTTACCAAAACGTGAAACGATCGCTCGTTCACCTTCGTTAACCACTAAAATAGACGATAAGAACACAGCCACTAGCACGGCAGCAATAATCGCAGTTAGTCTACCCATGATTAATTCCTCCCCTGACGTTCGCCACGAGTCGGGCGTGTATCCAACGGAACGCTGGTATGATTCGAAGAGCTAAAAGAAGAACTCGTAGTAGAACTTGAATTTACACTTTTAGGCTTAGTGCTCGACTCGCTCTTCTGCATCAACTTATCCAGAGGAAGATACATCATGTTGCTACTGCTCTTAGAGTCAACGAGTACCTTACTGGTACCGCTCAATACAGCCTGCATAGAATCTAAGTACATGCGCTCACGTGTCACTTTAGGCGCGGCCTTATACTCAGGTAGCAGCAGGTTGAATCTAGCAACCTTACCTTGAGCTTCTAAGACTTCGCGTTCTTTATAGGCTTTAGCTTGTTGCTCCATGCGCTGAACTTGACCACGAGCCTTAGGCTCAATAGCTCTGGCATAAGCTTCAGCTTCACGAATGAACCTTTGCTCATCTTCTTGTGCCGATATCGCATCATCGAAGGCATCTTTAACCTCTTCAGGCGGACGTGCAGGTAAGAAGTTCACATCGACAATGGTAATACCTAGCTTATAGGGCTCGATAATACGCTCGACTTCTTCCCAAGTATCACGACGGATCTGATCTCGACCTGTGGTCAAGATGTCATCCATACTATTATGACCGACGACGTAACGCAGAGCACTATCTGTCGCCTCACGTAAGCTCTCGTTAGCATCTACAGCACTAAACAAGAAATGATACGCATCTGTCACTCGATATTGGACGTCAAGCTCAACCAAAACCACGTTTTCATCTGTCGTCAACATGCTACCAGAGGCAGGAATTGAACGAACAGTATTCACGTTAACAGGGAACACTTCATCGATAAACGTCGCTTTCCACTGAAGACCAGGATCGACCTCACCAATGTACTCACCGAATCTAAGTGCGACACCTTTCTCAGCTTCTTTTACCGTATAGAAACCTGAAAGGCCCCATACGACAACGGCTATGCCCAAGACAATGATAAGACCGAAAGAACTAAATGTTGGCCCCTTACCATTACCTTTTCCACCGCCGAAACGCTTCGAAAGATTACGAAAAACTTCATCTAGATCTGGTGGTCCCTTATCGTTACCACTTTTATTTCCCCAAGGGTCTTTATTTCCCTTGTTACCGGGCTCGTTCCAAGCCATTTAGCACTCCATAGGTGTATGAATTAAACGAGATTAAAAAATTACTCTACCGCCGCGTCTTCGACAATAAAGTGCTCTAACTCTCCTTGGCTCTGCTTCACTAACCGGAGCCAATCGGCCTCCAGTAAACGAACAGATAAAATACAGTTCCCCAGATCATCAAACTCTTTCTGCTGTATCGCGTCAAGTCGGTAAAACTGACCAAGATAATGCCCAGCAGTTGCCGGGATCCGCAAAGTCAACTCCAGAGTTGCTCTACCAACGATCTCGTTGATAGCCTCTCTAAGCTGATCTAAGCCTTTTTGTTGCTGCGCCGAAACCCAGACTCTGGTGGGTACACCTTCGTCGTTATAATCTATCTTTGGGCTAACATCCTCTAACAAATCTATCTTATTACAGACGATCAGTTGAGGTATCTCATCGGCACCTATCTCTTTGAGCACCAGTTGCACTTGCTCAAAGTTATCCCCCATATTCTCATCATGACAATCGACAATATGGAGTAACAGATCCGCTTCACGAGTTTCTTGTAACGTCGACTTAAACGCCGCCACTAAATCATGGGGCAAGTGACGAATAAAACCTACGGTATCAGCTAAGACAATAGCGCCATCCGGTAGATCTAACTTTCTCAAGGTAGGATCTAAGGTGGCAAACAGTTGATCTGCAGCATATACCTCTGAAACTGTAAGCGAGTTGAACAGAGTTGATTTACCCGCATTAGTATAGCCAACTAATGAAACCGTAGGCTGTTCACTGCGACGTCTTGCCCTTCGGCTCTGCTCTCTCTGTTTATCTACCTTTGCCAGACGCTTATTGATGGTACTCATTCTGCCACGGAGTAGACGTCTATCAGTCTCGAGCTGGGTCTCCCCAGGTCCTCTCATGCCAATACCACCTTTCTGGCGTTCCAGATGAGTCCAACCCCGTATGAGACGAGTCGACATATGGCGTAACTGCGCTAGCTCCACCTGCAACTTACCTTCATAGGTTCGTGCTCTCTGGGCAAAGATATCTAAAATGAGCGCTGTACGATCTAAGACCCTACATTGGCAAATCATCTCAATATTTCTTTCTTGAGCGGGACTCAGTGCATGATTAAAAATCACCACATTTGCTTCAGTCCCAGCGACCAAAGCCGCTAGCTCATCGGCCTTTCCCGAACCCAGAAAAAACTTTCTGTCCGGTGAACGGCGACTCGCAGTGATCACACCGACCTGTTGAGCACCAGCTGACTCGACTAGGAGCTGTAGTTCGACTAAGTCTTCCCTACGGTCTTCATCAGCAAAGTCAATATGCACAAGAACGGCACTCTCACCCGCTTCATAACGATCAAACAAAAAGCGTACTCCTCAACAACTACTCGCTCGCCTCATCCTGCTGACCATTAAAGCCTGCAGCCTGAGTTGGTGTAGCGTGATGGTTGCTTACATTGAATGGACGCGCTGGCACTACCGTAGAGATAGCATGCTTATATACCATTTGGCTAACCGTGTTTTTAAGCAAGATAACAAATTGGTCAAATGACTCAACCTGTCCTTGTAACTTAATACCATTAACAAGATAAATTGATACAGGAACGCGCTCACGGCGAAGTGCGTTCAAAAATGGGTCTTGTAAAGATTGCCCCTTTGCCATTTTATAATTTCCTTTTTATTAATAATAAGTAGTAAAACTAATACAACATAACTTTCTTGTTTGGATTTAGTATTATATAGCGAGGATGAATTAGCTAGCGACAATGTCGCAATACACTAGTTAGATTTGAATCTAAGCCAGTTTCCAGCCAATTTAACTCTGACCACCCTCTCAACCATGTTAATTGACGCTTAGCTAATTGCCTAGTAGCAATTATCCCCTTATCGACCATAGTATTATAATCATATTCACCATCTAGGTGCTGCCAGCACTGTCGATAACCTACACACCTCATAGAGGGAAGCTCTAAATGCAGGTCATTTCGCTGCCTAAGGGTCTGAACTTCCTTCACGAAACCTTGATTTAACATCAATTTGAATCTTTCTTCTATAGAAAGATGTAACACTTTTCGATCTTTCGGTGAAATTGCAAATTGAATAACCTCATAAGGCAAAGGTGGAGACTTTATTTGCGTCAACTGGGTTAAACTTTTACCACTGATCCGAAAGACCTCTAACGCCCTGGATAACCGTTGAGGATCATTAGGATGAATACGTTCGGCCGAAACAGGATCGACTCGCTTCAATTCGTCATGCAAGTGTTGCCATCCATGGATCTGAGCTTCGCTGGCAATCTCACTCCTGATGGCTTCATCTGCTGCCGGTAAAGGAGATAATCCCTCTAACAGAGCCTTAAAATAAAGCATGGTGCCCCCGACAAGCAAGGGCGTTTTACCTGACTTTACAATATCCGCAATCTCTCTGAGTGCATCGGTTCTAAAATCTGCCGCTGAGTAACTCTCCAAAGGGTCCCGTATATCGATCAATCTGTGCGGTGCTACCCCAAGCTCTGCCGCCGTTGGCTTGGCACTACCTATATCCATACCACGATAGATAAGTGCAGAGTCGACGGAAATGATTTCACAATTATGCTCTTTGACCAGCTCAATCGCTAACGCCGTTTTCCCTGAGGCCGTCGGTCCCATTAGGGTAATAATTTTCGGTAAACTCGCTTCAGTCACTCGTTTATGCTTCCAACGTTCCAATGTTTAACAAAATAGATAGAATCATTTAATGTTCTTTTTCAACCAGTCTTTCCAAGGCAAGTTGATGACGTCGGCCATCAACTCCTCTCTCATACTGTGTTCCGCTTGCATCAAGTCTTGCCAGATCGTAATCGGCGATTCGAGTTTCATATCAGCATATTTGCTAATCCAGCTTGCCAACGCCTCTAAGCCCGGCTCTTCAAAACGCATCCATTGCAATAATTCGGGGATCACGCTCACCAACTGGCTCTGTCTTAAATATGGGGGCACTTTCTTTATTATCAACTGCCCGAGACGAATTGTTAGCTCAATTCCTATCTTCCTTAGCACTAACTCTCTGAGCTCAATCGTCTCCTTCCAATCTTCGTCCATAGGAATAGAGACCGGCATCAAGAGTGGCTGACTGATTAAACCCACTTCGAGTTTATTCAGAATATTTACTTGTAAGAGCTTACGGGTAATTTTTTCTATGGTGAGAAGGCTCAAACTATCGCCTTGGCTTAATACCCAATACTTTTCCGATAATACCATCGGCATGTTTTGCTGCTCTGTGGCAAGCTCACTACTCTCCTTACGCGGAACCACTGGAGTAGTCAATAAGGCCCCGTAAGAAGCGATAGCCGCAGCCGAAGGCAATTCAGCTTGTGGACGTGTTGCGGAATTATGCCTTAAACTACTTTCACCCCTTGAATAGGATGAAGACGATGTCATCGAATACTCAGGCTGATTGCCTACAGAGCTTGTATCAGAACCTCTGTCGAAAGAAAGATGAGCAGCTGTGTCAGTCTTGAATTTGCCTAGTTCGGCCCCCTCAGGCTCCCGCACAGCTCCCCGATATGAGCTTGTTGGAACTTCTCGATTGCTTTGCTCTTCAGTAGTAAATACTGGTTTGCCGACTTGTGAGAGCGCCGATTGCAGTGCCTGTAAAATATAATCATGGACATAGCGGCTCTGATGAAATCTCACTTCATGCTTAGCTGGATGTACATTGACATCGACTTGATGAGGATCGAGTTCGAGCATCAAGACATAGCTAGCCTGGGTTCCGGTAACATGCTCGGCGAAAGCCTGCCTAACGGCATGATTAACAAGTCTGTCGCGAACCAGTCTGCCATTTACATAGAAGTATTGGGTGTCGCTGGCCGGCCCTTCGAAATAGGGCGACTGTATATAGCCACTCAATTTCAAGCCTTCATGTTCACATTGAACCTGTAGAGCCTGCTGCGCAAACTTCTTGCCACTAATTTGAGCAAGACGTTGCAAATATTGATCTGAGGTTTTTGCCGGTCGATAATTTCTAACCACTTTGCCGTTGTTTTTAAGTGTGAAGTGTATTTCTCGCCTCACTAATGCAATGCGTTTGAGCCACTCATCTATGTGAGTAAACTCGGTTTTATCGCTTTTGAGAAAACGTCTTCGGGCGGGAGTATTAAAAAATAAATCCACCGCCTCGACAGTTGAACCTACCGGATGGGCCGCAGGGATCACCTTAACCGCCATATCTGAACCTTCGGCATAGGCCTGCCAAGCTTCACTCTGCTCCGCCGTTCGTGAGGTGAGAGTCAATCTGGAAACAGAACTAATACTCGCCAAAGCTTCACCACGGAAACCAAAACTCAAGATAGCATCGAGATCATCTAAGGTACTGAGTTTAGAAGTGGCATGTCTAGACAGAGCCAGACTTAGCTCATTTTTTGGAATACCAGAGCCATTGTCATGAATTTTAATCAGTTTACTACCACCCTTCTCGATCTCGATATCGACTCGGGTCGCACCAGCATCTATACTGTTTTCAACTAACTCTTTGATGACTGAAGCCGGTCTTTCGACAACTTCACCCGCCGCTATTTGGTTAGCTAACTGAGGTGGTAAAATCTGAATTGTCATAATTTTTAGCTCTCAAAATCAGGCCAGGGAATACAGTTACTTTAGACACACTATGCTCTTGGAATAACTAACTTCTGACCGATCCGAATATTGTTTGACTTGAGATTATTGGCTTTCTTAATACTCGTTACAGACACTTGGTACCTGTGGGCTATCACAGAAAGGGACTCCCCCTTCCGAACGCTATGCTTTCGAGAACCTTTATTTGCCATCAAAGAATTAACCGGCGGATTACTCTCAAAATATTTAAGCACACCTTTGTGTACAGCCTTAGCAATATTATTCTGATGCTCTCTTTGAGACAACAACCTCTCTTCTTGATGATTAGAGATAAAGCCAGTTTCAACTAATATGGAAGGGATATCGGGTGATTTTAATACTGCGAAGCTCGCCGATTCTGGCTTGTGCTTATGCAATTTGGTTACTTTACCTAAGTTAGAAAGCACATCGTCGGCTATGTTATGGCTAATAGCCATAGATCTATCCATAGACATATCCAACAAGGTCATAGCCAAATATTGTTCATTATCAGTGTTTTGGATAATCTCACCAGCACCGCCCAAGAGCTCTGAATGCTTCTCTTTATGCTCTAACCAGCGACCAATCTCACTGTTAGCACGCCTCATAGACAAGACCCAAACTGATGCCCCCCTAGGTTGGGGAGAGGTAAATGCATCAGCATGAATAGAAACCAGAAGATCGGCTTTACTATTTCTGGCAATCTCAGAGCGTTTATTCAGATTCACAAAATAATCGCCGGTGCGGGTCATCACAGCTCTCATGCCTGGCGTTGCGTTGATTTTAGCTTCGACTTTTTTGGCGATCTCTAAAACTACTTTTTTCTCATAGATACCCGATGGCCCGATAGATCCGGGATCGTCACCCCCATGACCAGCATCGATAGCAACAACAACATCTCTTAATTTCTGTGTTGGTTTACTCGGTTGGCTTACGGTACTAGAAGAGCGGCTGTCATCTAGGTCTACGACTAAGCGGTTTCCATAAGGAGCCGTTGGCGGCAGTGAAAACAGGTTAGCTTTAACGGGCTTAACCAAATCGATAACTAGACGTAAAGTACCTTTAGAGGGGGGTTTACTTATCCTCACCCTCTTAACTAATTTACTGTTATTAGCTAATTTACTTAGATTTAATGAAGTACTAGCCCCTTTTAAGTCAACCACTAATCGATAAGGGCCAGTCAGGCCGAAATGAGTATATTTAGGTGCATGACTTAAATCGAAAACTATACGAGTCGACTCTGGAGCAGCCCAGATACGCACACCATCAAGCTTATTGGCACTATGGACAACAAAAGAGGTACTTAGTGCAAGCGCCACAAGTATAGCTTTGAGAAAGTTTTCGATTTTTATCATTATTATTTTAGCTTACTTAGCAATACTTGCCCTTTGTTTGATCCTGAAGTGATGTCAACTTCACGACTAGTACCCACATATTTAATTGCAATGCTGATATCAGCGACTGGCATTAATCCATGCCCCCTATCAGGCCACTCAATGAGACAGACACTGTTATCGGTGAAATAATCTCTAATCCCCATATACTCAAGCTCTTCAGGGTCACTCAAACGGTATAAATCGAAATGAAATAACTCTATACCATCTAATTCATAGGGCTCTACGAGGGCGTAAGTCGGGCTCTTTACCGCCCCTTCATGACCCAATGCTTGAATCAAGCCTCGGCTTAAAGTCGTCTTTCCTGCACCCAGTTCACCCGATAAGTTCAGTGTTAAAGGCGGGGTAATGACTTGCGCCAATCGCTTACCCAGATCCACTGTATCTTGCTCATTATCTAGAAAAACCTTAATCGATGCCATTGTGTTGACTTTACCCTTTCTATAGCTGTTTCGAACCCGTTACTTTATACCAAATTCCTTACCAGCTAAATAGGTTTCACTAACATTGCGACAATTCATGAATTAAAGATGATTAACCAGAGAACGAATATGTGGCATCAAATCACTTGCGAGCATACCCCGCTCTCCGGCAGTGACCGCTCGGTCAGCGGCCTCTCCATGAACAATAACCCCCATAATGGCAGCATCGAATAGGCTAAAACCTTGAGAAATCAAGGCTGCTATCACGCCAGTTAGTACATCACCACAGCCCCCGCTCGCTAATCCAGGGTTACCTACGGGGGCAACAACACATTTCTTCCCATCAAATATCAAGCTACCAGGCCCTTTTAATACAACAACCCCACCATATCGCTTCTGTATATTATCAGCCGCAGCAAATCTATCTCGCTCCACCTCAGCAATGGTGATCCCGAGTAGTCTGGCTGCTTCTCCACTATGGGGAGTCAATACCCAATTATTATTGTTACAATGCTCTTCACTCAACAGGTTAAGAGCATCAGCATCGACCACGCATGGTTTATCACTCAATCTCACAGCCTTGAACAGGTTGTAGCCCCATGATTGCTTTCCTAGGCCCGGCCCTATGATTAATGTGTTTGCCCATCCCAACCTAAGATACACTTCCATATCGACCACCTCACATCCCCAAAACATCAATTCGGGTCTATTAGCGTTGATGATGTTCAGATGCTCCGGCCTAGATAGTACAGTAACCAACCCAGTCCCTGCCCTCAAGCAGGCTTCAGCCGCCAGTTTAATAGCGCCAGCCATCCCCTTATCACCACCAACTACAGTGACTTTACCGGAAAGACCTTTGTGAGAGTCTCTTGCCCTGGGAAGGAGCATATCTGCTAACAAATCATTGGATACTCGAGTAACCTTAGATTCCGGAAAAAAGGCTGAGAGTCCAAGGTCTGCAAAAAATAGCTCGCCGACACATTGTCTAGCATGCCCTGTCAGTAACCCTTGCTTCACCCCGCCAAAAGTCATAGTCATATTAGCTTGAACAACACAGTGACCACTGCCGGTGTCGGCATTTATTCCCGATGGTAAATCTAGACTGAAGACCCATGCATTACTGCTATTGATTGCAGTAATGATGTCCCTGACTGGCGCTCTTATCTCTCCCTTCAAGCCTATACCTAATAAACCATCTATGATGACTTCCGCCGCAATTATTCTGCCCATATTCGGAGTATCTATGACACCGGCATTAGCCTTAAAACCATCACGAGCATGAATATATTCAACGGAATGAACACTAGCCCCCTTGGCATTAATATCTCTGGACACCGCCATCAAAGAGACATCATAGCCAGCTGCTAACAAATGTCTCGCACAGACAAAGGCATCGGCTCCATTATTGCCATTACCCACAAGTACTAAAATAGGAGTTTCGCTATTTTTTATTTTAACAATCTGACGGTATGCAGCATCACCTGCTGACTCTACCAGATCGATATAATTAGCACGACCACTACTCACTAGGCTCAGTTCTGCCTCGCTTATTTGTGAAGCCTTATACAGTTC
This sequence comes from Shewanella psychrophila, assembly GCF_002005305.1. NCBI lineage: Bacteria > Pseudomonadati > Pseudomonadota > Gammaproteobacteria > Alteromonadales > Shewanellaceae > Shewanella > Shewanella psychrophila. The sequence goes on from NZ_CP014782.1 coordinate 5,746,573, forward strand.
ACAGGGGAGTACCGAAGCATTTTCTAACATGACGTATCTTCCTCCATGGTCATTGAATACATTATATTGATATAAACTAGGTTAGTAGAGTTAGAGTCTAAACTTGCCAATAGATTCAGTCATTGTTATGCCTATTTAACTATGATTTGATCTCGAGCAAGAAATAGAGAATGTAACAATATCGTCAATAGTAAAACTAAAGAGGGGACTGGAGAAGAAAGTGACAATAAAAAATGCGTATAGAACTTTAGCGAGAAGTAATAAAGGCGCCATCAGACACCTCTATTAAATAACTTAATCTTCTTAGAGATCATCCATACGTATGCTGCTATGAACCAGTCTTTGTTGCTGAATTTTTTCAACACGTACAAGCTCATTTAACGTACCAGCAACATCCACAGAAGAAGAATGTGCGGCGGTTTCTTGTAACAGATCGATCAATCTGTTATCCAAATTCAAGTGCAGATCTAGTATATCCTCTTCTGACATATTTGCTGTCAAGACAGTGTCGTGACACCTCTTTATAAAATCTTCAAAAATAATGTCTTTATACCAGGTATCCAGCACTTTTTTAGATGCTGTATCTATATAGTTTTCCAGTTTTTCAGATACACCTCTCTGATGCTGCTGAAAATACTCGAGCATCATCTTTACTCTAGTTGAGTCCGCTTCCGTTTTCAGCCTGCTATAAAGCTTCGCCATCTCTCCTCGGCAAGTTGCAACATAACTTAATAGCTCACTTAGTTGTTGAAATCGCATATCTGCACTCCAAATTCTTGCCAATAACTGGCTAAAGTAATTACTTCTGAAGCTATTATGGGGATAAACATCCATGGAGTACTTGAACAAGCTCAAAGTTTGTTATTTCTTAGCGGGCTACATTAGATATAGTTAAAGAATTTCGCTGTTCATCACGCAAATAGCTAGAAGGTGATATAGATATAAAATAGCTAAAGAGTGAGATCTGTAGGAGGCTAAGCTAATAATGATGCTGAGAGAATAAGAATGTTGAGTTTTGGTAAGGAGAAAATTGGAGCGACATATCGGGTTCGAACCGATGACCTATACCTTGGCAAGGTATCGCTCTACCAACTGAGCTAATGTCGCTTAAAACTATTTATTCAAAGATTTTGGTAAATCTTTGAATCGAGATTGAAACGACATATCGGGTTCGAAACAAACAACCGATGACTTATACCTTAGTAAGGTACCGCCCTTTTGATCTAAACAAAGAGTCAACTGAGCTAATGTCGCGTAATCTTTTAAATTGGAGCGACATATCGGGTTCGAACCGATGACCTATACCTTGGCAAGGTATCGCTCTACCAACTGAGCTAATGTCGCAAATCTTTCGTTCGTACAACTTCAGCTGTTAACATCACCAAAGGTATCGTCCTTCACCTTTAGCAACTGAGCTAATGTCGCTTAAAACTTTTCTTAAAGACCTTGGTAAATCTCTAAGTTGTAATTTGGAGCGACATATCGGGTTCGAACCGATGACCTATACCTTGGCAAGGTATCGCTCTACCAACTGAGCTAATGTCGCAAATCTTTCTTTCGAACAACTTCAACTGTAAACATCACTAAAGGTATCGTCTTTCCACCTTTGGCAACTAAGCTAATGTCATTGAATCTGTCTTTACAACTTCACACTACACAAGCAGCAAAAGTTGAGGCCGCATTATATGAGAATTTCATATTGCTGCAACCCCTTCTTGAAAATAAATGTCTGTTTGGTCAAATTTTAAATACTTTTGCGCGATAATACTGCAATTCGGCAATAGATTCCTGGATATCCACTAGGGCTTTATGGGTTCCTTGTTTAGTAAAGCCGTCCATAAGCTCTGGTTTCCAACGCCTGGTCAGCTCCTTGATGGTGCTCACATCTATATTACGATAATGAAAGTAATCTTCTAGCTTTGACATATATCTGTTCATGAAGCGTCGATCTTGGCCTATGCTGTTGCCACACATAGGTGATGTGCCTCGAGGGACATATTGAGAAACAAACTCTATAGTCATAGCGATGGCATCATCTTCAGTGTACTGACTCGCGCGCACTCGCTTGACTAACCCCGACTCCCCATGGTGCTTTTGGTTCCAGTCGTCCATAACTGCCAGTTGTTTCTCGGACTGATGAATTGCAATTACTGGCCCTTCAGCAAGAATATTCAACTCTTTATCGGTCACTATTGTTGCGATCTCGATCACCCTATCGATCTCGGGATCTAACCCAGTCATCTCTAAATCTACCCAAATGAGATTGTTTGCATCTGCAACCATAGATCTGCCTTATTCTTCCTGTTTGCCTAAATTCAGGCTTTTTTGTTTAAGACCGTGTATCATACTGCTTTTTTAAGCTACACAAAATCACCTTATTTACGATGACAAACCTGTGAGTAAAAAGAAACCCCTAAGTCAGGGTCAAAGACGCCGTATGCGAGCCAATCAAGAAAAAAGGCTGCAACGGAAAGATTCAGGTAACAATGCCCCTGAATTACAGGATAGTTCACTTGAGCCAGAACAGCTCGGAACTGTTATATCTCGTTTTGGCCAGCATGCCGATGTTGAAACTGAAACAGGCCAAGTTGTGCGCTGTAATATTCGCCGTAATATTCAAAGTTTAGTCACCGGCGACAAGGTGATTGTACGATTAGCAGTGGATATTTCGACCGGAATAGCTGGCGTAGTAGAAGCCGTTCACCCTCGTCATTCGCTGCTCTCACGGCCGGACCTTTATGACGGCATTAAGATCATCGCAGCTAATATTGATCAAATTTTGATTGTCTCTTCGATAGTCCCTAGTTTTACCACGCAAATAATCGACCGTTATTTAGTTGCAGCAGAAGACACCGGTATCTCACCGATAATAGTCCTCAATAAGATCGATCTACTCACCGATGAAGATCGTCCTGAAGTAGAAGCTGCACTAAAACGCTATCAAGATATTGGCTATCAAGTCTACCAAATAAGCAGCCACACTGGCCAAGGCGTCGATGACATAAAAGCCTTATTGAATGAAAAAGTCAGTATTTTTGTCGGCCAATCTGGTGTCGGTAAGTCATCAATCATTAACGCCATGATGCCTGATGCTGAGTTAGCTATTGGCGATGTGTCTCAAAATTCAGGCCTGGGACAACACACAACCACAACGGCTAAGCTAATGCATTTTGCTAGTGGAGGCGATCTGATTGATTCTCCGGGAGTTCGAGAATTTGCACTCTGGCACTTGCCAGCCGAAAGAGTGGGAGAGTGTTTTATCGAATTCCGTGAATATCTAGGCACTTGTAAATTCAGGGATTGTAAGCACAAGAATGACCCAGGCTGCGCCATCACTGAAGCATTTAATGATGGCAAGATAGCAGTAGATCGATACAACAATTATCATAAAATCATCTCCAGCCTAAATGAAATGCGCCATGCTAGACATTTCAGAGCGAGTGATGAGTAAAGGTAAGTCGCAATATTTTTAAGGGAAGTACACGTGGATAAAGTAAAAATTGCATTGCAATACATCATGCCAAAACATTTAGTTTCTCGGCTTGTGGGTAAACTGGCAGCAGCTGAATTAGGTTCGATAACGACTACTGGAATAAAATGGTTTATTAAGCAGTACAAAATCGATATGAGTGAAGCTGCACAGAGTGAGCCCGAAGCTTATAAGACATTTAATGATTTTTTTACTCGATCCCTCAAGTCTGGTGTACGTCCGCTAGTACAAAACCAAGATTATATCGTCCATCCAGTAGATGGCGCGATAAGTCAGTGCGGTCCTATTAATGACGGACAAATATATCAAGCTAAAGGGCATGAATATTCATCACTTGCACTACTTGGTGATCAAGCCGATGATGCCAAACGCTTCGAAGATGGCGATTTTGCTACTATTTACTTGGCACCAAAAGACTACCATCGAATCCATATGCCAGTGAAGGGAACCTTGTCAAAGATGACGTATGTTCCCGGTGAGTTGTTTTCAGTCAACCCACTAACGGCTGCCAATGTTCCTGGTCTATTCGCCCGTAACGAACGTGTAGTCGCAATTTTTGAGACCGAGATAGGTCCCATTGCCATGGTATTAGTCGGTGCAACCATAGTAGCTAGCATTGAAACCGTCTGGGCGGGCACAGTGACTCCACCTACAGGGAAAAAAGTATTCACCTGGGATTATCCAACCGATGGCCCCGAGGCACTAACTCTTGAAAAGGGTGCCGAAATGGGAAGGTTCAAGCTAGGCAGTACGGTTGTCATGCTCTTCGCTAAAGATGCCTTAGATGGTTTTGCTGACGGTGTGGTGCCAAAAGCAGTGACCCGTATGGGACAAGCTTTCGCAAAAATAGAGGATTAATCTGATCTAAATAGCTTTTGGTCAGTATACGGAGTTGTAATGAACCAAACGGCTAGTAATAAACAATCGGGTTTATTGGAATTACACCTCGCTGTGCTACTATTTGGTGGCACAGCACTCTTCTCAAAACTAATCCCTCTCGGTGCATTAGACATTACTCTGCTGCGCTGCGTAGTCGCTGCTTTTGTTTTGGCCTTTATCGTCAAAGCCAGCAAAAAAAAACTATCACTCGACTCACCCAGAGATTATTTCATCGCCCTAGGCCTAGGCATTATCGTCAGCCTACATTGGGTTACTTATTTTGCCTCTATGCAGTTCTCTTCTGTCGCTATAGGTATGATAGCCTTCTTCACTTACCCTGTGATGACAGTCTTAATTGAGCCCATCTTCACAGGTAATCGAATACAACGCGGCGATATTATTAGTGGGTGCACCGTACTCCTAGGAGTCATACTACTCATCCCTGAAGCCAACCTGGGGAATGATATAACCATGGGTATAGCGCTTGGTATTTTATCTGCTGCATTTTTTACCGCTCGCAACCTACTACATAAAAAGTATTTTTCAGCCTACTCAGGCCCCCATGCCATGTTCTACCAAACAGGTGTAGCTGTCTTTTTTCTCGCCCCTTGGCATACAATAGCATTCAGTCAAATAGAACTGAACACTTGGTGGCTAGATCTCTTACTCGGGGTTATGTTCACCGCAGCTCCCCACGCACTATTTACTGCAGCCTTGCGTCACCTTAGTGCCAAAACGGTAAGCTTAGTTTCCTGCCTTCAACCTTTTTATGGTGCTGTTTTAGCTTTGCTATTCTTAGGTGAGCAGTTAGATATCAAAACGACAATGGGTGGTTTATTGGTTGTCGCAACGGCCATTTTTGAAACTCAACAGAATCGAAAAATAACCAAATAGCCCTTCTTTACTAGACTGGGGAGTGAGAGAATAGGCACCTGCCATGGTGGTTTCAATTTATATTTCTACTTTCTGATAAGAATCACAAAAAAACGTAAAAAAAAGAAGCTATATTTAGCCACTTTTATTGATAAGATATCCCTGACTCTTTCTCTAACTTGCATCCGAATATGCTTCCTACTATGCGCACTCTTTTTCTGCTTCTCATTGCATTAACCAGCTCTAGTTCAGTCTTAAGTTCTCCACTCGATCTTAATCAGCGCCTGGGACTTACTCAGCCAGCTTCGGCCAACTTAACAGCCGAACAGCAACTCAAAATTATTCAGCGTAGTATTGAAGAGCAAGTTTTAATAGAAAAAAATCATCTTAAGCTAATCAATAATTACCAAGGACATAAACTCAGCCTAGAGCGCCAACTGCAAGAAGCTAAATCGCCTCTCCCTTGGTCCAAGACTAATGACCCAACTCAGCAAGCTTCCCTCGCCTACTTAAGGCTGTCTGAACTCAAAGAGATAGAAGCTGAACTCAATACAAAGGCGACAGACTTAATCAAGCAGCATAATCAGTTACCATCTGATATGGCATCCGCTCGGCAATCATTGAATCAACATAAAAAAAATCAAATAGATAACTCTGACAGCAATCAAGATATGCTGCTTAAGGCGCAGCGCCAACTTTATATTCAGACCTTGGCAACATTAGAAGCAGAGCAGGCAAGTAGCCAAAAACGCATCAACCTTAATCAACAACAAATGTTGCTAATCAGACAGCAGCTATCGCAACAAGAAAGTCTAATAGAAGAGATCAATAAGGCCACAGCTAAACAAAGACAAAAGAAGACTGATGCCACCATAGCTAAGAGTCTTTTTGAAACTTCAACCGAGCAATCCCCACTGACTCAACAACTGAGCCAGTTAAACCAGGGTTATGCCAACAAGCTAAAGAGCCTCACTAAGGACACTAATCAGGCCGTTCTCGCACAAGAAGCTGCCGAAAACCTTTATCAAGTTCAAGCAAAGCAGCTAACTAACATCCAACAACAGGTTGGGCTGATCAAATTAAACTCTGCTTTCGGTGAGCGTTTTCTACAGATGCTGCAATCTCTACCCGCCCCGCCAAATCAGGATAAACTACAAACAAAAATAGCTCATGCTAGGCTGGCGAGATATCAACTCGAGCAAGAGCTAACGACAAACAACCAACGACTCTTAAACCATAAGCCTTTAACCAAAATTCAAATGAGACTAGTCACTTCCCAAAGTGACTTGCTCACTCAACTCTTGAAAAGCCAAGATCTTTATTTGAGTGAACTCACTGATTTAAGAGTGATATATGAGCAATTAACCCAACAGAATATTGCCCTAAAAAGCATTCTCAATGAACATCTATTTTGGGTACCAAATGCTAATTCCATAGATAAATTATGGGTCACAGATATTTTCCAAAGTGTTAAGTGGCTTATGGGCCAAACTTTTTGGCCAGACCTCTCCGCTTCCTTCGATGAACAGAGTGAATATTGGTCTTGGTGGATCATCTTGTTCGTACTCTGTTTAGTCGCCCAAGATTTGCTAACGCCTAAGTTTAAGTCTGCCATGGCCCATGACATCACATTTGTCGGTAATGTTACCCAAGATCTGTTTAGCTATACCTTCAGGGCCCTAATTAACTCTTTGCTCTATTGCGTGATTAAACCACTGCCAGTGATCGCCGCTGGCATCATCTTACTCCTATCTAGTCTAAACCTGACCGCAGCAATCGGCATGGGAGTGTTAGTTATAGGTTTACTCTATTTGCTCTATCGTTTTACTTACCTTCTCTCACTGGAACAAGGCTTACTCATAGGCCATTTTAAAGGTGAACAAACAATAATCAGGCAAGGCCAACTCAGGTTTAAAACCTTCATCATCATGGCGATACCTTTCTTGGGAGTCATGGGTTTTACCGAGTTTATCGACAATACAGTGTTGAGAAATAGTATTGGTCGAGGAGCCTTCATCATTTTCAGTATTTTCCTGTTTGATTTTTATAAAGATATCTTATCCCTATCTAAGAAAAACAAGCATCAACATCAAGATGACAAGAATAAGAAATTACTCCAAAGATTGTTGTGGGCGGTGCTGCTTCTCGTCCCTCCGATTTGTGCCATCCTGGCTTTTAGAGGTTATTACTACACGGCGTTTCAGGTCTTACTGCAACTTCAACTTTCCCTGTTATTATCCCTAGGCTTCATGTTGCTTTACCAGTTGATAAAACGTTGGATGCTCATCGAGAGGAGGCGCATCGCCTTCGATCGTGCCAAAGCCAGACGTGCAGAAATATTGCTTCAACGTGAACGTGAAGAAGATCCGCAAAATAATACGGATCCGCTCGACACCTATGAAGAACCAGTGGTCGATCTGGAAACCATATCCAGCCAATCCCTTGGGCTGGTCCGTTCGCTATTGTTGCTGGCTTTTTTGGCAAGTTTAGTCGGCCTCTGGACCCAGACTCACACCGCATTATTCTCATTACTCGATGGTGTGACTCTCTGGACCAGTAACTCTATGGTCAACGGCATTGAACAACTGCTCCCTATCACCTTAAAATCATTGCTACTCGGGCTAATCATAGTCGGCTTCTCACTGATGATAGCCACGAACTTACCCGGTTTACTCGAGCTCACCATATTACAGCGACTCGATTTGAGTCAGGGAACCGGCTTTGCTATCACCACAGTGAGTCGCTACCTTGTAGTATTTTTCGGTATATTGAGTGGCTTTTCAACCTTAGGAATGGAGTGGTCCAAGTTACAGTGGTTAGTCGCAGCACTTTCACTGGGTCTGGGCTTTGGATTGCAAGAGATATTCGCTAACTTCATCTCAGGCTTGATAATATTGTTCGAGAAACCGGTTAGAATTGGTGACACAGTGACCATCAGGGATCTCACAGGTACAGTAAGTAAGATTCAGATCCGTGCAACGACTATCATCGACTGGGATAGGAAAGAGATCATCATCCCCAATAAGGCCTTCATTACCGAGCAACTCATCAACTGGTCCCTCTCAGATCCAATTACACGTGTTATTGTCTACGTCTCAGTCGCGAGAGACTCAGACTCAGCCAGAGTCGAAGCGGCGCTATATCAAGCTGTACAAGGGTGTGATGATGCATTAGAAAGCCCAGAACCTGAGGTCTGGTTTGCGGGATTTGGTAAACACACCCAAGATTATGAGGTCAGAGCTTATGCCAAAGATATGAATACTCGCTGGCCTCTACGTCACAAACTACATAAAGCCATCAGTAAAAAGCTAAAAGAGAACCAGCTAGAACTCGCATATCCACAACTGGAAGTGCACATAAATAACACTCAGAATAAAGAAACTCAGGGACTAATCAGAAGCTAATGATTATTTTTGCTCATAGAGGTGCCAGTGGGTACGCGCCGGAAAATACCATGGCGGCCATGAAGAAAGCGATCGAATTAGGTGCTAGCGCCATCGAGTTTGATATACATAATGTTGAAGGTGAGCTCTACGTCTTCCACGACCGCCGCCTAGATAAGAAAAGTAATGGAACTGGCCTCATAGAAGAGGTGAGTCGCAGCTATGTTGACTCCCTTAGGGTTGATGGTGAACCCATCCCCACGCTTTGGCAGGTAATGAGCTACCTTAGCAAACATAATTGTCTGGTCAACATAGAGCTCAAAGGAATGAACTGTTTAGAGGTATTTATCGATACCTATCCTAAGCTAATCAATCAATTAAATGTTCCCCCTGAGAAGCTAATTATTTCATCCTTTCACCATGGATTCCTAGAGAAATTTCGCCTACATTTCCCTCATGCCTTTGTAGCACCTTTGTTCGAAGGTGTGGCTTTGGATTGTCAACAAACAACAAGTCAACTCGATGCCTATTCGCTACATTTGAGTCTAAGCTTCCTAAATCAAGATATGGTGACACAAGCTCAATCACGTGGACTAAAAGTCTTTGTGTACACAGTCGATAAAGAATCAGATATGACTCAGTTACAGCAAATGGGGGTAGATGGCATATTTACTAACTACCCGGATCGAGCAGCGAAGGTTCTGCAAGTTTAATCCTATGTAACAGGCAGTTCGCCAAAATTCGACTCCCATGAGCTGAATTCTTGTATAGCTAGCTTGTGTCTCACTGTGAAAAAGGAATTTGTCGCGCAAAAAATCAATAGCAACCTAAACTATATGTAAACTCAGCTAAATTTGCTTATGGCGTTGAGCCCAGACACCAATAAATATAAAAATGCCAATTACGATAAATAACAGCCAATGGGCCGACACTTGAGCTAAGTTTTTTGCAAGAATGGGACTGGCAGTCACAATTAATATCCCATAGCCGAATGCATTGATCAAAACAAAAACTAACGTGCGTAATATAAATGAACGCCCGCTTAACTTGCGGCTTAAAAGCCGATTTAAATCGGCACCAAACACAATCAACAAGCATGCAATAATGGCAGTTGCTACCTCATTGAGCCAAGGATAGAGCAAAGAGCCAACTTGATGAAATACTGAAATAATAGGTTCCACACTCAGGTCCTCCGATAGGATCTATAACAAAATAATTCAGTAGAATAGGGGCTGTAAAGATGAGATACAAGTTACTATTACTCACCAGTGATAATCAACGTTACAGATCTTTGCTAGAATCCTGTCACCTGCCAGAAATTGAAATTCTAGGTGATGAAACCCAGCACATATCACAAGCCAATATTTGGCTAGCAGAACCTTCTCTCGCCGCGCCACTGCTCCCCCATGGTAAGCATATGATCTGGATGCAATCGACCATAGCAGGCGTCGATGCCTTGGTTAAGCCACGCCAAAGAAAAGATTATCAGCTGACCAATGTCAGGGGAATATTCGGCCCCTTGATGAGTGAATACCTGTTTGGATATCTGCTTGCACATCAGAGAGAGCACAGCGTATATAGATCCCAACAAGCACAGAAAATTTGGCGGCCAGGCAGCTTCAAGACACTTAGGGGGCAGCATTTACTTCTACTAGGAACGGGGAATATAGCCAAACATATTGCCCAAACCGCAAAGCATTTTGGTATGCATGTCACAGGGATAAACAGAGGAGCTAAACCGACATTAAGTTTCGATAATGTCGATACACTAGCAAACCTCCCCCACTATCTAACTCAGGCAGACGCCATTGCCAGCATACTTCCAAGCACGCCAGATACGAGAGGGGCGCTCAACGCCCAGACTTTATCATTAATAAAACCCGATGGTATCTTATTTAACCTGGGAAGAGGAGACGTGCTAGATCTCGATGCCCTGTATTTACAGCTTAAAGAAAACAACAGCCAGCATGCAATATTGGATGTTTTTAATCAGGAGCCATTACCCCAACACCATCCCATATGGACGCTAGAAAATGTCATCATAACACCACATATTGCCGCTCCTAGTTTTCCTGAGCAAGTTGTCGAGATCTTTGCCGATAATTACCATAAGTTACTAAGAGGCGAGCGACTCTCCCATGAAGTGAACTTCGAGCGCGGTTACTAACCTCATTGGCTCCTCATAAGAAGTTGATAACATGCTCAAGTTAAATGCGCTGACGAAACCAATAACACTACATTTGCTTCTGACTACGCTTAAGAAACTGTTCAACCAGCATTTTCTGTGAATTGATATTATCTACAACCATATGATTTATGCCCACCATTTCATCACCTAGGTCATTACTCGAACCATTAAGATCTGAAATTGTAACCACACTTCGATTGACTTCAACAGCAACACTGGATTGCTCCTCTACCGCGCTGGCAATATGGTGAGTCATATCAGTAATTGACGCCACAGCATCCCTGATGGTTCGCAGTGCACTGCCAGCCTGATCCGCTTGTTCGGCACACAACTGAGCAGAATCAACCCCTTGGTGCACACTGTGTACAGCCTTGGCCGTCCCCTGCTGTAACAAGTTGATCATGGTTTGAATCTCTGTAGTAGATTCATGAGTCCTTTGCGCTAGCGCCCTCACCTCATCGGCGACAACGGCAAAACCTCGACCCTGCTCCCCGGCTCTCGCAGCCTCGATAGCCGCATTGAGCGCCAATAGATTGGTCTGCTCTGCAATACTCTGAATCACATCGAGCACTTTTCCAATTCCCTTGCTCTGTTCCTCGAGTTCGGTGATGACCTCAGAAGTATTGGTCAATTGCTCCGATAAAGATTGAATCGAAGATATGGTTTGAGACACAATTTTGTCCCCTGCATCGGCTTCTTCTGAAGCGGCCTGAGATGAAGTTGCCGCATCAGAGCAGTTAGATGCCATATCGCCAAGTGTAGCGGTCATCTCCTGCATGGCCGTTGCAACTTGCTCAACTTCTTTAGTTAATGAATGACTATTATTTTTCACATCTTCACTCTTAGCTACCGACTCCATCGATTTTTCGGCTGTTTGCTCACAAGAGTCCAACGCCCGGCCAAGCATGGCTTTCATTTCAGAGTTTTGCATCTGTAAGGCAAGATCTATCTGTGCCACATCATCGACATAACCTGTATACAGGTAAGACATCAAGGGGCTGGAATAGATACCTTTACATTTATCCACTACGGCCTTAAAACGTGCCAATACAAGGTTTCCGCCGACAAACAAGCCCATTAGAGTGACAAATAACAGCCCAAGACCCATTACACCTGATTCAATGGCTAAATACAGCATAGGCAGTAGAGACAAACCAGCTAACAGAGCTAGTTTCATCGGCAGGGTCAAAACACGTTTCAGCTTTGAAACCCCTCCCTTCTCGCTAAGCTCTTTATAAGCCTCTTCGGCTCTTTGCGTCTGCTCATTCTTAGGCTTAGTTCTAATAGATTGAAACTCAATCACCTTACCATTCTCGGATATTGGCGTAACAAAGGCATCCACCCAGTAGTGATCACCGTTTGCACAGCGATTCTTAACTAGCCCTTTCCAGGGGTTACCACCTTTGATTGTGCTCCAAAGGTCTTCGAAAGCTTGTGGTGGCATGTCCGGATGGCGGACTAAGTTATGGGGCTCTCCCATAAGCTCATTTAAGCTGAAACCAGCCACCTCACAAAAGGAATGATTCGCATACTTGATCACACTCGAAGTATCTGTCGTCGATAACAAGATCCAATCTGAAGGATAATCATAATTTTTTTGGGTAACAGGCAGGTTTTGTCTCATTTTTCACTCCAAAGAATGTTTTGTGCGATTAGTTCCATTCCTTTATCGGACCCAATCACGCACCTAGCAGCTCGAATTTTATTCAGGGTATTATAAATTCTATATCGAATAGTCAGAACCGCCAGTTTTTCCATCTCTCAGAAGTCATTCACACTTTGCTATAACATGTGGCAGAGATTCATATTTGACTTATACACTTTTGATATTAGCATTGAGAATCGTTTTCATTTATACTTCGGTCATCTTGTTAGGGGGACTTATTTCAATGTACGTTTGTCTTTGCTTCGCCGTTACCGATACACAAATAAAAGAAGCCGTTAGCCAGGGAGACGTTTCACTGGCTGATGTGAAGAAGCGTTTGGGGGTTGGGAGTCAATGCGGTAAGTGTACTAAGATGGCTGGCCAGATAATCCAGAGACAACTGGACATAGAACCCAATTATTACGAAGTAGCCTGATAAAGAACAGTCTTACCTTGTCATTTAAATAAAGAATTTAAATAAAAAAAGCTGCCGATGGCAGCTTTTTTATTTCTGGCTAGTGGCTAGTGGCTAGTTTAGTCGCTAGCCTCACTATTGCCATCGCCTAGTTCCACGCTGTCGACACGTTGTAATCCCCTTGGCAATTTGGCCCCTCTCCTGCCTCGCTCACCACGATAATGCTCCAGATCGCTTGGTTTCAGGGTTAGCTTACGCTTACCAGCCCAAAGAGTAACAGAGGTATCTTCCGGTACCACATGCAAGTGGATTAGCAGCTCTTCTCTATTCTTCGCTCTTTCGGTTGGAATTCCTATGATCTTGTTCCCCTTGCCCTTAGAGAGCTGGGGTAAGGCTTCCATAGAGAATAACAACATTCTACCTTCATTGGTGATAGCCAAAATCGACTCGACTTTCGACTTATCTACCAATTGAGGTTTAATCACTTTGGCGTTAGCCGGTAAGCTGAGCAGGGCTTTACCGGCTTTATTTCTGGACACCATATCTTTATATGAGCCGACAAACCCATAACCCGCATCCGACGCTAACAGATAGAACTTGTCATCATCACCAAGCAACAAATGTTCCATCACCTCGCCCGGTGACAAATTAAAACGTGTGGTGATCGGCTCACCCTGACTTCTCGCCGAAGGCAAGGTATGAGTCTCTGTGGCAAACGCTCTACCGGTTGAGCCTATAAATACCGAAGGCTGATTACTTCGGCCTGCCGCAGAACAAAGGAAACTATCTCCGGACTTGTAAGACAGTGTGTTGCCATCAATATCATGTCCCTTAGCGCAGCGGACCCAACCTTTCTCAGATAAGACGACAGTAACAGCTTCAACCGGAGCGAGCTCATGCTCAGTCAGGGCTTTAGACTCGGTACGCTCCACCAGAGGAGAACGTCTATCATCACCATAAGTCTCACCGTCTTGCTTTAGCTCTTTTTTAATCAAGGTCTTCAGGCGTCTATCGGAGCTAAGTAGCAGCTGCAGTTTGTCACGCTCGACTTCTAACTCATTCTGCTCCGATTTGATCTTCATCTCTTCAAGCTTAGCCAGATGGCGTAACTTAAGGTCTAAAATTGCATCGGCTTGAATCTCGGTGATCTCGAACCGTGACATCAATTCGGCCTTAGGATTCTCCTTATAGCGGATGATCTCGATCACCTCGTCGATATTTAGGAAAGCAACCATCAAGGCATCTAAAATATGTAATCTGGCTAAGACCTTATCCAGCCTGTGGGTGATTCTTCGAGTCACGGTGGTTAATCGAAACTCCAACCACTCTGTTAGAATCTGTTTAAGCCCTTTAACTTGAGGACGCCCATTCAACCCTAGAATATTCAGGTTCACACGGAAGTTTTTCTCGAGATCTGTCGTCGCAAAAAGGTGGGCCATCAATTGATCACAATCGATGCGATTTGAGCGCGGCACCACAACGATACGAACCGGATTCTCATGGTCTGATTCATCTCTAAGATCGACCACCATAGGCAATTTTTTTGCCTGCATCTGCGCAGCTATCTGCTCTAATATCTTGCCGCCACTCGCCTGATGAGGCAAAGCTGTTATAACAACCTCGCCACTCTCAACGGTATAAACCGCTCGCGCCTTTATCGAGCCTTTGCCAGATGTATAAATTTTAGTGATATCCGCCCTAGAGGTAATGATTTCAGCCTCTGTTGGATAATCAGGCCCAGGTACGAACTCCATCAAGCGCTCTAGATCTGCTTTTGGGTTTTCCAGCAGTTCGACACAGGCATCCACTAACTCACGGGTGTTATGTGGCGGTACATCCGTCGCCATACCCACGGCTATGCCGGTAATACCATTAAGCAAAATATGAGGCAGACGAGACGGTAGCACAAGAGGCTCTTTCATCGTACCATCGAAGTTGACTCCCCAATCGACAGTGCCTTGACCTAATTCACTAAGCAGAACCTCTGAAAACTTCGATAATCTCGCTTCGGTATAACGCATGGCAGCGAATGATTTAGGATCATCCGGCGCTCCCCAGTTTCCCTGACCATCGACCAGAGGATATCGGTATGAGAAAGGTTGCGCCATCAATACCATGGCCTCATAACAGGCGCTATCCCCATGGGGATGGTACTTACCTAATACGTCACCTACGGTACGAGCTGATTTCTTATGCTTAGACTGAGCCGATAAACCCAATTCGCTCATGGCATAGATGATACGACGTTGAACCGGTTTCAATCCGTCACCAATATGTGGCAAGGCCCGATCCATGATGACGTACATGGAGTAGTTTAGATATGCATCTTCCGTGAAGCGGCGCATCGACATCTGCTCTACGCCATCGAGACTTAAATCTATCGCATCACTCATTTTTCAATTTCCTGTGCTTGCGCAGCTTGTTCTGTTTCGTTCTTAACAATATCTTTGTAATACAAACGGTAAATATTGCCTTTAAGATCATCTGATATATACATGGCTCCATCGGGAGCCGTTAATAAGGCGTACGGCCTAGCTACGGGAAAACCGCCATCTAAGAAACTGACCACAGTACTTCGTTTGATGACTTTCTGTTCTTCAATCTCTAACATCACCACCTGATAACCGATTTTACTCGAACGATTCCAGGAACCGTTCTCGGCGACAAACATCTGATTATGATATTTGGCAGGAAACTGCTTCCCGCTGTAAAAATGCAGACCCATAGGTCCGACATGTGCAGGCAATTCAAATTTGGGCAGAGTAATTTTCAGGTTTTTAGGCTTATCGTAAGCAGGCTCTATGACCGAAGTCGCGTGAATATAGGGGAAGCCAAAGTGCTCACCCGTATTTTCGAGTCGATTAATTTCATCGGGAGGAAGTCTGTCCCCCATCCAGTTTCGTCCTTCGTCGGCAAACCATAATGCGCCATCGATAGGCGACCAATCAAAGCCCGTCACACTACGAATGCCCAATGCAACTTGTTCACTACTACCTGTCTCTATGTCGATGGCAATAATACTGCCAAAGGGGGCAACAGCCTCACAGACATTACAAGGTGCTCCGATAGCGACATATAACCGACCATCCGGACCAAAATGCATCGCACGCCGACTCTTATTAGTCTGTCCAGGAAGGCGATCGTAAATCTCCTTGCCACGTCCAGGGCGACGCAGGCGGCTCTCAATATCGACGAAGCTGACTATTTTATCATCAACGGCAACATAAAGAGCACCATTATGAAAGGCGATGGCTTCAGGGTTATCTAACCCTTTGGCTACCATGTATCGTTTATCGACTCGGCCATCGGCATTACTATCGACCAGAGCTTCTATGGTGCCCTTCTTGTGGGAACCTACAAATAACGTCCCCTTATCCCCCAGCGCCATCTGCTTGGCATCACCAAGTTCTGAGGCATAGAGGGTTAAGTCGAAGCCTTTAGTAACAGTGATCATCATCGCCTGTGCAGCCAGTAATTTCTGGCTAAGTAGCACAGCGGCACAAGCAAACACCAGGCCCCACCTTCGTTGATTTTTTTTCTGATTCAACAACATTATTATTTTATAAGCCTAATTATTCTAATTATTGGCGGCATTTCACTAAAAATCAGCAAGATCACCTTTAGTTTCCAGCCATACCTTACGATCACCGGAGCGTTTCTTGGCCAGTAACATATCCATAAGTGCCACGGTACCTTCAACATCATCTATGGTTAACTGTACCAAACGACGTGTATTAGGATCCATGGTCGTTTCTCGTAACTGAAGTGGATTCATCTCACCCAGTCCCTTGAATCGAGTCACCTGAACCTTGCCTTTCTTCTTTTCGGCGGCAATACGATCCAGTATGCCTTGTTTTTCCGCTTCGTCTAACGCATAAAAAATCTCTTTCCCTACATCGATACGAAACAGAGGAGGCATAGCCACATAAATATGGCCCTTTTCGACCAAGATCTTGTAATGTTTCATAAACAAAGCACATAACAGGGTCGCAATATGCAGTCCATCCGAATCCGCATCGGCTAAAATACAGATTTTTCCGTATCTAAGCTCGGAGATATCACTGCAATCTGGATCACAACCTATCGCGACTGAGATATCGTGTACTTCCTGAGAAGCCAATACCTGGCTGGCATCCACCTCCCATGTATTAAGAATTTTACCACGCAGAGGCATAATAGCTTGAAACTCTCGATCTCGAGCCTGTTTAGCGCTGCCCCCCGCCGAGTCGCCCTCCACCAGAAAGAGCTCACCACGCATAGGATCTTGGCCACTACAATCGGTCAATTTACCCGGCAGTGCCGGACCAGACGTCACCTTCTTACGGGCAACCTTCTTTGCAGATTTTAAGCGTTTATGAGCATTATTGATGCACATCTCCGCCAGCGACATAGCCTGTTCGGTATTGGTATTAAGCCAGAGACTGAATGAATCTCTAACAATGCCGGAAACAAATGCCGCACTCTGTCGGCTGGAGAGTTTCTCCTTTGTCTGGCCGGAAAATTGCGGATCCAATAACTTGATCGACAAGATAAAACTGCTGCGATCCCAGATATCCTCAGGGGTTAACTTAATGCCTCTAGGCATTAAGTTACGAAACTCACAGAATTCACGCATAGACTCTAGCAGACCTTGTCTGAAGCCATTCACATGAGTACCGCCTAAGGGAGTTGGAATAAGGTTCACATAACTTTCGTTAAGATACTCTCCCCCTTCGGGTAACCAAGTAATTGCCCAGTCTACTGCCTCATTATTACCTTGCAAGCTACCAATAAATGGCTCTTCAGGCAGCATTAGCGCATCTTTAACCGAAGATTTCAGATAATCAGTTAAACCACTCTCATAAAACCATTCTTGAGTCTCACCGGTCTGCTTGTTACTAAATTTGATCTTAAGCCCGGGGCAGAGAACCGCCTTAGCCTTCAACAAATAAATCAGCTTAGGTACCGAAAAGTTGGCTGAATCGAAATAACTGGGGATAGGCCAGAAATGAACTCTTGTCCCTGTATTTCTACGGCCACAAGTGCCGGTTTCTCGCAGCTCTTCGACCATATCACCATGTTCGAAGGCAATATCGTAGACTATACCACTGCGTCGCACAGTAATTTCTACACGACTCGAGAGCGCATTCACTACTGAGATGCCTACCCCGTGCAGGCCACCAGAGAATTGATAGTTATCATTAGAGAACTTACCACCCGCATGTAGCTTAGTGAGAATAAGCTCCACCCCGGAAATCCCCTCTTCTGGGTGAATATCCACAGGCATACCACGGCCATCATCGATAACCTCTAAAGAGTTATCCGTATGTAAGGTTATTTCAATCTTACTTGCATGTCCCGCCAAAGCTTCATCGACACTATTATCGATAACTTCTTGCCCCAAGTGGTTTGGGCGCGTGGTGTCGGTATACATACCTGGACGGCGTTTAACAGGATCTAGCCCATTCAGGACTTCAATGGCATCTGAGGTATATTGATTTGTCATGGTACACACAATTTATAGTTATTAAGGCCATGTTGAGGCCCGGTATGGTTGCTTGTCAAGAAAACAGAAATTGGCAGATAGCGTGCATCTGCTCTTCATAGCCCACAAAGCTATGATCGCCACCGGATTGAATCAAAAGCTGACAGCAGTGATATTTTTGTACTGCTTGTCGATAATCCAGGACTTCATCACCCGACTGTAATAATACTAAAAAGCGGTCGGGATTAAGAATCACTTCAGTATTAAAAGCTGCAACCTGATCTTTATGTTCAGGCAGAACTTGATAATGCTCATCGGTATAGGAATTATACTGCTGGCCAATAAAGTCATCAAATAGATCAAAAGGCGTCACAGCAGGATTAACCAATACTGCTCGCCCACCGTACTTCTCGGCTAAATAACTCGCAAAATAACCGCCAAGCGAAGACCCGATATAGGTGAGCGTCTCTCCATCCTCGAGTGCAGATTCAACAATTGCTGACAGTAATTCCATCGCCTCACTAGGAGTCGATGGTAATTGTGGCTGATGGAGGTTCAGTTCGGGATAGTGTTCAGCGAAAAATTGCGCGGTTACAAGCCCTTTATCTGATAACGGTGAGCTATTGAATCCATGAATATAAAGCAGCATATTTCCTCATACACGGATTCTCCCATCATCGAATAATCACTCTGGGGAGTGAGAGAGTAATTTAAATAAATGATCAGTAAGATGCTAACACTTGCTTACGTTTCTACCAAGTAATTAGGCCTCAAAGAGGCTAAAGCAGTTCATTTTACAATGCAACACCAATAGATTTTGGCTTCAGCTTCAGCACAAGCTAACAATTTCAGCTTTAATATCCACTGGCATTTCTATCGGGAGAAAACTTATCACCGGGAACACGATATACATTGGTCATCATGGTGCCATCGGCTTTTAGCTCCAACAATCGGTAACCTGGTTGCAATGCATCCAGTGCAAAATAAGACGAAAGAGGCTTAAACTGAATGCAAGTTGATGGTGTTGACATCAAATGGATAATTCCATGCTGACCTTGATGCTCTTTATCCAACTCCTGATGTACATGGCCCCATAGCAAGCCTTTGACTTGCGGGATCTGAGCAACTTGCTCAATAAAGTCACTACCATTATCCATACAGTGCTGATCTAGCCATCGGCACTTAACTAAAATAGGGTTGTGATGCATCACCAACAAGGTGTGACGCTCGGGTCGATCGGCTACGGCGCTCTTAATTATCTCAATTTCATCATCAGACATGTGCCCGCCAGGCTTTCCACGCACCGTGGAGTCCAACATGATGATTTGCCAGTTACCGGCTAAGATTCGGCGCTGACCGAAGATCTTTGCTCCCTGCATATGCAAATTCATAACACGAGGATCATCGTGGTTTCCAGGGAGATAATGGCAAGGCATATCGAGGGGAGCTACCGCTCGCACAAAATTGTGGTATGACTCCCCAGAGTAATCTTGACTGATGTCTCCGGTAGCCAGCATAAGATCGGCCGGATAATCCACAGCCTTTATGGTATTAAGCACGGACTCTAGACTCTTAGCTGTATTCACACCTAAAAGTTGAGAATTTGGATCGGCAAACAAATGAGGATCGGTTACTTGCACGATTCTCACACTTGCCTGCTCTCCAAGAGAATAGGTGATAGCCTCTTTTAACACTATAAATCGACCCTAAGATTCTGCCAAACAAACAACACTCGTGTGGTTATCAATCCTTAACAACTCTTCCAAAAAAGCATTCACTCGATACTTTTCGTCACGATGGTGCATACGTATATTTGGATAATCATATACCGGACTGAGCTGGTAAATCTGTCGACTAGTTAACACTTCTGCTAATTTTGCATCATGATAAACACGAACCGAGATTTTAGGGGTATCGACAAAGTCGGTTTTACCGACATTTCTTGAGATTTCGATCAATTGTGTATAGCGAGTATTTTCGAGCAAGCGAACATCTAAAAAACCGTAATCACCACCAACTTGCCAACTTGCGCCCTGCTCTACGCCATTAGGCAGCCAGCGAAGAATATGGTAATAGTTACGCCCGCACAAGGCGAGAAACCGATTAATGTTCGGCTGATATCTCTTTGGATTTAAGCTGCTTGCACTACTCACTTACCAATACATCCTCAAGTCTATTCTAGGTTCTAGCAAATTCTGATACACCCACCATTTACGCTATCACTTATTTTACGTAATTTCTGATAGTTTAGCTCTAGCCACTGCAAACCTATTACAGTAGATGCATTATTCAGCTGAGACACCCATCATTTACGCTATCACTTATTTTTCGTAATTTCTGATAGTTTAGCTCTAGCCACTGCAAACCTAATACAGTAGATGCATTATTCAGCTGAGACACCCATCATTTACGCTATCACTTATTTTTCGTAATTTCTGATAGTTTAGCTCTAGCCACTGCAAACCTATTACAGTAGATGCATTATTCAGCTGAGACACCCATCATTTACGCTATCACTTATTTTTCGTAATTTCTGATAGTTTAGCTCTAGCCACTGCAAACCTATTACAGTAGATGCATTATTCAGCTGAGACACCCATCATTTACGCTATCACTTATTTTTCGTAATTTCTGATAGTTTAACTCTAGCCACTGCAAACCTAATACAGTAGATGCATTATTCAGCTGAGACACCCATCATTTACGCTATTCACTTATTTTACGTAATTTCTGATAGTTTAGCTCTAGCCACTGCAAACCTAATACAGTAGACACATTATTCAGCTGAGACATCCATCATTTACGCTATTCACTTATTTTACGTAATTTCTGATAGTTTAGCTCTAGCCACTGCAAACCAATTACAGTAGACGCATTATTAATTGTACCATCATTTACTAATTTAAAAGCTTGATCCCTACTGAATACATGCACCTGAATATCTTCATCTTCATATTCTAGCCCATGTACTCCATGTGCCTGACTGGCATCAATTTCTGCCCAGAAAAATTCAAATTTCTCACTGGTTCCACCCGGACTCGCGAAATAAGTGGAGATCTTCGACATCTGTTTAGCCTCAACTCCCGATTCTTCAACCAGCTCCCTGTGGGCAACAGCCTCGGCAGTCTCACCTTCTTCTATCATACCCGCCACTAACTCGAGCATCCAAGGTGTCTTAGTCTTTCCCAGTACTGGAATACGTAATTGCTCAATTAATACCACTTCATCCGTCACTGGATCATAAGGTAATACTACTACGGCATCACCACGCTCAAAGACCTCCCTCTTAACTTCACCACTCCAGCCCCCTTTGAACAACTTATGCTTGAAGCGATAAACATCCAAAGAGAAAAAGCCCTTAAACACGGTCTCTTTACCTAACAATACTACATCTTGTTGATCAAACTTCTGTTTCATCTCGTTCCCTCATATGCATCAATTCAGTATCAAACCACGTTAAGTTATGTATAAAAAACACACTAAATTAGCGTGAATTCTATTTAAACAGAAATAGCATAATAAAAATCAAAAACTGTTACACTTCTAAGTTGACTTGAAAACAGGTAATTTCTTAATATCTATGTCTTAATAGCTATTAATGATTGGCTAGCAGGCTCAGGCCATTAAGTTTTGATGTATCGGGAAGCGTCGGGAAGCGCAAACCGCCTCGCTATTATTTGGCGTGGTATCACTTAACTCTAAAAGTTAAACGGCTCCTCCACTGGAGGATTTTGTCTAAAAGGACAACCAATGAAATTCAAGATCCGAACGATATGCGCGGCACTCTCGCTGACATTCAGTACTGCTGCTGTACAGGCCGACGATTTACTGCAGATATATCAACAAGCGCTAACCAGTGACCCTATCGCTCTACAGGCTCAGGCTCAACGTGATGCTCTGTATGAAAAGATTGAACAAAATCGCGCACCACTACTGCCAACCATCAGTGCAAACGTAGGCTATAACAAAAACTGGATCAATGAAGATACAGTGCCTAACACAGACTCTAGCGGCATAAATGCTGGCGTCACCTTGAAGCAGGTCATCTATGATCACAGTGCCTGGGTAGGATTGAGCCTGGCCGAGCTAGCCGCCTCTCAAGCCGACTCTGCCTACGCGTCGTCGCTGCAAACGCTGATAATCCGCGTAACCAGTGCCTACTTCGCAGTGCTATCGGCAAAAGATACCTACGAGTTTCAGGGCTCAGAGAAACGTGCCATTGAGCGTCAACTCGAACAGACTAAACAAAGGTTCGCCGTTGGTTTAACCGCAATCACAGACGTTCACGAAGCCCAGGCTCAATATGATTTGGCTCGAGCTCAAGAGATCTTAGCTGAAAATGAGCTGACTAATAGCTATGAGGCACTGCGTGAGATAACTGGCATAGAACATAATACTATCAATATCTTAGACACTGAGCGCTTCAGTGCCGTCACCCCCTCACCAGCCAGAGCGACTGATTGGCTTAAGATGGCCGAAACCAACAGTGTCGATCTACTAACGACCCGCATAGGCAAAGATATTGCTCAGGAGACCATCAGTCTCTATAAAGCGGGTCATATGTCTTCACTGAGCCTTAATGCAGGTTACACCACCAATATACAGCAAGAGAACAGTAACAGTAATGAGAGTGCAAACGATTTTGACAACGGCACCATTGGCCTGACCTTAAGTGTACCTATTTTCGAAGGTTTCAAGGTCAGTTCTCAAGTCAATGAGGCTCAATATCAGTACGTGGAAGCAAGCGAGAAGATGGAACAAACTCACCGTAAGGTAGTTAAGGATGTTCGTAACAACTTCAATAACGTTGGCGCTTCAATTAGCTCAATCCGTGCCTATGAACAATCAGTTATCTCATCAGAGAGTGCTCTGAAAGCGACTCAGGCTGGTTTTGAAGTCGGTACTCGTACCATAGTCGATGTACTTAACCGTACGCGAGATCTATATGATTCTAAGCGAAAGCTTTCTGATGCTCGTTATGGCTACATCAATTCAATCCTAGCCCTTAAACAAGCTGCTGGAACCTTGAATGAAGATGATGTTATCGCCATCAACAATGGTTTGACCGCACAAGTGGCACAAACAACGACTCAGTAACCAGTTATTTAAGATATAGCTAAGTTATCCGCTTTGGATAACTTAAATAGAAACCGCCATTATTAACCATTGGCGGTTTTTTATGCCTCATACCGACTGATATCACATAAATTATCGGTTCTATCTGCCCTATATTTTTCTCAATAAAAAACCGCCAAAAGGCGGTTATTATATCAAACTTAAGCGACTACATTTAGCAGACTAGCTTTAGAAGACAAGTTCGACACCAGCGAAGTAACCTTTAAACTGGGTATTTGCCGTTACGCCATCAAAGTCATTCACATCGAAGTTAAAGTCACGGTAACCGACACGTACCTTAGTATCCAGAGCTACGCCATCAAACTGCCAACCTAGACCGACAGAGTAATCATAAACGCTAGACTCATCGACACCTATCATCACGTCGGCGAATCCATATAAACCAAGACCAGGGATGCCGACTTGTGCATCGGCATAAGCCATCACTATGCCACTGTCCATCTCAATTTCTGAATTTACACGGCCACTTGTAGCTTTATCGCTAACACGGAAAGAACCATGCATTTTCTTGTAAGCTGCACCAACATCTAAAGCAACCAGATCATTGTCTAACAGCTCGTAATAAAGAATAAAGTCAGTATTACTTAGGTCGGAGCTTGTATTTATATCGCCAGTGTAAGTCTGACCACCAAAGTCAAAGCCATCAGCAACGCTACTACCGCTTGCATCAAGGCGGTTCTCTCTGATCTTCACATTTGGCACCAAAGGGATTGGATGCTCAATGGCAACCCAAAGGCTACCTTGAGAAGATGAACTATAGTTGAAACCTTGCTGAGATTGACCATTCTCAGCAAAAGTACCACTAGTGTCAGCCTTCCAGTAATCGCCACCAACCTTAAAACCTATCAGTGATGCTGCCTGTGCAGAAGTGCCCACAAAAGCTCCCAAAAGCGCACATGCTAGTAATGTTTTTTTCATTATCTAATTAACCTTTAATCAATAAATTTGTTAAATCGATCACCGCAGCATTCGCGCGGGAAATATAATTTGCCATCACTAAAGAGTGATTGGCGACTACACCGAAACCTGAACCATTTAAGATGACCGGGCTCCAAACAGCTTGTTGTGTCTCTTCCAGTTCACGAATAATCTGTTGCAAACTGACTTCGGCATTCTTTTTACGCAATACATCGGCAAAATCAACTTCAATAGCCTTCATAAAGTTTAATAATGCCCAGGTTGCACCTCGAGTCTCATAAAACACATCATCGATTTTCCACCAACTGGTTTTAATCTGTTGGCTGGCCTGCTTAGGTGTAGACTGGGAAGCCTCACTGTCACCGGCTAAATCTGTGTTTAATCTCTCTTGCCCAACACTGGCAGAAAGGCGCTGGGACATGCTACCTAAACGTTTCTGCACCTCTTTGAGCCACTCGTTAAGATTATCCGCTCGGGCGTAAAATTGCGCTTCTTGATTGTTACTATCTGATATTTTAGCGCGATAAAGTTTCAGTAATTTGATGGCATCTTTATACTCGCCCTCGGCGCTAGGCACTAACCAGCTGGTGTGCTCGATATTCAGCTTAGAGTGAGCGGCTAGCAGATCTTTATCAGCCATAGATTGAGACTGGGAGCGACTGAATTCTTTACGCATGATTAATGCTAGATCTCGTGCCTGCTCCAAAGCCCCAAATTCAAATGCCGGCATATTATCCATAAAAATTGATGGGGGAGTCACATCGTTAGATAACCAGCCACCACTCTTGTTGAGCAAGGTTTCCATAGTCACTATGAGTGATGTCGTCGTAGCATAGCCTACGACTCGCCCCCCATCTGCTGCACTTAACTGCTGGGGCTGAATCACATCAGGCTCTACACTCCACCAGACACTGGTGAGATAACCAATAAATATGATAAGAACCGCGATACCGGTCCATTTTTTCCATGTCATTTGCATCTGATACACTCCGTTGAATCCCACACTAAATTAATGATGATGGTGATGGCCTTCCGATTTAGCCATAGCTTGCTTACTTACTTTCAGGCTCACAGGAAGCTCTGAGCCATTATCGAATTTAAGGATTAAGTTGACTGACTCACCCGAAACTAATGGCTGCTTTAAACCGAGCAGCATAATGTGCTTACCCGACTCACTCAACGTTAAATTACCATGCTGTGGGATAGTGAAGCTTTCTACCTGGCGCATCTTTACCATACCGTCCTCTTCAATAACGGTATGTAACTGAGCTTCTTTGACAAAATTTGCTTCTACGGCAATAAGCTTGATAGAAGGACCATGATTTTCTAGGGTTAAATACGCCGCGCTATTTGGCACGCTAGGTGGCATCGCTCTCACCTGACCGTCGACAAGTACTACATTGGCCATGGCAGAGAAAGATGCTCCCCATAGCAGGACAAAATTAAACATGTGTTTGAATATTTGCTTCAATGTCTTAAACTCCATTTAACCCCATTCGTCTTAGAGGAAAAAACGCAATGAGTACAATTCAGGTTAAGGATGAACAAGGCGTAAGAATTATCACAATTAATCGCCCTGATAAGCGTAATGCTCTCAGCCTTGAGATGTATACTAGCCTCACAGAATACCTTATCCAAGGTGAGTCCGACAACGCTATTTACTGCTTTTTAATCAAAGGCCAACAGGACTGTTTTACTTCAGGCAATGATGTAGCAGACTTTTTAAAAAATAGTAAACTAGATAGCGAACATCCGGCTTTTAACTTTCTCTTTCATCTGCTGGATCTCAAGAAGCCACTCGTTGCAGCTGTCACTGGGGCTGCAGTAGGCATAGGTACGACTCTGTTATTACATTGTGATCTGGTTTATGCCGATAGCACAGCAAAGTTTCAGTTACCTTTTGTTAACTTAGCCCTCGTACCGGAAGCTGGCGCGAGTCTGTTACTTCCTCAACTCGTTGGAGCACAAAAAGCATCGGAATTACTACTACTCGGCGAAAGCTTTGATGCTCAAACGGCTAAAACACTCAATATTATCAATGATGTCATTCCATCAGAGACCATTTTTTATTTCGCTTTAGCCCAGGCTGTCAAACTCGCTAAACAACCACCACAGGCGCTTCAGGCATCTCGTGCATTAATACGTTCAAATAAAGAGTTAGTGCGTCAACAAATGAAAGATGAGCTAGAGCAGTTTGCAATCAGATTAAAGAGTGATGAAGCCAGATCCCGCTTCGAAGCTTTTCTAAAAAAATAACTGGATCAAACTATAATCGGTTTACTGGATAAGATCAGGGTCCTTTTGGGCTCTGCATCTATATAAAGAAGGTATATCGAATTTTGGAGAACTTAACAGGCGGTTTCAATCAAACTGACTCGACTTACCAATCCCCCACGCAGCCAAGAACAACAACAGTACAGGCCAGAGAAGAGAGAATCCGCTAAAAACCATAATCAAAGCAGCAACGATGCAAATGGCTGAGGCCAGAGCTAAGACACTAAAAGCGACGGTTAACCAGAATAAAATAATAAATAGCACCACAGAGGTGACGACGAGACTCCAAAGACTAACATCCATCCAAAAAAGGGGCTCAACATTCAAAAATATACGAGTAAAAAATTCTGATGTTCCCCACGTCTCCAACGCCATAACCAAAATAGTCATCACTAAGATGGTAGTACTCAAACCTAAAAATATATCTAGCGCTCTACTTGTCTTGCGTTTATTTACATAGCTTGGCTGACGTTTCAAGTGTTAGCTTCCCACTTCGGCAATACTAAGGCGAGTACAAAATAGATCAAAAGCCCAATCGCCGGGTTCAGCAAGACCACTGCCGCCCACACCACTCGAGTCCATAAACAAGACCAGTTAAACTTATCGGCCATCATTGCTGCTACGCCACAAACCAAACTAGCCGGTCGCTTCATACGACGTATGTATCTATCAGTTGAATTAAAGGCACTCATTATTTTCTCCGTTTTAATTTACTTGCTGGGCTTACTCTAGTCCTGAACCTTGTGCCAACGAAAACTGCAAACTAACATGGCACAAAGAGCAAAACTGACTACAGGCATGAGTAGTAAAGCCACTAAATCCGATACAAACCACATACTTATTCCTTAACCATAGCGCTAGTGATCACTGTTTCAGATTGCTTTTGAGCTAGCTCACTTGCCTCGCCATTGCCTTCTAGTTCAAACATGGCTTCAGAAAGCTGTGTTTGTAGTGAAAGACTGAGTTCACGTTGGGCAACTTGCATCATATCTTGCATTTGAGCACTGATGTTCTGTTCAATATTGCTGGTCAAATCAGTAAGAATAAGGCCATCTGCTTGTGCCCCCATGCTTGCTCCCATCAGTACTGCGGCCACTAGAGATGCTTTTGCTATTTTGCTAACAGTTGAATTAAACATGATGCCTGCCTTTTCATTGGTGTCTTTCGACTTAAGTGATTTACAAATTAGATAATGCGAGCAGCGTGCCAACTTTAACAAAAAATTAAAGTCATTTAATAACAGGCAGTTAGAACAAGCAGCATTAACTGTGTGAAAAAATGATATGAAAAGGTAAATAAGGTTTTAGTAATTTTAACCATGGGCTGGTTAAATTCACTAAGTGGGGTTGTAGAGAATCAATTTAGCTGAGGTGAGATAAAAAAACCGCCAGCTAGGCGGTTATAAATGGGAAAATCGAGACTAGAGATTCATATTTTTTCTTGCCTGTTCAATAACTTCTATTCCCGCACCTTGCTTATGAGCATTCTCACTAATATAACGTCTCCAGGCTCTGGAACCTGGCTCTCCTTGAAACATACCAGTCATATGACGAGTGATATGGTTTAATCTGCCACCTTCAACAAGATGTTTCTCTATATAAGGAATAAACTTCTCTAAAACAGCATCTCGACTCAGTACAGGTTTATCGCTACTGCAGAGTAGTTGATCGACCTCAGCCAATATATAGGGGTTTTGATATGCTTCTCGCCCCACCATAACGCCATCTATATGCAGCAGATGCTCACGACATTCGTCGAGTGTTTTAACACCACCATTGATGGACATATGCAGCTCAGGATAATCCTTCTTCAGCCGGTACACACGCTGGTAATCCAATGGAGGGATCTCACGATTCTGTTTAGGACTTAACCCCTGTAACCAAGCCTTTCTGGCGTGGACAATAAAAGTGTCACATCCCACAGCACTGACAGTGTCGACAAACTCAGACAGAAACTCATAACTGTCCTGCTCATCGATACCGATACGAGTCTTAACGGTCACAGGGATATCCACGACTTGCTTCATCGCAGTGACGCACTCAGCTACCAATTTAGGTTCTGCCATAAGGCAAGCACCGAAGCGGCCACTTTGAACCCGATCCGAAGGACAGCCAACATTCAAATTTATCTCATCATAGCCACGTTCAACTGCCAGCTTAGCGCAAGTTGCCAAGTCCTGTGGATTTGAGCCACCTAACTGCAATGCTAATGGGTTCTCTTCACTGTTATACGCCAGATAATCACCCTTACCGTGGATAATAGCCCCAGTGGTCACCATTTCAGTGTATAGCAATAATTCGGCAGACATTATTCGAGCTAGATAGCGATAATGACGATCCGTCCAATCCAGCATGGGTGCTATAGAAAACGTGCGATCAAGTGGTTTTACGGCCAACCCTCTAGTACTATGAGCTTCAGCGCTTACTGTGACTTTTTTAGATTTCATATTTTGAGTTATTTCTATACGTTTTTGTGTATTTTTCTGTTATCAGGTACCCTGTGAGGCACCCACAAAAATAGGACGGATACCTAAAATGGCTTTTTATAGAGTTGAACCGAGAGTAAGAGCAGATGGTACCACTCGCTATAAATGCACAGTCAGAGTTAAGCAAAAAGGCAAGATAGTATACAGCGACTATAGGACCTTTACAAAGAATGCAGCAGCTGATGCTTGGGGCAAACAACGAGTAGCAGAACTGGAACGCTCTGGGCTCCCGAACTTGAGCCCCTCAAGTACTCCATTATTTGAGCTAATTAATAAATATCTTAGCGATCCTCATGTACAACTTGGCAGAACTAAAAAATATGTCTTAGAAATGTTAGCAGACAGTGATCTGGGCAGGATTAATATTTCTGATATTAAACCTCACCATATTGTTAAACACTGTAAACAACGCAGAGAAGCTGGCGCAGGTCCTTCTACTGTATCTCATGATATAAGCTATCTTAGATGGGCCTTAAAAATGGCAAAGCCTTCCTATGGATATGAGTCATCTGAACTACCTGTGATTGAATCCTATCCTGCACTTCATGATCAAAACTTAATAGGTAAATCAGAACGCCGTTCAAGAAGGCCAACCAGTGAGGAAATAGAAAAGCTAAAAGTAGGCTTAAAACTCAGAATGGACCAAAGAGCTTCCAGCGGGATCCCTTACATTGATTTGCTCGAGTTTTCTATTCTCAGCTGCATGCGAATCGGTGAAGTTTGTCGAATTAGGTGGGATGACGTTGATGATGAACAAAAAGCCGTTATGGTTCGTGATAGAAAAGACCCACGTAAGAAATCTGGTAATCATATGATTGTTCCCTTATTAGGAGGGTCATGGGAAATCCTGCAAAGACAGAAAAAAACAGATGAAAAGGTATTTCCTTACAATGAGCGTTCAGTAACAGCAGGGTTTCAGAGAGTGCGAAATGATCTAGGGATTATTGATCTTCGTTATCATGACCTGCGGCGGGAGGGAGCAAGCCGGTTGTTTGAAAAGGGATACACTATCGATGAGGTGGCTCAAGTAACTGGCCATAGAAATATCAATACTCTATGGCAAGTTTACACCGAGCTTTTTCCTAAGAGGTTGCATGATAAAGAAAAAAAACAGAAGCATTTGGAGTCTTCTAATCAGAGTTAACCAAACTGACTTGGTCACAGCCCAATGCTATTTACCTAAACTCTGTTCTTAGCTGGGCTATTTGTCTATCTATAGTCGAAACTAGTGTCTCTGCTTGCTGACTAACGGCACTCATCTCTTGAGCCAAACTTTGTTGCCAAGTTGCACCAGCTAGATTATTCATCGCCCAACGACGACTGTTCTTGAGCTCGCTCAAGCGACGATCACGTTGGTCTAAAGCTTTTTTCCGCTGCCTCTCTAGACTAGAAATATCACGCTCTACTTGCTGGTTGTTAATATAGCTTTGGATATTTTTCTTATCTACTTTATGGCTGTTTTCAACTGTACTGCCGACATGACTCAAATCTAGGGCTTCAGTAGCATCACCACATGGATCGGCCTGATAAACGCCGTCTGAACATTTGTAGACTTCACTAATAGCCATCCCTGGTACCAGTAAAGCAAAAATCATTAAATATCTCATAAACTTCCTCCTTGAGCCTCGATTCTACACCTCTATGGATGAGTGAGGCAAGGTTGCGGCGACACCTAAAATTCTCCCCTCTTGCACATAAACCCAAGTATTAATATTACCTGTGCCTATCGCGTTAATACTGCCACCACTGGCGCTGCTGACTGTTAAGGTTCCATCGATATTCACTTTAGTCACCTTCATTATCTGCCTTGGATTATTAAAGGTTTTCTTTATTTGCTTAAACATGTGGTCACTCCAAAGACTCTATGACTGTGATAGCTTGCTCAATAGATACCTCACCCAGCTCTGACACGTTGACGCTAATGTTAACGCTATCACAAACACTCTTAAACAAACTGGCACCATCACGAACGCCAACCAACATCCCCACCGTTAGTGGCGGAAGGTCAGCCATGATAGGTAAAATGATATCATGGATCCGCTTTGTGCCCGTATCGGCAAGCGCTACTGTTCCTGCCGTTCTTGCCGCTTGGTTATCGACAATTAGCTGAGCACTAATATCTGAGGCATTAACATTGCCTAAGGTCCCTGCTCGCTTAACTTGACAGCTAACGCCTTGTTGCTCGCCTCGGATCCACACACTATTACAAAGTACCTGGCGCGTTTCTCTCATTGAATGAGAAAGGATCACCGCTTCATGCACTGTAATATCAGGGTTGGCGCCCGACATAAGCCAAGGCACCGTTGGCCAGCGTGGAACGACTGTTAAAGTCTGAGTGGCATCATCACTCAGCACCATACAACCTACTTGCTCGGCGGCATCATTTATCGCCTCTAGCGGAGATTTCCCAGAGGTAGAATATGCCCCAGCCGGTACAGTGAAATCTATAAGGCCAACGAGACTAATTGACCAAGGTGAAAATTGGATCAAGTCGCTCAGTATCCCCGCAAAAGAGCGACCTGTGCCATTGGTGTAGCTAACTGGTAACTCATAAGGCGTGGCAAGTTCGGCGCTGCGGCTACGACCATTAGCAGAAAAAGTATGAGATCCAAACAACTTGCTCTCTGCCTTTTCTTCACAAATAAAATAAAAGTCATAGCCATTTAGGCTTAACTTCAATAGCTGGTTTTCTGCATTTTCGGCATCGATACGGCTGCTAAAGCCAATACTAACCGATTGTGAAAACTGGCCACGGCTATGGTTTAGGCTCACGCTATTGATCACTATTCGCTTACTATCACTCACTCTTATGCAATCGATAGTTGGTTGCATGATATAAGCTCTCCGGAGTTGTGGCTCTATGGGGACTTCAAAATCTATCGGGGGTAAACTTGGGTTTGCATCGATAAGACCACCGCCATCATCGTACTCACACACCATTGGTGATTTAACGAAGCGCAAAGCGATTGGAGATGATGAGTCAGTCCAAGGCTTAGAAAAGCGCATGCTTACCTTTCCAACGGGAGGTCTATAGTCATCGCTACATTGCCACGATGATTTATGCGGCCCCCACGTTAGATAATTAGAAACATCAATTACAGCAGAGGTATTAAAACTCAGCTCATGTTGAGCCTGTGCCTTATCGAGTGTTTCCCATGCAGGGATAAACTGAAAGGACAAGGCCTCAAGATCTAACCAAGAAAAGGCCTGACGAACCACATAAGCTAACCCTTGGCGGTAAGCGATAGCAGTCACCCTCTCTTGTGTTTTAATCCCGCCCCATGGTGTTGAAAAGCGTTTAAAGTAGGCTGAGGCACTAGACCAGACACTGGCAACGGCTATCATGTGAGCAGACGGAATATCCCAAACAAAGCTAAAACAATGTTGCTTTGCTGGCTCTGACAACCAATTAAGCCCCTTGTTCGCCTCAAGTTTAACGTTCTTATAGCTCAGCCTCTGGTGAGACTCAGTGACAAGAGGACTCACCCACACAGCCGAAAATTGCCTGGTGATGCTATTCACTATCGGCGGCTCTGGATCTATCCCTCCCGTAAAGCTCAACTTTATCGGGCTAGTTGCATTAGGCCAAGGGGTGTCGAACCTGAGTTTTAAATCAATCCCCGAATCGAAGCGCAATGATATTGGGCTAACTACTTCACCGTTTTTTTTAGTTGTGAAACTGAGTTTCATTAAACGATTACCGTGAATGGGTCTATCTCTTGCAGCTTAACGCCATCCATACAAACAGCATTGTACTGACCATTATCATCGAGAATAACAACGAGTATTTCATGCTTCTGAGCATATATTTGATTGAGGGCTAACTTTACTATGCCGCTTGAAGGAACGAGATGGTGATAAATTGTTTTAGCCGTATTTCGGTTAATTATCATAAACCTCTCTGCATTTAGATCAGCATCCAGTTCAAACAATGCTTGCTTAAAGTTATTGCTGGTATCAACAAGAACTTGATTTAATTTGTTAATCATACCAAGACTCCATATTTACCCAATAATTACAGCCACCATTATGGCCGGAATGTATCAACCAATGCTCTTGCCCTCCAATCATTGAGGTTTGAGGCCATAATTGATCTGAATACCTTGGGGCTTGAGTTTGTATAAATCCAGCCATTTGGCCTCGATAAGCGGGGTGTAGAGAACTGTCACCAATGCGAGTCCCTTCCGAATCGGCATTGATCCCTGTAGTACCTGAAACTGAATAACCATCTATAGCAATCAATGGTCTGCTATACACTCTAAATTCAGAGGGGACACCGTTTACGGTTGTCGTTGGTGCTGTAATAAATTGGCTTAATAATTCCATTACCTTTCCATTGCTAGTACCGTTGCTCTCGTGCATAAATCCAATGGAAGCAACTGGGCTTAAAAACGCCAAACTTAAAGACCAAGAAGGAGTGTGTTGGTTACCGCTGGCTCCATAAGATAAAAGAGTAAAACGATTTAAGTCATTAGGTACAAACGAATCGATATCACCACAAAAAAACGCTATATGGCCACTTGTACCCATTTTCATTGTGAGCTTAGTATCATAAATCGCAAACAGATAAAAACCTGCGCTAGTGCCTATCAAGCACCATTTAGTGATGCGAGAATTTCCACCAAAAGGGTATGTATTACCAGCACAACTTATTGCAGTCCAATCTGGGTCATAGTCGGTCAGTAATGGTGCTGTTTGTAAATATACAGTCCCACCAACGGGATCCGCCCCCGTCTTGCATTTTATCTGGACATAAGAACCGCTAGCCTCTGCCGATGAATTTCTAAAGACAGCCTTTAAACCATCAGGGCTCACAAATGGCATTGTCCACCCAAGCGATGCTTTAGCACCATAACCATCAACGAGGCATTTCTTTATAATATCGATGTAATGTGATGGCTTAACCTGGCTATTTGGTAATTGCGGCGCACCGGGATCGTCCCAGCGATATACAGTTACTGGTAATGGCATAATTTTGTTCCTATATTAAATGGGGTTAGGCTTCGTTACCGCGATAAACAAGAGTGGTTTGGTCTTTAGTGACTACGCTATGGCCCGACTCGACCACTCGAATCGGCATAATGCCACTGCCTGCAGCAACGCTCTTAAACCTCACCGCTTCACCTGGTACCCAGCCACCACCGAATGCCTCTTTAGGTATCGTGAGGTAAGGCTTACCCGCTAAGGGGTTTTGCGGGGTGAAATTGTTGAGAGTGTCACCCGAGGCAATAAAACCGACCCGGCGGCCAATAAAGTTAAAAGCAGTAGCTGAGGTAAATTGGATCAGCCAATCCTCATTAATGGCGGCGTCATTAGTCACCACTATCGGATAATCAATGGTATTCATTGAAGCGGTGGCCCCTGCCCCGTCAACCTCCCAGTTATCACTCCACACGGCTAAATCTCGCACGTTCTCAATACGAGCCTGTTGATCCCCAAGTATCTGTACACTCGATACTGTGGCGCCAATTGGGTAACTTCTCGATAGCGCTTTAGCTAACTGCAGTTGGCCAGACTCAACCGAGGTCACTAAGGCGCGTTCGCTTAAGGTATCGCTGATAATGAATGGCGCGGTGAAACCAGTAAAATCGCTGTTTAATGTGACTACGCCTGTGGCCTTATCCACACTGTAATGATCTTTGGTACCCGTCCAAAGACTTGCCCCAAGCGAATCGGTGATATCCACAAAATCAGCATCGGCTCTCACATTAACTTTGCCACCTGGTGCGGGAGAATTTACCGCCTGAAACTGCACATGCTGAATTGATATCGTTCCCCAAGGGTGAAAGATATCAACGAGTCCTTTTTCTGGCAGTCTTAAGGGGTTTAGCTTGTAGATCTCTGGGGGCGGTAATAAGTCCACCACTTCACTAATGTCATAGCGCAAAGTGGATAATCTAACCGCTTGAGAAAAGCTGATATCAACAAATCTACCTGAGATAGAGCCGCTAATACTGGTACCAGTAATGACCCCAGCTTCATCACTACTCGCACTTAACAATGAACCTGTGACCGTTTCAACCTGCAGATAAAAACTAGTGAATAAAATAGCGTTGTAAGGGATAGAAAATTGTACCCCGGTATCTGACTCGCTACCGCCGACAAGCGCATGATAACTAAGGGAGCTAAACCCTTGCTCTAGAATAAAGGTACCATCACTATAATTTAAAATAGCGGCTCTATACTCAGAGCCATCACCTCTACGCACGTAAAGGCCATCTTCAAGCTCATAAAGTGGCTCAGAGTTAGAACCAATGGCCCAGTTAACGCGACCTGTGAACGTTCCTCTGATAATGTCTTTCTCTGCAGGGAATGGTTCCGCATAATAGTGAACAGCATATCGAATACTTGAAATATAGCTCACGGTAACTGCTGTATTGATATCAGGTTTACGCGATAAAGTGGCACTGATCTCATTGTTAGCCACGGTAATAATGGCGTCTGCACCACTATACAATTTCCCATTAGCGGTATATTGAATCTCTGGCACAAAATCAACAGTAGCAAGATCACTTTGCAACACATCAGTCACAGAGAAAAGGTAAGTTTGAGCGCTGGTTGCGACTTGGGTAAGCGTTTTTTTAACCAGATCTGCACCATTGGTACTCAAAGATAATCCGGGGTGGCTAACTAAACTGCTCACAGTCGGCAATAAGCCTTGTACTGTCTCTTCAACCTTTAATATTTGGCCTACGCTGGCCTCTGCCAACTTACTAACCCCATGGTATTTAACTTGCGAGGTGCGGTTAATCATTCTCAGCACAGTGCATTGTGTATCGTTGTTGATAACCACATCACTATCGGGAGTAGCAAACGGGATCCCTGGTTCAAAAGCAATCATGCCACGACTTGAATTTTGACCACCTTGAGTCACTTGAGCGTAGTGCGTTAAGCGTGGCCAGTTACCATCCTCATTGCCACCATATTCGACACTGATAGCGATAATGTCACCCGCTCTAAGATAAACATATTGTGGTTCGTTACCAGCGTAATCCCAGCGTTCTAGGTTGGCAGTGCTAAAAGCATTTTGATACTGCAGAAACCCCGACATTCCCGCTCTGAGCTTTTGCCCGGCAACAACATCACTCTCGAGCATTTCACGCATATCTGATAATTTCGCGGCATCCGTCATACCGCTAGACTCAGCGAGTAACATAGTCACTAATGGATCACTTGGGGGCTCAGAGAAAAACACATGAGCATCGAGTAAAGTTTCTGTGCCTGGTGTATCTAAACTTGGATAACACTTAACAATGTCGATTGCACTTTGAGCATGATCAATATCAGAGATAGGCAGGAACAGATCATTAACCTTACCATTGGTCACTTCATTTCTGGTTCTTAGTCCACCCGCATTATCATCGTTGCCTAAGCGTTCGGGCTTAAAGAGCTTTAAATCATTTCTATTCATAGGGTGCCTACACGGTTAAGAATCGAAAAGTCGCATCGGTTAAATCTTCATGACCGCCAAATTCCTCAAAAAGGTTGGTGCCCGTGACAGCGGCGCCTTGGGAGTGGTCCCAAATCACTTGGAAGCTTTGGCCATCGATAACTAAAGTAAATTCGATGAAGCTAAGAAAGCTGTGCTGTTGAACCTCTTCAAACTCAGTTCTGGTTATCCAAGTATCTGAAGTGCCAAGCACGATGGTTAGCCCTGCAGCAATTGGGACTTGATTGATATGAGGAGCCCCATTAAGTGCGCGAGTCATACTAGTAGCGACTCTCTTTTGCTTATCCCTGTTAAGCCATAACAAGGGCTCTGAGAGAGTTATGGTGTCTATCTCGGTCATTATCCACCTACTTGCTGTTGGCGTGTCATTTCGGCCATAAGCTCAGCCAGAATGCTCTTTGATGTCTTGCTGCTGAAGCGCTTATCCCCTATCTGTAAAACCAAGACAGTTTCGTCTAGCGATGAGGTCGAGGGTTGAGGGGATGGAATGGGTACTGGGGTGGTATTAGCTTTTGCTGGTGCTCTCTTAGCTGGCTCAGAAACCTCTTTGACCTGTGAGGTGTTAGCTTGTTGACTACTGGCTTTATCGGCTTCTTTCTGAGCTTTAAACTCGGCCATCTTCATGGAATGAATACGCTTTAGAATGCGCTCAGACTCCTCTAGTTGGGCTATCAAGTTTTCATCGCCTGTCCGTTGAGCCTTAGCTAACTGCTCTTTGATATTAGCAAGCTCGCGCTCATATTCACGTTTTTCAATCGAAGCCTGATCACCCTCTAAGTTATCTAATTCATCCTTAAGAGCTGATAGCGTATCTTTAGCGCTACCGCGCAACTCATCCATTTTATCTTTAGCAGTATCAATCGCCGAGGTGAGCAAACTCATATCCTGCTCATTAACTAAAGATAAAGTGCGTGACGCCATCTCAGCTTTACGCACCAAATCTAAATTGGCACCACCGACGCCATCTAATGCCTCAGTTAATCTTAATAACTCAATCCTCTGTGCATGATAAGCCGCCTGGGTTTTCTTGCTCACTATTACCGATTCGATAGCGAATGCTCTAATGCCTGTAAAATCAATAAATGTGGCAAAAGCATCCTCCATTCTATCTATTTCTTGAGTTAGACTTGCATATTGCTGCCTGGCCTTTTCTAGCTCACTCGAATCATCGACTAACTTATTCTGGTGATAGAGTAGGTTTTTAAAATAAACCGTGGCGCCTTCACTCAATTCTGCGATCTCAGCCGTCACGGCTCTTAAATGATCGGTAAACGCCTCAGCTATACCAGCTAAACCTGACCCGGCTTGCTCAGCGCTCATGGTCACACCATCCATGGTATTAGATATGGTAGTACCTATACCTTTTGAGTCTGTTTCAACCTTATCTTTGGTATTTCCAGTTTGTTCCCCGAGCCCTTTTTGAACATCATTGAGTCGCTGGTATTGAGCTATAAGTTGTTCAAGGCCTGCGGACAAACCTAGGTTTGCGGCTTCTTCACGTATAGTTGCATCAACTTTCTTATCACTGGCAACAGCAGCCTGAACAGTTGCCTCGGCATATTTCAAAAAAGCCTGATTCAACTCATAAGTTGAAACAGTTCCTTCTTTTGCTCCCTTCTTAATCACCTGATAGGTTTTTTTTGCAGCTTGTTCTTGGTCTTTTAACGTTTTGACCGTGGTGATGCCCGCCTTGGCCATGATATCTTCAAGTTCTTTTGCACTGGCCGCTTGCTGTTGTTGTAATTGAGTTTGTTTTTTCTGGGTCGCTGCCAGCTTTGCCGTGATCTGCTCTAAAGATTTCTGCGCAGACTCATACTTCTGAACTGAAGCTGTACCTTGAATAAATGCGTGGCGTACTTCTACTAATGTTTGCTGTGCGAGTTGCTGCTGGGCCAATAACTCAGCCTTAGTCGCAGCCGTGGCCTTGATAATAGAAAGCTCTAATTGCTGCTGGTTTTTAATCTGCACCTGCTGGGCAACAGAAAGCTCTAAGGTGACTCGGCCGAGATCGTTCTGCGCTTGCATAAACAAATAACTGGCTTCACCACCTTTTTGGGCACCATCGACCAATTCTGCATAAGCCTGCTTAGCGGCAAGCTCCTGCGCTGTAAGCGTTTCAATCTGCTTATTACCTGCAGCAACAACCTTTTCGGCCTCACTCACCTGAGTCGCGGTACTCTTTACAGCTTCGGTTGCTATGTTTTGATAAGCGGCAGTAGTATCGGTTTCAATGGTATTGGTAACTTGCGCCCAAGCGGCTTTGATATCTTGACTGTCTTGTTCTAACTGCCTTAAATAACCTGCAGATAATGCATTCAGTAACTCAGAAGCCTTACGAATTTTAGCCGCACTTTCTTCACCACCTAGAGATTCAACAAAAATGGCAAAACCTTCTGTCATTAAGGCCCAACTTTTAGTGGCCACAGCTGCGACACTAGCAATACCGGCACTGATTGAATTCCAAACTATTTTTATTGAACCTGAAATAACATTAAGTGCTTCTGAAAATGCAGCAATGTTGTCCAGCATCCCCTTTAGGCTACTGCCACCATCTCTTAAAATAGAGGAGAAAAACTGGCTAATATCTTCAGCCGCCGCTTTAATTTTTCCGTCTTGATTTAATCTGTCGAACTGTTCATTAAGGTCCTTGATGAAATCAACGGCTACCTGATAAACACCTGAATCAGCAATGATCCGTTTGAACTCTTCAAATTTGTTGGAGATCAGATTAATTTGGCCGGCTAGCCTGTCGAGGCTTTTAGATGCTTGGCCATTGGCTTGCTTACCCATCTCATCAAATAGGGCGGCAAGGGTTTCACGACCCAGTAGACCACTTGCTGATAGCTTTTGAAGCTGAATTGTATTTTTACCTGTGACCTTTTCAAGCAGATCCCAAACAGGTACACCGCGTTCTACCAGCTGCAAGATCTCTTCACCCTGCAGTTTTTGTTTAGCCCATGCTTGACCGACCGCAAGAATAATACCCTCTAACTTCTCCTGACTCCCTCCAAGCCTGGCGTTGTAATCGACCATGGATTGCAATGCACCATTCATCGGGTCGATACCAAAAGTTTTCAAAGAAGCAAAAGCACTCTTCACACTCTCGAGACCAGTACCTGTTTTATTGGCAAACTCTTTTATCCAGGCTGTCGCTTGCTCTCCTTGTGCAATTGACCCCATCATGGCAGACATTTGCACAGTAAAAGCCCTGGCATCATCACCAGTGGTCAAGATCCCCTTCAAGCTTTCCCACAATCTATCAATACCGATATAGGCACCAGCCATAGCAAGTAAACTTTGTGTGGCCGATCCAATAGAACCACCAAAATCACGGGCTGATTTTTTCGACTCTGTAAGTAATTTATCATGGCGAGAGAGCTGCTTATTTACACCGCTTATCGCGGTCTTTGCTGCTACTTGTTGCTGTTTTAACTCTTTGCTGGCATCGGCCAGCTTATCCATTGAGTAACCGGCTTGAGTCAGTTTATTAACTTGCTGCTCGAGCTCAGTCTTATTCTTACCTAAGCTGGTCGCTAACTTGTTAAGCTCAGTTCTTGAATTCTTAACTTTAAGGGTATACTCGGCTTTCTTACGACCAGCCTCATCGGCGCTGATACCAATAGCGTCGAGTTCATGGCGCTGCTTATTGAGAGCAATACCCAGCGCTTTTGCGCTGACTTCTGTAGTCGATTGCGCTTGCTCTAATTGTTTAAGATCACGGCTTGCTTTATTGAGTGCAGCGGCCTGTTCCTTACTGGCTTGACTGCCCTTTTCTTGCTGTGCAGTAAGCTTATCGACTTGTGTGCGAGTGTTACCTAACTGCTGCTCATACAGGGCTAGTTGTGTTTTGGCTTGTTGGTATTCTTGTTCGGTTTTCTCAGTTTGAGCTGATGCTTCTTTATGCGCACCATCAAGCTGCTTAACAGCGGTAATGGCCTGTTTTTGTTCCTTGACCAACTTATCAAGGGCAAGGCTATTATCGGCATAGGCTTTTTCCCCTTTACTGATGGAACGCGTCAGATCATCAATCGAGCTTACGGCACCTTGCAGATCTTCAAGCTCACGCAAGCGTTCATTTAAAATTTCACTTTGCTGGGCCAGATCAGCTAATGCCTTTTCAGACTTATTAGCTTCTGATGAGAAAAGGTCTTTCCCCTTGATGATCAGGTTGACGACTTGATCTTTAAAACTCATCGATAGCACTCCAATAGATAAACAGGTTCAACAAAATGAAAAAACCATCACCACTCTCGAGTTATCAATAGTGGTGATGGCTTATGGGGTCACAGAACAAAAAGAGTGTTATGCGGCACTTCGAACAAAGAATTTAGACTTACCTGTTGCAACAATAGAAGCATTGGCAAGCACGCCGCCCTCGATGTCGAATGAACCAAAATCATCACCAATTAGATCAAGTGAAGAAGTTGGGCTTGGCTTCCACTTATAGAACTTTAAGGTCCAAGGTTTACCTGTGGCATCGTTAATACCATCAATAACCACTTTCACCTCTTTACCCGATTCAACCAGTGCTTGTAGGGCGTTACCTGCTTTTGAGGTGTAACTCACCTTGATAGCTTGCCCTTCAGTAATAGACCCTGTGCTTAAAGGCCTGATACCACCAGCGCTAACAATGTAATCAACATCGACATCATAAGTGGTGGTGCCAGCGTCATTTTTCACTACAGGAAAAATACTGGTATCGATCATCTTTGTAGTATCACAAAGGCCATCAAGAACGGCAGTTAATGCCTCATCGGCCACAGAACCAGCAGCAACGACTTCGACCTTGCCACGCAAACCAAGAGCCATATTTTCATTACTAAAATCATTCATGGTGGCTGATAACTTCACCGACTTAATCTTAGTAACCTCAGCAGAGTTCCCGCCGCCACCGCGATAGTTCGGTTGAGATTTTGTTTCTTGCTCGATATCAATTTTAACGCCGCTGGCATTACCAACATCACGACCATCGACATACATAATGCCTGAGCCGATGTAGCTCTCGGTTACTGTTTCACTCATAGTAAATCTCCAAATTTAACGGTTTGAGTTATTGA
The DNA here is from genome assembly GCF_002005305.1 of Shewanella psychrophila. Classification (NCBI taxonomy): domain Bacteria; kingdom Pseudomonadati; phylum Pseudomonadota; class Gammaproteobacteria; order Alteromonadales; family Shewanellaceae; genus Shewanella; species Shewanella psychrophila. Next base: position 5,788,230 of record NZ_CP014782.1, read on the forward strand.
AAGGGTGATAACCGCTAAGCCATGCTTTTCATGAACTTCGGGCATAATGTATTTACAGGGTTCTACTTCGGTAAAGCTGATCACACTAGCAAGCCACGAGGGTTTAGCCGGGTTACGCTCCCCTTTGAAAAACGCTTCCCGGATCTGCCTGACAGCATTAATAAGTTCAGCAGTAGGCTTAGCCGTTGAGGTCAACTTAACCCCCACAACCAGTTGCAAACGCAAATCATCTTTATAGGGATTGTTACCTGAGGGAATTTCGGCAGAATCTTGATGAGGTTGAACAAAAATAAACTTGCTCTTGCTGGCTGATGATTGCGTGTAGAAACCTTCGCGCACGTCAAATCCATCAACCGCTTCAAGGCGAGTGATAATTGCATTTATCATGAGATCCCTCGGCTGATTAAGCCATGTTAAGTAATATGCTGGGTATATCGCTTGCGAAGGTAAAGACCGATTTTTTCATCTATCTCCGGACGAATAACCCCAAAACTCCCCGCCACTGATGGACCATAAGACGACTGTTGAATGTCGCGCCAACTGTTATCACCTTTCTCTCGAATAGCCATTAACGCATTGCCATTGCGGCCGGTGAATTGAAAGGCACCACGAAAAATATGGGATTGGTTACGAAGCAAACTAATGCTATAGCCTGAACTAACTTGGCGAGCAGGTTTAGTCTTGGCATTGCGAGTTCTTCGAGTATTAACAAAACGCGTTAAAGTACTGGCTCGGTAGCGTGAATAGATTCGCGCCTGTAAAAACCTAGTCTCAATTTGAACCCTAATATTGTCATCAACATAACTTCGAGACTTAAAGCTATACCGATTAAACACTGCGTCTACCGCAGTGATTTGACCATATATGGCAGTGTCTTTAATTGCTTGAGCAATTGCAGGCTCTTGCTGGCTTCGTATTCTTCTGAGCTCTTTACTGACTGATTCAAAACCCCTTAAATGCACCTTATTACTGGCCATCAGTTGCCCTCTTAACGCTAAATTTCTACATAGATATAAACAACGCTGATGCTATCCACCTGGTAAATCTGAGTTAACCGACACTGCTTACCCGTAGATTGAAAATCACCTTGCCCGTCAAGAACGCCAAGTTGAAACAGATCATCGCAATGGACAGGCCCATCACTTAGCAGAAACTCAGCCATTGTGACCGGTTGAGGTATGTACTCTTGCGAGGTGTCTGGCTCAGTGACATAAGGAACGACACTACGATTAACAGCTTCCCCACCCGAATCGGGAGTAAACTGGCAAGTATCAGCCAGTTTACGAAAGGCTCGTTCGAGCTTAACTGCTGCCTTAGCGGCAAAATTAACCATTAATTTTTACCCAGGCAGTATCTGATGGGTTACCTGCCGCAGCCCATGCTTTACCCGCTGAGGTATTACCCGATGCCGTAGAGGTAATGTTGCCATCGGCCTTAATGTAAATTTGTGCACCTTGACCGATATCATCAGCTTGCACTTTAGGCAGTTCAAATACACCGGTGGTGACAAAGGTGCCTTCTTTATTAGCTTTCACATCACCCAATGCAACAGCAACAAGCTTACCGATTAACGCCGTCGCCCCACTGGCAACATCGGCAGCGGGGGTATGATCAATAGTATTACCATCACAGATTTGATTCTTCATAACAGGTTTCCTGATATTTATCGCGCAAATAAAAAGGGGAACTCAATAGTTGAGTTCCCCTTGTGTCTACTTCAGTTTATATGAGGATTAAGCCACACCCGTTGACTTAGTTAGCCCTCGATAATCAAGAGGTGCAACACCTGCATCGATACGAACTTTAGTTGCCACACCATCAATACTAAAGCCATCTTGCTGTTCAATGTATGGCGTATCGTTTCCATCAAGATACGCGACTTCGATAGTATCTCTGCCCTGACCGGCTGCAAGGTAAAACTCTTTTTTGCTATGCATTCCAAGACGAGCCTCTGAAATCACTTCAGCAAAATCTTGGATTGGGTTGGCAATACCTGAATTCACATCAGCACCTTTAACCGATGATGATTTAATAATCTGTGTGATAGTACGCTTAAGGTTAGGGGGAACGAGTGCAAACTCGGGCATGATATTTAGTGCTCGAGGGTTCTTACCGCCTGTGGTTTGGCTTTCCATCAACTCAGCCAATGCGCCTAATGATTCGACGCCTGGAACCCCTGTACCTAAGTTGCCATGCTCCGCGTGGAATAGTGCCTTACTATCTCCCATTTGGGGATTTTTGGTTAAAATTGCATAGACAAGATCCGCGATAGTCGCTTTAGCTGCGCCTCCCATTTTCATCGGAATAGAAGTAAGCTGATCCATATCATCATTAATAATGCACTGGCGAGTAACAGTAAAAATCTCACCATAAGTAGCAAGCGCAATATCCGCCCCACTGTCACCTAAAGTGACATACTTGTACTCAGCACCTTCACGAACCTGACGCAATGCATCAAATTCGCCTAAACCAACTCGCTTAGAGACTTTAAAATCACCTAACTGGCCTTTTTTGGTCCAACGTTCAAAGGTTTCTTGCGCCATTTCCCAGCCTTGTAGCACCGACTTATTGGCTACATCCAGTAAGATGTTGCCAAAATCAGATGAGCTGTGAGTAAACGCCAGGCCTACCATTTGCATCTGATTAAGCCCCGCAATGCCGATACCGCGATCGGCAAGAGAAGCACGGGCTAACTCTTTCAAGTTATAGCTTGAATAACCATTATCTTTTTCAGCTTTAACGTGACCGGCTCGCGCCATCAAATGCGCACTGATAGAGTCACCGACTAAGTTACCGTTACCGGAATAAACACTCACGCTTTGAGGCTGGGGAGATGCGGGATCTGTATTTTGGCCAAGAGACGCTAAAATTTTGTCTTTAGCACCTGAAGCATCTATTGCCGCATCGGCAATACAGCTATTCTTCAACTCCCCAAACTGAGGAAACAAAGCGAACGCCGCATTGATGCCGTCAATTCGCTCTTTATTCATCGTTGCCGCAGCGGCAGAGATATCAGCTTGTGAGGGCTGGTTTACTTCAGTGTTCGCGGGAGTTGGCGTATTGGTAGCACCAGGATTATTACCCTGTGGTGCAAACAGGTTTTTTAGAGCTTCTGGCATATTGGTAAAATCCTTCATTCGTTTCGAGCTTAGTGATGCTGCCATCTGCAGCGGATCGGTTAATGTGTCTGCGAAGCCTTTTTCAACTGCCTCGCTACCTGTAAGCCAAGTTTCACTGGCCAGTAAATTATGGAGATCATCATCGCTGAGCCCTGTTTTTTGTGCGTAGGCTCCTACTAAGTTGCTTTCAACCTTATCGAGCAGATCGGCATATTTGCGCATATCATCAGCATCACCTAAGGTGCCTCCCCAAGGCTTATGCACCATCATCATGGCGTTCTCGGGCATAATGACCTCATCGAATGCCATGGCGATCACTGATGCCATAGAGGCTGCCAATCCATCAATATGGCACACCTTTTGTGCCGGATGACCTTTGATGATGTTGTATATCGCCATGCCTTCAAATACATCGCCGCCCGGACTATGAATTCTGGCAGTGATTGAACTCACTTTGCCTAGGGCCTGTAGATCTTGGGCAAACTGCTTGGCGGTAATACCCCACCCACCAATTTCGTCGTAAATCATCAACTCGACATGACCATTTTGAGCTTTTAACTGGTACCAGTTTTTATCAGGGACCGACTGGTCATTTATTGTCTTGCTGGTCATGCCTTGCGGCGCGATTAGCATTGCGCTTGTCGGCATTGCCGCGAGCATTACTGTTGCTGGTATTGTTTTGTTCACTGCTAGATTCTCCAAGTGAGGGATCGGGGTCGTTGGCTGTCACCATGTCGTTATCGCGGTTGTATTCCAACTCTCGCTTACGTTGGCGCTTTACCTCAGCAGGATTCCTGCCTCGAGCACGTGCCCACTCAGCCTCGGTTGCAGCATTACCGGCTATCATCATTTCCCAACCCTCAGCTTCTTTACGGGGGTCAATCCAAGGCATAGTTGGACCATAATAAACAGCATCGAACAGGGTGTTTATATTGAGATTTTTAGGTAAGTTAAGTGGGTCAACTTTATTTAACTGCTCCATTTTTAGCCAGTTCCGGTAAACAGGCCGAGACCAACCAGCACAAAACCATTGCTGCATGATGCGGTTTGATTCGTCTTGCTCTACGAGCTCTTGGCGTTGGCTTGAATAACTTCCCTTATAATCCCGAGCAATAGAGGAGTAACTGCCTCGCGTTCCTGCTGCCGCAGCTTTCATCTGACCATTACGAAAATCAACCAAATGAACATTGGGACGATTAGATTCCAAAGTGTCGATGTCTTCACCAGGTGCCAAGGTGGTTGTCATACCCGGACTAAATTTTATATCTTGGGTATTTGCTTCCTCAGGATTAAACAAATCAGGCGTGCCGCGCTTGATAACAAAAGCCAGTGCAGCAGATATGCGTGCAGCAACTCGCTCAGACTCTTCATAATCTTTGATATCAGCAAGGCGGGTCATGATGCCGTGAAACAGACTAACGCCTCGAAGTTGATGTAAACGCTTAAATAAGCCCAAGTGCAACATCTTTGCTTTGGCGACAGGTTTAGTCTTATAACGAAACCCTTTCTGATCTGCGGGATGGTCGAGTAATACGTGATAGTTAACTACCTGGCCCCAACCATTCACCTCAAAGCCTTGTCTGATCCGCTTAGCAATATCATTAAGTTCATAAGGAATAAAATCAGGCTCTAATGCTTCAATCGAGTAAGGCGTTCCCTGCTCATTGGGATGAATGAGCTTAGGCACTTTACCCAATACATGCTGGCCAAACACCTCACCATCTCGCAATGCTGTACGCAAACACAAACGCTCAAGCTCAGGCCGAGAATATCGACCTGTAACATCAGGCTTTAACGACCAGTTACCAAAACGGCGCTGCAGATCGTTGGCCAAATCATCAAGAATATTGCCATCGAGATCACGAGGCTGAGGCTCTACAACTATCCCTTGAGCTCCTACAACTCGCTCCTCCATTCGGTCAAGAATGCCGATACTGAGATCATGATTCTCATCTAACCAGCGAGCCTGCTCACGCAAGCTTTTACCTGCAGCAAATACAGCTTGGTTAGCCCCTCTTCCCTCTTTTTTAGCCTTGTGAGTTCTACTCGACTTTGCCGCTTCATAGCCTTTTATCGCTTCAAAGCTTTGTTGTGCAGCCTCTCTATTTAATGCCCACCTTGGCGAAATATGAGAAATAGCATTATTTATCCAGCTCATTACTAATCCTTAAATAGTTATTTAAAAAGGGCTTAAAACTGAGCCTGACCAAAGCCGCCATTAGGGCGAAAATATGAAGAAACTCGGCGCTCCCACTCCATTCGACCTTTCCTGATCTGTTCAAGATCTTCCATTCCCATTGTTTTGCCGTTAACTATTACCGTTTTTCCATCAAGCACATCCAGCTCAGCTGTGACATATGCATCCACCATTTTTTTTGCTAATGCTTGGCTCATAGCCAGCCTCCTGTGCCGGTATCACCCAACCAGTTATTGGTTTGAGTTGAACGTGATTCTGAATGGGGTTTTTCTGACTCGAATTGAACACTTTGCTCATTATCGATGTCGTTAGCTGCAGCAACGTTGCCTTTGGCCATTTTTTCTAAGTCGATGCCAAAGCGTTCCATGGCGATATATAGGGCTGCTAAGGCATAAACCAAGCAATCAAGAGCTTCATTGCGCCTACCACCAGCATCCCAGCGATAAACAATGCGGCCATTTCTGCGAACCGCTATTTTTCGCTCGGCAGTCAACTGCTGTAGCTCGACATCATCACAAATGGATTCATTGAGAGGCAGATGAATAGCCCCAGGTTTACGAACGTGCTGATCGGGCGCAATACGAAGCATCGACATAATCAGCTCTTTGGCGTTGTCGGTACCGACTTCTGTCAGATAGACACCCTTGTTATTTCTTTTGCGAGGAAAATTAGCGATTGGCTTGCCATAGACATTAGCCCCCTTGATGGGTATGACCCGCATAGGACCAAGCTTTTTACTCATGGCGTAAACAGTATCGGTATAATGACCACCACTATCCCAGCCAACGAGCCCCAACTCTAAACGCACACCATCAGCGTGAATATAGCTTTGTTGCAAACGCTCAGTGACTTTATCTAGCAATACTTGGCTCGCGGGATCCCCATAGAGAATAAATCTATCGACTAAGCAGCACTCTTTACCAGGTCCCCATCCCCAGATGCGACCTTCATAACGATCATCTTGGGTATCCACACCGGCGGTGAGGTACACCACCCAATCGGGGACTTTGTTCTCGGGATACATTTCACGACGCCGAGATAAATCTTCCCACTCTAAGCGCTCACCATTGTCAGCATCCCATGGCTCACCCAGTTTCGTATTAACGAAAGTCTTTAGTTTTTCTTGATCGCCTCGACACTTAAGGAAGTCTTTAACCAATTTTGCCCAGGTCGTGAGCGGGTTATAGGCAGACCAGATATAAACAGCAATATTATCCGGGGTGGCACATTCAATGCCGTCAGCATCAAAGAAGCTAAGAAAGTCTTTTGTCTTAAGTCCTGTTTTTTCGCATACCCACATCGCATCAGGATGCTCTTGCATTGCCATTAGTGAGGCATTCTCTATTACACAGCCATTATGCTCACAGCAGTAATAGGCAGATTCAGGCTTACCTTTAGGCCACTTAATCCCAAATGGCTCTGTTTTACCGCCAAACTTCAAACTCTGACGTTCCTCGCAATGAGGACAAGGCAACATAAATCGAAAGTGATATGGGCTTTCACTACAGGCTTTCTCTATTTGGCATTCGCCTAATACCTTAGGCGTTGAACCTCTAATAGATTTAGGGAATGCTGACAATTCAAAACGGGTATCACCTAAAGTCGTGGCATTACCCTCTTTTTCAATATCAGCAAGAAACGCAGCCAGCTCATCATAGGTGCATTCATCAACAGATATTTCACGGTAGTTTGCAGCTGCAGTACCACCTCTAACATGCAAGGTTTTACCATTGGTAAAAAACTTGGTGTCTAAAGTGCTGTCTCGATGCTTTTTACCTAGCCAAGGCGCTAGCTTCCGCCAAATGGGAATATCCCGAATCGCAGATTCAACATGAGCCTTCATAAACTTTTTAGCCAAACCATCAGTTGGCTGATAAATCACTGAGTTTCGTTTCTTGTGCTCAATCTTGTAGGCCGTGTTAGCCATAAGCATCTTGGTATAGCCCACCCGCGCCGATTTCATGAAATTCAGCGTGGTGATCTGGTCGTTCCCCATGGCATTGAGAATGCCAACCTGAAACGGTAATGAAGTCCAGCGGCCTTCTGAGTAACTGCTCTCAGATGACATATAAAAATGCTGATCTGCATATTCACTGCAAGTGAGTAATGGTGGCCTATAGAATGAACGTAGCCCAGCCGATATCGCCGCTTTCAGACTCTTAATCTGTGCTAGCGAGATACTCATCTAATAGTCCTTCCATTTCGCCAGCTAATTCAGCACAGAGGTTTTGCCCGGTGATAACCTCTGACTTAATAGAATCAATCATCTTCTCGGGCGTATCGGGAAATTTACGTTTTATCTGCAAGGGGATTTGATCGAGTATCGGTGCAATCTGAGCAGCAATTTTTGACAAAAAAAAGGTAGAGAACAAAACCTCTACCACCTCTTTACGATCTTTTTCATTTTTCAGCTCTTGGCCATCGGCTTGCGCCTTAGTAAGCCGATATCGTTCATAATCGATATTAGGCTTTTCAGGGTCAAAATCATCGAGGGATGATTGTTGTTTTTTGCGCTCATTACCTATTCGATTAGCAACCACATCGGCTACTGTATATAGACGTTCACGGCCTTTTTTACTATGAATAGGTACCGCCCATTTATCGAAAGCGGTTGTGCTGATCCCCAGGCTTTTGCACAAGTCAGATTTATTGAGTAATACTGGCTCAACCTCTTTTGCTGTAATACGAGCCATAGTTACACCTTAAGTATCTTCTTGTTCCAACTTATCCATTTTTGCTTTAATTAATTGAGTCTCTAACTCATGCAATTCTGCATCTCGTCTGTTTCTTGCAGCCTGGTAAATCCAGTTGATCACGAAGGTCAACACAGCGAACAATATCCCTATCCAAAGCGCTATATGATTCACTGATACGGCTCCCCCTGCAGCGGTTGTAAAAGAGGCTCCATAGGCCGCAGTTGATATTCCTTTTTGCATATTTGGATCATTAATCATCTGTATGAACCTCCCACCACTTTCTGAGTCTTAGCCAGTCGGTATTACATTTCGCAATAACACTAAGCAACAATAAACTGTACTCAAGGTGATCGGCATTAGTCATAATCGGTTCAAGGGGCGGTAGGCACTCACTAATCATTTCCTTTGGAGGTAATACATATTCTGTCTGAGTGGTGGACACTGCTCGCACAATTAGCGGCTTGCTTGAGCAGCCTGGCAGCATCAATAGGCAAAGGAGTATTGGCCCAATCATTAACTTGTTCATCGTTGGAATCCCTTAACCTATCCAGCTGTTTTGATAGTTGATAAAAGGCAGTTTCAATCTCATTTTTAGCCTGATAATTTTCAATATTTAGAACCGATATTCGTTGGGCCTCTTGCCTTAAGCGTTCTTTTTCAACTTCGGCTTTCCTGACGTTCTCAGCCATAAAGTTCAAATCGGTCTGTAAAACGGCTTTGGCTAACGAGAGCGTTTCAATTTCACTTTCTTTAATGGCAACTTCTGAACGGACCAGAGAAAGGGAAACTCCTAGTAGGACGATCGCTATAATTAAAAACGCAATGATATACAGGTGAAATCGACCACCTGCGGATAGCAGCTGTCTCAACATCAATTAACTCCTCTAAACAAATTTTCCTTTCTGCTTCACGGCGCCGTATTAATCCAGGTAATTTTTTACTATCGGCATAGACCCAACGTGACAGTTCATTACAAGCCCCAACTCTATCTGCAGCTAAAAGCTTGCGACGAAGCGTTGAATCTCTGAAAGCCCCAGGCCCAACGTTATAGATAAAACTGAGATACGCTGCATGTTCACCGTCAGTGAGCATCACCGGATGTGATAACCGTAGAAGTTGCCTATCGAACTTAGCTAGGTCTTTGGCGAATAACTCTAGACACTGCTGTTCGCTGAAAAATTGGCGATGCTCCAGCTCTGGTCCTGTGTGACCATAGCAAGCAGTAAGAATGCCTACAGGATCAATATAAGTTTCCAAGACACGCCCCTCGAAAGGAGCCACTAAAGTTGTCCCAGCAAAAACGGCTACTGAGGCTAAACCAAATGCCGCAAGTTTTTGGGATAAATTCATCGTTAACTCACTAGAATTAGTAGGCCTTAACTCGGCTAAGCAGAAGCAGTTAAACCAAGTAAAGCGATGTCATGATCAACACCTTCTTGATAAACAATTTTGAGGTCGAGCTTTTTAGCTAGGGCTTTCTCAGCCATCGCTCCATCCGAGAGCTCCCAGCCGTCAAGAACGTATATCTCATCAGCGCACATCAACATGGGAATGCAGATCTGCATATATTCAGCTTCACTCAGACCCGCTGGGAGTATTGCCGGGTTAATTACAATTTTTCCTAATTCTTTCTGAACATCAGCAGCGAGATTAAACGCCGAACGGTTGCAATCAACCAAACCGGACATTGGCCCAGCAATATAAACCTTGCTACGAAACATAAACCCACCTAGAAACAGGCAAAAAAATAGCCCCTAAAAAGGAGCTACGAAGCGAAAGACGGATTGAAATAGCTAAAACAGAGCAATAACAAGCTTAGCTAAATGTACCTATTTAAAGGGGGATAAAAAAGGTAATAAACGACCGAAAAACAGTAACAATCGACCTAAAATGTTAAATTCCCTAAACGAGTAATCATTAGTTATCAGTTAAGTGATAACTTTTCACTTTTAACAGGTCGATGACAGCGGACAGAACGAATTACCACCCCCTTAACTACGAACTCATCGAACTCCTGTATCGTAATCGAGTTTAATCCTCCTGGATCAGAATAAAGAACCTGATACTTAGTATTTATAAAGGATCTGGAATGATCGCAAAGTTGGTGTATTAGATCTGAGCCGAGCCCCTCAGAGAGGGATGGTGAATAGCTGATGCAAACTCTTTAAAATCAATGCTTAATTGGCTATTAGCAGTAATGGATAGAGATTAGGGCTGACAGGTCACAATAAAACAACAACCCCAACCCCAAAATCCTCATACATAGTTAAGCACTGAGCCTCGCCGCCCCCGCAGTACTTTCAGCCAGAAGGACCCGCGATTAAATATTGAAGATTATTAGCGAATATAATCTGAATATTATCTCTATCTATGATTTTCACTCATCCAATTACTCGACTAAACTATACAACAGCAGTAACAAGGGCACACAAAAGAATCAACAAAACCACACAATAATACCAATAACATAAAATTAGGTTAATACCATTGTGACTGACATGGTACCTAGATGCTAATCAGGGTAAATTCCGCATCCAATATTAATCCGTCTTTTAGCCAGATCCCCCTAACAAAGGGTGGAAGTGAGGTTAACCATGTCACCAAAAACAATCATAACGATTATCAAAAATAAGCGTATTGAAAGTAAAATGACACAAAAGGACCTAGCCCAAAAAATAGGTATGAGTGAGAAAACATATCAGCGAATAGAGAGCGAAGCTGTCGATATGCGCTTAAGTCAATATTACAACCTCATAACGGCACTAGGTTTAACCGAATTGGACGTCATCTTAGACTCTTTTAATGTGGATACCGTGACAGATAAGGATATTGTCGCCGCTACTCGGTTACTTTTACCACAAACACGGCATAACCTTGTGCACATGATAATATCTGAATTTCAGCGCTTCCAAAACACAAACAAAAGTAAAGTATAGCGATACCAAGCCTTCCTGGTCTGATAAGAGACACCGGATGCCACTCTCCTAAAATTTGTATTTTGGTCGTAGGCCTTTGAGACCATAGGCAACTGAGGATTCTGGTGACAAACCTTTCCACCACCCCTAAATATGGGGAATTAATGCATAAAACGGACTAATATTAGGTTCGTTATTTACACTATTAATTGAATATGTAATATCTCAGCCCTATTAACTCCCGTTTGATGTTACCAGTGCCCTATCCCCTTATATTACCAACCAAAAAGATATGACATGCATACCCAAAAATTTGATGAAATAACATTTTCCTATTTGCTTAAATTACGCCGAGCGAAAACTCTTACTACATTAGAGACCATGACCCTTGCATTGGAGCGGGATCACCCTTTAGCTAGTGAACAAGAAGCGATTGCTGCCGCATGGGTTCTAAGAGAGAAGGAGATAAATTCCGGAATGTTATCAAACTTGGTCGTATAACGAACCATCGTCAGGCTTGATTAGTTGATTATACAGGTATTTCTTTGATTCATCTGACAAACTAGCCGCCATTTTACCCCCCGATCAGCGCTATCTCTGCGCGTCTTAACCAAAACAAAAATGTTTTATTATTGTCGAACCCCAATAGCTGCCACTGGCCATTGCAAATATATTGCCCCCTTAGTGCTCGACGACAATCTATCGCTAAGGTGTACACCTTCATGTCATATAAATTGATATGATCTGGCGGGATATGCTCACGACTTCCGCCGCAACTGCTAGGCGTGAATGGTTCTTTTAGCCGATCACAAGCGCTTCGACTTGAGTAACCTTGACCCTGCTCTTGCTGCGCCCAATAGCGGCCCCACACTTTCAACTCTTTGCGCAGTGTCTTAATATTCATTAATGCGTCGCTTTGAGCCTCATGCTGCATGGCAAGCCACCTCAGTCACTTTATCCAGGGGCAATTGAAATACCTGGTCGAAAATAGCTGACAGATCATCATAAGAAACTGCAGTCCTTCCTCGTTCCCAACTACCATAAGTTTTAGAGCTAATCCCATAAATCTGCGCCACCTCATCTTGAGTAAAACCTCTGATCGTGCGACCTGCTTTGAGTAAATCTGAGCCTTTTTTCTTCATAAATTCCCCCAAAACCTACCAAATGCATACTCTATTAGTAATGATGCAGTCATAGTTATACCCACCCACTAGCCATCTGGCTTTGAGGGTTCTCATAATCAATGTTTGATCTAGGCAATATCTCGGGCGCAACAGAAGAAAATCCCCGATCAATCAAATAAGCATGATATTGCTCTAATGCTTGGGACATTCCTTTGTCGAGAGTTGATTTAACATAGGTGCGCAACAATACAGGCAAGGCGTGGTTAACTAAGCGCTCCCCAATCATGGTATCGACCCCCAGATCAGCCACCATAGTCCGAAATAAAATACGCAGATCATGGCTAGTGAAATGCTTGAATCGAATATGAGTATTCCACTTATGTGCAGTACGGATCGAAATAGGCCCCGCCATACCAGGAAACAGATAAGCTCGCTTACCCACATGCTTAAGTTGCCACAGCTTATAACGCTTAAGTAACACTCTTGCAGACTCAGTTAATGGCAATCTATGCTCTTGTTTATTCTTTGCATGGCTAGCGGGGATCACCCAAGTATCACCAGCAAAATATTCCCATCGTGCTTGGCGAGTCTCATTAATCCGGGTACCGAACATCATCATCAGGACAAACAACATTTGTACAGGCATGAGTTCAGCGCTCAAACGAATAAACAGCTCAGTCAAATCCGTTTCAAAAAGGCGGGTATCTCTGGCACCATCTAACTTTATCGAGTCAGTTACTTGATAACCGGCAATAGGATTGGTATTGAGTAAACGAAGCTTTGCAGCTGCTGCGAACGCAACCTTCAGTTTATTCACAGCCTCGCGAATATAGTTGGGAGAAAACTCATCTTGAAGCATCGTCTTAACTAAATGGGTATCGACTTCAGAAAAACTGATCTCACTCAACCTCATCATCCCCAATCGAGGCATAAGATGGCACTTAATCAACGAAGCAACATTACTACGCCAGCTGGCACTATAAGTTGAATTGTTTTTGATATGAGCCTGATACCAGTTAAGGAGATCAGCCAGCTTTTCAAACTGTCCGATCACCATATTTCCAGTACTTCGCTTAGCTAGCATGACAGGTAGATCATTAGTAAGTGTCTTGATACAGACACTCGGCCAAGTGGCTATCTTCTCCCACTTGGTTTCACCACCAATATTTAACACTAAAAATACACTGGCTTTATCACGGTCAGCATTAGCTCGTAAGCGTAATTCAGGAAAACGAAGGTCACGAAAATCGCGTGTAATACCACCTTTCAACCACCGCCTTAAAGCCGAATCATTTAATTTACTCACATCAACACCACTGGCCATACATACCCCGTTAACCGATATTCATACGTATTACAGGTTCCTTAACGGATCCGCTAATACTCTTATCAAAAAAAGTTCTTGCCATCGCACCGATAAAACAGACTTACCGTTATTAGAGTCAAAACCTGTAAGAGACTCCTGCAGTAAATAAACTTTTTGTATAAGTTTATTTACATTCATTAGCACCTCTTAAATCTAATCTTTTACGGATCAAGGCGATATTTTTCTTTGCCGCACTAGGATTAGTTGGAATATTCATCTTAGGCGGTAAAGCCTTAGGCAGCTGAATATCAAACACTTCGCCAGCTAGAAACCGACGAGTCACCACATCATAATTACGGATAAACACCTCAAACACTTCCTTTTTGTTCGCTCGGCTGAACATCCAGCTCCCCGTTTCTCGCATAGCTAACCAAACCAATTCATGAGTCCAACTGTGATTGGCTGCACAACGATAATATTTAAGCGCCTCACGGAATGCTTGTTCTGGCTCAGGTAAGCCAGCATCAATCGCACAAGGTAGACACCAAGTACAAAACTGACGTGGTGAGGGCCAAAACTTTCTATCCCCTACTTCACGCCGAGCACGATCCAAACCGTATTGAACTTGATCACGGCTACGCACTTTTTGTGCAGCCAAAGTTTTTAACCACTCAGCCTTATGAGTTCCTTCAACATCAGATTTGGGTGCGCCAACAGGAAACAGAATTTTAAGTTTTTTGAACACGCTATCTACAATATCGATATCCATATCTGATGGAACAGGCCTACCAGATGCCGATCCACCAACACCTACTATCGGCCCTGAACTCAGCAAGGTTTGCAAACTTTTAGCTCTCATATCAAGGGATCCTTGTCATTAAAAACATGTTGAATCCAATCATTATTCAAATGTTCGGGATCACCGGATACTTGCCCTAGCCTTGCCTTGCTAACGCCAGCATTGGTCAACCAAACCAATTCAAACCCACGCCAATTTCGAGTCACACACTCCGCTAAACAATCATCGATTGGATATCCAGCCGCAACGGCAATATGCAGTTGTCTTGCAAGACGGCTAATCACCGTCTGACTCACATCGGCTTTTTGGCGTTTTCTCATTGCCATCCAATCAGCCAAGGTCTGCTCACTTGGCATGCCTGGCCAGCAAGAAAAGTCCAATTTAGGAATTTGTATCGATTTTTTTGCTTTAGTTTTTAAAGGTTCATTGACTGGTTCAAAAGAGTGACTGATTCCGGTGCTATCTGACGGCATACCCCCTGTGCTATCTGACGGCACACCTGTGCTACCTGACGGCATAAGGGGGGCTATCTGGCGGCATAGGGTCAAAGTGTACATATTACTGCTATTTCCCTTTGGCCCTTTTCGATTTGTGATAGTGAGAAAACCAGCCCCCTCAAGTTCCTTAATATGCTTTCTGACCGTGCTTTTAGCGATTTCACACTGGTCTGCAATATGCTGATAACTCGGCCAACATTCGCCGCTATCGCTGGCATTATCAGCTAGTTTAATGAGCACCAGCTTACGCAAAGGATTACCCACCTTCGACTTCATGGCCTTAACCATCAACTCCATACTCATATTGATCTCCCCCGCTCAACCAGCTCAGAAAAAGCAGCCGAATTGACGTAACATGCTCGTTTGCGTAACATGAAATTGCCTCTCTTGGTATTAAGCCCGCGTTCGTCGCCAAACATCAGCGGGCTTTCTTATTTCAGAATATCTCAATAACAGGACGTTCAAATGCCAGATTCAACAGAGCTAAAAATCGCAAGTAGAGAATCAGTAGCACTCGATTTAGCAATGGATATAGCTAAAAAAGAGAACCTTAAACAAAAACCAGATGAGTACCGTTCAAAACTACTCGACCTGTATAAAGAATGTTTAACAGCGACTAAAGGGAATCGTTAGGTTCCCGCAACTTCTTAATCTCATTAAGCATAAAAATAATGTCACTCGGATCCCAATTAGGATTCACATCAATCAATTTAAAAATAAGGGTTTCTTGCTCTTGATTACTCATAACATCCTCGATTCTTGGGTAATGTAAATATCAAACTCTCTTGGTATTAAGCCTGCGTTCGTCGCCAAACATCAGCGGGCTTTATTATTCCTGAATATCAACCGTGTTCAGATCATGGAAACAAGCAAGGTCTTTAGTAACTCCCACACCGAACAATGGCGGTTCTTCAGTGATTCCGTTAACAACATCAACTGCCCCATGAACAGAACAAGCTTTAGCTCCTTCCAAACAGCAAATAAGGCATTCAGGATCAAACAATGAATTCTTAAGCTTTAAGATTTCTTTTGAGCGAAGAGATGCATGGTTAGACTTGGCCAGATGAAGCTCTCTAGCAATCCCACTAGTAGCGGCTGCTTTGTGTTTAAGTAATTCCGCCTCTAACCTTTTTAGTTTTGCTTGTAGTTCGACTCGTGACAGCCCTTTGTTATCACTTAACTGATTCTGCTCTATGAAAATTGGCTCAACCTTCGTTTCAGGTTTCAGCCTATCGGCTTGAATTAGCTCTTTACATAAAGCTTCTGCCCACGATTCAGAACCAACCCCATACTGAGCATCGTGACAACCATTAACGAATGTTCTAACGCTGTATCTGGCCTCACTAATCTGAATTAGATCAACTCTGACAACTGTGCTTGATATAACTTGATCAGCCATTATCGGATCCCTTTAGTAATTTAAATTCACGATTCAGGCTTAGAAACTCCTGCCGGGACTTATCATGATCACGGCTAATATCCCGATATTTTCGTTCAAAATAGACACCTGTATTACGAGCCTCTTTTAAACTGTTATTCAGCTTTTCAGCATCACCAACCCGACTCAATAGCCGGACTAACAAGAACTGTTCTCGATTTACATTCGACGAGAACTTCATAGTTTCGAGTACGTCACGTTGGTCATTAAAATTAGTTGTTAGGAAAGGGGATACCACCGGCTTAACATGTCCACGGTTATTGACGTATAACAGGCCGAACTTAGGCGGCAATTCACTAGGCTGAATTAAATCGGCTGGGCACATGTAATAACGCCAATTTCCCAAACCAACTGTCTGGCCATTCCTATGCGCCTTCTTTTTATCAGCAAGAAAATCACCTCTGGAAACTTTGACCTCAACCATAACCGAGCCGACATACCCATTAGCATTGCGAAAACCAATCGCATCAGGTATTTCACCTTGCCAACCACTTTGCACTTCACTCACCGCAACATGACACCCATGACCGCCATTACTATTTGAGCGTTTGAGCCATTTCACGGCAATGTCACAAAGAAAGCGATGGGTTAACTGCATATTGCTTCCCCAGGAATAGGGTAAACATCTGGCCTCAATTGGTACTCAAGCACCCCTCCATGAGTTACCTCTACGATCTTACGAACATCTTGAGCCTGGATAGTACGATGACCATTAATATAGGAGCGAACCGAAGCCTCTGATTTATTTAGTACCGATTCCAGCCTTAGAATAAAAGCAGACCGTTCAGGACGACTCAAGCTGTCGTAATATTTTTTTAGTGACATGGTTAACCTTGGGTATACATTTTGTATACCCAAATATACACCAAGATAGAGAAAGATCAAACAGAAATGATACGTTTTGTCATGTTGTGGTATAATAATACAGTGTGTATTATTTATAGGGACCGAGTGTATGGATGTTTTGGAGTTAATTCAGGGTATGAGTAAACCAAAATGGGCAATAAATGCCGAAGTGCTAATGAAGCGCAATGGCATTCAGCAAGGTGATCTTCTAGATACCTTTGGTGTGACCACCAAAGGTGCAATAGGTCATTATTTTAATGGAAGAAGGGAACCTTCTTTAAACGGACTTATTAAGCTGTCAGAGCTACTTAATATCAATATGTCCCAACTATTTGAAGGAGATACCCCATCCACCAGTGAAAAGGGGCAACTTAGCTCAGCTCCGGTTATTACAGAGCAACAGCATTTAACAGATGCATTAAAGTTACTAGCAAGAGCAATTGAAATTAGTGCTGATGATGCCGAGGTGTTCTTTAAAGTCTATGAAAAAATTGGAGCTGATAACATTTTGAAAGCTTCACGAATTCTAGCAGAGGCTGATTATCAATCTACGGATAAAATATCAGCAGTTATTGAAATTCAAGACTTTATCAAACGAGCAGCAAGCTAGAATTACATTAGCTTGCCACCTTTTCTAACTGGCTATTCTCAAGTGAGATTTATTAGCTGCTCTAATTCTTTTCGAGACTGCGATCAAGCGTTCATCACATAGCTTTAACGTTCGCATATATTCGCCCATATTATCACTATTCTCCTCAGCTTCAGCTCTATCCATTGCAATCTTAGTTAGCTCTATATAATACACTTCGCAGTTAACACCAGTGCTCACGCTTTGATCATCAACTGAACAAGTTAAATTTGATTTTTTGATAATTTTGATAACAAAATAGAGCGTAACGACAAATAAACTAATAAAAATAGAGACGGTAATAAGATTAAACATTTTTCAACTTCCTTCCCTGTAATGTTGATGCAAACATAAGATAAACAAGAGCAAATGAATTTAGCAGAGGTATACCATCACGGTAGATCTCCTTCAATAGATCGCTACCAAATACTTGCCGCTCGATATACCGTAGCATTTGAAGGGACATTAGAACAGCCAACAACAAACACATTACAATACAGTCACGATTGTAATTCAATCCCTCGACTTGATGCCACCTAAAAATAGTATAAATAGCCAGGAAATCGATTAAAGCAAAACCAAAGTACCAAAGAAAGCGATCTAACGGTACATTCCCTGTGGTCTTGAATAAAACAGGTTCTATGCCATCCATAATGACACTTGCAATAACCCAAACAACGAAGCAGATAAAAAAAGAGTTCACTGTTCGGTTTTTAAACAGCCAAAAGACCAAACAAAACATATACCCTATTAAAATCATAAGCCCATTTTGATAGAGATCTGTATTCCATATTCCATTATTCACTTGAAACCCCACTCAGAATAAATCCGTTAGTCGCAAATTAACTTTTACATGAGCGGTTCATTACCACTACCATTCCCCCGCAAATTCATGCCAGCTTCAGTAATACTTAATGCCTCCACTTTAGGTGGCTCATT
Source organism: Shewanella psychrophila (assembly GCF_002005305.1). NCBI lineage: Bacteria > Pseudomonadati > Pseudomonadota > Gammaproteobacteria > Alteromonadales > Shewanellaceae > Shewanella > Shewanella psychrophila. The sequence continues at coordinate 5,806,734 of NZ_CP014782.1, forward strand.
ACCGTTTCCATTACCATAAGACGAAACTCCTATAGATTGATTAACTTTTGGAGGCTCATTACCATTCCCATTACCCATAACTGTTACCTCAGCCTTTGAAAGCTCAATAGCTTCACTTGATAAAGTCACTGAATCACCAGAAACATTTGAAAATGCTAGTTCTGATTTAGGCTGAGCCTTCTCACTCTTTGACTCTATATTTTTCCCGTCATCCAAACTGACGGAAACACTCTGTACACCTACTGTTGTTATATTCATGTCTTTCCTTTTACCTATCCAATCAAACCAGAACAAATCGTAGCAATTTTCTACACGGTCTGAAACAACTCTTGTATGGATTATACATATTGTATTGACAAACTCAAACTCGAGGCCTACATTATGTATTTCGATATACATAATGTAGCGAGCTGAGAATGATTTTATCTAAAATGCCAGATACCAAAAAACAAAGAACTGAATTTAGAATTTTAATATCTATTCGATTTGCCTGCCTAATGGCTGCTGAACAAAACCCTATGGATTGCCATAGAGTACAAAAGCGCCTGGCCGAGCTAAATCATTATCTCATGTACAACCAGGCATCTAGATTGTTCTATCGCTCTTACTGCAATCAGGCAGGTGAATTAGGACAAACCTTCGCGTTAAGAGTGCAAGATGAACAAACCGCTAAGGTTTATAGAATCAATCACTCTGTACTGCCAAACGTACACCAACTCTGCCCTCGTTCTGCTTAAGAGAGATAAGGAGTAGCCATCATGAACTCATTTCAACAACTAAAACATTACCACGACCAACTGAGATCAGAAGTGAATATCACTCCCTTTCTCCAATGGCATGACGCACGTATAGCTGTGTGGCAGCAAGAGGTTATCGACTCACCTCAACACGCTGCCAGCTTTAGAAAATTAATCAAGGCTACCAGGGAAGCGAAACTGAGAATGATTGAAAAACACAATGAACTTAAACACCAAGTTTCATTACAGCGAAAACAAGGGGCATAAACCAATGAACACCACCTTTTTACTCATGGCTCAACTAGGTAAAGCAGTTGTTCATCTTGAAGATATCAGTAATGAATTCTTTGGCCTAAGTGCTACTACAGCAAAGAACTACGCCAAAGCTGGCCGCTTGCCAGTACCGGCTTATCGCACGTGTAACAGCAATAAAGCCCCGTGGTTAGTCAATGTTTCTGATTTAGCTCAGTACATGGATAAGCAGAGGGATATAGCCAAACGAGACCAAATAAACGCAGCTTAAATTTAAACAAGGACGAACTCCCATGAAAATCGAACAAAGTACCGTCACCAAGATCAAGCTAACTGAAATTAAAGATTTAGACCCGGTAACAGTGATCTTAGAAAACTACGCACCAGGTAAAGGCAAGATCATTATCGAATGCTATGGCGAAAGCTGGTCCAGCTACTGGGGTGCCATGAGCGGTGACTCAATAGAAGAATTCTTTGTTCGTATAGATCATGGCTATGCAGCCAATAATCTTCGCTACATGGAAAGTGTTATTGATGATTTTGAAGCTATCACACCGCTTGTTCGTCAACGAATTATCACTAAGCGCCGCCAAGGAAGTATTTCAGCATTGGCAGCTAGGGAATTGTTTAATCAAGAGGATTGGACAGATTTAGTACCAACTCATCCATATGATGACTGGTTACCACCCTCCTTGGTTGATGAGTCTGACTTTAAAGGGCTTGAGCTTGAAGAGATCAGCATTCCACAAAAACCAAACCCTGATTACCAATATCTCTGCCGGATCATAGAAAACGTGCAGCAAGGTCTCAAACTCTATATCGATAGTAAGCCAAGTAAGGAAGCAGCATGAGCACAAGTTATTACAAAATTACAGATCAAGTCGTTGTGGCTGCATTTACAGATTTTGAAAAACAGAAAAAGCAGCTTATCGAACAAGCCAACAAACTAGCCACATTTTTTGATGGTAAACCCATATTCTCAAGTGACATGCACAGCATGAGGCTTTACGGGATAGAACTAACTAACTTTGAATCACGTTCAGATAAATGGTTTTGGACAAAGCCCCAGCGGAACAGAAAATATGCATCAAAGCCGAGAGCCAAAGCCCCTAAAGCTGCAGATAGAAGTGAATTCAATTCAATTCTCACGAGCTGGAAAGAATTACTTCCTGAATCAATTAGCCGAGAAGACATATTTGCAAGCATAGGTTGCAGTTGGGGAGACTTTTTCTTTAATGGTCTGAGCGTATTCTCCCACAACGAAGTCGTCTACATCGCTACCGCTGTCAAAATAACGAAGGGTGTGGAAATTCTAGGTAGTGAATTTAGCGCCGTAAAGGAGTTGGCAGCATGAGCACAAGACTAGAATGCAGCCGCAGAGAGTGCCGCTGGACTGGAGATTATTCAACAGTATCAACAACTGGCATAGGCCTGATCACTTATATTTGTCCCAAATGCAGTTGTGACAGCTTCTTTGACCTACCTAAACCAGTGATCACTGAGCGAGTAAAACATGCCAATACACTCATCAAGGTTATCTCTGAACATGGTCGCAAGTTCTTTAATACCAAAGACGTTACCGCAACCATAGAGTTAGATAAAAACGGCAAGGTATGGTTTGTGGACGATTACAGCCAGCGCCGTATCTACACCCACTATTCAGGACGATGGAGCGGATTTTCTCATGGGGGCACCTTGCGGGGGCTAATTGAAAGCATGCGTAAATACATCACCAAAGGCCATCAGATACCTCTTGATTGGATAGCACCGACTCGTAGAAATCCAGCAAACGGCGACATATGGGGATACGGAATTGAAGCAGCTAGTGCCGTCCGAACAGCAGTGGCAAAGCTCCCTATCATAAAGGTTAGAAGTGAAGCATGAACAAATCAATCACAGTACCAGCGTTCTTACTTGAGATGTCACAGCAGTTAAATTCCCAAGATAACAGGATCACTGCGGATCCAATTTTTATGGTCTGTTATGACAAATGGTTAACCTGTGCAGATGATCGGGGAAATAAGACCATCTTCCTTGTTAGTGACGATGAGTACTACGAATACGCTGAATTCTCAGAGGTTGTTAGCCACATGGCTGAGTACCATGAAGAATGGGCCGTAGCACGATGTTCGGACGATGAAAAGAAGGAACTGTCCGAAGCCTTAACGGAAGACAATTTCGAGTGGGTAACACTCCCAGAAAGCGTCACCATAGAGCGAGTTGAAATGCAAAAAACAATGGAAGTGGTCAAAGCATGCCTAACCGAAGCCGATGCCAAAGTGTTCATAACGCGTAAACAACACGATTATGCACCACTTTATATCTATGCATTTTCTATGTGTTTCCCCCCCAAAATGATTGAGTTAAGAAAGTGGATCATGTCACTAACTCAAAGAGAGGTGACCACATGAACTATCTCTTACCTGGTGGCGAACAACTTAAGCGACTGCAGCTGCTACTCAAACTCACCAAGATAACATCAGAGCAGCAGATCAACGCACTAACTGAGCACTACGTAAACGGGCTGTCAGCCGAACGTGCTGCAGCAAGGTTTCAGATAGAAAAGTCAAACCTTTCACGTGCCCAAACAAGGCTTGAAGAAGTGACTAGCATAGTCGAACAGATCAAAGAGCTTGATTGGTCTCAACTCAACGCAGTCCCTATTTCAAACCAACAAAGTTCTCAGCTAACTGATGCAGACAATAAACGCGATGGAGTCAAACAATGACTGCCAAGAATTCAAAAGTTAAGACTAACGCCTACGCACAGCAATTAGATGATCTTAAAGCCAAAGGCGCGCACTTACTAAAAGAAGTCGGTGATCAATGGCAAACTCCGACACCACTATTCTGGGGTATTAACGCTAAGTTTGGTCCTTTTGTGCATGATATTTTTACCGATGGCCATAACAGTAAATGTCCTAGTTTCTATACAGCAGAAGACAACGCATTAGTGCAGGACTGGACCAAAGACTTTGCCGGCGGTGTAGGCTTCGCTAACCCACCTTACTCTCGCCCCTGCTTAGATGATGATAATCAAGCCATCACAGGCATGATAAAAATAATTGCCAAAGCACTAGCTGAACGTGAAAAAGGCGCTAAGTTCGTCTTTGCTATAAAATGCGCCCCTTCTGAAGTGTGGTGGCCAGAACAGGCAGATCATGTTTGCTTTGTTCGCGGCCGCATCAGCTTCGAACTCCCACAGTGGTTTATTCCTGCCAATGAGAAACAAGAAGCCAGTAGTGCGGGATTCGGCATGGCCATTGTTGTTTTTGACAAAAATTGGACGGGTGAACGCCTTAGCTATATCAGTCGAGATGCATTGGTTAAGCAAGGAAAGATGTTACTGGATATGGTTGAGGCTACAGCTAAATCACAGGGTTATATACCAGCAAACATTAAACATCGACCTGACGATAGCGAGAATGGCGAACAGATAGATTCGAGTCAAATGGATATTGAAGATCAGATAGCAAGAGCAGAAAAGAAAGCTATCTGGCCCAACGAGGTGATCGCCTTAGTTGAGCAAGCTTTTATTAATAACCCAAATAAGCAAAATGATTACCGCTATCAGCACCTATGCGAGTCGGCCAACAGTCAACTGCTCGCAGGTAAAGCCGTAGCCGATATTCTCGTTGACTTTGATCTGCAGCTGACTAAAACACAATCTATTCAGGAGGTAGCATGAACCAACCTAAAAAAGTAAAAGCATGGCTTATTAGCGAAGAATCAGAAGGTCATAGCTGCATAGTTTTTCATCATCATGGATTAGCAGCTAGACGCCTTGGGGCAAACGAATTAGATGTTGAATTTGAGTCAGTAGAATCTTCACTAAAACCAGAATTTGATCAATATGCAGAAGAAGGGAAGGTTCCAACAAAGGTACTGCTTGAAAATGGTTGGTGGTTTGAGTGTCACCATTGCGGTAACAAAATAATGAGTGAGCAGATAGATGAAGATTCTAAACGAATATCAATAAACGAAGTCATTGTAGAGAGCGATACTCTCTACTGGGATTCCATTTACTGTGACACCTCATGCTACTCAGCTCATCAGGCCGAGATAACAGCACACAATGATAAAGCAATTGCTTTTAAAGATAAGGTTTTAAACACTCGACCAGACTTAAGTTTTGTGGAATTCAGAGGTGAATACCCGCAAGTGTACTGTACTGCATCATTTACTTTTGATGGCGCTCAATATGGCGGTTCAGTTGCTTGTGGAAAAAATGGAGAGCTTGATTGGCGAGTTACTGCAGCTGATTTACCAGCATGGAAAGAATACGAAACGAAACGCAAAGGAGTTTCAGCATGAGAGGGATCATCGTAGACAACTTTGCTGGAGGTGGGGGTGCATCCGAGGGCATAAGCTGGGCATTAAGACGCAGTATCGATATTGCTATAAACCATGATCAAGATGCTATCGCCATGCACTCAGCCAATCACCCTGACACCTTGCACTATTGTGAATCAGTATTTGACGTAGACCCTGTGCAAGCCACAGCTGGTAAGCCCGTAGATCTCGCTTGGTTTTCCCCCGACTGTAAACATTTCAGTAAGGCTAAAGGAAGCAAGCCGGTAAGTAAACAGATCAGGGGGCTTGCCTGGATAGTGATCCGCTGGGCCTTATTAACTCGTCCTAAAGTAATCATGCTGGAAAATGTTGAAGAGTTCAAAACTTGGGGGCCAGTAGTTGCCAAAGAGGTCACAAAATTTGATGTAGATGGGACACCTTACACGGAGACAGAACAGTCACCTTGCCCAGACCGCAAGACTGAAACCTTCAAAGCGTTTGTAGATATCTTATCTTCCGGCATCGAAGCAGATCACCCAGCGCTAGCCGAGTGTGTTGAAGTGCTAGGGCTAACCGAAGTAACCCTGCTAATCAAAGGGCTTAATTATAAAGTCGAATGGCGCGAAATGCGTGCCTGTGACTTTGGAGCACCTACCATTAGAAAGCGCTTATTCATGATAGCCCGTTGTGATGGTCAGCCTATCCAATGGCCTGAGCCAACCCATGGAAAGCCTAATAGTTTAGATGTGTTAAGTGGAAAGTTCTTACCATGGCGAACTGCTGCAGAGTGCATCGATTGGTCTATCCCCTGTAAGTCTATTTTTGGTCGCAAAAAACCACTCGCCGAAAAGACTATGCACCGTATTGCCAGAGGCATTCATAAATTCGTAATTGATGCAGAACAACCATTCATTGCTCCTGTAGAAGCAATGATAACCCCATTTATTACTGAACATGCAAATGCTAGCGGCCAACGTAATATGGCCGTTAATGAACCATTGAGGACTATTTGCGCTCAGGTAAAAGGAGGCCACTTTGCTGTTGTTACCCCCACTATAATCCGACAGTTTGGCAATAGTATCGGACATTCAATTACAGAACCTATGGGGACGGTGACAGCTGGGGGCGGTGGAAAATCAATTCTTACAGTGGCTAACCTAGCAAAACACTTCGGTGGTTTCTATACGGGACCAGGTGCAGACATAAATCATCCATTGCCTACTGTCACTACCGTTGACCATAATGCGCTAATCACTAGCAGCATGCTTAAACTGCGCGGTACCAATATAGGCTTTCCCACAAGCGAACCAGCTCACACCATTACTGCCGGGGGCTTGCATTTAGGAGAGTTACGCGCATTCCTGATCAAATACTATGGTAACGAAAAAGACGGTGTTGCCTGCACTGAGCCCTTACACACAATCACCACTGGTGACCGCTTCGGTCTGATCATGATAAAAGGTGAGCCTTGGCAAATAATCGATATCGGCATGCGAATGCTAGAACCTCATGAACTTTTTGCCTGTCAGGGATTTAATCCTGATTACATCATTAAAGACTACAACGGACGCACTACAAAAAAACAACAGGTAGCCCGGGTCGGAAACTCTGTTCCACCTCAATTCGCTGAAGCATTGGTACGAGCCAACTTACCAGAACTTTGCAGCCAACCGGCTAAAGCTGCTTAAAAATCGTCTCATTTATTGATTATAGAAAATTCTTTTATCTAGTTATTAAAAAGGTTTATTATGTCGGCAGATGGTATCGTAAAAACTGATAATTTTTTCTATCGCATTGCCTATGCCGACTTCATCTAAAGAGTTAATCGTTGCTTGGTATGTTCCATCTCCAACTGAAGACATTTCAGCCATAAAATCACGAAACTCTTCTTGCATAGAATCAGGCAAATCGTTTTCTGGAGTAATGTGAATGAGGCTAAAAGCCAGAGCGTTCACTAACCGCTCTGATTGACTAGGTACCCCAGTTAAAGAATGTATTGCCAAATGTAACTTTTCCCACCCGTAGCTTGAACTCATAACTACTCCCTTAATTTATCGATGACTTAACAGTTAGACCTAATATTCTCGCGATACCAATACAGATTTTGATGCAAGGTAAGCAAAGCTTGAATTTGATTTCGGATATAATTAAAGATCCTTTTACTCATAGTCTTATAAAATACAAATCAAATATTCAGTATCTTATTCTCTACTTCTTGCATTAAGCATATCTTAAACTCACCTCGATAATTTCTAGATCCCCTTTAACTTTAGAGAAAGAAAAGAAATGAATATCACCATAAAAAATAGCCAATTAATAACCATAAATATATCAAACGTTATTTTTTTCTCTTTTCTGCGATGTCGTACAAATGGGTATATCACACAAAACAATGAAAATATCCCACCAGAACCAAAGGATGCCATTGCGATATGGTGGGATTTTTTAAATTTTTCAGGTTTTGCCGCCAAGTTATCAACCAAGTAGTTAACATGTTTTCTATCACCGATACTATATACCACAAGGTAATACCCATAAGGAAACATCCACACCAGTGCAAACAATGCTACATAGGAAATAATTAAATCTAACATCATTATTTTACCTTCAAAAAACATTATTAATTGAGAAGTCTCCAAATCTACTATCAAGAATATATTGCTCTAGCCCTTCTTGAACTACTGAATCAACCTTTACTTCGACTTCGGCCAATAAGTCCTCTAATGGTGATAATTCATATAGATAACCTACCACTCCTTTAGTAGCTCCAGAGCCTAAAATCCCCCCAGCGACTGCAGCTCCACCAACAATGATCATAACCACCGGTGCAGAAGCAATTCCTATTACAACCACAACTCCCCCAGCAGCAGAAGCTCCTAGAGTACCTACAGCCCAGCCATCCTCCAGCAATGCCTCCAGTTTCAATGACAGCGGAACGGGCACATGATTCTAATTCATTGCAATTCTGTGTAACGTTGTAGACGCCACTAACTACGCTTAAACCAACTCCCACCTTACCGGCGTTTTCAGCATAACGAACCCACTTCGCCGTATTCGCAATACGCTTGCCAAGTTCAGGTACTGTACCTTGTCGCAGTATTTCATCAGCGTTATGGATAAGGGATTTTGTTGATTTGATACCAAGGCTTTTCTTTATCCCTTCATCGATGGGGATTTTCAGATTGTTTAACTTTAAGAGTCTGTTTTGCACATTGACTCAAATACAACATATTTTACCGCCATGAAAGGCATGTACCCAACAGGTACCCCACTACATTGTATGTAGCCTATATCTTTTAAATGGTTGGAGTACCATACTGAAAAAGTAATTGATGAAACAAGTGCAGATATGGCAATAAAAATTGTCGCTCGCACTAGTTTCACTCCAATAACGTGAGGTAAATCACGGCCATAAATTAATATGTAAACCTGATAGCTGGTGACCATAATAAAAAACAGAGGAATAAATAGAAAAACTACCAGTCCTCGTGTGTAAATAATGACATCGGTATAATTGAAATACTCTAGAACTCCTTGAAATCCAAATATGCCGGTTCCTACTGTTATAGCGATCCCTATCAATGTTGCAAAGAATGCTCTGAGCCGATTTGTTAAATAATTAGACTGCATAATTAATACATCCTTGGCTTAATATCTTGTATGGTACTTCTGATATAACTCCGAACCTCATTTTCTATGACTCTTTTACCAGCCTCCAGCATTCCATCTAAAATCATAGACCCCAAATCCCAAAAGCCATCTTCAATATCTCGTGCTTTATCTACAACTTCTTGCTGAGACTTCTCTAAATATTCAATAACTTGATTAGTTATTCCATACTTGTTATCTAAATAGTTTAAAAGCACAGCAGTAGCTAATCCCGCAACGATTACAATTCCAAAATTAACAACAACAAAAGAGGTAACGATGACGCTACCGACCCCCCATGTAATAGCAGAAGCTATACCGATCTTCACTACATCAGTCGCCATCGAACCAATGAATTCTGAAAGTCTTTGCTCATCTGTCAAAATGTAATCGACGATTCGGTAAGCTGCCGCAACGTAAAACGTTAATACCGCACCACTTTTAATAGAGTTGGCAAGTCCATATTTTCCGATACCCACTTGAACAATCTTGGGATTTACAGCACTAAAAGAGGGGGCGTTTAAGACTTTGCGTATACCTGCATAACCAGAGAGCTTTATCATCTCGGTACCACTTTTATTGAGATAACTTGTAGCCTTGATACCAACGCTACCTAATTGAGAAATGAGCATGGATGCTGTGACGACATCCTTACCATTTACACCGTAATTGATTAGTACCTGCCCTAACTCTGAATCAGTACCTTCTTTCCATAGCCCTTTTGTATCCTTCCATCCCCAATCGCGTAATACATCTAGGGCTTCTTTTAGCGTCAAGAACATAATGTGTTCATTATTTTCCTTTAGCTTGTCTCGTAAGGGTTCATCAGGGAAAGACTTAGTGTTTCGATTAACTAGCTCAACTAAATTGAGTACCGCCACATCTTTGAGTACCGATTGCTTAGTGATACCAATAACACCTGGTGCTAGTTGTGGTGTTGAAGATTGGTAGTGGATATTGTCTGCTCGGCTTACCGCTTGCGGGGATTGGGGGGGCTGAGTATCGACTTTGGGCTTATCTTGAGTTGCTTCTGATTTGGCAATGATTAAGATATCGCCGGCTTTAAGTTTCATCGGGTCTTGCTGGAAAGTTGGATTGAGTGCCAATAACTCATTAGGCGTCAGTCCGTATTGCTTAGCAATATCAGGCCAGTTTTCACGACCGGGACCATCATGGCTGGGGAGTACTGCATGGTTTTGTGGTTTAGCCCGTTGTTTGTCTTGTTGGCTCGTTTGTTCTTCTGCCCTTTCAAGCGTCGCTTCCTGGTTAACGGCTAAGATGGCTTTCAGGTCAACCGTGAATGCATGTGCGTTTAACCAAGCCACATCGATGCTATGAAACTCTTCTGTCGTTAACTTTTGCTTACTGTAGTAAATATGCTGAGGGGGGGCCAGTTGGCCATTGATTTTCCAATGTAGAAAAATACTCCCTCTTAATGCCGGAATGTTGACCTCATCGGATAAGGCATTTGCTGTCGAGTGAGTGATATTGAAATACCCCTTGGCGTCCTCGACTATCGCGTACTCATGTACCAGTTGACCTTGCTTGAAATGATAGAAGGCCCCTTGAGTCGGGTAGCCCAGCCTTTCACCTACCTGAACCGTAAGCTGCACCGGCACAAAGGACTCATAGACTTGTTGAGAACCTAAGGGCACCATCTTTACTGGTTTAACCGATAACTGGCTGTTCTTGCCTGTGGCCAGCATGTGCAGAAGCTGTTTAGGCTCTTCAAACTTACCGAGTGTGGTGAGTAGGGAATGCTTGCCTAATGGCTTGACCGTAGACAGTGCCAGGCTAGGTTCATTCTTGGTTTTAGCCAGCATGAAATAGCCATAGTTTAAGGTCTCTAAGCAAGGAGGAGAACAAGCGACCTCAACATTGTACTGGCAGGAGATAGGAATCACTTTCTCCTTCACCTTAGACGTATCTGGCGTGTAATCTAAAGGCGGAGAGGGGTGTAGTGACTCATAGGGCGCACGCTCAAAGGCAATACTGCTTCCGGCAGTATTAAAGCGCTGGGTAATCGCGGCTACCGCATTCGATGGAAAAGAGTAACTCACACAAACATTGACACTACGCTCACCTTGAGAGAAAGCAAACAGCGGACTTTGTGGTGATTGAGTCAATAAAACTGACTCCCCAGCTTCAAGGCTTTGCTTCACCTGACTTACTGAACCAGCAGTTGGCGCCAGACTCTCCCAATCTTTATCACTCAACCAAGAAGTGTCTGATTCGATACTGTCTGCGTCATGTAACATGAGCGCATCTATGTTGACTATCTTCCCTACCGGCATTTTTCTATCCTTGAAAGCGAGAGCATCCTACAAATCGCGTAAATATCCATATACAATATAAGTATTTACGACTTTACTTAATAAATCTTACCATCTATAAGGCCACTATTAAACTACTCAACTAATGGAGTTTTCAGGTACCCAAATCACCAGAAAAACCAGCGAGGTACCCTATAGGCACCCACGACAACTTTTCACCAACAAAAATCAATGACTTAAGTTAAAATCATACCAATCCAGCATAGGCGCAATTGAGAAGGTGCGGTTTATCTTGGATAATCTAGCTGAATTTGAAGTTAGGGATGATGACATGATTGACTTAGCCTGGTTGAGAATGAGCTTGAACTCAAGTTGAATAACTGTCCGGCTAACAAGAGCCGGGCGCGCATTTTACACCGACTCAAGGTCAGAGACAAACTTGTGCGAAACCAAATATCCTTTTATATAAAAAATGAAGCAAAATCAAAAATAGCCTAAGCTTTATAAAGATGTGTATGTGATAGTCCAAGCAGGGGTGAATTTATGCCTAATGGCTTGCCAACAACGGAATTTTTATGAACGTTAATTTCATTAATCCTTTTCTCGAATCCTTACTGAACGTCATCTCGACAATGGCAAACATGAAACTCAGCCCTGGAAAACCAAAAATAAAAACCGATAACCTTGCCAAAGGAGACGTATCAGGGCTAATAGGCATGGTTGGTCCGCAGACTAAGGGCTCCTTATCAATCACCTTCGAACAGGGACTCATCTTAGAGATCATGCAAAATATGTTGGGGGAAAATCCAGGAGAGATCAACGATGAGATAACCGATCTCGTAGGTGAGATAACCAACATGGTCACCGGTGGTGCTAAAAATATTTTGGGGGAGAAGGGCTATGATTTCGAGATGGCGACTCCCGTGGTTGTAGCAGGACTCGGTCATCGCATCTCACATAAGGCCGATGGAATGAAGATCATCATGCCATTCACCAGCCCCCATGGCTCGGCCTATATAGAGATCTGTTTCGAAAAATAATAGGCCCATTAGATAGAAACCCATGCCTCTTCTATCTAATACTCAAACAAGTAGGGTCGGTGTAAACTTTATTCTATGCCCTTTAATCCGGCAGTCACAACAACCTCTATTTTCTCAATCCTGATAAAATAGCTACCTTTTTCCTGCTCTTGCTGCCAGCGTTAATACATATCGGTTGCCATACAGTCCTGAATGCCGATAGTCATTTCCAGAGATTCAACTCTGACCCGCTTCGGTCCAAAAACGTGTTTAGCCGTCACCTTTTAAACTCTAATCGAAGAGATTAATCGTCAGGTGTGAACGCGGCTGCTAGCTTCCAAAACAAGGATGTTTTGGTAGAGCCCACGGGGAAGTGTTCACGGCGCCTCGTAGAAGTGTTTGCACATTCGCCTGCTGCAAGTAATAAACATCAATGAAGTTATGGCATTCATAAGCTAACCAAACAACAAAATCCGCCACATGAACCCACAACGGAGATTGCAATAACTTGTTATCCGACAAGTAGATTAGAAGGGCTGATTAACCATAACCCAAAATTGATTGGAATCCTGTCCATGAGCAAATTCGGCTCTAACCACTACACTTTCAACTTCAAATCTAGCGCCCACGCCTAAGGTCCATTTCATATCATCATGAAGCTCACTTGCACTAAAGTTATCCGCAACCTGTCCCGCCTCTGCAAACACCACCCACTGCCACCAAGGTACATCATAAAGATTAAACACAGGCAGACTTTGCAATGGCTGCCACTCAGGTTGCATTCGGTACTCAGCAGAATATAGCACCGCACTTCGCCCAACAAACTGTCTGCTAGAATAGCCTCTTAAATGCTCGAATCCGCCTAGGCTCACCCCAGAAAAAGAAGGTGGACGCTGGTACTGTTCAGTTCCAGCGTCATATTCGTTCCAGGTTGGCGTATCGGCAAGATAGAAGTTCAGGGCTAAGATCTGTTGCGGAAACCAAGCATTGCTACCAAGAGAAAAGAAGGCACTCTGCTCGAACTCCCACATGGTCCAACTTTCACGGTTGTCAGCAGCATCAGATGACCCAGTTGAGCCAAAATCACGGCTAAAGCTTAGGCTTGTATGGCCGCCTCTGGTACTATTTTTGCCATTATCACGATTATCCCAATCCAGCTTTAGTTCGAGTCCCTGGGACTTACTGGGTAAGTCCTCATAGCCAACTAATTCCTGAGTCTTCACGAAAGGCGTAACCTCTATACTGGTCACACCCGACTCTGTGGGATCCCAACTGAAATCGTCATTATTTTTCGAAGGCATCAAGCTTCTTGCCGCGCCATTGGCCCCTCTGCCCCAAGGGAGCACATATTTAATATGCAGTTTAGAGTAAGACTCGTCCCCCTCTGTCACAATACGATCTCTCTGGCTCGAGTCAGTGGCGGCTGGGTCTAAATTCCCCTCACCAGCCCCTTTGGGAACGAAATAGATCCCCTGTTTATAATTAGCCTGATAAAACTCCCCTGAGAATAACCACTGATCCAACTTAGGCAATTGATAATTACTCACCCCTAAGTAACTAACCCAACTATCGTTACTGCTATAGAGACCGATACCTAATATCGATGCTTGGGGTTGCCCCGCATGCTTGAGTACTCCGGCCCCACCTACAGTTGTGCTTAAGGTTTCTGTTGAAAAAATAAAGGGTACAGCGACAAATTCTGGATCGAACTTGTTTTTTGCTTTCTCAGAATCAGCAGTGACAAGGGGTTCAACAACATTTCCGTCGTCATGGACTTCATTGTTGGCGGCATTTATTCCAATACTAGTAAGTTTTTCTGCCGCAGCAGGAAAAACTGTAATGCCACTCATAAGCATCAGTACAGTGAGGGGGAAGTTATGGTAATTCAAAATTCATCTCATTCGATAACAAACATCCAGTTCATTGAATCGATACAACTAAGAAAATGGATCTACGTGTTTATTCCATGCAAACAGCAACACGAGGAGTTAATTTTGTCACGAGTTCATAGGCAATAGTGCCTATATGCTCGGCAACGACTTCAACCGGTAAGGCACTTCCCCACAATATGGCTTCATCACCAATACTGTCGGTTGAGTCTAATCCAAGGTCAACCGTCAGCATATCCATAGAAACGCGTCCAACTATGGGTACCAGGCGCCCATTAACCCACACAGGCGTCCCCTCAGGTGCATTTCTCGGATATCCGTCACCATAACCGATAGCGACAACGCCAAGCTTAGTATCGACTTTAGCTCGCCAATAGCTGCCATAGCCCACAGGATCACCGGCCTTATGTTCACGAACAGCAATAAGCTGAGATATCAGCTCCATTGCTGGTTGCAGACCATGATTCTTACCTAGGTCTCCGATCACTGGAGAGACGCCATAGAGGGCGATACCCGGACGGATCCAGTCTTTATGACTGTCTGGCCAAAATAAAGTTCCAGCCGAGTTCGCTAGTGTAGTGTCTCCCGGTGAATTTTTTGTCAAAACGTTGAAATTATTAAGTTGCTCTCGAGTATAGGGATTATCCGGCTCATCGGCACAGGCAAAATGAGACATTAGCTTGATAGGTTTAGCCACCTGAGGACATGCCTCCAATCGAGCATATACCTCATTGAACTCCTCAGGGGTGAAACCTAATCGATGCATACCGGTATCTATTTTTAACCAGACTGTGGCTGGCTTAGCTAGGCTTGCCTGCTCTAGCATCTCCAGTTGTTTCTCATTATGAACAACTGTCTCTATCTCTTTCATCACTAAGGTTGTTAAATCTACCGACCTAAAAAAACCTTCAAGCAAGATGAGCTTAGCCGTCACTCCGCCATCTCTTAATGCTATTGCTTCCTCTAGACGAGCCAAACCAAACCCATCGGCATCTTCGATGCATTGAGCGACATTCAACAAGCCATGGCCATAACCATTCGCTTTAACAACCGCCATGATTTTGCTCGACGGCGCGATCTGACGTAAACGAGCTAGATTATTCTTCAGCGCTTTACAGCTGATCTCTGCACGGGGAAATGGCTTCAAAAAATAACCTTATCTGTTAGATCCACACATCTCATGGGGATCTAAATGAGTAATAAAAACATGAGCACTGAATCTATCTAGAGTTCAGCCAATGATCAATTGTCAGCACTCTATGTGAATTAAGTTTAACCCCCACTTAAGCGCAAGATTATCCTTACGCCATTCCACAGAGAATTGCGGCGATTAATCTTCCTCGAACTGAGGACCGGCATAATTGTCGAAACGAGAAAATTGCCCCTGGAAGGTCAAAGCTACACGTCCAATGGGTCCGTTACGCTGCTTACCAATAATGATCTCTGCCACACCTTTATGCTCAGAATCATCGTTATATACCTCATCACGATAAATAAACATGATGAGGTCGGCATCTTGCTCAATCGCGCCTGATTCACGCAAATCCGAGTTAATTGGGCGTTTGTCTGCACGTTGTTCCAATGAACGGTTAAGCTGAGACAATGCAACGACAGGGATCTCTAACTCTTTAGCTAATGCCTTGAGTGAGCGCGATATCTCAGAAATTTCCAAGGTTCGATTATCTTTAAGAGCTGGCACTTGCATTAACTGAAGGTAATCGATCATTATCATCGACAATCCGCCGTGCTCGCGGGCTATTCGTCTAGCTCGGCTTCGAACATCTGTCGGTGTTAAACCAGAGCCATCATCGATATACATCTTACCTTGCTCTAACATGATACCCATGGTTGATGAGACACGCGCCCAATCATCATCATCTAGCTGACCTGTACGGATCTTAGTCTGATCCACTCGGCCTAGTGATGCCAACATACGCATCATGATCTGTTCAGAAGGCATCTCCAAACTAAAAATAAGTACTGGCTTATCTTCATTGAGTGCCGCCTGCTCACATAAGTTCATCGCAAAAGTGGTTTTACCCATAGATGGACGGGCTGCAACAATAATCAAATCACCCGATTGGAAGCCTGCGGTCATTTTATCCAGATCGTTAAAACCACTAGAAACCCCGGTCACACCATTAGAAGGGTTGTTGTATAACTCTTCAATCTTATCGACAGTTTTCTCTAGGATCGTCTTGATCCCTTCAGGTCCTTCGTTAGCATTGGCACGAGACTCCGCAATCTTAAAGACTTTTGTCTCGGCAAGGTCTAACAGCTCGCTGGAGTTACGTCCCTCAGGGTTAAAACCTGCATCGGCTATCTCATTGGCAACCTTAATCATATCGCGTACAACCGCACGCTCCCGTACAATTCCCGCATAAGAGAGTATGTTGCCCGCACTCGGTGTGTTCTTAGCTATTTCACCAAGATAAGCGAAGCCGCCAGCATCCTCTAGCTGATCCTCAACTTCTAATTGCTCAGAAACCGTGATCAGATCGATAGGATGACCACCACTGGTTAAGGTTGCCATCGCAGTGAAAATCATCTTATGAGAGCGAGAATAGAAATCTTCGGCCACAACCGCTTCTGAAACTCTATCCCAAGCATCTGAGTCCAGCATCAAACCACCGAGTACTGATTGCTCAGCCTCTAAAGAGTGCGGCGGCATTTTGAGGGCATCCATCTGGATATCTCTAGGCTTTTGTTTCGCCTTAAACGGACCTTGCTGTGACATTTAATCTCCAAACTTCCAACGATTACATGAAATATGTTATAAAACTGGCTCAATAAAAACAGGAATCAAACAACTTCCTATCCTAACAACAAATAAAACAAGGAATCACTATGCGCAATGCATTGATCTCAGCATTTATGCTGTCATCTGGTGTCGTATTGGCATCGAGCCAGGCACTTGCCGATGAGGGACAATGGCAGCCTTATCAAATGCCATCGATTGCAGATAAGCTTAGCGAAAAAGGGATAGATATCCCTGCGAAACAATTGGCTGATCTCACCCAATATCCGATGAATGCCGTTGTCGGGCTCGGCTATTGTACTGCCAGTTTCGTCTCTCCCCAAGGGTTAGTTGTCACAAACCATCACTGTGCGTACCGAGCCATTCAATACAACAGTAAAAAAGAGCATAATTATATTGCCGATGGGTTCCTGGCAACAAGCAAAATCGATGAACCTACCGCAGGACCGAACGAAAGATTATACATTACAGAGGCCGTAACCAACGTCAGCGAACAAGTCACACGGGACTTAAGCCAAGACCCTTTAGTTCGTTACGAAGAGATACAGTCTAATAGAAAGTCTCTTATCAAAAGTTGTGAGAGTGATGATAACTACCGCTGCTCAGTAAGAAGTTTTCACAGCGGTTTGGAATACTACCTCATCAAACAATTGATCATTCGTGACGTGCGTTTAGTCTATGCCCCACCAGAAAGTGCAGCTGCTTTTGGTGGCGACATAGATAACTACGAATACCCCCGTCATTCTGCTGACTTTACCTTCTTACGTGCTTACGTCGGTAAAGATGGCAAACCAGCAGTCTTTAGTCAGGACAATGTGCCTTATCAACCTAAAAGCCACTTAAAGATAAACATTGACGGCGTAAAAGCCGGTGATGGGGTATTTGTTGCAGGCTATCCAGGTTCAACCAGTCGCTATCGCCTAACCAGTGAGCTTAAATTTGCTAGCGATTGGTTATATCCGACATTCGCTAGCCGCTATCAATTGCGCATAGATACTATCGCAATGATGGGAGCTGCCGATAAAGGCGTAAAAATTAAATACGCTGGCACACTTGCGGGTATGGCAAACCGCATGAAAAAGTATAACGGCTTACTCGATGGTTTTAAGGCCACTGATATTACCGGTATTAAACAAGCTCGTGAAGATGATTTCAAACAATGGCTAGCGACCGATAAGACCTACCAGTCATATCAGACTCAATTGGATAATTTAGAGAATTTACTCGTCAAAAAACGTAGTAATAGCCAGACTCGTTACTATTTCGAGAATGCTCAATCTAGTTCGCTTCTGGGCGCAGCCAATAAACTGTATCGATTATCGAGAGAGAAGACTAAACCCGATGCAGAGCGAGAAGAAGGTTATCAAGAGCGTGACATGAAAATGTTCAAGGCTCGCCTCAAACGAATCGATTCAAGCTTCGATGTGAGTGTCGACAAAGCCCTATGGCTACAAGATTTAGAAGCTTATAATGCTCAAGATAATCGAGTGGCCGCTCTGGACGCTATGCTTATCGATAATAAGCAATCCGTCTCTCTATCTGAAAAGCTAGATGGTCTCTACTCGCTTACCTCGATGACAGCTCAAGATAAACGATTAGACTGGATGGATGCCAAGTCCGAAGATTTCGAGACCAGCGCCGATCCCTTTATCCGCCTTGCCGTAGCACTTTTTGATACCAATATGGCCCAGGAGACAGACAAGAAGACACTAGCAGGGGAGCTTTCCCAGGCCCGTCCCGATTACATGAAAGCCGTTATTGCCTATTACAAAGCGAATGACTGGCCGGTCTATCCCGATGCTAACGGCACACTGAGAATCACCTATGGCATGGTCGACGGATATCAGTCACGAGACGCACTCTATAAGCAGCCATTCACGCGACTCGAAGGCATAACAGCTAAGCACACAGGCATAGAGCCCTTCAATGCACCAACTAAGCTTCTTAAGGCTATTGAAGAGCAACGCTATGGCAATCATAAGGTTGAAACTGTATATCAAGATCCTGCATCTTGGTTATGCCGTTTATTCTCTTGCCTAGACAAGCCGAAAAGCTTTGGCTCAGTTCCCGTCAACTTCTTATCGAGTGTCGATACCACAGGCGGAAACTCAGGTTCTCCTGTATTTAACGGCAAGGGAGAGTTAGTTGGTCTCAACTTCGATTCCACCTATGAAGCTATCACTAAAGACTGGTTCTTCAATCCTACTATCACCCGCGCCGTCCATGTGGATTTCCGTTATATCCTCTGGATGATGGATGAAGTGGATCATGCGGATAACTTAATTCAAGAGTTGGATTTAGTGCGTAACTAATACCTATCAGGATAAGTTAAATACCAAGGAATAGATAAAGCCACCTACGGGTGGCTTTTTGTTACTAGCAACAGCAGCGAGCTTAAGACAAAGCAAAGAAAGCCACGAGTATCGAGTTCAAGCTCGTAGCTCGTAGCTCGTAGCTCGTAGCTCGTAGCTCGTAGCTCGTAGCTCGTAGCTCGTAGCTCGTAGCTCGTAGCTCGTCAGTATATTTCAAGCATAAAAAAACACCGCCCTAATTAGATTAGTGCGGTGTTTTCTTTTAAAGCTGCAGTCTTAATACCAAAGCATTAAGTCATTCGCTTTGAAAACTATATATTAGTCTTCTGCAACAACAGAAATCTTAACGATAGCTTTAACTTCAGTGTGAACCTGAACTTCAACTTCGAACTCACCAGTAGTACGCAAAGCGCCTAATGGAAGACGAATTTCGCTCTTAACTAGTTCAACACCAGCAGCTGTAACTGCATCAGCGATATCACGGTTACCAATTGAACCGAACAACTTGCCTTCATCACCAGCTTTAGAAGCGATAACAACAGACTCAAGTGCGTTGATTTTCTCAGCGCGCTCGTTAGCAGCAGTAAGGGTAGCAGCTAACTTAGCTTCTAATTCAGCACGACGTGCTTCAAAGACTTCAGTGTTAGCAGCATTAGCAACGACAGCTTTACCTTGTGGCAGAAGATAGTTACGTGCGTAACCAGACTTAACTACAACTTGGTCACCTAGATTTCCTAGGTTAGCGATCTTATCAAGTAAAATAATGTTCATTATTAATTCCCTAAATGGTTGCGCTATTACTGATGTAAATCAGTGTAAGGCAGTAGAGAAAGATAACGAGCACGCTTGATAGCGCGAGCTAGTTGACGTTGATATTTAGCGTTTGTACCTGTGATACGGCTAGGAACAATTTTACCACTTTCAGTGATATAGTTCTTTAGAGTTACGATATCTTTGTAATCAATCTCTGTAACGCCTTCTGCTGTGAAACGGCAGAACTTGCGACGACGGAAATAACGTGCCATGTGACAGTCTCCTAAGTTTTCAATTCGACATTTTCAGCGTGTATAACTAAGCGATTTTGACCATTTCGACTCTGCTGGAGAGCGATAAAGCCTTGCACCTCAATATCCACGCCGATTTTCAGTTTATCTGTAACGCTTTTAAAGCGTTCACCACTCAATATCACTTGCATCTGACAGTATACGTTTCTTAGCATCTCTGCTTCGTAGCACTGAGATTTGTGTTCCAGCATAATCACACAATGTGCGATACCTGCCGGGCTTTTAAAGCTTCTGGAACGCGTAATGGTTCCCGATAACACCAAGTGGTTTGTGGCCAAAGAAAAACTTACTCAGCTGCTTTTTCAGCGGTTTCTGTAACTTCTTCAACAGCTTTTTCAGCAGGCGCACTACGACGCTCGCCTTCAGGAGAACGGCGTGAATCACGCTCTTCTTTTAGCTTAGCCATTGGAGATGCTTCAGTGATGGCTGCTTTAGTACGCATAACCATGCTACGCAGAACAGCGTCGTTGAAACGGAAAGCTGTTTCTAGCTCTTCAACCGATTCAGCAGAAGCTTCTACGTTCATAAGAACATAGTGAGCCTTGTGCAATTCGATGATTGGGTAAGCCAGTTGACGACGGCCCCAGTCTTCTAAACGATGAATTTGACCGCCAGCTTGGGTAAGAATACCCGTGTAACGCTCAATCATACTAGGTACTTGTTCACTCTGATCAGGGTGAACCAAAAATACGATTTCATAATGACGCATTTTCTGCTCCTTACGGTTATCTAGCCTCGTTGTTGGCTCAGTCAGACCAAATAGAGGCAAGGAACTAATTAAAGTGACTGATTTAAGCCGCGGAATAATACACAAATACGAAAAACAATTCAAGTGCTATCTATCGCCAACACTGTAATAGTGTGGCGAGCCAAATTTTCCACTCTAACACTCATACACTAAAAGCACTGATACGGTCACATAGACTAGATTTATGTGAGTCAAGCCTAGCGAAGCGCAAGCCGTCCCATAAAGATTAAATTCAATAAAGATACACTTTAATCACTTTACCGAGCCTCAACACAATGGGTATTATATTGGCTTGCTGAAAATGTTCCTCATCACATTAAAATAATAGTAAGAATAAAATAATGTTTAGAGTTGTAGCTGCCCTACTTGTATCTGTTCCTATGTCTGCCTGGGCCTTAGTGCCACCCGATTACCAGGAGCCCCCCAGTGATTTCACCGCAGAAATCGAGGCGGGTTTACAGCTAAATACAGGAAATACTGAATCCAGTAGCTTTAATGGTCGAACCAAGCTGGTTTACGACACAGAGCAGTTTAGACAGGAAGGCACCTTTAAACTCTATTACGCTGCCGATGATGAAAAAACCACGGCGGAGAAATATGATGTCCAGTTGCAGTCCAGTTATAAGTTAGATAATGATTTTTCATGGCTGGATGATGGCTATGTTTTCGGTCGAGGTGACTTCACCCTCGACCGTTTTGGTAGTTACACCCAAATATCTACGGTTTCTGTAGGTTACGGTTTCGATGCAATATCAAATAGCGACACTAAACTCAGCTTAGAAATCGGTCCTGGTTACCGATATAACATGCCTATCGAAACTGAATTAGAACCCAATCCCGGAGCCGAAAAAGACATCATTGTTCGTACTGCCGCCAAGTTTGAACAAAAACTGCAGGAATACACTAGCCTCAACGCCGATCTCACCGCCGAAGTGGGTGAGAACAACAGCACACTCACCTTAGATATGAACTACAAGAACACCCTGTTCCAAGACTGGGCCTTCAAAATCGGTGTCAATATTAAGTACACAGATATAGTCCCTATAGGCACTAAGCAAACTGATACCATCACCACATTCAACTTGCTCTATACGTTCCAGTAAGTTGCTCGTTTCCAGTCATAGGGTCACTTGTCGGATAACAAGTTGCTGAAATATCTTTTATTGGTTCATCTGGCTGATGTTGTTATCTGGCAGCGACCTGTTAACCATGACTTCATAGTTATCTATCACCTGCCGTGGGCTTAAGTGCAAACACTTCAGTGACACGGCGCGAGTATATCCCTATAGCCTCTACGACATCAAACAACATCCATGTTTAACTGCCAGTTCGATATCCCAATCTCTCGCTCAAAGCGCTTCACAATGTAAAGCTTCGCCCTGAAACCTAAGGTCACTGCCGCGTTTACACCTGAGTATTTCTCTCTTCGATTTAGGCATAATTTAAACAACGTTTTTAATACTTGAAAAACCAGCAAGATCTATAGAGGTTGGAGAATAGGTTTTCAGGAAAGTCTAAAAAGTTAAGTTTATAGACCGTGCAGAGCCGTAATGCCGATCATTTAGTGATTTATCGATCGGTTGACTGATCTTCTAGATGCTTCAGAATCCGAGTCCTATCTCTAGGTCTCGGATTTTTTATGCAAGTTTCCCAAGCTTTTGACATGATCAACCAACTCAAGCCCCATCAAGTTGAAACCCTCGCAGATTTACTCCCTCTGGAGTTGATAGAGGAAGCGTATTCATTAACTGAAACAGTCACGATTAGAAAACGTAAATTAACACTAGAGTCAATGGCTTGGCTTATTATTGGAATGGCTATCTATAATGATAAGTCGATGGCTCACATCATTAACATGCTCGATATCGTTGATAGAGAGGGCAAGCCATTTGTTGCTCCGAGCGCATTAACTCAACGACGAAAAAATCTCGGTGAAGCGGCAATGAAAGCTCTGTTTGAGTGCACTCAAGCTCACTGAAATCGTGAAGCTCTACATCCAAACTGGAATGGACTGACGTTACTGGGAGTCGATGGTGTAGTCTGGCGGGCGGAAGATACTCCCGATAATGCAGAAGCCTTTTCTCGACAAAAAGAGACTCAATATCCTCAAGTTCGTATGGTCTGCCAAATGGAATTGAGTAGCCATCTTATTACCGCCAGTGCTTTCGATGATTACGCCGTTAATGAGATGATTTTGGCCGAAAAGCTTATCGACTCCACACCGGATCATAGTCTGACATTGTTTGATCGAGGCTTTTATTCTCTAGGGCTACTTTATCAGTGGCAATCCACAGGTAACGAGCGACACTGGCTAATTCCGTTGAAAAAAAATGTCCAATATGAAGTGCTCCGCAGCTTGGGGCGCAACGATAAAATCGTTCAATTAAAAAGTAATCCACATGCCAGAAAACGATGGCCTGAGCTGCCTTATGAGCTGGAAGTTCGGCTGATAAGTCGAAAGATTAATGGCAAGGAATACTCGGTTTTGACATCAATGATAGATCCCATGCGTTATCCCGTTGCAGACATAGCTGACTTATACGTGCATCGATGGGAAATAGAATTAGGTTATCGAGAGCAAAAACAATACATGCTAGGTAATCGTTTAACGTTGAGAAGTCGACTGCCAGAGCTTGTAAAACAGGAGTTGTGGGGGATCTTACTCACCTACAATCTAGTGCGTTATCAGATGGTGAAAATGTGTCATCAACTCAAAGGGGATTATCTCCCTTATCAGTTGAGTTTTAATGGTTCTTTGGCTCATATTTTGAGGCTATTAGTGGGTTTGCCCTACTCGACACCAGGTGCAATTCCTCGTCAGCTTAAATATTTCTATGAAATGGCTGAAAGCCTGATTTTAGAGCCCCGACGAACTCGGTCTTTTCCTAGAACGGTCAAGCGCAGACCACAGAAATATGCCAGAAATAAAAAATGCCAGTAAGCTTAACTTACCGGCATTAGTGCAGAGCCGAGGCTTTTTCCATTTCTATTCTCTTGGCCAACATACTCAATATCTGGACAGTACTTCTTTTTTTTCTATATCAAATTCTTCTTGAGTAATTATCCCAGTATCTTTTAATTCTTTCAGTTTTTTTAACTCTGTATACATATCTGTAGAGTTAACATCTTTAGGTTTTACATTGACGTTGCTGTTTACATTAACCACTTTATCAGCGTCTTTTACCAGCGGTTTAGCACTACCACCTGGCTGTACACATCTAAAATGCAACTCGGTTGAGCCAAGTCGCCCAGGAGCTGCAGGTGCAACGGTCTCACGTAGTGTTAGAACTTCTAAACTTTTTTGGCTACAAAATGCATTGGCTTCTTGGTAGACCTCTGCTTTGTTGCTCAATGAAACACCAATACCAGGAGAACCATCTTTTTTACCAATAAAATATGAGTCCTGGCTCATAGGAATCACACCTGTGCTTGAGCATCCTGAAATGATTAGAAATGCCATAGAAGAAAAAAATATTTTGTTATTCATTTTGTCACTCTCATTAACACAGGCGTGTTTGAACGCCTTTTAACTAAGACTACCCAGACAGAACCGAACTAGCAGGATTAACACGTTAAACGATCCAACCATACACTTGCGCGAGCATAACAAGACCCTGATGTAAAATAGCATTAACCTTTGGGCTCTCAATTTCAAAGTACTCTAACATCATATTGAAATCACTTCAGTTGTAACTCATAGAACACTGTACTTGATCAACAATTTGTATTAATAAAAGGCCAGAGAAAAATAGGTCTAATCGAAGAAAGTAAATAGCCCAGTGTAGGTGCGGCTATGAGCTTCCAAAACAAGGATGTTTTGGCAGAGCCCACAGGGAAGGCTCTTATGAAATCAAGAGCCGGCGACTCGCAGCACCTTCTCAACTGAAGAGGGCACATAAGGTCGTTTTTAGGCATCCTGCCTCAACGACATTGGTGCATCCCTGCACTGCCCGCCGTAGGCTATCAGTAACATTGAAAGTATGACCTTCAATGATCAACCAAATCCCTATATTACCTAGACCAACAACAGAGAATGTATTTAAACTTGATCTTTGCAAGGGCTATGGATTCCCGCCCACAAGCATTGCGGGAATGACAAATGTTGGACTACGTTCCATCACAACAAAGACTAAATCGAAGAGATAGATAAACGGGTGTAGGTGCGGCTGCGAGCTTCCAAAACAGGGATGTTTTGGTAGAGCCCACATGGAAGTGTTCACGGCGTCTCGCAGAAGTACCTGCATATAAGCCCGCTGCAAGCGATAGGTAACAATGAAGCAGAAAATTATAAACACACTATCCAATAACAACTCAGCCAAAAGCTAAATCAGAAAATGTATTCAAGCTTTATTCGAAGCTAGCCTACCTTGTGGTGGAGAGTAGAAGTAGCTGCACATTCCTCGCCGGACAGGCGGTAGATTACATTGAAGGTACAACCTCCATACACACTTTCATGTATCAATTAGCCAAATATCAGATACAAAAATGCCGATGAGGACTAAACCACATCGGCATTCAATAACTCTGACTAACACCTAATGAGCTAGCCAATGAAAATTAACCTAGTCGAATTCGCGACTATAGTCGTTGTCTTACAGCCTCGAACATGCAAATTCCGCTGGCGACGGAGACGTTCAGGCTTGAAACTGATCCTGACATAGGAATCGATGCAATCGAATCGCAACCTTCACGGGTTAAACGACGCAGGCCTTTATCTTCGGCGCCCATGGCGATAGCCAGTGGGCCTTTAAGATCAGTCTTGTATAAGTCGCTATCGGCTTCACCCGCAGCGCCAACGATCCAAACACCTTTATCTTGTATGCTCTTCATGGTGCGCGCTAAGTTGGTCACTTGAAACAAAGGCACCACTTCAGCCGCGCCGCAAGCCACTTTACTCACTGTAGGTGTTAAGCCTACAGAGTTATCGCGAGGGACAATGACGCCATGTACACCCGCGGCATCAGCATTACGTAAGCAAGCGCCTAGGTTATGGGGATCGGTAACACCGTCTAAGATTAAAAAGAAAGGCGTTTCCGTCTTCTCTACTTCTATCTTATCAAGCAGTGCCGATAGATCATTATCATTAAGCTGTTTTACGGCCTTTACACGAGCTAACACACCTTGATGTTGTCCATTGTCAGATTTTTCATCAAGGACTTTTCGCGCTGATGTTTGTACTGAAATACCGTACTCAGCAGCCATCTGGATAAGCGTGGCTAATCTTTTATCATCACGGCCAGCTTGTACCCAAAGTTCGATCACTCGCTCCGGACTATGCTTTAGTACCGCTTCAACAGCGTGAATTCCGAAGGTGATATCTTGTTTTTTCATCTATTTCAGTCTCTATTACTTGCTTGCTTTGACTTTACGTTTAGCAGGGCTCTTTTTTACTGAAGTCTTTTTTGCTGAAGACTTTTTAGCCTTCGACTTCTTAGCCGTCGTTTTTGTTTTAGCACCGGGCTTTTTAGCTCCACCGCTTGTATTGGTTTTATCTGAATCAGCAGAAGCTTTACCCGCCGCGACTTTTGAGCGAGAACCGCGTCGTTTAGGTTTACCGCTCTTTTCTGCTTTACCTAGCTTAGCGCCCTCTGCATTGACCCGCTCTCTGGCAGTCATCGGCTTCTTGCCGCGGCTTGGACGTTTAGACTTACCTTCCTCACCCGCCATCATCAGATCAATTTGACGATCATCTAAATTCACACCAGCAACTTTTACAGTGACGGCATCACCAAGTTGATAGATTTGACCTGAGGCTTCTCCCACTAGGCGTTGACGCATATTATCATATTGGAAGTAATCGCTACCAAGACTGGAAATATGCACTAAACCATCGATAAATAACTTATTCAGACGGACAAACATGCCGAAGTGAGTAACTGAGGCCACCACAGCGTCGAAGGTATCGCCCACGTGATCTTGCATAAACTCACATTTGAGCCAATCACTGACATCACGGGTCGCCTCATCGGCGCGGCGCTCGGTAGTCGAACACTCGACACCGAGAAGATCTAGCTCTTCTAGCTGATAGTTATAACCACCATCTGACGTCCACTTCTCTGACGCCTCGCCCTGTTCTTTCGCCAACAAGTAACGAATAACCCGGTGCAAGATCAAATCCGGGTAACGACGAATAGGCGAGGTAAAGTGAGAATAAGCTTCTAAGGCTAAACCAAAGTGTCCTTCGTTATCCGGCGTGTAGGTCGCTTGCTTCATAGAGCGCAGCAACATAATTTGGATAAGCTCTGCATCGGGTCTGTCGGTGATCAATTCCATCAGCGCCTGATAATCGGTCGGTGTAGGCTCAAGCCCTCCGCCGATGCTCAAGCCACGCTCCTTGAGGAAGTCTTTGAAGTTAGTCAGCTTCTGCTCAGATGGAGACTCATGAACCCGGTACAAGACCTCGCCCTTGTGCTTTTTGACGAACTTAGCCGAAGCTACGTTGGCTAAGATCATGCATTCTTCGATGATCTTATGAGCCTGATTACGATTTCTCGGTATTATGCTGTCAATCTTTCTGTCGTCATTAAAGACAAACTGAGTCTCAGTGGTCTCGAATGCGATAGCGCCTCTCTGTGCACGTGTTTCATCTAACGTCAGATACAGGGACTGCAATGTTTGAAGGTGCGGGAATATAGGTTTGAGCTTATCACTCACCTCTCCACCTTCGAGCATATCGGCAACCTGAGTATAGGTCAGACGAGCATGGGAATGCATAACTGCCGGATAGAACTTATATCCAGAGAGTTTACCTGCTGCGGAGATAGTCATCTCGGCTACCATACATAAACGGTCGACCTCTGGCATCAAGGAGCATAATCCATTAGAGATCTTTTCCGGCAGCATAGGGATCACTTGCGACGGGAAGTACACCGAGTTACCTCGACTACGTGCTTCCTTATCTAATGCAGATTCCGTACGTACGTAGTGACTCACATCGGCAATTGCCACCCATAAACGCCAGCCACCGCTCTTTTTCGATTCAGCATAAACTGCATCGTCGAAATCACGGGCATCTTCGCCATCTATAGTGACTAAAGGCAAGTGACGTAGATCGACTCGCCCCTCTTTATCAGCGTCGGTGACTTCATCGGGAATAGCACGTAGCTTCTTCTCAATTAGCCCCGACCAGGTATGTGGCAGGTCATAATTACGCAAAGCAATTTCAATTTCCATACCAGGGGCTAGCTGCTTACCCAGCACTTCTGTCACTTTACCAGCCGCCTTCACATAACGGCCCGGACGACGTGTCAATTCGAGTACCACGACATCACCTTGACGAGCACCGTTACGGTCCTCATCGGCAATGAGTATCTCTTGACCTATACGCCTGTCATCGGCAATGACAAACGCCATGCCAGAATCCAGGTGGAAACGTCCCACTAAGGCTGCAGCTCTCTGTTCGACCAGGCGCACGATGCGTGCTTCGCGACGTCCCTTACGATCGACTCCGGCCTTCTGTGCCAGTACCTTGTCCCCGTGGAAGTACATCATCATGTCACGGTTATTGATGAAGAGGTCGTCACCGCCCTCTTCCAGCTTCAAGAAGCCAAAACCATCTCTATGACCAATAATAGTACCAGTCAGTAAGTCCATACGCTCGGGGAGGCCGTAGGCCTGTCCACGGGTAAATACAAGCTGCCCATCCCGTTCCATGGCACGTAATCGGCGTCTTAGCGCTTCAAGCTGCTCCTCACTTTCGAGTTTAAGCGCTTGTGCTATGCGTTCACGGTTTAACGGGGATTTTTCTGATCGTAAGTATTCTAAAATAAACTCACGGCTTGGAATGGGGTTTTCGTAATTTTGTTGTTCACGCTTTAAATGCGGATCTTTGATCATTCAATATCTCAAATATTTTCCCGGAACATTCCGGGTCACACCAATTACTACTAGGTAAATGGTATTGTTTATCGGGATCTCAGGTGCTCCTGTTTTGCCCTGGCAACTGCACTGGGCGGCATCTTCTGCTCTAGCACCTTCAATAATTCTAAGGCTTTATGTTTTGTCGCCTCATCACTAAATACATCGTTATATAGCCAGTGATATCCCATCTCAAAATCTCTTGGGCTACCATAGCCTTCACCAAATAGTCTTACTAGCATCATACGTGACGGCAGATCGCCATTGGCCGCTGCGGGCATCACATAATGAATGGCTCTCTCGCGATCTTGTATCACAAATTGCCCATCGTGATAATACTCTGCGATCCTGAGCATAGCTTCGGCGCTCCCCTGCTCTGCAGAGTCACGCAGTAAAGAGATCCCTCTCGGTGGATTTGCTTTGACACAAATACCATGATTAAGCATCTCTGCCCACAGGTACTGATACAGAGGCTGCTTAAGCACCTCGGCTCTCGCCTCAATATCCTGTACTAACTGGCAATCATCACCCGTGACTCGCGTAAGATATTGTTTAGTCCGTATCAGTTCAATTAACTGCTCCTGACTATAAACATCCACAGCTCGAGTATCGGCCCAGCTTAAAGCTGGCGTCACCATGGCTATCGATAACAACAGATAACGCCACATGATTTTCGATGAAACTTTTAGCACTTCTTGTAGCATGAGCTCTCTCGCGAAAAATTCATAAACATAAGTAGTGATCAGACAAAATATTCGACTGTCAGCTGACTGAGTGAATAACTTGTCTCATCAATACTCTCCTACTAACTATACATAATAGGTCATCGGCACCATGATGTTTTTCTTGAGCATTTGCTTCAACCTAAGCAAGTCTATTTAAACCTTCACTTATGTCAATAAAAAGGCCGCTATATGCGGCCTCTTTCTATTAACTAAACGGATTCACCAGAATCATGGTCTCGTTTCTATCGGGACCCGTAGAGATAATATCAATTGGCGTTTCTAACAAGTCTTCCAAACGCTTAATGTAGTTCAATGCAGCTTGTGGCAATTGCTCTACAGAAGTCGCGCCGAAGGTAGTTTCACTCCAGCCTGGCATAGTTTCCAGTACAGGCGTTACCTGCTCGTAGCCTTCGGCTGCAAGTGGAGTCACTGTAGCAACAGTTCCATCTGGGTACTGGTAACCGACACAGATTTTAACTTCTTTCAGGCCATCTAGCACATCTAGCTTAGTCAGACAGAAACCGCTTACGCTGTTAATCTGTACCGCACGCTTCATTGCAACTATGTCTAACCAACCTGGACGACGTTTACGACCGGTAGTCGCACCGAATTCGTGACCCTTAGTACCTAAGTAGTCACCGATTTCGCACTCAAGCTCAGTTGGGAAAGGTCCGGCGCCGACGCGAGTCGTGTAAGCCTTCATGATACCCAATACATAATCGAGATGACGTGGACCGAATCCTGAACCTGTAGCAACACCACCTGCGGTAGTGTTAGAAGAGGTAACGAAAGGATAAGTACCATGGTCGATATCGAGTAATGTACCCTGTGCGCCTTCAAACAAAATAGGCTCACCCGCTTTACGAGCCGTATCGAGCAGCTCAGTTACGTCTGTACACATACTCTTAAGGTAATCTGCGATTGCCAAAGCATCTTTCAACGTCTCTTCATAATCTACAGCTTCGCACTTGTAGTATTCAGTCAACATGAAGTTGTGATAGCTCATCACATCTTTCAACTTCTCTGCAAACAGCTCGGCATCAAACAGATCGCCAACACGAAGACCACGGCGTGAAACCTTATCTTCGTATGCAGGACCAATACCACGGCCAGTTGTACCAATAGCTTTATTACCGCGCGCTTTCTCACGGGCAACATCTAAAGCACAATGGAATGGAAGGATCAATGGACACGCTTCAGAGATAAGTAGACGCTCCTCAACAGGAACTCCACGCTCTTTAAGCATGTTGATCTCAGTCATCAGAGCGTCTGGTGCAAGCACCACGCCATTACCGATAATGCATTTTACATTATCACGTAAGATCCCTGATGGAATAAGATGAAGAACGGTTTTGTCACCATCGATAACGAGAGTGTGACCGGCATTGTGGCCACCCTGATATCGAACGACATATTTAGCCTGTTCGGTAAGTAGATCGACTATCTTACCCTTTCCTTCGTCACCCCATTGGGTGCCGAGAACTACGACGTTTTTGCCCATTATTTGCTGCACGGTAGTGGTTAAAACGGGATTTTAGCAGATCTATAGGGGCGGTAGGCAAGTAATTTATGAAAAAATAATCAACAAAACAATACCGGCGGTTACTAAACCACCACCCAAACGTTGCAGAAGTTGCTGATTTTGGTTCGAAATTTCCTTTAAATATGCTCTCCAGCGATTAGGAAATAACAGTGGTCCAATTCCTTCGATAACAAGCACTATTCCTAACGCTAGCATGATGAGCTGTAGTGACATAATTTAGAATTCCGAATAGCGGGAATGAGATTAAGGTTAGATTAGCAAATCGGCAAGGGGATGGTCTATTTTCAGGCAATAAAAAACCCAGCAAAAGCTGGGTTTTTTGAGTTCTCGATAGCGAAAAATTAACGCTTTGAGAATTGTGGCTTACGACGTGCTTTACGTAGACCAACTTTCTTACGCTCAACTTTACGAGCATCACGGGTAACGAAACCAGCAGCACGTAGAGATGGACGTAGAGATTCATCAAGTTCCATCAGTGCACGGGTAATACCGTGACGGATTGCACCTGCTTGGCCAGTGATACCACCGCCCTTTACAGTTACATAGATGTCTAGTTTTTCAGTCATTTCAACTAGCTCTAGTGGCTGACGAACAACCATACGAGCAGTTTCACGACCAAAATACTGATCTAGTGGAAGTTGATTGACAACTATGTTGCCAGTTCCTGCTTTCGCGAATACGCGTGCAGTTGATGTTTTGCGACGGCCAGTGCCGTAGTACTGAGTTGCAGCCATTAGCTTAATCCCGTTTAGATATCAAGAACTTGAGGTTGTTGTGCAGCGTGGTTATGTTCTGTACCAGCGTAAACTTTAAGCTTACGGAACATGGCACGACCTAAAGGACCTTTAGGTAACATTCCCTTAACTGCTTTCTCGATAATCATTTCAGGCTTATGATCCTGCAGCTTTTCAAAGGTGATCTGCTTGATGCCACCGATGAAACCCGAATGCGAGTAGTACACTTTGCCTTTCGCTTTATTACCAGTAACAGTAACTTTCTCAGCGTTGATAACGATGATGTAGTCGCCGGTGTCAACATGAGGAGTATACTCTGGCTTATGCTTACCACGTAAACGTGATGCAATTTCAGTAGCGATACGACCTAAAGTTTTACCTTCAGCGTCAACAACAAACCACTCGCGAGTGACTGTCTCTGGTGTAGCAGTAAAAGTAGTCTTCATTTTACAAAAACCCAATGTTAAAATTCTGTCTCAAATGCTTTACCAATTATTTGGTAAAAGCACAAATAGTGCCATTCCCCGCCCCTTCGAGCAAAGAATTAGGCTTTACAACTTCCATCTAATTGATGGAGTAACGAGGGCAGGTGGCGGATTATAGACAAAGCTGAGCTAAAAATCACCTAATTTTTGCAGTGCAGGTGATTTAAATGGCTCCCAGTTCCCTACGAGCCATAAAAGCAGAAATATACCCTCTTATGGCAGATGCTCTAAAGCCAGATAATCATGGGATTGCATCTCAGTGAGACGTGAGCGGCAACGCCTGAATTCGAAACTCAATAAGCCCTGGGTGTAGATATCTTCTAAGGAGACTTCGGCCGATATGATGAGTTTGACATTACGCTCGTAAAACTCATCAACCATGGCAAGGAAACGACGGGCAATATCGTCGCCGGTTAGCTTATCACCCATCTGCAGAACCCCGCTGAGCAGCACAGTATGATAGAGGCAAGCTAGCTCCATATAGTCTCTCTGACTTCTGGGTCCATCGCACAGGGCTATAAAATCTACGAGCAAGACTCCTTGAGCCTGTTTTCTTATACCTATATTTCGCCCGTCGATCTCTATCTCTGCCACTGACACCTCGGACTCGGGGGCCAATTTATCGAAATAGGAGAGTAAATTAGTATCGGCCTTAACATCTAAAGGGAAGTGATAAATCTCCGCTTGCTCCAGAGTACGTAGGCGATAATCGATTCCAGAGTCCACGTTGAGGATTTGGCAATGTTGATTAATCAAAGCGATAGCTGGCAGAAAACGGGCTCGTTGTAAGCCGTTGCGATAAAGTTCATCGGGAATAATGTTAGAGGTCGCGACCAGCGCCACTCCTTCTTTGAATAGGGCTTGGAACAAGGTACCCAGTAACATGGCATCGGTAATGTCCGATACGAAAAACTCATCGAAACAGATCACCTGATACTTAGCAGCCATCTGCTTTGCGATGATCAATAGAGGATCTCTCTGCCCTTTAAGGTTATCGAGATCTAAATGAACCTGATGTATAAAACGATGAAAGTGCGCTCTTAGCTTTCTCTCTCCAGGTAAGGCGTCATAGAAGGTATCCATCAAGTAGGTTTTACCGCGCCCCACCCCGCCCCAAAGATAAAGCCCTTGAACCGTTTGCTCTTTTGCCCCCAGAAGCGAAAATACCCTTTTCGCTAAGCTCGGCTTACTATTGATAAGCTGAATTTCATCAAACACACGCTGTAAACTTTTTACCGCTTGTTCCTGCGCTGAATCATGTGAAAAATCATCTCGAGTCAAGTCTTGCTGGTAATGTTGCCACGGAGTTAGCTGGGACACGTAAAATAATCTCTTTTATGCTTAAATGAACGACTAGATGGTATCATGCCAGCCATAATTGTTTATTCGAATTTTTCAGTTCCTGATGTAAAGGAGTTTTATATGGAATGGCCCTTAATTATTGCAACCTTCGTGCTCGGTATCCTATTAGGTTATGTCGGTCGTACTATCATTGCCCGTAACAATGACTCCAATGGCAAGGGAAAAGTCCTCGAGCAGACAAAATTAGAATTGAGTCAGCACAAACAAGAGGTCACAGATCATTTCGAGCTGCATCATAAACAACTCGCCGAGCTGACGGAGCAATTAAACAAGGTCAACAAACAATGGAATGAAGCGGCGAACACCTTAGCCCCCAAAAGCAAGGTTAAACCACTATCTAACTTAGTCAACAATGAAGTCACTCAAGAGTCTATTGATACACAAGCCGATGAACTCAATAGCGAAAATGTAATTATAGTGAACCAAAACAATTAACCTTTGTTAATAAATGTGAACTTTCATCTTTAGTCTATTGTCGGATTCAGTAACAAAAGATCGACGATTGTTTCTTGATATAGCAAAAAATATCCCTATATCTTAAAGTGATCCTAATGAATCCCGATATTGGAGCTATAAATAGATGAAATCCAAATTAAGCTTACTTTCTGCAGCCCTGCTTACGGCATCGCTCTCTTTGGCTCCAGGCCTCTCTCAGGCAGCGATTCCCATAGCGGTCGAAGGTCAATCCATCCCCAGCTTAGCCCCTATGCTAGAACGCACGACTCCCGCCGTCGTCGCCGTAGCGGTAACCGGCACCCATGTCTCTAAACAGAAAGTGCCCGATGCCTTCAGATATTTTTTTGGCCCTAATGCCCCCCGTGAGCAAGTACAGGAACGTCCATTTAGGGGCTTAGGTTCGGGGGTTATCATAGATGCCGACAAAGGTTACATAGTCACCAATAATCATGTGATTGAAGGAGCTGACGAGATTCTCATAGGCCTTTATGATGGCCGTGAGGTAGAGGCTAAACTTATTGGCACAGATTCCGAGTCAGATATCGCATTATTGCAAATCAAAGCCGATAACTTAGTCGCAGTGAAACGTGCCGATTCAGATAAACTCAAGGTTGGTGATTTTGCCGTCGCTATCGGTAATCCCTTCGGTCTTGGCCAAACTGTGACATCGGGTATAGTCAGCGCCATGGGCCGCTCGGGTCTGGGCATAGAGATGCTAGAGAACTTCATTCAAACCGATGCCGCGATCAACAGTGGTAATTCCGGAGGTGCATTAGTCAATCTCAATGGTGACCTTATCGGTATCAATACCGCTATCGTCGCCCCTGGTGGCGGTAATGTCGGCATAGGTTTCGCAATTCCGGCTAATATGGTTAACAACTTAGTCGATCAGATAATTGAGCATGGCGAAGTCCGCCGCGGCGTATTGGGTGTCTCGGGTCGAGACCTGACGAATGAGCTGGCTAAAGGCTTTGGCTTAAATACCCAGCACGGTGGCTTCGTCGATCAAGTTATGGCCGATAGCGCAGCGGATGAAGCAGGTATAAAGGCGGGTGATATTATTGTTAGTGTCAATGGCCGCAATATCAAAAGCTTCCAAGAGCTAAGAGCGAAAGTCGCCACAATGGGCGCGGGAGCAGAAGTTAAATTTGGCTTAATTCGCGATGGTGACAAACAAACTGTCACCGCGACTCTAGGTGAAACCAGTCAGACGACAGAAACTGCCGCAGGCGCTATTCATCCTATGCTCGCAGGCGCAGCATTAGAGAATAACAAGAAAGGGGTCGAGATAACTGATGTGGCTCAAAATTCACCGGCTGCAGCCAGTGGCTTACAGAAAGGCGACCTGATTGTCGGCGTGAATCGCTCCCCCATAAAAGATCTTAAGTCGCTCAAGACTAAACTTGTCGATCAACAAGGCGCCGTAGCATTGAAAATAAAACGTGACAAGAGCAGCTTATATCTAGTCCTCAGATAGAAACAACAGCATAAAGGTGCCGTTAGCCTTTATGCTTTCTCTTAATATCAAATCAAGCTATGACGAAGCATTGAAGGATTATCTTCTTTGATGCTTCATCATTTTATCTTATTCACGCTTTAAACATGCTAATCTTACGCTACTTTTTCTTTAACACTCTCTGATATGGCTCTTAAAGATTCTCTAATCTATCTCGGCAAGGCCGTATTTTTCGGCCTAATTATGGCTGCTGTCTTTCTGGTGATAACGCCATTCCTAGCAAACAAGGATATGTCGAACCTTTTTTTCCAAAAACGTGGTGACAATGGGGTTGAGCTTTCATTCTCTAACGCCGTCAGGCGTGCAGGCCCCGCCGTAGTCAACATCTATAGTCTGAGCATCAATCGTAATAAACCTCTTAATTCAAGTTCGCTACAGGGTCTTGGCTCTGGTGTGATCATGAGCGGTGAAGGCTATATTCTGACTAATTACCATGTCATTAAGAAAGCCGATGAGATAGTCGTTGCCCTGCAAGATGGCCGTAAATTCACCTCTGAAGTTGTTGGCTCAGATCCTGTCACCGATCTAAGCGTGTTAAAAATTGAAGGCGATAGTCTACCTATAGTGCCTATTAACTTAGGTGTTCCGGCACAAGTCGGTGATGTCGTCTTAGCTATAGGTAATCCCTACAACTTAGGTCAAACCATCACACAGGGGATCATCAGTGCCACAGGCCGAAATGGACTCAGTTCAGGGTACCTGGATTTTCTGCAAACTGATGCCGCTATTAACGCAGGTAATTCAGGCGGAGCACTCATAGATACCAGTGGTCAGCTGATCGGCATTAACACTGCGGCCTTTCAGGTTGGTGAAGAGGGCGGAGGCCACGGAATAAACTTCGCCATTCCCATTAAACTCGCCCATAGCATCATGGGAAAACTGATTAAAGATGGTCGTGTTATACGTGGGGCACTGGGCATAAGCGGTGAGCCTATCAGCCCAGTGATGGCGCAAATTTTAAACTTACCGGATCTAACTGGTGTGGTTATCACAGGTGTCGATCCTAATGGCCCTGCGGCTCAAGCCCAGCTTCAACCAAGAGATGTGATCACCAAATATGAAGGTGAAGATATTCCTGGGGTTGAAATGCTTATGGACAGAATAGCCGAGACCCCACCTGGAAAGCAGGTATCCATGACCATCATACGTAAGGGGAAGCGCTATGATGTCCCAGTACTCATAGGTGAGAATGCCAATAACCCAGAGTAACTGATATTAAACGATTCAGAACAAGATCAGCTGATCTTTTTTCCTCCCTGCAATAGAGCCAATAAAAAAGCCATCGACACTCATGTATCGATGGCTTTAATATCAATCGGTATAATTTGTTATCTAGTACGAACGACCTGTCCGCCTAGACCTTTAAACTTGTCTTCGATGTGCTCATAACCACGATCAAGATGATAAATACGATCGACTATCGTGGTGCCATCGGCAACGAGTCCGGCAATAACCAGGCTGGCCGAAGCCCTTAAATCAGTCGCCATCACTTGGGCACCATTGAGTCGCTCTATACCTTGGATAATACAGGTATTGCCTTCAAGTTCCATGTTTGCACCCATACGAATAAGCTCAGGCACATGCATGAAACGATTCTCGAAAATGGTTTCGGTGATGGTCGAGGTACCTTCGGCTAACACATTGAGTAAACAAAACTGCGCTTGCATATCGGTTGGAAAACCCGGATATGGCACAGTTTTAATGTTTACAGCCTTGGGTCGCTTGCCTTGCATATCGAGCTCAATCCAGTCGCTGCCAGTTGTGATCTTGGCACCCGCATCTTCGAGCTTGGCAAGTACAGCCTCAAGGGTCGAAGGGTCGGCATGGACACAACGTATCTTGCCACGAGTGACCGCGGCGGCAATTAAGAAGCTGCCAGTCTCAATTCTGTCTGGCATCACATGATAATTGCAGCCCTGCAGAGATTCAACCCCTTGAATACGAATTGAGTCGGTACCTGCGCCCTCAATTTTCGCCCCCATGGCAATAAGACAGTTAGCCAAATCGACAACTTCGGGTTCACGGGCGGCATTCTCTATAATGGTTTCACCATCGGCGAGTGAAGCGGCCATCAATAAGTTTTCTGTCGCACCAACGCTGACCATATCCATGAAGATATGAGCGCCTTTTAAGCGGCCATCGACACGGGCCTTGATGTAGCCCTCTTCGACGTCGATCTTCGCTCCCATCTGCTCTAAACCATGGAGATGAAGGTTCACCGGACGGGCACCAATGGCACAGCCACCAGGCAGGGAGACATCGGCGGTACCGAAACGGGCCAATAATGGTCCCAAGATAAGAATCGATGCGCGCATGGTTTTAACTAAATCATAAGGCGCACAAAAATTATCCAGAGAAGTGGTAGAAATACGCACCTCACTGTTATCTGAACGGCTCACTTCGGCGCCTAAGCAACGCAGCAATTCACAACTTGTGCTCACGTCTCTAAGATCCGGAACATTGCTTACGACGAAATCAGTTTCTGCCAACACGCCAGCCATTAAGATAGGCAAGGCGGCATTTTTAGCCCCAGAGATCACGACTTCACCAGCAAGCGCTTCGCTCGCCTGAATTTTTAATTTATCCAATTTAGATCTCGGCTTACATGTTAAAGACTTTTTCACGCTTCCATTGTGTCGGCGTGAAGGCATTGATCGTTAGCGCGTGTAGTTCGCCACTGGTGATACGATCCATCAATGGACCATAGATGGTTTGCTGCTGTTTTACGCGCCCCATACCATCGAAACACTCGCCGACGGCCACTATTTTATAGTGGGTTCCAGCTTGGGTTACATGCACTTCATCTAGTGAGAGTGCATCCTGAAGAAGCTGCTCTATCTCTTTTAGCTTCAGTGCTTCATTTGCTTGTTCTGTCTCGTTGGTATCCATGGATCTATTTACCTTGTTTTACTTCTTCATCGAAGAAGTGTTCTAAATCGTATAATGCAATTAATTTCGATAGCTGACTCGATGCAGCGCTGAGTGTTATCTCTCTTCGCTCTCTCTTAGCCAAGGCTATCAACTCTAAGATGAAAGCAATACCAGCACTATCGCTGTAAGTTAATGCCGACAGTTCTATGACCTCAATCTTGTCACTAAGCAGACGTTTCCTCTTGCCCCAGAGTTTAACAACATCTCCCTGTGAGAGCCGACCTGTGAGTCGGCACACCGAACCTTCGCAGTTAAACTCAACCACTTAGAGCCTAGTGCCATTTGACTTATAGCTAATATGGCCCTTATTACGCTGTTCTAACTCTAGAATCACCGAATCTATCCCTTTCTGACGGATCAAGTTTGAGATCTCTGAGCTCTTCGATGCTAGCAAGCTGACACCTTCGGCAACAAGATCGAATGCTTTCCAACTGCCGTCTTTGAGGCGACGCACTTTAAACATTAACTTAATAGCTGGTCTACCCGCTTCAATTAACTCGACGTTCACATCGACCATCTTCTCACCGGTAAAATCTTTCGCAGGCGCAAACTTAACTTGTTGATCTGTGTACTCAGTAAATGCCTGTGCATAGGTTGCCACCAGATAACCCTGAAATGCTTTTACAAATCGCGTTCTTTGCTCTTTTGTCGTCGCCTTAAGGTGTATGCCCATGACTTTATAAGACGCATATTTATAGTCAATATAGGGCATCAACTCATCCGAGACTATCAGTTTAAGATGGTCTGGATCGGTCTTAATTATGTCAACATCCTGATGAAACCTGGCAAAAGTATTATTCGCCACAGCCTCAACCATGTCATAAGGGTTCATGGTGTTTACAGCCGAGTCATCACTATGGGCTGTGGCACTCAATGTGAGTAAAATAAGTGAAGCTGTAACCTTACAGATTCGATTAAACATTCTCATTTAAAATCCTTGACGCAATAAAATAAATTCGACTATTTATAACAACCTATAGCTAGCTTCTATAGAAAATTGACTCAATCAAGCTTAATCTTTAACGCTATATAGGAACTGACCAATAAGCTCTTCGAGTACAAGAGCCGAGTGAGTATCATCTATTCTATCGCCATCGACTAACATGGCGATATCATCATCCATAAAACCTGGGGTGAGTCCTAGAAATTGCTCCCCCAACAAACCAGAAGTCAAAATTGACAGGCTACTCGTTTCAGGGAACTGATCGAAGTGCTTATCCATAGACAACTCTACCACAGGCACTAACTCGCTAGGATCGAGACTAATAGCGCTCACTCGCCCCACAACCACGCCTCCCACCTTGACCGGAGAACGAACTTTAAGCCCGCCTATATTGCTAAATTTAGCATAGAGGGTGTAGTTGTTGGCCCCTGACTTCACTTCGACATTGGCGACATTGAACACTAAGATCAAAAATGCCACCAGCCCGGATAACAGAAACAGTCCCACTAATACTTCAATTTTACGAGTTAACATACTCTCATTTCCACTCTACATGCTGAGCCTACTTCAGTCTGCTCAATAAAATCCATTAACGGCCAAACATTATTGCCGTAAGTAAAAAATCTAAAGCCAATACCGCCAAACTTGACTGAACAACAGTCTGAGTCGTGGCCTTGCTTATCCCTTCAGGGCTCGGGGTCACTTGATAACCCCTATATAGGGCAATCCAAGTTACGACAATGGCAAACAGAAAGCTCTTAATCAAACAGTTCACTATATCCTGACGCCACTCTACAGAAGCCTGTAAAATCGACCAGAAACTGCCACTGTCTATACCTTTCCATTCCACTCCCACCAGATGACCACCATAGATCCCGATGGCGGTAAACATCAATGCCAGAAGTGGCAGACTCACCACCCCAGCCCAGAAGCGAGGCGCGATGATCTGCCTTAGCGGATCGATAGCCATCATCTCCAAACTAGAGAGTTGCTCGGTACTCTTCATCAAGCCTATCTCGGCGGTGAGCGCTGAACCAGCTCTCCCGGCAAACAACAGCGCGGTCACAACCGGCCCCAACTCTCTAAGCAAGCTCAGGGCAACCATAGGACCAAGGCTCTCCTCGGTACCGAAACCAACAAGAATATTATACCCCTGCAACGCCAACACCATGCCTATAAACAGACCCGATATAAGTATAAGCACCATAGATTGCACGCCAACAACATAGAGTTGCTTAACAAAGAGCGGAAATCCTTTCAAACGTGGTTTACGGGCTATAGCCCCCCAAAGCATAAGACCGGCTTTACCTAACCCGACAACCAGCTCTATGCCTCTACGGCCAAGATTGGCTAAGCTGTTAGCCATATTCATGAGCCAGCCCTCTTTACATTAGATGGAGACATTGTCGATTTACTAATATATTTATCTGTCACTGACCGACTAACTCCTGAGCATAATTAGATGCAGGAAAATGAAAAGGCACCGGGCCATCAGGTTCACCACCAATAAATTGTTTAAGCAGCTCATTATCAGCGACTCGTAACTCCTCGGGAGTACCTTGAGCTATCACTCGCTTATCGGCCATCACATAGACATAATCGGCAATGCCTAAGACTTCCTGCACATCATGAGATATCACTACGGAGGTGAGCCCCAATACGGCAGAAAGCTCTTTGATAAGCTTCACCAGAACCCCCATGGAAATAGGATCTTGACCCGCAAAAGGCTCATCATACATCACCATATCAGGCTCGAGAGCAATCGCTCTGGCAAGTGCCACCCGGCGCTGCATCCCTCCAGAAAGCTCGCTAGGCATCATTTTTGCTGTGCCTCTTAAACCAACGGCCTCTAATTTCATCAGTACTATGCGGGCAATAATTTCTTCTGCGAGTCCTGAATGCTCACGCAAAGCAAATGCCACATTGTCGAACACATTCATATCGGTAAACAGGGCTCCACTCTGAAAAAGCATGCTCATGCGCTTGCGCAGTACAAAAAGCTCCCCGCGGCGACACTTATGCACATCCTTGCCATCGAACAATACCGAACCAGATTCAGGCGTTAACTGCCCACCAATCAATTTGAGCAGGGTCGTCTTGCCTATTCCACTCGGGCCCATGATCGCCGTGATCTTACCTCTAGGAATAGAGAGACTAATATCATCAAAAATGATGTGGTCACCGCGACTAAATTTTAAGTTGCGGATCTCGACCAATGAGTTAGGTTTTGGTGACACTTCTAAGTTCATACCGCATCCATTACGTACAAGCACCTAGGGAAGGCAAACGAGTCTGACAGAAACTGAGCAGTAAATTGTACGTAATTGCGCTAATAGGCACAACTGAATCGACACTATCTTGCCTCAATACTTTCATTTTCATTCAAATCCAGCGAAAATGCCCGCAAGTCATTTTAGAATTGAAATAGATGTTATTTAATATTTTCATGCTTATTGCAGGATTGGGTGTTTTGGTATGGAGCGCCGACAAGTTTGTCTATGGTGCGGCTGCCTTCGCTCGAAACCTCGGACTTCCGCCGATGTTGATCGGATTGACCATAGTGGCAATGGGCAGTTCTGCTCCCGAAATGTTCGTCGCAGCCACCGCATCAATGGAGGGCATGACCGATACAGCCATTGGCAACGTATTGGGGTCAAATATCGCTAATATCACCTTGATATTAGGAATAACAGCACTGTTAGGAGTCATTTCAGTACGCTCCCAAACCTTAATGCGGGAAATACCTTTAATGTTGGCCGCCACGGCTATCGCGGGTTACTTCCTCCATGATGGTCTTTTAACACGCATGGAAGGCGTCATGTTGATGGGACTCTTCTTCATCCTTATGGGTTATCTTATCTGGCATGGCTTAACTAACAAGAAACTTGACACACTCGAAGCTGAAGCCGATGAGGAAATACCTACGGGCGTCCCTACTCACAAGGCGGTTCTCTGGCTAGTTGTGGGTATTATTTTATTACCTCTGTCGGCCGACTGGATGGTTCAGGGCGCAGTAGGTATCGCCAAAGCCTATCATCTGTCGGATCTTGTTATCGGTTTAACTATCATAGCCATAGGCACAAGTTTGCCTGAGCTTGCGGCTTGTGTCGCCGGCGTGCTGAAGAAAGAAGACGATCTGGCAATTGGTAATATTGTAGGCTCAAATCTATTCAATATCCTCGCCGTACTTGCCCTGCCCGGTTTAATCGCGCCAGGGGAAGTCGACGCAGCAGCCAGTACCCGAGATTTCTATATGGTAATGGCCACGAGTAGCGCCCTTGCCATACTCATTTTACTGAGTGGTCGTGCAAGAGCATTAAAGCCTTGGCATGGAGGCGTGTTACTCTTGACCTTTATCTCATATCAACTAGTCCTTTTTCTTGCTTAACAAGACTAGAACAGCCTGAATAAACAGAGAGATTGAAATGCTAGATGTAAATAAATTACGCCAGTGGGGCAAGAAAGTTATCGATGCCGAGCGAAAGGCTCTCGATAACTTATATCAATATGTAGATTCTGCTGAGTTTGCGACTGCGTGTAAATTGATCTTTGAGTGCACCGGTAAGGTCATTGTCATGGGAATGGGCAAATCAGGTCATATCGGCAATAAAATTTCAGCGACTTTTGCCAGCACAGGAACACCCGCATTTTTCGTTCATCCAGGTGAAGCCAGTCATGGCGATCTTGGCGTGCTCAGTGAGAACGATATCATCTTAGCCATCTCCAATTCGGGAGAGGCTGCCGAGATCTTAACCTTGATGCCGGTGATTAAGCGTATGGGTCTGCCTATCATTGCAGTTACAGGTAAACCGCAATCTACCATGGCTAAACATTCTGTGGTACACCTGTGTATCGAAGTACCCGAGGAGGCTTGCCCTCTAGGACTCGCTCCCACATCCAGCACCACGGCAACGCTTGTGATGGGCGACGCCCTGGCTGTCGCACTGCTACAGGCGAGAGGCTTTACCAAGGATGATTTCGCCCTGTCACACCCAGGTGGTATGTTAGGTCGAAAATTGCTGCTTAAAGTCAGTGATGTTATGCATAAAGGTGCTGATTT
Organism: Shewanella psychrophila; assembly: GCF_002005305.1. Lineage (NCBI taxonomy): Bacteria > Pseudomonadati > Pseudomonadota > Gammaproteobacteria > Alteromonadales > Shewanellaceae > Shewanella > Shewanella psychrophila. The sequence goes on from NZ_CP014782.1 coordinate 5,850,338, forward strand.
GCCGCTGGTTAAGCATAATATCTGCATCACAGATGCCCTCTATGAAATTTCTAAGAAAGGTCTGGGCATGACCGCGGTTATCGATGATGCCAATAAGCTAGTGGGTATTTTTACCGACGGCGATCTTCGCCGAGTCATAGACGCTCAGGTCAATCTGAGAAAAACATCTATATCTGATGTGATGAGTAAAGGCTGTGTCACCATATCAGAGGGCATATTGGCCGCCGAAGCACTAAAAGTAATGGATGAGAAAGATATCAATGGTCTCATCATCATAGATGATAACAACACACCTATAGGTGCATTAAACATGCTCGATATGGTTAAGGCCGGGGTAATATAAAATGAATGAATTCCATCAAAGTTTTTATGGTCCTGTAGAAGACAAGATTTGGCAGAAGGCTAAGCAGATAAAACTCCTGATCTGTGATGTAGACGGCGTATTTTCAGATGGTCTGGTCTACATGAGTAATGCTGGCGAAGAGCTCAAGACCTTCCATACCCGAGACGGATACGGGGTTAGATCTCTGCTCACCAGCGATATCCCTGTCGCGATTATCACCGGACGTAAATCCCAGATAGTTGAAGACCGTATGACAGCATTGGGAATTAAACATATCTACCAAGGTGTCGACAACAAGTTAATGCCATATCAAGAGCTCCTCTCTCTTTATGATGTGACCCCCGACCAGGTGGCTTATATAGGTGATGATATGGTTGACCTCCCCGTCATGAAAGAGGTAGGGCTTTCAGTCTGTGTCGCCGATGGTCACCCTTATGTTAAACAAGCTGCAGACTTTGTCACTAGCATCAGAGGTGGACATGGTGCCTTACGTGAATTAACGGATCTCCTACTCCTCAGCCAAGAGAAATTCGATACCGCTCAGGGTATGAGTATATGAATAGAGTGACTCTGGCCATCATAGCTTTCTTCGGAACGGCCTTGTTGCTGTATTGGCAAGTACAATCCAAGAAGAGCGATGAAGAGGTGGCTATCGATGTCAGCTTAAGACCAGATTATATTGCCGATAACCTACGCAGTGTCGAATATAATAAGCAAGGATTAGTCAACAGCCGAGTCACAGCAACCCATATGGAGCACTTTGATGAGGCCAACATGACCTATTTCACTCAGCCCATATACCTGGTTTATCCCGACGGAGGTCAAGCAAAATGGCGCCTTCAATCGACAATGGGAACACTCAATAAGAAATCAGGTAAAGTCGTTCTCGAGAACAATGTTATTATCGATTCAATAAGCCCAGAAGAACCGATCCAAACCATGAAAACCAGTTATCTGGAGCTAGATCTCCATACCATGATCATGACCTCAGATCGTGAAGTCTACATCACAGGAGATGATTTTCTTATCCAGGGCGTAGGTTTGTTCGGTGATCTTAATGCTCAAAAAGTACAATTATTGAGTAAGGTTAAAGGCATATACGAGGTCAATTAGCCTGTTTTGTACTAGCCCAAGGCCATATTTTAGAAAAACAGACCCAGACTAACAATTCCAACGCTCGATATGCGTTGTGCATAAGACAAGTAAGACATTTGAAGGACGATATGAACAAACATAACTTAATCATCGCAGCGCTACTGTGTATCACAAGTTTTAGTGGCGTTACAAAGCAAGATGATCTCATGCAAGAAGTTAAGATCTCGGCCTCGAGTCAAGAAGCCGATATTAAAAATAATCAGATGATCTTTCATGGTCCAGTGGAAGTCACGCAAGGATCGATCAAGATCTTGGCCGACGAACTCAGAGCCTCCTCTAAAGAAGATGGCGGCGGAAAAACACTTGTCGCCATAGGTGAGCCTGCGACTTACACCCAGATAATGGAAGATGGACGTCCAGCTTCTGCCAGTGCCAAAGAAATTAGATACGAGCTATCGAGCAGAACTTTAACCTTGGTAGGCAATGCCATGCTAGAGCAAGATGGTAGCCGAGTGACAGGTAATATGATTCGCTACAACATAGCTGAGCAGCAGTTGATAGCAGAAAGTACAGGCAAGGATAGGGTCATCACCATTATTCAACCGGAAAACTATCAGGATACTAGTCAAGATAAGGCGAAAGAACCCGCCACTGAGCCACTGCCGACTCAACTACCTGAAATCAAGCAAGATGAAGATAACATTCAAGCCAAGGGGCAAGAAGAAAATACTGACGTAATTCCAACTCAGCTACCTATCATCGAGCAGGAAAAACAATGAGCCAGATGACGCTAAAGGCAGTCAATCTTGCCAAGAGTTATAAAAATAGAGCCGTGGTCCAAGATGTCAGCATCACAGTGGAAACTGGGCAGATCGTCGGTCTTTTAGGCCCAAATGGTGCGGGAAAAACGACTACTTTCTACATGGTTGTAGGCTTAGTGCAAAGTGATAAGGGTAGGATCTTGATCGATGATGACGATTTGACCTTAGATCCAATGCACTTGAGGGCAAGAAAGGGCATTGGCTATCTTCCTCAAGAAGCGAGCATATTTAGAAAGTTATCGGTTCGAGATAACATTATGGCTGTCCTGCAGACTCGTTCAGACATAGATAACAATGCCCGAGAGGAACAACTCGAGAATCTTCTGGAAGAATTTAATATTACCCACATCCGAGACAGCCAAGGCATGGCGCTCTCAGGTGGTGAACGCCGACGCGTCGAGATAGCCAGGGCCTTAGCCGCTAATCCTAAGTTTATTCTCCTAGATGAGCCCTTCGCAGGTGTGGATCCGATCTCAGTTATCGACATTAAAAAAATTATCCTGCAGCTTAAAAGTCGCGGCTTAGGTGTACTGATCACCGACCATAATGTGCGTGAAACCTTAGACGTCTGTGAACGTGCTTATATCGTCAGCCACGGAAATTTAATCGCTGAAGGTACACCTGCCGAAATCTTAGACAATCAGCAAGTACGAGCTGTGTACTTAGGTGAACAATTCAAGCTATAGTTAATCATGAGGCTCATTCTTAGCGCATCAAGAAATGAGCTATTATCGACACTCGGCTGACTCAGCCTGAGGTCTAGGGGCTCAGAGAAACCCCAAACAAGTCAAAGCAGGCTTTCTCATTTTATAATTACAATGAAGGGAATAGCGGTAAATGAAAGCGTCACTCCAGCTTAAAATGGGTCAGCAGTTAACCATGACACCACAACTGCAGCAGGCTATACGTCTATTGCAACTATCGTCGCTGGAACTGCAACAAGAAATCCAACAAGCGTTAGACTCCAACCCCCTTCTCGAACTAGATGAAGAGCAAGTCGACCCCCCGGTCAATGGTGAAGACAAGACCACTGACACAGATGACTTTAGCGCCACAGCAGAGAGCGATGGCCCACTGGACAGTTCAGCGGTTGAAACCTCTGAGGCGTTAACCCAAGATTCAATGCCTGAAGAACTCCCAATGGACACGACCTGGGATGAAGTCTACACGGCGTCTCCCAATTCGAGTTCCGGCGCAATGCGCGATGACGATATGCCCTTCCAAGGTGAGACTAGCGAAGGTTTGTATGAACATCTCGAATGGCAGAAAAATCTCACACCGTTTTCAGACAACGATCTCGCCATAGCGACGGCCATCATAGACGCCATAGATGAGAGAGGCTATCTCACTCAGAGTGTTGATGACATCCTCGAAGCCATGGGTGATCCTGAAATTGAGCAAGATGAAATAGAGGCCGTACTTAAGCGCATCCAGCACTTCGATCCCATTGGAGTTGCAGCAAGGGACCTCAGTGAATGCCTAATCATTCAGCTAGCACAATATGCCGATACAACCCCACACATAGATAACGCTAGGCTACTTATAAAAGACCACCTGGATCTGATCGCCGGCCGTGATTTCCGCCTGTTAATGCGTAAGACCAAGCTCAAGGAAGATGATCTCAAACAAGCCATTGAGTTAATCCAGACACTTAATCCCCGTCCCGGATTGGCAATTACCCCAGGAAAAGATGAATATGTCATCCCTGATGTCACTGTGACCAAGAAGAAAGGTCGCTGGGTAGTTGAGTTAAATCCAGACAATATGCCGAAGATCAATGTCAATCAACACTATGCTTCCATGGCTAAAAGCACTAAAAATCAGGCTGATGGTCAATTTATTCGAGGGCATCTACAAGAGGCAAAGTGGTTTATTAAGAGCCTTGAGAGCCGCAACGACACTTTACTGAAAGTCTCGAACTGTATCGTTAAATTCCAGCAAGGCTTCTTCGAGTATGGTGAAGAAGCCATGAAACCTATGGTATTAAACGATATAGCCGAAGCCGTTGAGATGCATGAATCCACCATTTCCCGGGTCACCACACAAAAATATATGCACACCCCTAGGGGTATATTTGAGCTGAAATATTTTTTCTCCAGCCATGTGGGGACCGATGATGGCGGAGAGTGTTCATCTACCGCTATTCGTGCTTTCATAAAGAAATTGGTCGCAGCCGAAAACCAGCAGAAGCCACTCAGCGACAGTAAGATGGCCTTGCTATTAGCGGAGCAGGGAATTAAGGTCGCCAGACGCACCATAGCTAAGTATCGTGAAGCCATGTTGATTCCACCATCGAATCAACGTAAGAGTTTGTAGAAAAAGGAAATAAGGTCATACCTAACTAACAGTTCTAGTTTAGTGACTGACCTGATTAGCTCTCATGTTGTGAGCTAATCACCAGAAGCGGCCTGTAGTCGATAATAGTTAGGCTCAACTCCTGGTATAACAGGGAATTATGTTGTGAGTTAAATCCCTAAAGATTTACCTAAAATCAACCTAAGAGTGAAACAATCGGAAACTGGAGGAGTATTTCTATGCAAATAAACCTAACTGGACACCATATAGAGATCACTAAATCGCTAAGACATTATGTCGAAGAAAAGTTCACTAAGCTTGAACGACATTTCGATCAGATCAATAATGTGCACGTTATTTTAAATGTTCAGAAAATGCAGCAAAAAGCCGAAGCTAAACTCCACCTTGCTGGTGGTGAGGTTTTCGCTATGTCAGAGAATGCTGACATGTATGCCGCTATCGACTCCCTGATTGATAAGCTCGACCGTCAGGTTATTAAACACAAAGAGAAGCTAACAAAGCATTAATAATGGAATTAAGCACCATTCTGCAGCCGGAGTGTACTACTTGCGCCACTCCGGGCAGTAAGAAAAAGGTACTGGAACTCATCAGCGATCTTGCCGCTGTCCAGTATCCAACCCTATCCTCACAAGAGATTTTTGAAAGTCTTTTGGCGAGAGAGAAAATGGGAAGCACAGGTATAGGTAATGGTATTGCGATTCCTCATGGTAGGCTAAGCAATATAAGTCAGCCGGTTGCGGTATTAATCAAGTGTGAAGAGCCTATCTCCTTCGACGCTATTGATAAACAACCTGTGGACATACTATTTGCACTTTTAGTACCTGCGGATCAATGTGAGCAGCACCTGAGTACTCTGTCATCCATGGCCGAAAAACTCAATAACAAGCTTATAGTGAAACAGTTACGAAAAACTCAAGATGAGTCAGAACTCTATCAGGTAATAACACAATGAAATTGGTGATGGTATCCGGTCGTTCCGGTTCGGGAAAATCTGTCGTACTCAGGGTCTTAGAAGATCTAGGTTACTACTGTGTCGATAATCTTCCTCTCCCCCTGATGGATACCTTGCTCGAACAACTCAAGGGCAGTACAGATCTCGTTGCCATTAGTGTCGACGTGCGTAATATGCCAGAGCAAGATAAAGAGCTGGAGAAGCAACTTGCTAACCTGCCAGAAGGTACAGAATTACTCAGTTTCTTCTTAAACTCCAGCGATGAAGTGCTTCTGAAGCGTTACAGTGAAACCCGAAGATTACACCCTCTATCCCGCACTAAAACTTCTCTTAAAGAGGCGATAGAGCATGAAAGAGAACTGCTTGAACCCGTCTCTAAGATGGTCGATCATTACATAGATACATCAAACCTGAATATCTATGATCTGAGTGACAAAATCCGTGAAATTCTCTTAGGCAGTGTCGATAAAGAGCTAGTGATCAATTTCGAGTCTTTTGGCTTCAAATATGGGATGCCAACCGAGGCCGACTTTATGTTTGACGTTCGGTTCTTACCAAACCCGCATTGGGAACCTGAACTAAGACCCATGACAGGATTAGATGAGCCAGTGCAACTATTTTTGAGCCAACAACCCACAGTCAATAAGTTTATCTGGCAAATAGAAAACTTACTTGCGACTTGGTTACCTCATCTGGAAAGAAACAACCGTAGTTACCTTACCATCGCCATAGGCTGTACTGGTGGTCAACATAGATCTGTTTATGTCACTGAACAATTAGCTAGGCTATTTGGTAACAGTAAGCATAAAATTCAGGCGCGTCATCGTGAATTGGACAATGACTAAATTGGAACGCCAAGTCACCATATGCAATAAACTAGGTCTCCATGCCAGAGCCGCAACCAAACTCGCCATCTTAGCTTCCGAGTTTGACGCTGAGATAACCATAGTGCAGGGAGAGAAGAAAGCCTCAGCTGCCAGCGTATTAGGCTTATTGATGCTAGAAACTGGCATGGGAAAAACCATCACGCTACAAGGTGAAGGTCAAGATGCCGATGCCGCACTAGATGCAATATGTGCATTAGTGGATGCCAAGTTTGATGAAGCAAGTTAACCTAACCCTTTAATCTACTCACACTGTAATCGTCCTTTCTTTTATAAATTAGCTAGTTAAGCCTAGTCTAAAACAAACCGTAAAATCATCAAAGGAGGGTCAACTATGCCGATAGAAGTACTAGACAGTGAAACAACAGATCAACGTCTAAATCAGCTCACCCAGGCCCTTGGTAATGGTATGTTTGTCCATGTCAGAAACATGCTCCATGATATGGCAGCGCCGGATGTGGCCTTTATTTTAGAATCATCTCCACCAAGAACGCGTCAGGTGTTGTGGCAACTAATCGATCTTGATCATACCGGAGAGATCTTAGATGAGTTAGGTGAGGAGCTAAAAGATAGCCTCATCAAGCAGATGACACCTGAACGAGTCGCGAAAGCTGCGGAAGGCATGGATACCGACGATCTCGCTTATATCCTACGTAGCTTACCAGACAGTGTCTTCAATAAAGTCCTCCAGTCCATGAGCAGTCAAGATAGGACAAGAGTGGAGCAGGCTCTATCCTACCCGGATGACACCGCTGGCAGTATCATGAATACCGATACAGTTACCCTTCGACCCGACGTTAACATAGATGTGATTCTGCGTTACCTTAGAATTAGGGGCAAGTTACCGGAAGCGACTGACACCTTCTATGTCGTCGATAAACGTGACAGTTTACTCGGTGGCGTCAGAATTTCAGATTTACTCACCTGTAACCCAGACGCTTCTGTCAGAGAGATTATGGTCTCAGATCTTGAGGGCATTCCAGTTGGAATGAATGACAGCGAAGTGGCGCAATTATTTGAACGCCACGATTGGATCTCGGCTCCCGTGATCGGTGAGGATAATCAGCTATTGGGCAGAATAACCATCGATGATGTCGTCGATATCATTAGGGAGGATGCCGAGCACTCCATGATGGGCATGGCGGGTATGGATGAAGATAGCGATACCTTTGGCCCGGTTTTAAAGAGTACTCTCCAGCGCTCTCTATGGCTGACTATCAACCTATTTGCCGCCCTCTTGGCTGCGTCTGTCAGTAATATGTTCGAAGGCACGCTGGAACAATTTGCCACCATCGCGATTCTGATGACCATAGTGCCTAGCATGGGAGGTGTCGCCGGTAATCAGACTTTAGCCTTAGTGATTCGAGGGATTGCACTGGGTCAGATAGGACAGAGTAACTCTCGATGGCTGATAGGCAAGGAGCTAGCAATCGGCTTCATCAATGGCTTGTTATGGTCTGTACTGGTATTCGCGGCCGTATGGCTCTGGAAGGGTGATATCGCCTTAGGTGCACTCATAGGCGGAGCCATGCTTATTAATATGACTGTTGCAGGTTTTGCCGGTGCCAGTATCCCATTACTGCTTAAAAAGATGAATATCGACCCTGCGCTCGCTGGCGGCATGGTACTAACAACTGTCACAGATGTGATTGGTTTATTCGCCTTCCTCGGGCTGGCCACCTTCTTTTTACTCTAATTATACTTTTATTCTTTAGCGGACAAAATGTTCAAAATTAAGGCTTAAGAAGAAAAAGGCTTCCCTTGGGAAGCCTTTTTAGGAACTGTAGTAAACAGAAATTAACTTTGAGGCAGTGGACTTAAGATAATCTCCACACGGCGGTTTTGCGATCTGCCTTCTGCGGTAGTATTACTAGCGATTGGTCTCGCCTCCCCTATACCTTCCGACTTCACTCTGGCATATTCCACTTTCTGAGCTACAAGATAATTACCCACTTCGATGGCACGAATTTTCGAAAGACGCAGATTATATGACTCAGAACCTGAACTGTCCGTATAACCCAATACGTTGAGTTGAGTCTGATCATACTCTTTTGCCACTAAGGCCACGCTATTAAGCACGTTTTTAGCCCCAGGGTTAAGATGAACCTCATCGACTCCAAAGGTAACTTCATTAGGCATATTCAACACAATATTGTCACCAGAGCGAGTCACACTCACACCCGTAGACTGAAGCTGCTTTCTTAATTCGGCTTCTTGGGTATCCATGTAATAACCGATACCGCCACCCAATGCCGCACCGGAGGCAGCACCGATCAGGGCGCCCTTGCCACGATCACTCTTACTAGAAGATGCTACTCCAATAGCTGCGCCCGCAATCGCGCCGATTAAAGCACCATTGGTCGCTTTGGCGTTTTGGCCTTCGTTAGTATAAGGATTTGTCGTCTGGCAACCTGCAACTAAAATACTAGTAGCAAGAACAGCGACACTGAGTACTGACTTATTCATTTTTTTTATCACAAAGAACTCCAAAATATCCTGATAAATTGACACTCAAGATATACAACAGGGTAAATACCGTTTACATTTTGTAAATCGAATGATGCTCAGTATATAAATTCCCTATGAATAAACAAATACTCATAGGTTAACTGTTCACTATTTGAGCTTAACATTTGTTCATGATGCGCCTAATGCATCGACTTGTTACCAAGTCGACATTTTTTACACGCTTACATGAGATAATTCTCGGCTCTAAGAGAACAATAGGTAAGGTAGCGTGAGGTCAAAACTATTAATCGTTGAAGATAATCAAGATGTCGCAGGTATTCTTGCCGACTATTTTGAAGTGCAGGGAACAGAAGTCGATTTCGCTACCAATGGCGAACTCGGGTTTAAGCTTGCCCTCGAATCCAATTTCGACGCCATCATATTGGATTTAATGCTGCCTAAGATGGATGGCCTCAGTGTCGCTAAAGAACTCAGAAAGCAGGGCTGCACCACACCGATCCTCATGTTAACCGCACTCGATGATAAACAAGATATGCTCAACGGATTCGAATCAGGGGCTGACGACTATCTAGCCAAACCTTTCGACTTAGATGTACTCAATGCCCGAGTGAAAGCATTAATTAAACGACAGCAAGGAAGGGTCGCCTTAGGCATACTACAATACGGCAACCTCGAGCTAAACACGGCAGAACATCAAGTCTATCGCAACGGAACTAAGCTTATTCTGACCCCCGCATGCTATCAAATATTACAATTATTGATGAAACGTGCGCCGAATGTGGTCAAACGTGAAGAGCTTATCGAGGAATTATGGGGTGATATGCCACCAAGTAGTGACATATTGCGTAGCCATATGTACCAACTCCGCAATCAATTAGATAAGCCATTTTCCGAGTCAATGCTGGTCACGGTGCCAAAAATAGGCTTTAAGCTTCAACAAGAAACATCAATTAACAAAACTGATGAAAACCTCTAAAGCACTTAGCTCCACGGCCCAGAGCTTAACGAAGAAATTAAGCCTCTATTTCAATGCTATCGCTCTGCTTATCGGCATATTAGTTTTTGCTCTTAGTCAGGCGGGACTCTACTGGCTAGAAGATGAGATAAACAAGCGCAATTTACAACAGACAGCAGATTTTGCCATCGACCGATTTCAGCAAGGGGCAAGTTCTCCTCTCACCATAGGCCCTAATATTTTAGCCTATGATTCTACCGAGTCATTGCCTAAGCAATTCCAACAGCTCTCCCAATACCCCATGGGATACAATGATGAAATCACCGATGAGATAGCTCACGACCTCTTTTTCTATCACGCTAGCTTCGATTTCGAAGGTGACACTAAGCCCCTCTTCTTAACTATGGAGGCAGAAACAGTCGAGCTCAGCTCTGATGAATGGCGATATATCAACTTCGCCTCTCTCGCCATCATGATACTTCTCTACCTGGCATTCGACTTCGCCATATCAAAATTATCGAAACGCTTGGTACAGCCGGTCAATCAACTCAGTCAACAGCTTAAATCCGCCCAAAGAGAAACGAACTTCTCAGTCCCCGAGGGGTCGGCATTAGAGTTTACAGAGCTGTCTAATAGCCTCAACAAATATCGCAACCAAAATGAAATCCTGATAAAACAAGAGCAGTCTTTCGCCAAATATGCCAGCCATGAGTTGAGAACCCCTTTAACCGTTATTCAGGGAGCGACTAAGCTGCTCGATAAGAGTGCAGATCCTGAATTTCAACTTAGACAGAGAGACAGAATTGCTAAGGCTGCGACCGATATGCAACACACAATTGAAGCCCTGTTAAGTCTGGTCAAACAGGAGCAAACCAGAGAGAATTCCACCAGTAGAAAATTGACCGAAAAAGAGATAAAGCTGATCTTAGAGGAGGTCTCCCCTCTGGCTAAATACAAGCATCTCAAAGTTGAACTCAAATTAATTGCAGAACCAGAAATTCAGCCAAGTCCTCCCGTACTCCGAATGTTACTGATCAACTTGTTGCAGAATGCCATTAATGCCAGTGATTCTGGGGTTATCACTGTGGAAGTTTGGGAGTCTTGCATCAAAGTAGTAGATCAGGGGCGGGGGCTGAATGATTCAGAACAGAGTAAAGACGGTCATGGCTTGGGTCTCTTGATCGTCGATGCACTCTGCGAACGCTATGAATGGCAACTAATGTTAACTTCAGGAAAAGAGTCTGGCTGCATTGCTAAGCTGGCCTTTCCCAATAAAGATGAGACAGAGATTAGCTAATATTATTTAAGCCCTAACATAAAGGGTGCCTGCTCATGGAAGATGAGTCTCTGAGCTGGGATTGGCTAAAATCACCTTAAATTTATTTTGTAGTGACTCATCATCTTGCTGACCATACTTGATGATGAGATCCTCTTTTCCATCGCCATTCAAATCTTGGCTAGATACCATACCGCCATCTTGAGGCAGCTGAACACGAATTTTTTCGCTCCTCTTAACGAAAAGCCTGCCACTGTCACTACCCAGAAATATCTGTAAAGTATCATCCCCGTCAGACAGCAGCAGATCTTGCAACCCATCACCGTTAATATCCGCCAACTTGACCACAGGACTGCCACTTTGGCCTGAGGTTAGACTAAAACTCAACTCCACCTCTTTGCTTATATTGGCATCATCGGAGAACCGGCTATTCTCATCCATCTTAAACAAATACACATCCTGATCGATATTGCCCGAGATTAAGGCACCTATGATCTGAGATAAGCCGATATCGAACCCCGCCACCAGTACCTCATCCTTGTTATCGCCGTCGATATCGATAAACTCTAACCCCGTTAGGGTGCCATCGGCGCGGATCACGCTATTAGGCTTCTTTGGAAACGTCAGCTGTCCCTTGATGTTTTCACCGAGATAGATCTCGTAATCATTAACCCTATCTAGCACGCCGGAGCTCTTGGTGTAACGCACCACCATATCGGTAAAACCATCATTATTGATATCTTTGAGCTCCTCTACTTTACGGTAAACCAAGTCACTCTGATCTAACTGCTCACCGTAAGCATCTCGTTTATTCCACCAATCGAGACCACTGATAGCCAGTCGGACCGAGCTGTATTTAGCGATAGGGTCGAAATGGCCCGATTCCTTTTGTCTATATACCTCTAGCTCCCCCTCGCCTATCTTGACGATATCCGGCTTACCATCGAGATTAATGTCGGCACTATAGAGTTTTGACTGAGTGTAACGAGCACCATCATTATAGAGTCTTACTTGGGGCTTAATCGGCAGTTGTTGTCTGTGATAACTGCCATCTATTTGTGCGATAAAGAGCTCAACTCCATCAAAGTCGCTAATTATGATATCATCTAAGCCATCACCATTAAGATCACGAATAAAATCACTGCCACTGATGTAATCGGGCGTGTGCTTGAGTGACATGGAGCTAATATCGGCAACTATATGAAAGGGATTTAATTTATCACTGGGGACGAATCGAATTAAATGCTGACTAGACAGGAACATCAGCTGCTGCACGTCATCGGTCTTAGTCGCACCAGCTGACGAACGATCGTTATCACGCCCGGTTAAATCGAAGCTAGCAAGCTCACGAGGAAGTTTAACTTTTAAAGACTCGGTATACTTGCCTTCTTGTTTATCGAAAGAAAAAACGGTTAACCACTTCTGCCGAGAATCATCCACACCGAAGGTGACCAGCTCCTTTCCACTAGCCGCGAGTAAATTAGCCGGCAATATTGGATGAGTCAGCTTGAAACTGGTTTCAACGCTGTGAGACTCGAGGGTTACACCTGAGTTTTTAGAAGCCGAATTAGCGCCAAACGATGCCATAGCCAATATAGGCAATAGCAGTACAGGCAATGCCAGTACGGAGGGCGCCGCTAGCATAGATAAAAAAGATGAACTGTTTCTGACTTTTTCCATTTGCAACTAACTCCAATTTCGCAATAAGCGCCTGACTTTCAGTTTCAAATCGCGCTTTAAACCAAACTTAAAACCTATGGGCTTAATCTATCGACTTTGAAAAAAAAAGAAAGTTCAGTTAATCAGATGTTACAAACTAATAGCGAAGAAGCCAATTTACATACAAATTTTCGCTAAGGTTTCCCTTAAACTAACCCTATGGTTGCCCAGTAAGATACCAAGGTGCCACTTACTGCAAGTTGAAATTGGTCATTTCCAGGCGCGGGTCATTTCACGTCGGCCCAACGCACCCGGGTAAGCCTTAACTCTGAAGCCTGCTGCTTTCAAGTTTCGCTTAAACTGACCATTAGCGCAGTAAGATACCAACATGCCACCCTCTTCCATCATGGAAATAATGCGATCGAAGTTCTCTTGCAGCCATAACTCTGGCTGCTTACTTGGTGCGAAGGCATCATAAAAAACTAGATTTATGCTGTCATGGTCCGATTTAAACTCCTCTAGTTTGCCATGGATCTTGTGCAATACGAAGCCTGGGATTATCTCTACATCACAGCCCCAAGGGGCTTGATGTAGCTTATCGAAGAGTTCAGCAATTTGCGGGCTGAAGCTGACTTTGTAATTAAGCTGAGCGACGATATCCATGGGAATAGGATAGGCCTCAACACTGATAAATCGGATCGGACGATCTATCTGCCCCGTCTTCGCCAGAGCGCTTTTCAAGGTCAAGATGGCATTCATGCCTGAGCCAAACCCCAGTTCTAAAATATTAACCCGATTAAATTCAGGCTCTAACTGTTCGAATCCAGCTTGAATGTACACATGCTCAGACTCACTCATAGCACCATTATGGGCATGATAACTATCATCAAATAGTGAGCTCATCAGAGTATGTGAGCCATCCTTAGTCATCTTAACTTCGATCTTATTCAACACTTATAAACCTCAAAACACACAACTTCAATCACAATGATATTGACCACTAACCAGATTCAACGCCGGATTATATCGAAAACTCAAAATTACTGCGCCGGGCTTTATAACAACTTTTACAAAGGCCTTTGGTAACAAATGAACCCGATATTATTTTAAGCTATGCCACAGAACAGCAAAGCGGGGTATAGTTCACAAAAATACCAAAAATGTGATCAAAAGGGACAGTCCATGTTTAGTAAAAGTCTTATTAGTTTAAGTGTTGTAGTGGCATTGTTTGGATGCACCAATGAACAGACAGAAACAACAAAGAGCACGGCTAAAGCCAGTGCCCAAATCGAGCTAGCTGTATATACGCCCAAAATCAATGCTGCAGTTGAACGAGCCGATATTGACGCTATAGTGGCTCAGTTCACTCAAGACTTCATCCAATCTCAGCCGGCATTAGCCACCTCTTTAAATCTCAGCCCAGACATTGCCGGCAACTTTCAACGCCGACTCCCCGATTATTCTCCTGCTGGTATGCTGGCATTACAACAAAAAATGCAATATGAGGCGTCAGAGCTAGCCAATATAGAGACCAAAAATCTATCTGATAAGGACAAACGTCACGTAGTCGTTAACCAAGTAATTGCTAATTACTACGCCGGTGATGCTCAATTTAATGCGGGTTATATCGATACCTGGGCCGGACATCTACCTTACATAGTTAACCAAATTAATGGGCCACTGATCGACATTCCTGCAATCTTAACCGATCAACAAACGGTGACTAACTTAACTGATGCACAAGACTATCTACTCCGCTTAAGCGCCTTGGCTACAATGACTAACCAAGTTCAGGCTAAAGTTGAAGCTGATGCCGCTAACGGTGTCATACTCCCTAAGCCATTGTTTGCCAACACACTCAAGTTTCTCGCTAACTTTACGGCCAAACCTGCCAGTGAACACAGCCTAGTCACCACCTTCGCAGAAAAGCTTAATGCCACAGATAAAGTCGATGCAAAGCACACAAAGGCTTTCGTTGCTCAAGCCAGTAAAATAGTCGATGAGAAGATCTATCCCGCTTATCATGCTGTTAGCTCTCTGATGGCCAGCTTAGAGCTCAAAGCACCAACTGACGTGGGGATCTGGGCTCAACCCAATGGTGAATCTTTCTATACACACGGCATCACCTATCTAGCAGATTCAAATTTGAACGCCGACGAGATCCATCAACTTGGCATCGAAGAGGTTAACCGTATCACAGGCGAAATGGACAGCATCTTAAAAGCTAACGGTTACGCCAAAGGAAGTGTAGGCGAACGTATGGTGCTACTCAGCAGTGAGCCACGCTTCTTGTATGAGAACTCAGATGCGGGGCGTCAGCAATTGCTCAAAGATCTCAGTAAAGATATCGATATTGTAATGACTAAGGCGCCACTGCTATTCTCGACACTCCCACCACAGGAAGTGATCGTTAAGCGTGTCCCAGTTGAAACAGAGGCTGGCGCAGCTGGAGGCTCTTATATACCACCAGCACTGGATGCTAGTCGTCCCGGCGTCTTCTTTATCAACCTTAAAGATATGACCTCTATCTCTAAGTATGGCCTTAAGACACTCACATATCATGAAGCGGTACCTGGACATCATTTCCAGATAGCCCTCAATATGCTGCAAACAGATATTGGCCTGATGCGTCAGAACGCCTCATTCAACGCCTATATTGAAGGCTGGGCACTGTATTCAGAGCAGCTAGCCTCAGAGATGGGCATGTATGAAAATGATCCTTGGGGTAACTTAGGCCGCCTCAAAGCCGAAGCTTATCGCGCCGCGAGACTCGTAGTCGATACCGGGCTTCATCATAAAAAGTGGACTCGTCAGCAGGCCATCGAATATTTTTCCGAGGCGACAGGCTCGACCCAGAAAGAGGTCACTTCAGCCATCGACCGTTATATCGCCTGGCCGGGTCAAGCCTTGGGCTACAAGCTTGGCATGTTGAAGCTAATCGAACTCAGAGCCAAGGCCCAGCAGACCCTAGGAGACAAATTTGATATCCGTGCCTTCCATGATCTCATCTTATTGCCAGGCGCCAGACCTATGTCTGTAGTCCAGTCAGATGTCGATCAATGGATAAACACACAAATATAAGCAAGCCGTAATAAACTAATCTTAGCTTAATCGCTAGGCCGAACCTTCGGCTTAGCGATATTTAAGTTGATATGAATATATTTAACCCTGCAGCAAAATGATTTCCCTTGATATATCCAAGCGTCTTGATAATATCGGCCAGTTCTTATGCCTAGCCTCACCAACTCATTCAATAGCATTTCATAAGATCACTCTTTCTTATCGTCCTATGTAATTCTGGATTATATAAATGCCACACACTAGCCGTACCACATTTCAGGGTAATGCCCTCGCCGCCTTCGCTTTCCTGCTTTGGGGTTTGATGCCACTGTATTTTCAGATGCTACCTGGTGCAGATACTAATGAACTACAAGCATTTAGAATCACATTCTCGGTGCCCTTCATGCTGTTGATTATTCTAAGCTTAGGTAAGAAGCTTCCCACGATAGCTGAGCTTAAAGCCGATAAACGCTCGGTGGCATTATGCGGATTGGCGGCAGTACTCATGTGTGTGTCTTGGTATAGCTTTATCTGGGCCATCACCCACGGTCAGGTACTTGCCGCCAGCCTGGGCTTTTTTATCAATCCGTTATTCGCCATAGCCCTAGGTGTATTGTTCCTAGGTGACAAGCTCTCTAAAGCCCAATCCCTTGCCGTGATTTTAGGCTTCTGCGGTATCGGCTATATGGTACTTAGCTATGGTGAGCTGCCTTGGTTATCGCTATTGATGGGAGGTTTCTTTGCCCTATACGGCTTATGTAAGAAGTTCATCCGTTTCGATTCATTAAGTTCAGTTTCTATTGAAGCTATGCTTCTAATGCCAATCGCTCTAGGGTACCTAGTCTGGTTATGGGGCACAGATCAGAGCGTGGCTTTGTCAGGCTTACTATCCAATTCCCAAAATTTCAATTGGAAACAACTGCTACTGTATATGGGAACGGCACCTATGACCTTAATGCCTCTGATCTTTTTTGCCCTAGCCATCAGCCGAACTAGCTTGTCTATGATAGGCCTGATGCAATATATCGAACCTAGCATGCATTTTCTGTTAGCCGTCTTACTGTTTAACGAACATTTCGATCAGGTCAAAGCCGTAAGTTTTGCGTTAATCTGGACTGGGTTACTTCTATGTTCATTAGAAGCCCTGCCAGCTCTGAGGCAGAGGCGAGCGGAAAAAAGACTGCAAAACATCAGGTATAACAGCTCAGATTAGCTTTCTAACCTTTTTAAAATTTCGTCAACAACTTTTTGACTAAAAATCATCGACATATGTAGATAAACACCAAACTGTTTATTACTCGCTACAGGCCAATGAGAACGACTAGGCGCAACGGTATAGTCTATCGCGGCACAGTAGGAGAAAAGTGATAATCCGTCTAGAGTATCCACAGTCCCATCTAACAAATTCAACAATTCACTGCCCGGTCTTAGCTGTTTGAAGGTTTTCGACGGATAGGGAAGATAGGCCATATAGCTGCCTGAATGAGGGCTTGATATAGTAAATAGATGTGTGGTCCGCACGCTGCCACCCAATTGCTGCAGATAAAAACGAGCAACTATGCCCCCCATACTAAAACCCACAATGGCGATATCTTGCTCATGGCCGAATCGTTCCAGGATCTGTTGCTCCAGCTTTTTGGCAGCAGACTCGACCCCATCACCTCCATCAAAAGGCGCTAAGGTCGGTGTAAAACACTCGAATCCCTGAGACTCAAATCGCCTCCTCATCCAGGCCATCACAGATCCGGTATTAAAAATACCATGGACTAAAACGAGTGCAGTTTTTCTCTCTATTGTGGTCATCTCTCTACACACCTCACCTTTTATCGAGTCTAACGCCGATTTTGGCGTTCAATTTTGCTATCATTGCGCGGCAATCATCTACAGCCAAGACCTTCTAACCCAATATTAGCCATTTAAACGAGTTATTTACCATGTCTATCTCCACATTATTAGCCTCCGCTCTCGAAAAGCGTCAAGACTTGCTTGCCCAAGCTATAACAAATAACACAGATTGTTATCGGGTATTTCACGGCACAGTCGAAGGCATAACGGGTTTAAATATAGATAGGTATGGCGAAGCTTGGTTAATTCAAAGCTTTCATCGCACATTGACTGAAGACGAACAAAAGGAGATCAGTGACTCGCTCACTCGAGTCGAAGATCTGCCCATCATCTACAACGATCGCTCCGATAAAAATTCACGGGTGATGAACCAGCTAGATGTCAACACCCATGACTTTGCCAGTCAAGATCAGGTGATGCATGAGAATGGCATAAAGTTCACCTCTAAGCTGCGTCATGAAGGGCAAGATCCCTTACTGTTTCTGGATATGCGCATCGGCCGAGAATTCGTCAAGGCAAACAGCCTGAATAAAACGGTACTCAACTTGTTTTCTTATACCTGCGGTATAGGCACAGCGGCGGCAGTCGGCGGAGCTAGCAGGGTAATGAATGTGGATTTTTCATCGTTTGCGTTAACTGCGGGTAAAAAGAATGCCGAGCTTAATAATGTCAGCGATGTTTGTGAGTTTGTCCAAAGTGACGCCTTCCCAGCACTACGTCAGCTAGCAGGCCTTAAAGTGGGTGGACGTCGCAATCAGAAGCTACCTAAATACCCTAAATTACCAGCCACTCAATTTGATCTGGTGTTTCTCGACCCACCACGTTTCGCTAAGAGCCCTTTCGGTATTGTCGATCTTATCAATGATTACCAGAGCCTGTTTAAACCTGCGCTACTAACAACAAAACCCGGCGGGATTATTGTTTGCTGTAATAATGTCGCTAAGGTTGAACGAGAAGCCTGGTTCGATGCACTGGTTCGCTGCGTCGAAAAACAGGGCCGCACAGTTACTAGTTATACCTGGCTAGATTGCCATCATGACTTCCCTTCATTCGACGGTAACCACCCCCTAAAGATGGTCTCTCTGGTCATTAGTTAACACAGCCCTAATTAATTTCCACTCACTAGTGTAAAGATAGAATTCATTACACTAGTGAAATAAACTGACAATATGCCATACCCTATATTTTCGTCCCATTTCTGCGTCTTAACTTCTATTAACTTTGCCATTTGATTAAAACGCCAGAACTTCCCCCCTTTCACATCACAAATGTAAACCTTGGTGAAACATTTACTTGATTGACATTATATCTGCGGTGTTTGAATATGAAGTGGTTTTAAAAGGCTAAACTAAAACATTTATTGACTGAAACGGATTTCAACATATGACAGTTAAGCTTATGTCTATGTTAATAATTTGCTTCAGGCCTACATTTCTCGAAAGAGTCCGATCGAACCTGTCGCTTTAAACTAAAAATACTACAAATAATAAAAATAAGAGTATCAGTTTATGTTACCGACACAGGAACTCAGCCAAGTCGCGGCTTTAAAACAGCCACAAGACTCAGGAATTAACAGCACCTTTCTATCTGTCTTACTGCTGTTGTTCGTCTTTCATATTCTGACATTGAATGCGCAAACCAATTTAGAGACCTTCAGTTGGTTCAATGAATTTGGCACAGAACTACCTCGCTGGTTACTACTCAGCGTAACCGATCTCGGTGACGGTATTACCGCCGGTGCCTTAATCTTAATTTGTCTCACTTATAAGCCCCAATGGCTATATCGCGTTATAGTCACCACACTACTCTGCGCATTATGCGTGCACTTTTTTAAACAGTATTTCGATGCCCCAAGGCCTGCAGCCGTGCTTGAAGTCATCAATATTATAGGCAAGGCCCGCTATGAACATGCGTTCCCATCAGGACATACCACTACAGCCTTCGCTTTAGCTGGCGTCATTTGGCTATTAGCCGACAAGCTATGGTGTAAGCTAAGCGTATTGATGCTGGCGACTGCGGTTGGTCTGTCGCGTATTGCTGTAGGAGCGCACTGGCCTGAAGATATAGCCTTTGGCGCGATATTAGGCTGGTTATTAGCCTATCTTGCTTGCAGTATAGCGCCACTATCGACACTAAAGCTCAAGTATCAATATTGGATTATCTTTGGCTTATCCATGGTTGTGCTAGTAAGTGAATTAAAGAATTTAGGCGAAGACCCTTTCTCTGTGCTCCTGTTTAACCGCTATCTCATCATCACGGCACTTATCTCCCTGACTATCTACATGTGCAGCAAGTTTCAAGTGAGCAATAAGCCAAAACAATAAAATGCATAAGCAGGGAGAACTCGCTCTCCCTTTTCGCTATTAGCCCTCACTTCGGTAAGTTAAAGAGGAGTTAAAGCCCACCTAAAGTGAGCTTAGCCGGATCTAGAAGCTTCTCAAGCTCCTCACGCGGGATGTCGGTTTCTTCCTCGGCCACATCCAGTACCGCTCGACCTTCTTTATAAGACTTCTTGGCGATTTCAGCAGCCTTAGCATAGCCAATAATGGGGTTAAGCGCGGTCACCAGAATGGGATTACGCGCCAAGGCTTTCTGCAATTGCGCCTCGTTAACCTTAAATGTCGCTATGGCCTTATCCGCCAATAAGTAACTGACATTGGCCAGTAAGCTTATGCTGGATAACAAATTATCTGCGATCATGGGCAGCATAACATTTAATTCAAAATTACCCGCCTGACCGCCCACAGTTATGGCGCTATCGTTACCTATAACCTGTGCTGCCACCATAGTTGCCGCCTCGGGGATCACCGGATTAACCTTACCCGGCATGATAGAAGAACCTGGTTGTAAGGCTTGTAGCTCAATTTCTCCCAAACCCGCCAATGGTCCCGAATTCATCCAACGCAGGTCGTTAGCTATCTTCATCATAGATACGGCCGTGGTTTTCAGCTGACCTGACAATGATACTGCGATGTCTTGAGTACCAATATGACTGAAAAAATTACTCGCAGGGGTAAACGTGATATTGGTCGCCTCGCTAAGCTGACGATTAAACTCTGCGGCGAAATCTTCATGGGCATTAATCCCAGTGCCGACTGCCGTCCCTCCCTGAGCCAAGCTCTGTAGTCTCGGCTTAATGGCATCGATTAAATCAATATTTTGCTCTATCTGGCTAGCCCAACTCAGTAAGCTCTGACTCATACGTACCGGCATGGCATCCATAAGATGAGTACGGCCGGTCTTGATATGATGATCGACTTCGTCCGCTTTATGTTTAATCACTTTCAGCAGGTGTTCTAATGCCGGTAATAAACGATTTTCCAACTCCATGGCGGCGCTGATATGAATACAGGAAGGGATGATATCGTTACTACTCTGACCATAATTGACATGGTCGTTGGCACCGATAGTTTGATTGGCAACTTTAGACGCTATAGTGGCCAATACTTCGTTAGCGTTCATGTTCGAGCTAGTACCCGAGCCAGTTTGAAACACATCCACCGGGAAGTGCTGCATCATGGCCTTATCATCGAGTAGCTGAGACACAGCATCTGAGATACCATCTGCCATATCTTGTGGTAGCAAGGCTAACTTAGCATTAGCCTGAGCCGCAGCCGACTTGGCCAGCAGTAAGGCGCGAATAAATGCCTCAGGCATTCTCTTGCCACTGATGGGAAAGTTATTCACCGCTCGCTGTGTTTGAGCGCCGTATAGCGCCGAAGCAGGCACCTGAAGCTCTCCCATGCTGTCTTTTTCAATACGTGTAGTCATGATCTTCCTATCCATTATTTATTACATACTATCGCTACAAGCTTATTCAGTGAGCTAAACCTGACTTAAAGAACTCGCTAGTTACTCTCAGTTCATAGAAAATCTGTTCGAGCTCCTTCTTCTGACATCTGTATCGACCAATCTAGAAAGCGCACTCAAGGGTTTGTAGATGTTACCCGGACACCCATAAACTGACCAATGTCCTTTCTTAGTGAGCTAAGCCTGCTTTAAAGAATTGGCTAGTCACTCTTAACTCATAAAATAACTGCTCTAACTCTTGTTTCTGAGAATGACTGTCAACGAGCCTCGACAAGGCACTCAAGGGTTTATAGATGTTATCCAGACACCATAGCCTCCAGTGACTCTCGAGCATGTCATCAGCTAAAGTATCGAGCAATAATCGATACTCTGCCACATGGAGGGACCAGGCTGAATGTTTACACCCTCCCATTAAGGCTTGCTCCATGGAAAACCAGATCAATACCAGGCTGGGATTATCAACTTCTTCGCCATGGCGTATCTTATGGCGAAGCACATTGATCGCAGGATCTTGACTATCAAACTGTGGAAAACATTGACACATACAAATCACCTAACGAGAGCAAGAGTGAGAATAATAATTAATATCATTAAGTGGTTTTATTCTAAATATGTCAATCCTATTTACGCAGCGAGACTGAAACGATAAAAAGAGTTTCATCAGATTGAATAAGCGGTAAGCGGTAAGCGGTAAGCGGTAAGCGGTAAGCGGTAAGCGGTAAGCGGTAAGCGGTAAGCGGTAAGATAAATGCAGTTCCTAGTGATACCTAGGAACTGCCTGGCCTAATGACCTCTAAGGTGTAACAATATCGAACACGCCTTTGGGTTTATCCAATAATCTAAAGAAACTCACTAGATCCAACTTACTGCCCTCAATATTTAGCTCATCTGAGAACAAGAGATCCGAAGCCCCCGCATTACCTATGATCAGATCGATAAATAGCTCATGACTGATATTTAAGGTCACATCGGCATTCTCAGCCTTAGCCGCTTTGCGGTGATGTAATACTGAATTGTTCAACTCCAATACATAGTTTTCATCGAGATCGATAAAGTTAATATTGAGCAAATAATGCTTACCGAACGCTTCGGGGCCGATCACACGCGATGCCATAGATTGCAGGAAGTTCTCAACCGGCGAACGCAGCAATATCTGTTTCATAGAAACTAAATCTATACCCTTCTCCGGGACCCCATGACGTAACTCAAATGCGGCCGATAGGTACACATCACGCCAAGCGGCAGACTCTGCCTGATAGCCAAGTTGATCATAGCTCTTAGCCAGTAGCTCCTTAGCGGGTAGATTCGTACTGTCGGCAAAAACCAGCTTATTGAGCAATTCAGCGCTCCAGCGATATTCCCCTGCAACGAAGGCTTGCTCCCCATGAGCTAACACCGCAGCCGTACCTCCCATCAGGTCGACATATTTTTGAGCCGATTGAGACTCAGGCAAAGGGTCTAAGTTAGCTGGATTAGCATCATACCAACCAAGATAGGCCTGATAGACCGCCTTGGCATTGTGTTTAGCTGTACCGTAATAGCCTCGACTGGCGAAGGTATTCGCTAGCGCTGGTGGCATCTCGATAGCTTCGGCTATCTCGGCAGGGGTTAGCCCCTGGTTGAGCATGCGTACAGATTGATCGTGAATGTATTTATAGGTGTCCCTCTGTTTGCCTAAGAAATCAGCGATGGCATCACCACCCCATATCGGCCAATGATGGCTGCCGAAATAGACCTTGGCCTCTTTCTGATTAGTGAGTGCCTCATCAATCGAGCGACTCCATTCAAGTGCATCCCTAACTTTCGCTCCCCGCAAGGTATAGAGGTTATGCATGGTCTTAGAAACTAGCTCGGCACCGCAATAGGCCTGCAGTTCTGGCAGATAAAAGGTAAATTCAGAGGGAGCCTCTGTACCGGATACTATCTGAAATTCGAACTTCACCCCATCAATCACCGTAGCCTCATCGACTTCTACCGTGATACTAGGTGCCAAGATGCTAAACGTACCAAATGCAGGCTCCTTGCCTAAACCCGAATCGATATGCCCTCGAGCAGAACGGGGCAGTTGCTTACCATACATGTACATGGCTCGGCGACTCATGGCTGTTCCGGCCATCACATTCTCACTCGTGGCCTCATGCATAAAACCACCCGGTGCAACTATATCTATCGCGCCAATATCAGCCAGTTTTTCATCATCCAGTAGACCCAGAGCGCCACCAAAATGATCCATATGGCTATGGGTAAAGATAATACCTGAGATAGGTCTTTCACCAAGCTGCTTATTCACAAACGCCAGGGCAGCCTTCGCCGTTTCCGCCGTGGTCAGAGGATCAACGATAATCCAGCCTGTTTTCCCGGCGATCACTGTCATGTTAGCTAAATCGAAACCGCGAACTTGATATACCCCCTGAGTCACTTCAAACAATCCGTGGATGTTATTCAGGCTCGCCTGTCGCCATAGACTCGGGTTAACACTCGCTGGTGCCTCTCCCTGAATGAAATCGTATGCGGGTCTGTCCCAGATACTTTTTCCCTGTGCATCAAGCACTTTTAATTCCGGCAGTTTAGCGATAAAACCCCGATTCGCATCGGTGAAATCTTGCTTATCCTTGAAAGGCAACTGAGTCAACAATGCAGAATTTGCCTCTAGGGTATGGCGAGTCGCGGGGGTAAAACCATAGGCATCCACCGCATCGGCCGCTACGGGAGTGGCTGCTATGTCTGATCTCTTATCGACCTGAGGCTGACAGGCTTGCAGCAACACGGCACCGGAAAAGAGAAGCGTACGACTCAGCTTGATTCGACTGTTCTTAAATCGAGTCAGTTTACTTCGAGAAGGATGTAAGCTTTGATTTTTACTCTGCTTGAGAAAAGACCGCTGATAGCTATCCATTTTATTATGATTATTCAACATGGGTACTCACTCTGGTGTTAACAACTAGAGCTAACCTATTACACTAACACAACACTGTGGTTATCATTTTCGGCCAATATAAACGCATGTTTATATTGGCTTGGATTCAATTTCAAAACGAAAAATGACTATAAGTTGATACAGGAATCTTGCAATGACTTACTTTGAATACGAAAAGAGACTGGACTGCTACCATGCCATCGGTGAAATGCGCGAGAAAAGTTAGTTAAACTGGTATAGCCCAGTTTATCTGAGAGCAAGGTGATAGAAAGCTCAGTATTCATCAAGTAGTGATAAGCTAATTCCTTGCGCTTTTGTTGCAGCAAGTCTCGAAAACTGGTGCCCTCCTCCTTCAGCTTGCGACTCAATGTTCGCTCACTGATATTATACACTTGCGCAACCATATGGGCCTTCGGCTCTCCCGACACCAACATGGCATGAATCGCCTGACTTGTTTTCTCCTGCCACTTAAGAGCCTGCATCTTATCCAGATAATCTCTTACTTTAGTCTCATTTTGAGCCGCTAGTATTGGATTTCCCATGACAGCAGAATGCTCCAACGTGCTTCTATCCATCCATAAACAATTTTCTTGTTTATTAAAAGAGATTGGACAGGAAAAACATGATTGCCATGAGTGAATATCTTTTGGCTCAACTCGCATCAACTCGACACTCAAAACAAATTTACCATGGCCTAAGATCAGTTCACCGTGATGCACTAAGGTGGCAAAAAATGCATCTATCGACATAGGACTGATATCAACTCCGGGCAATGGGGTAATAGTGAATCCCAAGCGATCAGGCGTTCTTTGTAATTTAATGCTGGCAGAGTTACTCACAAGTGCTGAGTAATTAGGCAGCGCTTCAAAAGCCTGAGCAAGTGTCGCCGAGGTCATCATCAATAAGCCAAGAGAGCGAAAATGCATAGGATAAGCATACTGGCCCACAGTCAAACCGAATGCCGCTGATCCAGTTGCCTGCTCGGCCTGACTCCAGAGTCGGGTCATGCGCTCTATGGCGATTCTGGAGTCGGGCGCAGATTCGACTTCATCGAGACATAGGCCCGCATTGTCGAATACACCATAAGCATCAACACCGGATGCACTTAAGGCCCTGGATACTGCGATAGCCCAAGCTGAAATCGTACTATACCTCGATTTATCAGGCATATCGGCCTGCATAGGCTTAGTCAATATTAAGGCCATTTTCAGGTTTAGTGCACATTTAAGTCACATCAGATTTTATAAGTACCCCTAGTAATATCACAAGCCTTGCGTAAAGCGCATTCCACTTTTGACCAATATCATCTGTAAATATGATGAGTATCCAAAGTAGTTTCCTGCGTTATACACATTTTTATGCTGGAAATAACCAGCCGGACGTAGCCAATAAATGATTCTAACCATCTTCTTATTCAACATTTAACACGACTAAAACCCACCCAACAAAATGAAATTAACCAACTGATATTAAAACACTTAATCAGCATTAAAAACATTTAATCTTGCCGGCAATAATTCCGCTTTACTTAGGCAAAAAAAGTTCTAAAATCCGTCTCCCAATTTAGTCATTTAACCAAAAATTAAATCTGTTCACTAGGAGGTAAAGGTGGATACTGCCGCCGTTCATGATTCAAAAAATAGCACCTTAGTTCCAGTCCTGGGACTGTCTTTTTTTGCTGTAGCTTCAGGCTTTTTAATGAGCCTAATCCCATTATCACTAACGTCATTTGGACTGGATAAAACCTTAGTCCCATGGCTTGCTAGCATCTTCTATTTAGGGCTACTCATTGGCGCCACCAGCGTCGAGAGAGTTATTAGCAAGATTGGACACAGAGCCGCGTTTGTCGCCTTCCTCTGTCTGTTGATTGCCAGCATTATCATTATGCTATTGCTGGCCATAGAATCAGTTTGGCTAGGGGCGCGTTTTATCGCGGGAATGGCCGTTGCAGGGGTATTTGTGGTAGTCGAATCTTGGCTCTT
Organism: Shewanella psychrophila; assembly: GCF_002005305.1. Taxonomy (NCBI): domain Bacteria; kingdom Pseudomonadati; phylum Pseudomonadota; class Gammaproteobacteria; order Alteromonadales; family Shewanellaceae; genus Shewanella; species Shewanella psychrophila. The sequence continues at coordinate 5,876,722 of NZ_CP014782.1, forward strand.
GATGGCAAATAATGCCAAAGCCAGAGCTAAGCGATTAGGGTTATATATGACTTCACTCTATGGCGGCAGTGCACTAGGACAATTGGCGATAGGACCATTAGGCACCGACGGTGTGACGCCTTACCTGTATATCATTGGATTATTGATGCTGGCAGTGCTGCCACCTTTACTGATTAAATCTGGGCAGCCAGAGAAAAAAGCCCAACAAAAAATGCGCATTAACGAAATAAAAAAATTAAGCCGCCCCGCTATTATAGGCTGCTTAATTTCAGGCTTACTACTAGGTCCGATTTACGGACTTATGCCTTCGTATATTACGGCTCAGGACGCTCAGGTCCAGCATACTGGGATCTTAATGGCCTGTATAGTCTTAGGAGGCATGTTAGTACAACCTTTGGTGAGCTATCTCTCTACAAGAATGAGTAAGAGTTTGCTCATGGCGATGTTTAGCTTATTAGGGACACTTGCGGTTGTGGGCATACTTGAATCTCAACCACTATTGTTAATCGGAGTAAGTTATCTGGTATTAGGTGCAGCCAGCTTTGCTCTCTATCCAATAGCAATCACACTCGCCTGCGAGACACTGCCTATGGCTAAAATCGTCTCGGCGACAGAGATCATGTTACTCAGCTACAGTGTGGGGTCAGTTTTAGGGCCTCTTTTCGCCACTAAGCTAACGCAGAGCAGTAATGGCATACTCTATTATCTTGGCGGCATCATGCTGACAAGCTGTTTGTATATGCTTATTAAGAGCATAGAGAAACTAGAGTCAGGGCATAAACCAGTTGCAGGGTTATAAGCCCCCTTTTGCGGAAGTATAAAACAAAACAACAAAGCGCTGAAGGTTCTGCGCTTTGTTGTTACTGATTAAAAGATCCTGCAGCACATCATAAAGATAGCTCTGCACTACATCGCAGCTTGTGCTTCAGCACCTTCACTGACTAAGTAATCACGGATCTTCTGGCTCGAGGCCTGATTATAGGGGCTGCGATATTCAGAGCCGCGCATCTCGTTCACCTTAACGCCTAAGTTTACATCGGCGTTATTACTCACCAAAAATTTCACCATATCTAAGTGACCACGGCGACTGGCATTGATAAGCGCAGTCTCATCACCTTTGACGATCGCGTCAACCTCGGCGCCTTGCCTCAACAGCAACTCGGCAATATCCTGCTCATTTCTAGCGGCGGCTATGATCAAGGGATTACCATCACCACGGGACGCTTGATTAGGGTTGGCTCCTAATTCAATCAACTTCTCCACCATGGCTAAATTACCTTTTCTCACCGCTACGATCAGCGGTGTACCATCACCAAATAGAGGCGTATTAATGTTAGCACCATCATTGATTAACGACTCAATCACGCTAATCCTGTTCGCTTGAACCGCTGCTACCAGAAGCTCGGCGTCATCTTGATTCATAGCATCTGTGGCGATGTGACTCGCCTGCTCCACGAGTGAGCCCTCTAAACCTACCTTAGCAAATGGCGCGCTCTGTAATACCACTGTAGATGTAAGCACAACTAGAGAAAGGCCAAGCAGCGACCCTAATTTTTTACCACGTAAATGTGAACTGTTTTCCATGTCTAATATTCCTTCTATACGTATGAAAAGTTGCTTCTTTTTGTTGAACATTGAGACGCCATGCACCAGAGGGTTATGCTCTAACCCCACTTTGACGCTATTAAGTAGAGACTGAGCATAGGACGAGCTATCGCCAGTTTGGCGTGCGGCAAATTCATCACAAGCCAGCTCTCTATTGAGGTTGATCTGTTTATTGAAAATTGTCAGTAAGGGGTTCCACCAAAACAAGCAAGTGATCAGCCTTTGAAGCAGAGAAAACCAGATATCACTACGTTTTATATGACCCAACTCGTGGTAGAGAATATTCTCAATATCCTGAGCTTCAAGATCTTCCAGTAGGTTGGCCGGAAACAAGATCACAGGCTCCATATAACCCACAACCATAGGGCTGGTAATGTCATAGGACTTGAGTAACTTTGTCTTACCCAGCTGCGGATAATCCTTCAAGTATCTTGCTGTCGGCACACGGATCCCACCGCCAATCAAGTCTTGTGTGCTGCTCCATGCTATGACTAAGCCCACTAAGCGTTTTGCCGTTCCAAAGATCATGATAACCAGTAACAGCACTAACAGATATGCCAATACTCGAGTCTCGTTTTGAACGATGCTCCCAACATCTGAACCTTGAATTAATCCGCTCTCAGCTCGTATTTGCTTGTTTTGACTCTGAATGCTCAGGCTAACTTCATCATGCTGAATTTCAGCGAATTTTATAGAGCTGGCAACCAAGTCTGGTGACTGAGGAATAAACACACTACTAAGAACAGGCAGCAATATCGATAACACCAGACCATGCATCCAGAGGCTAGTCTTAATGTCGGCGCTAAGCCTTTTAAGCAAATGAGTCATAGCGGCTATCAGCACTAATATCATCAAGCTCTGCCATAGGTGAGCCACCACTATTTCACTCAAGCAATGAAATAACTCAGAAATTACAGAGGCATAAGTAGAGTTAGCCATTATACCCCCTTATCCTGCTTACTCTTGTCTATCTTCTTTTGTAAGGTTTGCAGGGTATCGAGATCGATATCATTCTCTTCAAGCAGGTGCTGAGCCAACACATCCGGCGAGCCACCAAAAAATTGCTTCAACACATTCTTCAACGCGTCACTTCTGGCCGAGGCTTTATTCTTCAGAGGGAAATAGATAAAGGCCCTGCCCTCCTTGCGATAATCTACATGACCCTTCTCATGCAAAATCTTAAACATGGTCTGCACTGTGGTATGCGCAACGGTTTTAGACTTTGACAGCTCATCGGTAATATCACGTACAGAGGCTTCTTTAACACGCCAGAGGATCTCCATGATCTCTTGCTCTGAATCGGTCAATACTGCTTGCTTCTTTCTCGCCATGGTTCCGTCCGATGATTTGCTATAGGGTGAAATTAAAACTAACGAATTAGTTTTTAGACTAACAAAGCAACAATTCACGATCAACTAATTAATTAGTTTTTAATATTTCAAATTATTTCATGCATTATGTTTCGTTTTAGAGCTTGTGATTATTAATGTATAAAGCATAAAAAAGGAGCCATATCGCGCTCCCTTAGATTGTTGAATGTTGAAAGAAGGCTAGCTATCGGCCCGGTGAGACTTTGCGTATCTATTTGCGAAAGGTTGCGCCGTCAGTCCATGGGCCAAAATACTCATCAGCACAGTCACAGTCACTACAGCATAAATGGTTTCAAATCCCTCTATCGAACCCATCTCATGAACCACGATCAACACATAAAGAATAGAAGCTATGCCTCTGGGGCCGAACCAGGCGATAAAGAACATGGTCGACAAGTCCAACTTGGCTCCGATTAAGCTGATCATCACCGGGAGCATGCGCAGTACCGTCAGGCTTAAAAATGCATAAAGGACAACCTCGAAATTAATGTAAGGTAAAGTGATAGGCACAAACACTAAGCCGAACAGGAAGAAACTCACCAAGACAAGTAGCTCGCCTTCGGTATCGGCAAAATCTTCAATATGTTTCCGGGTGCTCTCGCAGGTATTTCCCGCATAGAGCCCGGCAAAGAAGGCGGCAATAAAACCATTACCCGACAATGACTCCGCCAGATAAAATGACAGTATGGCTAAGGCTATAGGGATCAGGTTCTGATAATTTGACGCCATCAAATTGTGTTTCACGGACTTTATAATGAGTTTAGTACCCAAATAGCCAACAGCCCCGCCGACTAAGGCACCAAATATAATCTGCTCAAACACATAGCCAACCCAAGAGTTATCTTCGGCTTGAGTCAGACCACTGCTGATCATGGCCACCACAGTCAAGACGATAGGGAAGACAATGCCATCATTTAAACCGCTCTCCACATTGATGCTGGAGCGAATCATCTTCGGTACCTTCAGATCTGTGACTACCGCTTTACCTAATGCCGCATCAGTCGGCGCCAGTAATAACGCTAATAAGATTAGGTAGGTCAACGGCTCGCCAGGAAAGATTAGCGTCGCAACATAAGTGCCAGCAATAATCGTGATTGGCAAGCCGATAAACAGCAGCCTAGCAGGGATCTTCCAGGACTGTTTAAGCAACTTAAGATCCAGCAGAGCAGCGTCGACAAACAATACCAACACCAGAGCTATTTCGACGATTATGGTCACAAACTCAGCATTAACTTCCACCTGAGTAATATTAAAACCAAAGGGAGACAGCAAGAGACCAAAGCCAGTAAACATCATGGGACCAGAAATATTTAACCGAGACAGTGCTTTAGAGATATAGCCGTAGAGCAACACCACCAAAGCGATAATTAAAATAACGATATGTTCGTCCATGCCTACCCTTGAAAGTCAGTCGATTAACGCGCTAAAGGCCTAAACTAGCAAATCTTAGGTTAATTAGCATGTAATGAATGGCTTATGGCTAATACCAATCGGTATAAAGCAAGAGTAATTATTCGAAAAAGAGCATCTCCAAAAGGAGAGAAGATCGAGGGATATTCATCCCCCGTCAGTAACAAGTAGGAATATAAACAACCTATAGAACAGCCGTCTGGTTCTCACAACTAAAATTTAACTCGGGTCGATGGCAATCGATATAGCGGCAACGCTTCTTATGCTTCAGCTGTTTTAAATCCACCAGCACAAGTCCATCGATACAATCGCCGAATTCGGCATCGATACCAAAATCGATAAACTTAACCCCCCCTGGCTCACACAGCTCGCCATACTGTTTATACAGCGGCGGAACTGCTGACCCCATACTGGCCAAGGTTTGTTTAAGTACCTTAAAACCTTGGGCATAATCAACATCATCGAACCACTGTGCCAATTGCGCCGCTCTTTCCGGGGGAAACTGATAGGGCGAATATGAATGCGCCAGCTTTTCAGCGGGCGAAAACTGCGACTGATAGAAGTACACCAGCAGCTCTTTCGCTTGTTCCGGCAATTGATCGCTAATCGAAACCGGACCAAACAGATAACGGATCTCAGGATGCTTAGATAGATAAGCACCGATCCCCAACCAGAGATAATCTAAACTGCGCTTACCCCAGTATTTAGGCTGCACGAAACTGCGTCCCATCTCCAGTCCCTGCTCAAAATAAGGCTTAAACCCATGGGAATATGTAAACAGAGATTGGCTATATAGACTCTCTTTACCCAGACGTTGATGGACTTGTTTAACGCTGGCAAAACGATAAGAACCGACTAACTCCAATGCCCCCTTATCCCAGAGAATAATATGTTGATAATAAGCATCATATTTATCGGTATCACGGCGAAGACCAGTCCCCTCACCTACGGCTCTGAATGCTACTTCACGCAGACGTGCCACCTCGCGCATAATAGGGTTACAGCCAGAATGCTGATAGAGAAATATCTGCATATTATCACCAGTTGCACCCAGTAATTCACAATCTTGCAGGGCCTGCTGCAGCTCACTTCGAGACTCGGGATGAGCAATTGCATTTTGAGTCGTAAACAGAGGACTGCGATTTTTACCGATACGATACAGGTGATTCTTGAGTAGCTTAACCTTAGTCTTCAGGGGAAAATCTGAGCTGTTGACCACCTCTTTGGGGATGAGCTGACCTATCCTCACAGGCATAGTACGCTTAGCCTGTTTAAACATCTCTTTAACTAATAACAAGCTTGCCAATGGCTTATAGATCATCGACGCACCATAAAATGCTGCCGAATTCTTGGCATCTGCATACATGGGTAACAGTGGAGAGTTAGTCGCCTTAGCCATCTTTAAAAAACCACTATGCCAATGCAGATCTCGAACACCACTTGGCCTAAGGCGTGATACCTCTCCCGATGGAAAGATCAATACCGCCCCATCGGCTCTAAGATGTTTATGGATATTATTCAGATGCTCCTTGGGTGTGCCTCCAGTCATATTACGCACCGGCAATAAAATAGAATGCAGCGGTTCCAGAGCCATCAAGAGCTCGTTGGCTACCACCTTAATATCTGGTCTCACCTCACTAATAAGCTTGATAAGCGCCAAGGCATCGAGAGAGCCGATTGGGTGGTTAGCATAGATCACGACCCGGCCTTCACAGGGGATATTTTCCACTTCGCTGCTTGGCACAGAATAGTTAAAATTAAAGCTAGATAAGATCTGTTCGACAAAATCGACGCCTTTAAGATAAGCGTATTGGGCAGCGATATCGTTACACTCTTTTTCATTTAGCAGATAGCGCAACATCGCCTTAGTCGGTGTCGCCAGCCAGGGCGTTTGATTCAGCTTAGGAAGGTTATTCTCGATTACATTATCAACGGTAAAAATCATAGTTATCTCCTTTCAAAAACAGCCAATTACATCCTATTCAGGCTACGCGTTTCTTTATTGATTTCGGCATTGAAGGCACCATAGAGATTGAAGCGATCAAACTAGAATCCAACTGCTGTTCATCCCACTTAAGTAACTGTAAATCTCCCTTTTCTGATTCAGCGATAAAGGTACAGTTCTCTACCCAGTCACCATCATTGGCATAAATCATCTTGCCCTGGCGAGAAAGCTCGGGTTGATGAATATGACCACAAATCACCACATCAACTTGCCTGTCTTTGGCGTAAGTCACCACTGCATCACGAAACAGACTGATTGCCTGCTGAGCCTTATTGACTCTCAACTTTATATAACTCGCCAGTGACCAATAGGGATAACCTAAGTGAGTGCGGATCCGGTGAACTTGCCTGTTAAGCACGAGTAGTAGATCGTAGAGCCTATCGCCAAGCTTAGTTAATGCCTTACCGACACAGACCTGAGAGTCGAACTGGTCTCCGTGCAGCATTAAGATTTTCTGCCCACCTAACATGGTATGAATATGTTCCTTGGCAATGGACACGTCCCACAGGTGAAAGCCAGCATAGGATCTAAACTGTTCATCATGATTGCCAGGTATAAAGATGATTTGGGTGCCATTTCTTGCCATGGCAAGTAATTGCTGCAACACCTGATTATGCGAATCAGGCCAATACACTCGCCGTTTCATCGCCCATATATCGATAATATCGCCCACCAAGTAGAGAGACTCTGTCTGAGTCTGTTTTAATAACTGCAATAGATATTCCGCTTTGCAGTCTTTGGTACCCAGATGGATATCTGACAGCCAGATAGCATTGAAACTCTGCTTAGGCCCTATCTGCTTTTTCACCTTTGCATCAGTCTGGTCTACACCTACTTGCTCGACGCCCTGCACTACTTGCATCTTACAGCCTGAGCTTAATGTCTTGTTTGACATAGATTCATCACCATTGACGACTTATATAGCTACAGGGTAGGGCCGAGAGTTGAACAAGATATGAAAGAAATGTTGCGAATTGGTGACATGTCACCCATAGCCAAAACAGTGCCATTAAGATCCCTGAACTATACTCAGCATCAGGCTTTATCTTTTAGGAGAGAACCATGTCGGATGAACAAAAATGGTCGCTATCTATGCACCAGATCGAGTGCTGCAACTGTAGTCACGGTTGTGGATGCCAATTTGCAGGTTTTCCCGATAGCGACAGCGGTGGATGTCAGGCCTTAATCGGCTTTTATGTTAAGTCAGGCCAGCTCAATCAAATTGATCTCACCGGAATGAAAGTCGTACTGGCGGCCTCCTGGCCTAAGGCAATCCATGAAGGCGATGGTACAGGCATACTCTTTATCGACGCTGCCGCATCTACCGAGCAAGTTGGCGCCATAGCCACTATCTTCTCAGGCTCTGCGGGAGGCATGCCATTCGAAGCATTAGCTGGTACCTTCTCCACTTTTGTTGGCCCCCAAGTACATATTATTACCATGGATACAGATGATAACAGAGCAGGTTTTTCCATCGAAAATGTCATGACCGTTCAACACACACCACTCATCGACCCTATGACGGGTAATGACAAGCAGGTGAGGATCAATTTCCCTGATGGCGGTTTCTTCTGGAACGAAGGGATAATAGGTACAACTAACGCAATGACCCTGAAGCATGATGCGCTCTCATTTGAACATGTTGGACGCTTCGCGGCTAAGGCCGAAGTCAATTGGAGTAATGGCCAAGACTAATCGGTATAAAGTTAGTTCTTGTATATACAAGCACTAACAGAGCTAGTCAGGATTTCAGGCCTAACGCTAATAAGTCGACATAAAAATAGTAACGAAGATGGCAACAAAACGAGTCAATTACACTAGAGGCAGCTTATTGCTGGGTATCTTTATACTCATCGGCATGTCTTGGTACTACATGGCAGTACTCATGTCGATGAATATGCAGCCCGTTGCATACTGGAGCAGTCTGGATATCCTCATGCTGTTTATCATGTGGCTCATCATGATGGCAGGCATGATGCTGCCCTCGGCACTGCCGGTAATCTTGTTGGTTGAACAGATAAATGCAAACAGACGATCACGCCAGGCCAGATATAGCTCAACACTTTACTTCATTGGCGGTTATCTGCTGGCCTGGACTTTATATAGTCTCGTTATCACAGGTATTCAGTACTGGCTACATACCCTCTCGATACTCACACCTATGATGCACAGTGGGCAGAACTGGTTTACCAGCCTACTGCTTTTTCTGGCTGGGGCTTACCAGTGGTTACCGATAAAACAGAGCTGTCTCAGACACTGTCGCTCTCCCTTAAGCCTAATCACAACTCACTGGCGTGAGGGTAACTTGAATGCCATTAAGATGGGATTTAGCCATGGCCAATACTGTCTTGGCTGCTGCTGGGCTTTAATGGCACTGCTGTTTGTACTCGGGGTCATGGATCTGTTTTGGATCTCGATGTTGACCTTAGTGGTTCTCATCGAGAAGCTGGCACCTAAGGGGGATATTTTTGGAAAGCTTCTCGGACTGGTGCTAATCGCTATTTCACTGATTATGCTTCTAGCAAACAGTTAACCCTTTATAATTTTTAGGGCTTAAGACTCGTACTGGGCAAGCCAGGTTTTCAATAACCCATTGAGTGCAGGTTTTTCAGATTCAGATAAAGAAGCGACTAACTCTTGCTGAAGCTCGCTATGATCTTCGATAGCCCTATCGATCAGGCTCAGGCCTTGCTCAGTTAATGCCACTGATACACTGCGCCTGTCTTCCTTACTGTTCACACGCTCAATCAAGCCCTTGGACTCCAGCCTGCTTAAACGATTAGTCATGGCACCTGAAGTAAGCATCATAGAATCGATGAGTTCTGAGGGCGTTAAACAGTAATCTCCTCCCGAACGCCTCAGGGTCGCGATCACATCAAATTCACCGGGCTTAAGATCATATGCCTTATGACATTCAGCTATTTGCGCTTCCAAATACTTACTCAGTCGCATCAGCCTACCGATTAACGACATAGGCATGCTATCTAAATGAGGTTTTTCTTGCTTCCATTGAGCCACTACACGATCTAATCCATCCATTTGCCTTATCCTATTATTGTTATTGTTTTTACAGCTTTTCCCAGCTTATTGAACTAAGTATTAGTTTACACGACTAAGAATCAAGTACCTTAATATAAAGATACTTTACATTAAGGTACTTTACAAATTGAAAAATCAGGCGCAGACTACTAACTATCTTCACATGAAGATACTTTCCTTTTGAATGAGCTTAAATCTAAGCCTAAAGATGATTTTGAGACTGTTTTATGAATATATTACTCGCAATGATCCCAGCATTTTTCTGGGGGACAACCTATGCAGTGACCCAATATAGCCTGCCAGATTGGCCACCACTTCTACTAGGGGCTCTAAGAGCCTTGCCTGCAGGACTGATCCTGCTAGCCGTGAAGCCCACTTTTCCTAAGCGAAGTGATTGGGGGATACTGCTCAAACTCGGAAGCATTAATATCGCCGCTTTCTTCAGCCTAATCTTCGTGATGGCTCTCACCCTACCCTCGGCAATTTCAGGCGTAGGCATGATATCTGTACCTGTGTTTGCCATGCTCTATCACTGGATTGTAAGCAAGCGTCGACCTAAGGGGATACAGGCTTTTTTCGGTTTCTTGTTAATAGTATTAGCCTGGTTCTTATTCGATCCGAGTTCAATAAGCCTAAACCCTATCGGCATGCTTGCCATGCTCGCCGCCATTATCTGTATAGTAATAGGAAGTAGCATAACTAAAGCCCTGGGCAGTCATCTTCATTGGTGGCTGATACTCACCTGGCAATTAATTTTAGGTGGAGTCATATTAGCTATCGCTGCTGGGATCCATGCTTTTATTTCACCCCAAGTGTATGTTGGAGCAATACACAATTTTAACCTCACCCATGGCTTAGGGCTCCTCTGGATAGTATTGCTTAACACGGCTCTGGGTTACATCATGTATGTCTGGTTACTGCAGAGAATGACAGTGGTGGACTTTACCTTCGGTGGTATTGCCAATCCAGTTGCCGGGATCATCACAGGGATGTTGCTCTTGGGAGAGATGTTTACTCCTCACCAATATGCCTTAATGGCCAGTATGCTCCTATGCTCTCTTATGCCACAGATAATTGGCCTGATACGAAATAGATCGGCTCTAAATAAAGCGAAGCAAGCGTGATAAGCGATAAAAACAGGCTAGCTGGTATCGGCTAGCCTGTATATACAACTAAGATGACTCTTTGTAAGCAGTAGCTAGAAACACTAGCCCTAAGCCTCGAGACATTAGCCATACAAACAAAGATAAGCTGTTTGAGTGTCAACTTTCACTTGAAACTTAGCATCACCGGCCACATCAAACTGACTACCTGTTTTGAAGATTTGCCAACCATCACTGCCAGGTAATAGCACAGTTAAAGCACCAGAAACCACTATCATGACTTCAGGTTCTGCTGTACCAAACTCATAATCGCCAGGCTCCATCACACCTACAGATGCAGACTTATCTTCTCCCTGAAAACCAATAGATTTAACCCTTCCGTCGAAATACTCATTCACTGCTAGCATCGCATTGCCTTTTGAATAACTGAATGACCTATTTCTAGCACACAGAAGCAAGTCATAGGTGTATTTTATTAAAAATCTAAAATAATCCTCGCCACAGTTATCATTTCAATAATGAAGCTAAGTTAAATCCATTGAATCATCAAACATCATCTAAGCCTTCACAAACTTATAGATAAATCTATCAGTCTTACCGCGAGTTTCCTTTTCGAATACATTCATCGACTTATTGTCGTTAGGATTTCTTAAATAAAAGGCTACCTCTACCAATTTAAACCCAGCCTCAGCCATCTGGTATTTAACGATATTCGAGTCAATTCGATGCACAGAGTTTGGTGCATCATAGCCTGAGCCTCTGATGGCTTCATGATCGATAATAATAAATACACCATCATCTTTCATCGATGCCTTTATCTTGGCAAGTGCCGCGTTATGATCGACCGCCTGCTCACGAAATTCAGTTATCTCGCCAGTTTTTTCATCTACATTATAGGTAAAGAAAAGGTCATGATAATTCAATGCAGTAAAAGCGATATCTAGGCTTTTTTCTGGAATATCCATATCGACTATATCTATCTTATCCAGGCGAATGACATTGGCTAAGCGATTCCCCTTGGTGCGCTCGGTTATCCCCTTCTCGGCAAAACGCCAGATCACGCTATCGTTTTGTGCATACACCTTACCTTCACTGCCTACCGCCATGGAAAATAACTCTGAGTACCAGCCACCACCGACAAACAGATCCAGAACCTTATCTCCTGGCTCTACTCCGGCAAAGTGCATCACTTCTGCCGGTTTGCGCGCCTCATCGCGTTCACTGTCTTTGATCGGCCTCTCGCTATTTGACAGTAATAGGTTCAACTCGATAACAGATAAAGGAGTCGCAGAAGCACTGCTGCAAGCCATAAGAAGGCCTGTAGCCAGTGGAGCTGCTATTGATAGTTTCATCGTCATTCCTTGTTCAGTGATTATAGCTGTTAGGTTTAACCTTCATTATTGAGGTCTACTTTTACAGTAACGCCATGTTAATCGCGAGTGACAGACGCTGGCCAATTGTTACAGACTATTTACTCCAAAGACCCAGTGAGGCGATCGTCATCAGCCTAGGTGCCACTTAAGTTAATCGACCACTTGATCTAGGTAGAGCCAATCAAACGCAGAGTTAGGAATGCGAGATTAGGCTGAAAGTTCATCCTTTGTAACACTCAAATAACAGCTAATGATTCAGATATACCTTAAGTTGATATTGATTCAATTTTCAAGGCACACAGGGATATGAATCCGACCATCAACAATCTCTACCTAAGGTTATACTTATTCATCCTCGGTACTAGCACCTTCTTTACAGGTTGTGCTTTTGCAGCTCAGCTCGATATCAAGCAGAGAGGGCTATCGGAGCAGCAAGCCCAAACGGTAAACCTATGGATAACCCATGGTATCGATGCAGTTGAACAAACACTCTCACCTATTCCCATGGATTCATTGACCATAGAGGTCGTAAGAAAAAGGTACGCCAAAGAACCTGTACCTTATGCACAAGTGGATCGAGGCTCTCCGACTAAAGTAAAACTTCAAGTTAACGCTAACGCCTCCCTTGAGGACTTTGTCAACGACTGGACCCTGTATCATGAGCTGTCTCACCTTTACCTGCCTTATCTGGATACCCCCTCATTTTGGTTAAACGAAGGCTTTGCATATACCTAACCATGTTCGGCGCAAAGGTCATAGATCAAAGCCAATATGAGGCTCGTATGCAAGACGGCTTCAACCGCGGCCAGGCCAGAACCCGCTCACACCCAGGAAGGCTCAGTGATGTGGCCGATGATATGTGGAACAGAGGTGCCTTTACCCGAGTGTACTGGTCTGGCGCCGCCTATTTTACCGAAGTTGACAGGGCCTTAATCGCTCAAGGCACAGATCTGACTTATGTCATAGGGCAATATAGCCAGTACTGTTTACGTCAAAATAGCTCTGGCTGGCAGCTCTTCACGCAACTGGACAAGGTAAGTCGTAGCAAAATATTTACCGACACTTATCTAAGATATTATCAACGTCGGGATTTCCCCTCGATTTCTTCAGGAACGCTGCAGAAAATTAGCCACCACTATCATTCAGAAACAGAAGCTTAGACCACTCCTCTCTCTATTCGCAGATCTTGAGAGTTAGCGTATGATAGATAAAGTTAAAGATAACAAGCTGAAATAATCATGGGACATACCGCACTAGTAATAGGCGCAACCGGAGTAGTAGGTCGTGAGCTTGTCGAGATACTAAGCCTCTCAGCCGATATAAAAAAGGTCACTACGGTAACGCGCCGCCCCATAGAATACCGTTCGGATAAAATCATTAATTATGTGGTGGAATTCGACCGACTAGAGCAATATTCATCTGTCTTCAAAGCCGATATTATCTTCTCCTGTTTAGGCACCACATTAAAACAGGCAGGCTCAATCGAACGACAAAGACAGGTAGATGTCGACTATCAATATCGAGCCGCTAAACTGGCTCAGTCCAATGGGATTAACCACTACCTTTTGGTCTCTTCCAGTGGTGCTAACCCTAACAGTTCAAGTGCCTACCTAAGAATGAAAGGCGAATTAGAAGCTAAGGTGGCTGAACTAGGCTTTAAGCGGATCAGCATTATTCAACCTTCCCTGCTGTTGGGCAATCGTCAAGATTTTAGATTGGGAGAGAAACTAGGCGCAAGCTTGCTTCCCTTAATATGCCGACTTCCGGTATTGAGTAAGTACCGTCCAATAACAGGTAAACAGGTCGCCGTTAAGATGTGCCAAATTGCACTTCAACAAGTTGTGAGTGTCGATAATAATGACGAGCCTAAGCTGCAATACTATCGACTCGATAAACTGTTTGATTAAGCTCACTTTGAATTTCAGCTCGGGGCTAGATTTAGTCATATTCTGAAGGGCCTAAGTTAGCCTCTAAGTAGCCCTTCAAACCTCCAGCCATAAAAAAGTAATTCTTCACCCCCTCCTTCTCAAGTAAATACTGTAACCAGCGGGTTTGCTTACCCACCGCATCATAGATGAGTAAGGCTAACCCATCCTTTTTCGCTTTCTTAATTAAGCCTAGAATTTTGTCAGATGAAGCGACGCGGGTGACTTTGGTCAATATGATCACATCCCGTTGAAAGTGTTCCCTGATATCTATCACCATGGCCTTTTTGCCTATTGCTGCAACAAAATCAGCGGGGGTAAGTAAATGAGCCTGACGCAAATCATCATCGATTAACTTATCCAGAGGCACCGGGCTCTCACCTAATAAGACTGCCGCATCCGGGTGTGCCTTAGTCCAACCAAAGATCCCTAAGTCAAACGTCGAAACACCTTTGATGCCGAACTTAACAGCCTTATCACAGGCCTTATAGGATTTTGCGCAGGTGATGCCATTACAATAAAACACTATGGGCCTTAGATCCCTTTCTCTAATCTTCATCAAGCGGGTAATAAAGCCTGCGTTGGATATTGAGATATTCACCGCATTCTTAATATGTAAGGTATCGAATTCATATTTTGATCTAACATCCACCAACACAGTAGAGTCTAACTGCCGATACAAGTCTTGATGAGATATGGTGGGAATGTCACGATATTTGTCACGCAAAGGAAATTGAATCTCATCGGCAGAAAAAGCCGTTTGAACGAAGAAAATAACAGACATAAGACTGATGCATAGTAATCCGATAAAACGAGAAAATATTTCCCCTTTCTTAATCATCACACTGCCCACCATTACTGAGGAAAGATCACCAAAATTGGCTTTCAATAAAGTTTAGTCAGCCCAAGCATGACCCGCAAGCCAGTACATTCTGGAGCAAATAGTTAGCATTAACCTTGCTACCTGTGTATTTGGGTTTATCGCAGTCGGGAGCTTATACCAAACCACATCCCCCCAAAGGGTAAAACAGGCAATTGAGAAAGCATAAGTTCTCCTGAGCAGACTAGTCCCCTTAACATGCTCGAATGAACCGTGATGAACATGCTTCATCACCGAGGGCTTTACCTTGTCTGATGCAACGGCACGAATTCGAAATATTACCTTTAGAAATAAGAGGATGGCCATAAGAGAGACCAGCCAGCGACATCTAGTTCTTTATGACGATATTAATCTAAATACTTCCAGCTATCTGCGCCATCGAAATGTCTGACCTTGATATCTTTCATCTTAGTGATAGGGGCCATGCGAAAATTAATGCCATATTTAGCATCAGGGACTTTATCCGTCGTTACATAGTGGGTCAGGCAACCACAGCTCTGGCAGTGATGAAATTCGATATACTCCTCTCCCCATCGATAAGCTTTTGTCGCCGGCACACTGGTTCCCGCAATATCCGTGATAAACGACAGCTGAACTTGGTTCGGCGTATAGTAACCCCATAGTGAACCATAACGATTACAGGTAGAGCAGTTGCAGGAAGTGAGTGCTTCAGGGGAGTGAGCAACTGTGATTTTCACATTGCCGCAATGACAGCTTAATTCCATTTTTAGTTCCAGTGCTTTAAAAGGTTAGCACCTTAAACTAAAGCAAGTCGCCGCGCTTAACAACAGCATTGCCGGCCAATAATGAGCTCATAAAAAATACAGATTTTCAGAAGAAAACCCCAAATTCTATGTGTTTGGGGTTTTAAAGTATTATAAACGTGTGGTTTTGGGCGTTAAAAAGTCATCTTTACCTAAGGTCAGCTGACTCTTTTGACTAGCATCTTTGTTCTGCCACTGAGTCCAGGCTTCAGCCTGAGCCTCATCAACATTCGATTTATAGTCCTTGTACCAGACAGAGACCTGCTCAGTTTGGTCTACGAGTTTCAGCTTCTCTAACCATGAATCGAATTCAGGGTTTTGTGGACTAAACTCAGGATTAAATTTCCCTTCGAGCTCGGTCTTGATAGGGCGAAGCTGGAAACCATTGCCATAAATATAACGCAGCAGAACATAATATCGCTTACCAGCTTCGACATCTGCATTTAAGAAAGTTGCAACCGATGGCAGTGTAGTATGAGACATAAACAGATGATGGCCAGGCTCAACGTTTTGCACCATCATAGTTTTAGAGCCTAACATGCCATAAAAGGTCTTATCCTCGCCTTTCACATCATATAGGCCAACCAAAAAAGCACCGCTTATGCTATTAGCGGGGTTTAAGAATATAATCTGCGCCTTGTCGGCTTGTGGGAGTTCAATAACTTGCTGAGTAGAAGGTGTGATGAATGGTTTGCCTGCACAACCGCTTAAACTCATGATCGCGATTAGCGTTATTAACTTCAAGTATTTCATTGGGTTTCCTTGTTATGAAATGTATTCCCTCATAAATCGTCGATAATGAATTCATATATCGTCCGAGCATATGAGAGATGGCGCGAATATTAGCGAGTGAAAACAAACAATTCAACAACATTTACATCACATTAAACGGTAAAAACCAGAATGATATGTCACCTAATGGATTGATAACGAATAAAAGCAGCGCTACTTGCCATTGCAGCAAGATAACCCCCTAGCGCTTACCCTAATGATTAATCATTAATCGTAACCTTCTCGACGATAATAGGCTCCCGCGGTACATCATCGTGCCCCATCTTCGACGTGGTTCTGGCCTTTTCAATCTTTCTCACCACATCCATGCCAGCAGTGACTGCGCCAAATACTGCATAACCCCAGCCAGAATTAGTGGTACCAGTGTGATCGAGAAAATCATTATTACCAAGATTGATAAAAAACTGACCCGTTGCAGAGTGAGGCGCATCGGTACGTGCCATGGCCAAGGTGCCTTTAACATTTTTTAAGCCTCGATTGGCTTCGTTGACTATTGCCGCACGAGTGGGCTTTTCATCCATATCAGCAGTAAAACCACCACCTTGAATCATAAACCCCTTGATCACTCTATGAAAAATAGTCCCTTCATAGAAACCATCCTCACAATATTTCAAGAAGTTTTTCGAGCTCACTGGCGCGGTTTCCATATCGAGTTCAATCTCAATATCGCCAAAATTGGTGGTAAAAATAATCATGATAAGTCGCTTTGATAGTAAAAATGATAAAGGCAAAGTATACCCTGAAACCACAGCAAGGGCTTAAATCAGCAGCTTTATCTTCCATGATTTACGCCTTGATTCCTTAATCATTAATTTACCTCGAGCACATGAGCAAGGTATTCATTTCATTATAATTGAGACATTCACACTGCTCAGTGTCTTTACAAGAGACCTTAGATGGTTTCGATGTGCGTTTTAAAGTCGAGTATGCACCGAGGAAACTCCCAGGCCCTACACTGAATCTGGTAACCCCAAATTTAAGCAGAGTACCGGCTCGCTTTGAAACAGCTAAGTGATCGCCAGCTAACATAAAACTCAGTGGCATAGTGAGTTCAACACGCAATCTCGATGCGATATGCTCAGAATCTATTCCGGGAATAAAGCCACAATCAGCGCCAGCGGCTTGATAACGAGTTAAACGAGACTTAGTCATATCAAGTGCTTCACCATGCTCTGCAAGCTCTCGAAGGTACACATCGGTTCTGGCATTGATAAATACCTGCCCGCAAGATGAAGATGCCCGTATCGCTACTATTTTTGCCACCAGCAACTCAGGTGATTGATCGCCATCCTCTATGTTGATACCAACCACGCCTAAGCGAACCAGCTCAGCCACTAAAGACACCACATCTGCAGGTTTATCGCTATAGCCATCCTCTATATCTACAGTCACAGGCAACTTGCTCACTCGCATGATATTCGCAACAGCAAACAGCAATGCATCGACCGGAAGCTCACCGCCATCGGCATAACCTAATGACCAAGCTAGTGATGCACTACTGGTCGCCAATGCTTTGGATCCTGACGCTTGTACCACCGCCGCGCTGGCGGCATCCCAAACATTCACCAACACCAGAGGTGAAGTCCCCATGTGCAACTGATGAAAGGCTTCAAGCTGTGCGCTAAATTGAGTTTGCTTATCCATTATATGACTCCGTAGCTAGATAGTAATTATCGCCAAGCACTCTAACAAGCGCTCGCTTATCATCCTCGCGGGAAACGGAACTCAACACAGATTGACCTAAAGTTGCTCCTATTACCGACATAATGGGCTGGAGCAGTCAGGATACCCAGCAAGACATATCGGCTAACAATTCTCCAGTTTCTCTCTCCCCTTGTTTGGTTATTTTTTGATAGAGTAGGCATCAAAATAATAATAAATCGAGATATCCATGCCCAGCCAGACTCCCTTTATGAATCGCCACTCATTCACTGCTAAACGCTTCGTTTCCGTGCTGCTGGTGACTGGTTCGCTCAGCTGTGTATTATTCGCCACCAGCAGTAAGGCCCAAGGTACGGCTCCAACTACCGCCCCTTCTCAGGAAGATATGCGCCTCTATGATATTGCTACGGCACCAAGCGCCGACAGGCTGCGCAGTGATGTTGAGAAACTAGTAAGCTTTGGCACACGCCATACCTTGTCAGAGACAAAATCTGATACCCAAGGTATAGGCGCAGCGAGGCGCTGGATTAAAGCCGAGTTTGAACGTATATCCGCTGACTGCGGTGGCTGCTTGGAGGTCATAACTCTGTCCGACACAGCCACAGGCAAGCGCATACCTAAGCCAACGGAAGTGGTTAATGTCATCGCCATCCAGCGCGGTACGCTCGCGCCTAAACGTGTAGTCATGATGAGCGGCGATATCGATTCTCGCGTCACCGATGTGATGGACTCGACCTCAATTTCACCCGGCGCTAACGATAATGCATCCGGTGTTGCAGGTGCTCTTGAAGCGGCTCGCGTGCTATCTAAATATCAGTTTTCCGGCACTATCGTCTACGCCGCACTATCCGGTGAAGAGCAGGGCCTCTATGGCGGCGCAACACTGGCTCAATATGCCAAGGATAATGACTGGCAAGTACAAGCGGTACTCAACAACGACATGATAGGCAACATCGAAGGCATCAATGGCGTCATCGACAATCACACGGTACGAGTATTTTCTGAAGGGGTTCGCATCGCAGAAACAGCCGATGAAGCCAAGGAACGTTATTTCAGCGGCGGCGAGAATGACTCGGCATCGCGTAATCTGGCACGCAAGATTAAGACCTTAGCCGATCAATACATGACAAATCTGGATGTTATGATGGTTTATCGTTTAGATCGCTTCGGCCGCGGCGGCCATCACTTGCCCTTTAATAAGGCTGGTTTTCCCGCTGTACGTATCATGGAAACCAACGAAAACTACAACCGTCAGCATCAGGATATCCGTGTCGAAAACGGCATAGCCTACGGCGATGTGATTGAAGGCGTGGATTTTGACTTTAATGCTAAGCTCACCGCACTCAACGCCATCAGTCTTGCTTCCATGGCCTGGGCGCCAGCGCCGCCTGAAACCGTCACCATAGAAGGCAAGGTCTCAGCCAGTACCACACTCAATTGGCAGCCAAGTAAGCAACAAGATATTGTTGGTTACCGCATCTACTGGCGCTTAACCACCCAATCAGAGTGGAGTCACAGCCGCTATGTGGGCAAGGTGAATTCATTCAAATTAGATAATATGGTTATCGACAACTATCTATATGGCGTCGCCAGCGTAAGCGCAAACGGCAATACCAGTCCGGTAGTCTTCCCCGGTGTAGCTGGAGCATTTTGAAACTATACGGGCAAGGTGAATTCATTCAAATTAACTAATATAATTATCGACAACTATCTATATGGCGTCGCCAGCGTAAGCGCAAACGGCAATACCAGTCCGGTAGTCTTCCCCGGTGCAGCTGGAGCATTTTGAAACTATACGGGCAAGGTGAATTCATTCAAATTAACTAATATAATTATCGACAACTATCTATATGGCGTCGCCAGCGTAAGCGCAAACGGCAATACCAGTCCGGTAGTCTTCCCCGGTGCAGCTGGAGCTTTTTAATCAATAGCACAGATAAAAAACGATAGATTCTGCACTGCAGAATCTATCGTTTAAAAAGAGAACTTAAGCCGGCTAACGACTCAGTCGCTTCTTCCTCGTCCGGCGATATCCCAGCTATTTATCACTCTATCACCGCGAATACCGTATAAAGTTGAATAGCTATTCAAGGTCGTATCACAGTGACTAGGAAGCATCATCAAGCGCTGACCTATTGCCAAACCTGCATGATTGTCAGCCAGATGTAAGATGCCATGTTCATCACCACCTGTCTGATAGCGGATATCCTCACGATCTTCTACCAGTGGCATTCCCATATCGATTGATAGACATTTCATACCGGCATCTACCACGGCACGCTCCTTGGTAGGATGACTAATAACTGTGGTCCACACCTTCAAGGCATTGCTAAACTCATCGTTGATGGCTCGTCCTTCGCGGTTGCCAATGCCTCGGTACGCCGCATCCATAAAGATGTAAGATCCAGCCTGGATTTCGGTAAACCCCAGACCGTCATAAGCTTCATAGGTGCCAGTCCCGCCGCCACTGATCACGTCAGGAGCCAAGTTCATCGGCCTGAGATGACTATCGATAAATTCAAATATCCCCACCACAGCCGTTCGAGCCTGTGCCTGCCGCTCATTAAACCCCTTCACATGTTGCAGGTGACCACTGTATGCCTGAATTCCACGGTAACTTACGCCATCTGTTGCTTGAATCAGCTCAATGAGTGTCACTAGAGGCTCACCCACTGCAACGCCACAGCGCTGCTGACCACTTTCTACCTCGATCAATAGCTCGACTGTGATACCTGCATCCATGGCATATTTGCCTATTCCCAAAATATGGTCGGCGTGATCCACCACCTGACAAAATTTCCCTTCGGGATAGGCCAGATGCAGAGCGACCAGACGTTGATACTTGATAGGATTGGCAATGGGCGTTGTGATAAGAATGTCTTCAATGCCCGCTTCAGCCATCACTTCGGCTTCCCCTAACTTAGCAGTACAGATCCCCTCGGCGCCTAAACTTAATTGCTTCATCGCCAAAGCTGGAATTTTATGGGCCTTAGTATGTGGCCTTAATTTCACACCTTTAGCTGAGACCCTCTGCTGCATGGCGACCAAATTCGCGTCCATAGCATCCAGATCCACCAATAAGGCGGGGGTGTCCAAATTATCGAGCGTCATCATAACTCCTTAATACTGATTTATGCCTCATATTACGCTGAAGCAGGCTCAAGTCAGACACTAAATTTGACCACCATTATTTTTTGCACTAATCAAAAGCAATTTTGCTCCACTTTGGTGAACATCATCTCCGAGTTTCAGCTCTGAAATAATCAGTAAAAAAATAAACATCAAAGTTATCAAAGCTTAAGGTAGAAACGTCTGAATTGGCATGAAACTTACATACCTATAAGTGAGTATGTGATTTATGTTTTAGCATTTAAGTCGAATAAGGAGTCCTCATGAGTAAATTAGTAAAGCTAGGTTCATGTCTCAATCTGCAATGGCAGTTTTTCTTCCACCTTGGCGTCAGTCAATGGGATGTCGAATAACCCATACCGCAGCAAATAATGATTTAATCCTTATTAATCATGACAAGGTAATGACACTGATAGGTATTAGCCGTCATTCAGGAGTAGAGATGAGTATAAAGAGCATGACGCCAAAACTGGCACAGCGTATCGTCAATCGAGTAAAGACCAGCGACAGTCTGCTGTCGGATGTAGCCAAAGAATTTGGTGTATCGACCAAAACGGTATACTTGCTGGTCAGGCAGAGTGAACAAAGGGGCGGTCGTACCAACACATTAAAATCAGAGATCAACAAGCTAACCCAGAAACTTAAGCAACTAATCCTGGAGCTCAAGTTAACTAAACACTAATCCAATACCCATGGATATCATTATGGCTCCTGCTAAGGAGCTCCCTTAAGAGGGCCTTATACCGATTGATATAATTCTGTCGTTTTATATCTTCTCAACCAGGCAATCTAGGAAACTAAACAAGAGTTCAGGCATCAACTCAGAGTACTCGAAAATTTGACGTGGGCAAGCTGCACTGCTTGCCAGAATTTTAGTCGATGGCAAGACTCCCGGCATATCATTGTGCCAATGGCCCACAACCTCTTGATGCTTAAAATGACTAAGCATGGAATGATTCAGCCCTATGTCTGTCAGACACTATTAGAAAAATATCAGATCGCTCAATAATACCAATCGGTATAACGGCTAGTTAATCTCCGCTCAAAGCAAAACCAAAGAGAAACAACAACGCTACCAATCACGATCACAAACCAAACTAAGAAACCACATCAACACACAAAAACCAAACATACCCACATCAAATTAGGGTCAATCTGATGCAGATGTAAATAAAAATCAAAGAGAAAGGTTTCGTGCGTGTATCTCTGTTAAATTACCGCCCTATATTCGATGGGAGATATCATGAAATTTAAAATTCTTGCAGTATTAACAGCCCTAAGCCTGACTCAATGCTCAAGTATGAATATGGAGCAATGCCAACTTGCAGATTGGTATTCTATAGGTATGAGTGACGGCAATAACGGCGCAGTGTCTTACACCGTCAATGACTATATCAAAGACTGTAATGAGTTCGGTTTAGCCGTGAATAGCGAAAAGTGGACTGCAGGCTATCAAGCCGGACTTAAGAACTACTGCCAGACAGAAAATGGTTACAAGCTGGGATTACAAGGGGCTTACTACAATGGTGTTTGCTCCAATAACGAATTCCTAAAAAGATATAATGAAGGTCATCGTAAATACGAGATAAAACAGCGGATCTCAAGTATTGAATCGAGACTGGAAGATATCAATCATGAAATAACCAGCCTCAATAAAAAAATTAATGCAGGCCAAGAGGTCGCTAATAACAAAGAAGACAAAAAGAGCCTGAAACGAGAAGAAAATAAGTTAGAAAAAGAGCTAATGCTGCTGCGTATCGGTGCTGCAGATATCCTCCCGATTCAATTCATCTTCTAAGCCTTAATCCTAAACTGGGGCTTTAAATAGGCCCCTCATGCCAGAGTCTTACAATGTAAGCCTATAGTTATCGACTAGATCATCAAGGAAAGAAAACAATAATGTGTTCATATTTATAGTATCAGTTGCAAGCAGAACTTCCCTACTCTGAACCCAAGGCTCATTCGTCACCAAACTCGCATCCAAACCAGCGTTCACTAGCTCTCGCATGCTTTCCTTGGTGAACTCCAGGTGACATTGGAAGCCATAAATCAGCTCAGAGTACTCGACAATTTGACGTGGGCAAGCCGCACTGCTTGCCAGAATTTTCGTCGATGGCAAGACTCCCGGCATATCATTGTGCCAATGACCCACAACCTCTTGATGCTTAAAATGACTAAGCATGGAATGACTCTGCCCTACGTCTGTCAGAGTAATTGGGAAGTAACCAATTTCAGTATTTGGGCTAGACTCAAACTTGGCGCCCAGTGCTTCACCAATCAATTGTGCCCCCAGACATACCCCAAGAATTGCTTTACCCGCCTCAATACACTGGCTGATTAGATTGATTTCGTTTTGCGCACTGAAATGGGCGCACTCTTGTACTCTGGTTAACGGAGATTGAGGCCCGCCAAGGATAATTAGCAAATCGAAATCAAGCTGACTTGGTAATGCATCCCCCAGATATAACCGGGAACTGGTTTGTTTAAAACCTCGGTCGGTTATCCACTGAGTAAACGCCCCGGGACCTTCATAAGATTCATGGATAATAAAATGAACATGCATAGCGATACCTCATCAATTTGCTGAATGAAGCGTCATGCTATCGAAAAAAACTACGTCTTAATCTATGCTATAAGCCATTAAACATCGATAAGTCGCCACAATGAATAAAGTGCGAGAAAAATTAGCCAATGAACAAATAAGCCATGCTGACACTAGCCAAGTCATCGCTAAGACGATTGATATGCCAAGCAGTTTTGTTGATGACTGGCATTCACACCCCTGGCATCAGATCATTTTTCCAGTCTCAGGGCTACTGCAATCTGATATTGGTAAGATGAGCTTTATCGTTCCTCACAATGGTATGCTCTTTGTTCCGGCAAATACACCACATAAGTCAGTAGCCGTCACTCAAACCCGGTTCTTATCCCTCTACTTAAACCCACACTTAAATTCAAAACCGTTAAACACAAAGCAGTTGACCACAAAGCAGGGCATTAAATTTTTGGATAAGCCAAAATCTTGCCTAGTGACCCCATTTCTAAAAGAGCTACTCCTGCACTTGATACGAGGCGAACAGGCCACACAAACAGAAGAGATGACAACACATCTGCTTTTAGTCCTCAACGATCAACTCGAGCTAGCAAACAGTTATCAGATCCCACTATTAATCCCCGGTGATCGCAGACTAAAAATGATATTTTCTCAGCTAAAGCAACAGCCAGATTTACAGCTCACGTTATCTGATTGGGCGAAAAGGGTTGGCGCATCACAAAGGACACTATCGAGACTGTGTAACAAGGAATTTAATCAATCCTTTTCACTCTGGAGACAAAATGTCCGATTAGTGCTGGCACTGCAGTATTTAGAAAGCAAACTGCCCATTAACAGCATAGCCCTTGAGCTGGGGTATAAATCAGATTCAGCCTTTATCCATGCGTTTAAGAAGTTATTCAAGCAAACACCTAGCCAATACCGAAAGAGCGCCCTCGACTAACATGCTTACAGAAAGCTAAGCGGGTACATTTATTTTTTTAAAGCCCCGAAATGCGCTTTGATGAGTGATAGAATCGATGCCTGTTTAATTTACAAACCATACAAGGTAGTGCAATGAACCCCATTCTTGCGATCTTAAAAGAACACAATGTCAGTGATACACAGATCAAAGATCTGTTCCAGACGCTGACTGAAAACCCTATGGCAGCGATGGCCACAATCGGCCAGTTAGGCATCCCCCCAGAGAAACTACAACAGCTAATGGGGCTTGTCATGCAAAACCCTGCCCTGATAAAAGAAGCGGTTGTTGAGCTAGGTCTGGATTTCTCGAAAGTTGAAGCCGCAAAAGCACAGCTACAGAAATAAGCTAATTTTGACTCATTAACCCTGAGTTATATCAATCGATATTAAGTGAACTGTTCTTGGGGCTTTATCTGCCCCAAAACAGATAAAATCAATACTTATAGACCTCATTTCAAAGCCAAATCAACGTTTTTCCAGTCCTTTAACCTCCTTGCTTACCTTATCCATCCCCCTGTTTTAATTAAGTGCCCCCTCAATTAAAAAATCCTTACCGCACCATTAAAGAAAGTAAACTATTTTTAGCACTCCATTGGTTCTAACATCTTCCTATCGAATCTTCTGGGTTACTTGATCACATCACCTCCAAATCGAGTTTTCAAGTTAATCAATAGAAAGGAACGTAAATGAAACCAATGACTTTAAGGCTCACGCCAGTTAGTTTCCTCATATCATTAGCCCTTGTACCTTCATCTTTTGCCTATGCGCAAGATGAAGGTCAGGGGCTTGACCCACGCAGTGAACAGTACACTAAGAAGTTTCCTAAGCAGTATAAAAGCTGGAAAAAAACCACTGATTACAGTGACAAAGTTGATGAGGTAGCTGAAAATCCAAACCTAGTTATTTTATGGGCTGGCTATGCCTTCTCAAGAGATTACACCCGTGCCAGAGGGCATCAATATGCTGTTACTGATCTAAGAGAGACCCTTAGAACCGGCTCTCCCGATGAAAAGCAGCCCGACATGATGCCTATGGCTTGTTGGAGTTGTAAGGGACCCGATGTACCAAGAATGATCGCCGAGCAGGGCGAGGATGGATTTTTCTCAGGTAAGTGGAGTAAAGGTGGCTCAGAGATAGTCAACACTATCGGTTGCCAAGATTGCCACGAACCAGGCTCTTCAAAGTTGCGAATGGCGCGCCCCTTTGCCGAGCGTGCCATGGAGAGCATAGGTTTAAAGTGGGATGATGCAAGTCGAAAAGATAAACAAGCCATGGTCTGTGGACAGTGTCATGTCGAGTATTACTTCGAGGGTAAAAATAAAAAAGCTAAATTCCCATGGGATAATGGAGTAAAAGCTGATCAGGCTGAAGCTTACTTCGACTCTATTAACTTTACCGACTGGACACATCAGCTATCGAAGACGCCGATGCTTAAAGCACAACATCCAGACTATGAGACATGGAGTCAGGGAATACATGGCCAAAACAATGTCACCTGTATCGATTGCCATATGCCAAAAATAGTCAACGAGCAAGGTCGCAAGTATACCGATCATCGGGTGGGTAACCCTTTCGATCGTTTCGAGCAAACTTGTGCAAGTTGTCACGAGCAGACTAAAGAGCAATTACAAGATATTGTTGCCCAGCGAACAGCTAAGATTAATGAGCTTAAAGTAAATGCTGAGACCCAGTTAGTACATGCTCACTATGAAACAGCAGCTGTGCTAGCAGCAGGTGCAACAGATGCAGAAGTTCATGACATTCAGCAAGATATTCGTCATGCACAATGGCGCTGGGATCATGCTACCGCTTCACATGGCATAGCCATGCATAATCCTGATGAAGCACTCAGAGTATTAGGCACGGCTATCGACAGAGCCGCCAATGCCCGCATTAAGTTGGCTAGACTACTGAGCAGTAAAGGAGTCAAGCAACCTGTCGCTATTCCAGAGATTTCAACCAAGGCAAAAGCACAAGCCGCTATCGGCTTAGATATGGATAAACTTAACACAGAGAAAGCGCAATTTATTGAAAAGGTCATCCCTCAATGGGATGAAGAGGCAAAGTTAAGAGAAGCCAAATACGATAATAATTAACCTTCACACGATCCCCCTGCTCACATGGATGTGAGCAACCACTAACAATGCCCTCCATAATGAGTAACTTCCCCTCACTAGCTTTCCAATAAATGAGGCAATGAAATAAATGAGGCAATGAAATAAATGAGGCCACCCATGATTAATCAATGAGATACCAACCAACTTCCTAATTTCTATACTTAGCTAAGCTGACAAAGTTAAATCAGCCAGTCATCAGACTATTCAGAACTGATTACCTACAGAATTGGTCGCTTTAAGCAGCGGGAGGTGAATTAAATGCAAGACTACCCAACCCATTAAGTTAATTGGTTAACTGGAACAAAGAGGGATTGAAATTATCAGCTTACTTGTAAGTACTGACAACATTGAGAAAAATGCCGTCCTCGCTTCTCTAAGTGTTCACAATAGTTCGTAAGTTCTTGCAGAGTGCCAACAGGGCCATGAAAAATCTTACCAAAATCAGAGGTGAGCTTTATCCAGTTATCAGTGGGGATATTTAGCCGAATCAATATTGCTGCAGCATTGGCTGAAATCGAACCTCGCTTATCATCACGAAGTATACGACCCGTTTCATCAACCAACTCCAAGTAGTCTTTAAGATTAAACTTGATACCTTTAGCTTGATGAGCATGCTCATTGCCAATAAAAGGCAGTAGTTTTACCGGTTGCTTCCCCTTCAAGGCCGCCTCAACTCTAAGCTGAAGACTTGTATAGTCAGAATTTTCAGGTGTTTGAGCTACCTTCGCACGTATAGGGTTCAATTCCACATACGCCATACACGCTAGAACTGCCGCTTCATCTAGTAAAGCTTGGCTTTTGAACCGCCTCTCCCAGAAATGCCCGGTGCAGTTATCTTCATAATTTGCTTTCCTGGCTATGGGTTCATTGAGACAACGCATAAACCAACTAACATCACTAAGACGTGAACGATAGGTGGCAATAAGACGCTTTAATTGAGCCACTTGGTACTCATAAATAACCTCTCCTTTAGTAAACTTTCGTGTCAGGTCTGTACCTTTAAAACATTTATGCCATTGTTCAACCACCTCCCTATCGGACCAGGTATTGGTCGTGTTCAAATCAATATACAAAACGAGATGGAGATGATTACTCATTACGGCATACGCAGCCACATCAATAGCAAATACCTCAGTCAGTTTAAGGATCTGTACTTCTACCCAAGCTCGACGATGATCATAATTTTTACCTGTATATTTGTCGTCTCCGCAGAGATGGGCGCGGCGGACAACTCGACTACAACAGTGATAATAAGGTGTGTCTTCTAGACTTATTTGCGAACTTCGAGGACGGGGCATAGTAGTCTCCAGCTTAAACTCTTCATTAAGCTTAGTAAGAAGAATAACAGCACCATTAACAATGGGTGGCCTGATTTATTAGCCTGATTTATTAGTCACAATTCCACAGCATTATGGAAAATTCCAACTTTAAGAAACAGCTCTGTGTTAAATATGCCCTTGATAGGTAAGTTAGCTTCATCAAATAAGTGATAGATTTACTCTAATGAGCTTTACTCGATTACAACTATAAAAATATAGAAAAAACCACAATAAAGATAAGCGAACTCTACGACCTTTGTCTGCAACATATGGCTATGCTATTGTTCGCAACCAACTTATTTAACAGGGAAAGAGAAGGCTAATATTTCCTTCTTTAGTTTATTGATAATGAATACAAAATTTAAAATAAAAACAAAATTAATTTCATTAATCTTAATATTAATGACTTTCGGATGCGCAAGTCAAAGCAAAATCTACACAGAAGAAAAAACTGATAATTCGCCAGTTAACAATAATGTTGAACTGGACGTTAAAAATGCCGAAGTTAAACGTTACCCTCCAACTTACCCGAGTGAAGCTGCACGGCAAGGTATAGAAGGATGAGTACAATTAACGTTTGATATAGACATGCAAGGACACACACAAAATATCAGCATTATAAAATCAAAACCCAATGCCATTTTTGAACAAAGTGCCATTGACTCCCTAAAGAAATGGAAATATCACCCTAAGGTGGTTCATGGAAAGACTATTTATCAAAAAGGACAAACCGTACAGCTGAACTTTACTTTAGATAAAGCTGAAGCTTATAATCCTTCACCATCGCCTAGTCACTCCTTTAGTCCAAAACCACCAAATAAGCATCAACAAATCACTGATCTTAATGTCTATAACGGAGTGAAAAAAGGGTTTGAATTGTATACGGAAGGTAAGCTAAATCAAGCCATAGAAACAACTAAAAATATTCAAGCCACGACCCCATTTGAGCAGGCTTATGTTAACAAACTTATAGGCAACTTCTACGCTGAAGAAGGTCGTATGGAAAAGGCCATTTACTATTTAAATGAAGCTTGCAAAAGTCGACTACTAACTGATGTTTCTCATGCTGCTACTACACAATTATTAGCAGATCTCAATTACCACCAAGGGCATTATCAAGTTGCACTAGAAAACTACCAAGACTGGATCATGTTTACAGGCAATCAAGACCTGCGAGTATTAGAAAGAATAACAAGTTCAAAGCTAAAATTACGAAGTAATTAGGGATAAAAGAGTCTAACCCTGTCCAAGTTACTACTTTGAAGAAGGGCAAGAATAACAGCACCATTAACAATGGGTGGCCTGGTTTATGATGGGTGGCCTGATTTATTGCTTTTGAATGACCATAAAAAACGCGAGATAATCTCGCGTTTTGTGTATCGATATAAACGTTAATCAACTTAGCCTTGGCAATCTTCCGGTAAGTAGTCATCAGGAATATGCTCGCTAGTGCATCTCCAGCTGATGTTGCCCATTTCATCCACGCTCGGGACTAAGTAGATCTCATACTGTTGATAATCTCCTAACGCTTCAGAACCTAGAAAGCTTAAAATACCATCGTTATATAACCAGTAGGTTGGCAACTCACGCTCTAATGCGATATCAGCTGGCTCTTCAGGCCACGCATTGCGGATCTTATAATAGACTTCGACAGCCTCACTCACAGGCATCATCGCTTTGTGATTAATGTCGACACCTTCAATAGCAAGAGTAATGTCGGTGACTTGTGGCTCGGTCTCCATCTTGTCAGTTTCATGCTGACTCACCTGGGTGGTTTCTACGCTTGCATTGGCTTTGTCTTGGTACTGTTTATATTGCGGGATCGCGATAGCAGCCATAATACCTATGATTGCCGCCAATACGATTATCCCCCCAGCACCATTGCCCATACGTGGCACACACATACTCAATAAATAAGCGACGGCGTGACGTGATGGCGGGTGATAAGTGCTGCCGGTAGAGCGTGCATGCACGCGAGCCATACGCTTAGTCAGCCAAGGATAACTCGCATTTAGCTCGTGCAGCGACATCCAAAAGCCATTGGTTTGCTTGGCTTGATGAATATATTGCGCGACATTCATCCGCTTCCATTGCTCTACACCAGCTGCGAGTACTGCTACGGCATTGGTGGCAGAACTGGGCTTATTACAACAGCGCTCCCCATGTAAGTCACAGGTGTATTCACACGCTCTTGCGTATGCCGGACCTATCAAAGGTAACCAAGCGGAAAATATCAATAAAGACCCTTTACCCAAATGATTGCGGCGAATATGGCCAAGCTCATGACCAATATAGAAATTGAGGGCATCTTTATCGGTTTCTAACGCGTCGACAATGGAAGAAAAAAGCACGATATAATTACGACGTAAGAAACGTGTCGCTAACGCATTCAGCATCCCATCGGCCGCCAATAAATACACCTTAGGTGGATTCGGCATATCTAAGCGTGCACAGCAGGCCAAGTATTGAGTGTAAAGCTCCGGAAGTTGCTCTGTATTGACTTCAACCGCGGAGCCTTTTAAATAACTGATAAAGGCCGATTGGCTGAATAAGTAAATGATGAAAAACAGCAGTACATATAACAATGCCATACCAAGTGTGCCGACAATCAGCAATATCCAGCAGAGGCCAGATAAAAACGCCAAAATGCCAAAAAGGGTTTTCTCGTTACTATAAACAAGATCCGCCGTGTTAATAGGGTGCTCATTCCCTGATGTTACAACCTGCTCCATAAATTTCCCTAAATCCATTTAAAAGGAGCGACAACCTAACTAATTTTTCTCATAAATACAATAACTCAGCGTACGCATAGTTAATATTATGTATCACAAAGCGAAAGTGGGTCGCCCTTTAGAAAGTGTTGAATAAGTTTACTCACTCCCTACTTGTTGCAAATCTGATATATTTACAATGATTACATTTTAAACATAAAGACCAAAAGGAAGCGGAATGAGCATTGAAAAAATTACTCATATTGAGCCGCTTGATTCATATTTTTTCAATTTTCTTGCCTGGATTCGATGTTTCTTGCCTTCTATAGTGCTCGTCCTTTCGGTGTCTATGGCTCCCGCAAAAGCCAATACAATCGTGCTATCTCTAACAACGGGTGACGATTACCCGCCTTTTACAGGCCGTGAGCTGCCCCAAGGTGGCATGGCGTCCACCTTGGTAATTAACGCCTTTGAAAAATCGGGTTATGTTGTTAAAGAAATAGAATGGCTTCCATGGAAAAGAGGCTATACGCTCGCACAGCGAGGACAATATCATGCAACATTCCCCTATGGCTGGACCGCAGAACGCGAAGAGTCTTTCTATTTTTCGGATCCCTTCTTTCCGACATTAAACTACGCTTGGTCGCGTTCGGGACAATCAAACACATTAACGAACGAAGAAGATTTACAGGGAACGGTTTATTGTAACCCGCGCGGATATGGGAATTTTGGGCAAATAAAAGAACTCATGGATCGAAACTTACTTCGCCGTGAAACCCCCAATAGCATGCTCCACTGCTTCAGGATGTTGCTGCAAAAGCGGGTTGATTTCGTCGCTGCGACTCCTAATGATGCCATGAAAGCACTATTGCAGGCCGAGATATCGCCAGAAGAGGTTCAACGCTCTGGATTTGTTATTACAGAAATCCCGCTTCATGTGATTGTATCCAAGCAAAGGCCAAGGGCTCTGGAAATTATTGATGCCTTTAACAAGGGATTAAAAATACTCCGGGAAAATGGCCGTTATGAGGCTCTAAAAGAAGAATTCAATTGGGTGGAGTGAAGCAAAGAAAAAAAGTGAGGCCAAGAACATGTTTATTCCGACCCACTTGTTTATCGCCGCTAACTAACAGTTGTAAGCGCAGGTTGATGCAGACTTAGCACTTCTATCTTTACCGTGCTCTAATTGACGCTCAGCATCTTGCACAGAGATCTTCTGAAAGAACACTTCCATAATAAGATTAAGCCTTTCTTCAGCATTGCCAAACTTATCCATACCACCATACTGAACTGAATCGAAATCAAGCTCTGCCACCTTGTTTCCTTTACTATCAGTCACGTCTAAATTTACGTAGCGCATATAAGTTGCAATGTCCCACCACCAGTTAGCATTGAACTCAAACATAACTTGATTATCAGCTAATTGAGCATCGGGACTTTCGGTGTGCTTAGACACCTTATAACCATTATCGACCATCCAGTTAGTCACAATACCTCTAACATTTTCAGTTTGCTTCGAGTCGTTTGTCATCACGATCTCTTTGTCGAAATTAGGATCCATCTGCTTTAATTCTGTTAAACCATTGCTCGAACAACCCGTAACAGCAAGTATAACTATACCAAATAATACTTTTTTCATATGGCTCTCTCTTTTGTGTGCAGCGGGATTTTACAACACAAAATAGACAGCAGTCTAGTCAAGTGGTAGGCAAATATCCTTCCACACTTATATTATCGAGCTGTAAATGGATGCAATTGATAAATTAATATCATGAAAAGGCAAGATAAAGGGCTCTAAGCTCCACAGTGTTCAAACCCGACTAAAGACAGGCTAAAGCTAGATAGGGTGGGGATTGAAACCCATCTTATGCTAAAATCCCCCTATCAGCTTTATGAATGTGCAACAGATCTCATTTGTTTGACTGAGGGTAGTGAAACCTACCGTGATTAACTAATGAGGATACAAGATATGAGCAAGTTAAATGCCGAAGAGCGCAAAGCCCGAGACAATGAACGTTTTTCACAACGTGTAGATGAGCGCAGGGTAAAAGGCGAAGATGTCGTTGCCTATGCACTAGCCAATAAGAAAGCCTATAAATTTCTGACTAAACCAGAGAAACACGAGCTTAAGCAAAGACAAGCGGCTCTTCAGAATGAAGTGAAACTTACAGTGCAAGAAAAGATTAAGCTTAGAGAAGAGCAAGAATTACAACAGATTGAAGCGACATTTACCGAACAGTAAAACACCATAAATAGCCGTCTTAACTCGCTATTGATATGTGGGGTCACAAGCCCCGCCTATCGAGTTTATCAGCTCCCCAACTCAAACCTAAGCTTGCGATAAGCATCGAGTTACAAAGCCATTTATAAATCTATTTTTGCGTTACCAGAAGCGTAATCCAACGCAATAATGCCCTCAAGTTTCATCTGCTCTAGTGCATCGTTTATTGAACTGCAAAGTGTTCTACCTGAAATGGAGTCATGGCAAACATAAAATACAGCTAAAACATTAATTGGTTTATCTAGATCATAATGTATCAGCTCTGCGTGCTTACTGTTTTCTATGGCGGCTACAGTGGACGTGTTATCGCCAATAATCGCATCAATATAGCCTCGCATTAACCTTGCAATATTAACATCGTCATTTTTGGCATAGTCTAAATTTATACTCTGATTCTTGGTTATATGCTCACCGTAACTGTAGCCAGCAACAGCCCCGACTATCTTACCCGCTAAGTCATTAATTGTTTTTATATCTGAGCCGATCTTAGTAAACAGAACAATTTTTTTAAGATAAAAAGGATCAGAGATAATGAAATCAGACTTGGGCAGGTTTTCTAAGAGCTCTGGAAAATAGGCATCTAGTTTATGCTGTTTAAAGTCACGCTGGGTACGCTTTGTTGGCTGAATGATGAGGTTGGTATCTAGCGATAGACGTCGTAAAACTTCGTTATGCATTTTGATAAAAAGACCTTGCTGCTGGTCTATAACAAGGTTTGGTATGTAGTAACTACCAATCGTAGTACTAAAAGCAGTCGTCGAATAGAAAGCCAAAACTAAAAAGATGAGGAATAAATACCGCATTCACTGAAGCCTTCCGAGGGATACTCAATACAATTTAGTCAGTATATTGCTTGTGGATTAAAAGTACAGTGATGACTGGTGCCCCTCATCAATGCCTAGAAAAAGAGGCCCATTAACTATGGTGTTTATGCTTCTATAACCCCTACTTGTTTATAGACTGTTGTGTATAGACTGTATCCTCAGCAAAGTATTCCCTCATACCAATAGCTTTATCAGCC
Source organism: Shewanella psychrophila (assembly GCF_002005305.1). NCBI lineage: Bacteria > Pseudomonadati > Pseudomonadota > Gammaproteobacteria > Alteromonadales > Shewanellaceae > Shewanella > Shewanella psychrophila. The sequence continues at coordinate 5,910,745 of NZ_CP014782.1, forward strand.
TTAATGGAGCTATTATGATTTTAGTATCAAACTGCTAGTTCTTATCAAACGACAGAGTTAAAGCAGTGAATGGATGCAATTGATAAATGATACTCAAAACTAAGTATTTGTATCATCAACAAATTACACGCCAATGTATGGCAAGCTTACTCTTTCTTGAGATAAGTACATCAAATGTAATCAGTGCACAAAGAACACGTCGATGAAACAGGCCTGCCCAAAGTGTGAGGCCAAGAATACCAAAGTGCAGTACACACTGAGCTGCCAAGGTTGGGATCTGCAGATGGTTCAGATCTTAGAGAAATTTTACTCTGAACCTACTTATCCAAGTATAATCTTTTACCTTCCTCAATCAAGCTTAAACTAGTTACCCGACGTTATGTTAACCCCTTCATGATAGGCAGTGTATATGGCTAATATTTGTCACAGTAAACTATTATCACAACCAGCTGCTAATGTATTTCTTAGCTACGAATTATTTTTACCCGATACAATCACCCCACCCCATCAACACATTTGGGGACAATTACAAATAGTTAATACTGGTGTAATTGAAATAAAAACCGAGAAAAATACCTACCTCTCTCCTTCTCAATATGGGATTTGGGTTCCCGCAAATACACGGCATGAAAGTTATATGCGGCGACGGATACAATACAGTTCAATCAATATCGTACCTGAGATCATACCTATGCCAGACCATGTATGTCTTATTGAAATCAGTGCTATTTTCCGTAGTATTCTCGATGATTTTCGAAGCAGAAATATAACACAAGCAAACACGACTCAGGATGATAGGCTAATAACAGTGGTACTAGATCAAATCCGTACATCAAAACAACAACCAAATTTTTTACCTCAAACTAATGACCCATTACTGACTCCTATTTTGTTAGAATTAGGTCATGAACCAAGTAATCAAATGAATTTGTCTGAGTGGGCTCAAAAACTACATACGACTGAGCGTACCTTAGCTCGACATTGTAGAAATAAGCTTGGAATGAATTTTAGTGAGTTGCGTCAAAGGGCTAAGTTTCTGCGTTCGGTGGAGCTGTTACGACAGGGATACACCGTCAAAAATATAGCTCTAAGCTTGGGTTACAATCAAAGCTCACCCTTTATTACTCTATTTAAAAAATATGCTGGTAGCCCCCCTGCACAACACATTAAAAACCTCACCAAAATATAGAAGAATCTATTTCGACTTGCTTGATTTGGTCATCTCCTACAGATCACGTGTTATTGGAAGCAGTGTTCATCTTCAGGAAATGTCTGCAGCTGAACCGCTTCAATATACTTAGCAACTGCAGAGTTAATATCATTGCTTCCCGCTAGAAAGTTTTTCGTAAACCTTGGAATATAATTTGCCGATATGCCTAAAATATCATGCATAACCAAAACCTGACCGTCAGTATTTTTACCCGCGCCAATTCCAATAACTGGAATATCCAGCTTACTGGTAATCTTGTCAGCCAATGTAGCAGGTACACATTCCAGTACTAATACTTGAGCCCCGGCATTTTGTAACTGCAAGGCATCATTAAGCATATTCTCTGCCTGTTCTTGTGTTTTCCCCTGAACTTTATAGCCCCCATGGATATTAACAGCTTGTGGTAATAACCCTAAATGAACACAAACAGGTACTGCTCGCTCGGTTAAAACTTTTACGGTCTCAGCTAACCACCCACTACCTTCCAACTTAACCATGTTAGCACCAGCTTTCATTAATGTAGCGGCGGATTCACAGGCTATCTCAGGTGTCGGGTAACTCATAAAGGGCATATCTGAAATGATAAAAGAGTTTGGACTACCAACTCTTACACATTCGGTATGGTAAGCAATATCCTTAACATTAACACCCAAAGTAGTTTCCTTACCTTGTATCACAGAGCCAAGTGAATCGCCGACAATCAATACAGGCATATTTTGCTGCTCAAAAACCTTTGCAAAACTCGCATCATAAGCCGTAATTGACGCAAATTTATGTCCTAATAATTTCCAATTATTTAAATCTGAAATAGTAACTTTTTTCATTAAATTCCATGCTTGTTCCAAGTATTTAAAAGAATATTAGCATGTGGATATTTTATGGATATATCGCTAAAAAGACACTTTATAACGCTGAAAAACGATAAGTACGGAAACATAGCCTATATAAATTAAAATCAGCTTACGGGGTAACTCAGGACTGAGTCTGAGGGATCCCCACGAATTTAATAGCGTGGCTGTGAATCCCGGCCTAAAAGAACACCGGGATGACAGAATGGATTCCCTAGATTCCGGCCCAAAAGCATTACCGGAATGACGGTGTAGATTGTCCGAATGACGGTAGGTTATCTTCCAGACACAAACCCCCTCCAAGACCATCCATGGTCTTCGGGGATAACTCTCTATTTCGAGAAGTCCATACGTAAAAAAATCCCCGATACTTTTCAATATCGAGGATTTAAATTCGTTTGGCTTTAAGCTTTTAAGCTTTAGACCAGCAATGACTTTTTGCTAATTTTGGCGCCGGATAAATCGTGTTAGTACAAGGCGCTGTGAGCGACGCGTAGTCTTTCTTACGCGAGCGAACAGCAACGCCGTAATCACCGATTTAGACCAGTCAAAAAGCAAAAATTACATCATGCCGCCCATTCCGCCCATACCACCCATTCCGCCCATGCCACCCATATCTGGAGCTGAAGCATCTTGTGGCATTTCGGCAACCATACACTCGGTTGTGATCATCAGACCAGCAATAGAGGCTGCGAACTGTAGTGCGCTACGAGTAACCTTAGTTGGATCTAAGATACCCATCTCTAGCATGTCACCGTAAGTGTCGTTACCTGCGTTGTAACCGTAGTTACCTGAACCGTTCTTAACGTTGTTAGCGACAACTGAACCTTCTTCACCCGCGTTAGTGGCGATCTGGCGTAGAGGAGCTTCCATTGCGCGAATTGCGATAACCACACCGTGCTGCTGGTCTTCGTTAAGTACATCAATGTCTGCAATCTTGCTAGCAACACGTACCAGAGCAACACCACCACCGGCAACAACACCTTCTTCAACTGCTGCGCGAGTCGCGTGAAGTGCATCTTCTACACGTGCCTTCTTCTCTTTCATTTCAACTTCGGTAGCCGCACCGACTTTGATCACTGCAACACCGCCAGCTAGTTTAGCCATGCGCTCTTGTAGCTTCTCTTTGTCGTAATCAGAGGTAGACTCTTCAGCCTGGATCTTGATCTGTGAAACGCGAGCCTTGATTTGGCTCTCTTCACCAGTACCGTCGATGATAGTGGTGTCATCTTTAGTGATGATAACGCGCTTAGCAGTACCAAGATCTTCCAGAGTGGCTTTTTCAAGCTCTAGGCCAATCTCTTCAGCGATAACAGTACCGCCAGTCAAGATAGCGATATCTTGTAGCATAGCCTTACGACGGTCACCGAAACCTGGTGCCTTAACAGCAGCAACTTTCACGATACCGCGCATGTTGTTGACAACTAGTGTCGCTAGTGCTTCACCTTCAACGTCTTCGGCAATGATAAGCAGTGGCTTACCCGTTTTAGCCAAACCTTCAAGAATAGGCAGTAACTCACGGATGTTAGATACTTTCTTATCAACAAGAAGAATGTATGGGCTTTCCAATTCAACACTGCCAGTCTCTGGCTTGTTGATGAAGTATGGAGAAAGGTAACCGCGATCGAACTGCATACCTTCTACTACGTCTAGCTCATTTTCCAGAGCCTGACCTTCTTCAACTGTGATAACACCTTCTTTGCCTACGCGATCCATCGCTGTTGCGATGATTTGACCGATAGTCTCGTCAGAGTTAGCAGAGATGGTACCAACCTGAGTGATAGCATTTTTGTCAGCACACTCTTGAGATAGGTTTTTAAGCTCGGCAACAGCTGCAACTACAGCCTTGTCGATACCGCGCTTAAGATCCATTGGGTTCATGCCAGCAGCGACGGCTTTAAGGCCTTCGTTAACGATAGCTTGAGCAAGCACAGTAGCTGTAGTGGTACCGTCACCGGCTTCGTCGTTGGCTTTAGAAGCAACTTCTTTAACCATCTGAGCGCCCATGTTCTCGATCTTGTCTTCAAGTTCGATATCTTTAGCCACTGTAACACCATCTTTGGTGATCAGTGGTGCGCCGAAGCTCTTGTCCAGAACCACGTTACGACCCTTAGGGCCCAGAGTAACTTTAACTGCGTTTGCTAGAATGTTTACGCCCGCAAGCATTTTTACACGTGCGTCGTTACCAAATAATACTTCTTTAGCTGCCATGTTCTTTATCCTTTGAAATTTGTTTGAATGGGATGTTGAAACTCAATGAGTGCTTAGCTCACTACAGCCATTAGGTCAGATTCTGAAAGGATCAGAACTTCTTCACCATCAATCTTCTCTTTCTTCACGCCGTAACCTTCGTTGAAGATCACCATGTCACCCACTTTTACGTCTAGTGGTTGAACAGAACCATTCTCAAGAATTCGGCCATTGCCTACTGCAAGTATTTCACCACGAGTCGATTGCTCGGCAGCGCTACCTGTAAGTACGATGCCACCAGCAGATTTTGATTCAACTTCAGAACGTTTAACTATGACACGGTCATGTAATGGACGAATGTTCATCTATGGACTCTCCTAATGATTTTGCCCAGCATTAGGCTGGCAAATAAAAAAATTGCGGCGAAATTATCAGTAAATTAAGTCGCTTGATGTTGGAGATATGGGGTCATCTAGATGAGAACCAAGGTCTTTACAAAAATAATCTCATTTTTTTTATCCCGCTTTTATAAAAGCCGCGCCAATCCTGATAGAATTGCCTCCCTCTGTAGACTAGGCAAGACTTCTCCATGAAAGACAGACACGGGCTACTCACCCAGCCAATCGGTCGTGTACTGCTAAATATGAGCCTCCCAAACCTGATTGGTATTTTGACCATTCTCGGGTTCAGTCTCGTCGACACTTTTTTTATCAGTCAGCTAGGCACCGAATCTTTGGCCGCCATCAGCTTCACTTTTCCTGTGACTCTGATCATATCCAGCATAGCCATAGGCATAGGCGCCGGAGTGTCCACTAACTTAGGTCGACTCATAGGTGGTGGTCAGGCAGATAAAGCCAAGGTGTTTCTTCATGACTCACTATTATTGACCTTCATGCTGACCGCGTTTATCTCCATGTTAGGTAGCCTGTGCATAGGCCCTTTATTTAGCCTCTTAGGTGCCAATGACTCCAGTTTACCGCTGATCGCCGACTACATGTTTATCTGGTATCTGGGCGCGCCGCTGCTAGTGTTATTGATGGTAGGTAACCAGGGGCTGCGTGCCACGGGAGACACCCGCTCACCTGCAAAAATTATGATGTTAGCGGCGCTGATCAACCTTATTCTCGACCCCCTGCTCATCTTCGGTATCGGGCCTTTTCCGCGCCTGGAGATCCAAGGGGCAGCCATAGCGACCATTATTTCTTGGGCGGTTGCGCTATCGCTATCTAGCTACCTGCTGATATTTAAGCGTCACTTAGTGGAATTTGCCGACTTCAACATAGAACGTCTCAAGTGCAACTGGAAACAGCTGGCTCATATCGCTCAGCCTGCAGCCCTGATGAATTTGCTTAATCCTCTGGCCAATGCAATGATCATGGCCATGTTAGCCCGCATCGACCATGGTGCTGTCGCTGCCTTCGGTGCCGGGATCCGTATTGAGTCCGTACTCTTGATTGCCGTGATGGCCTTGTCATCCAGTTTGGTTCCCTTTATCGCCCAGAACTTAGGGGCGGGTCAGACCGAGCGAGCCCGTGATGCCCTGTTACTGTCACTCAAGTTTATTCTGGTGTTTCAGACCTTGCTCTACCTGCCACTGCTGCTCTTAGCCGAGCCCATTGCTCAGCTATTCAGTGGAGATCCTCAGGTCGTAGAATGGCTGTCCTTCTATATTTTAATGATCCCCGCCGCCTATGGCCCACTGGGTATCGTTATCTTGATGGCCACATCCCTCAATGCCTACCACAGGCCCATGAGCTCACTGGTTCTCAATGTATGTCGACTGTTTTTGATCATGCTACCTCTGGCCGCTCTGGGTTCTTACCTAGGCGGGGTCAAAGGCCTGCTACTGGCGCTGCCTATCACCAACACCCTGATGGGTATCGCCTGCTATGTTCTGGCGAAGAAAATATCTGAGCCTGAGCAAATGAAGCACACACAAACCTATACGCCTGAAATTAATAAGAAAGTTAAAGGTAGCTAACTGACTATGTATTTAGGCCGACAGTGACAAGACTTTTATCGATGCAAACCTCAGTAACGAAAAAATCTCCGAGACTGAGTAACTAAAAAACACAAACTTATGCCTCTGAAACGAATAAGCGAGCTAAAGGTAACTGATATGCAAGTCGACAACTACACAGGCAAGACGTATACAGACACCAGTTTCAGTGGAGAAGATCTCCAGGACGCTATATTTGAGCGCTGCGAGTTTTACCGTTGTGATTTCAGTCGAGCCGATTTGACCGATGCCAGCTTTATTAATTGCAGGTTCGTCGAAGCGGGAGCAGCCGAAGGCTGTAACTTCAGTTATGCCACTCTGATAAGCGCCAGCTTTAAGCACTGTAACCTGGGCATGGCACTATTTGCCGGGGCTCGCTGTTTCGGTATCGAGCTTAGGGAATGCAACCTGCAAGGTGCAGACTTCGTCCGGACTAGCTTTGCCAACCATATCAGCCATAAGACCTTCTTCTGCAACGCCTACATTACAGAATCTAACCTTTCTTACGCCAATTTAGAGTCAGCTAAACTAGAGAAGTGTGAGCTAATGGACAATCGCTGGCGGGGCGCTAACTTGCTCGGTGCTTCGATGAAGGGCTCAGACCTCAGCGGCGGTGAGTTCTCTCAATCACAATGGGGCACTTTCGAGCTCGAAGGCTGTAACTTATGCCGAGTTGAGCTGGAAGGACTCGATCCCCGTAACATCAAGCTCGAAGGCGTGATGATAAACCAGTGGCAGCAGGAGCAACTGTTAGCCCCCCTGGGAATAATCGTCGCGCCGGACTAAAGCAGGCTAAGAAGTTTTAAGCTCAAGACAGAGCTAAGAAAGTTATAAGTTTAAAAAACAGATGAGACCTGATGCTACTCGCACTTTTGCTTTACTTACCGCTTACAGCTCAAAACTTAAAGCTACCTCTTATCACTAATCCCAAGCATGATTTCCAGATTAACGAACCGATAGCCTTGGGTGTGATAGTAATCAATAACACCAGGCAGTGCATCGACCGTATTCTGCCTGTTGCCACCAGCGTCGTGCATCAGGCTGATCACCTCGGGATGCTGATTATTGATCATCACATCACTGATATTCTCAACTGTGACTAGGGGCGAATTCCAGTCTCGGGTATCCACCGACCATAAAATCACCTTTATGCCTTTGTCATCGAGAAAGGCGACTTGCTTGCCGGTGATCTCACCATAGGGTGGACGATAGAAACGCGGTGTTATCCCAACTGAGCTTTGAAACAACTCATTAGTTTTCAGTATTTGCGTTTGCCAAAGATCTTCACTCGTCAGCGAGCGCCCATGTGGGTGATTCCAGCTGTGATTTGCCAAAGTATGCCCCTCAGCTAAAGCTCGCGCCATGATAGCTTGATTGGACTGCATGTTTTTCCCCATCCAAAAGAAACTGGCTGGGATCTGATACTGAGCCAAGAGATCTAAAATCTGGGTGGTATAAATAGAAGGGCCATCATCGAAGGTCAAGGCGATAAGTTTGTCTTGATTCCATCCCTCAAGAAAATAGGCCCCAATATAATCACTCGCCTGTCTGGTCAGTTCACTGATCCCGACCTGATTAGCCACGTCCCCTGTTCTAACATATTGCTCATTTTTATGATTAACTGTTATCGGCGAAGCTAAATTAATTCGAAATAAACCAGGATCCAGTGCGAAGCTGTTCGCGGCATCACTACCCGGATATCTCACAAAATGCTGAGCTACCAGGTAATAACCTAACTTCCAGGCCACACCATTATCTTTCGGCTCAGCGCCATTAAACCAGGCATCGTCTCCAGTTCCGTTATCAGTTTCATTCTTAATGGCCGACTTAGCCTGAGTAATGGCATCATCCAGTGCAGTGCCAGTAAGCTCGGTCTCTTGGTATAAGTGAGCAGGCTTAAGCTCTGACTCAATAAAATGCAGTGCTAAACCATGATTGACGAGTTTGCCCAGCAGACCACCTTCGGCTTGATGTGCCTGTCTCAAGGCTATATAGATTGCGGTAGCCAGAGGCTGGGTCAGCACACCGTCTTGGGGGACCGCTACAAGTGTCAATATCACTCTACTCTGGCCTAATTCAGAGGTAGATATGTCGATCTTGTAGGCTTGGCTTTGCAGCGGATCTAGCTTGAGCCCTAACGCAAAACTCTCGAGAGTAAATTGACTGGAAAATGTGTCAGAAAGCGGAGCTAATTGAGTGTTAAGCACCGACAACATCTCTTCGCTCGGCTCACTAGTTGCCGCCCAGTAGGTTGGCAGAGCCAGTTCATCCAAGATGGGCTGATACTCGACACCACCTAATAAGATATTAGCCCTCGACACTTCCCCATTAACTGAATCATTATTGCTAGAGTTATCCGTGCTATCAGAGCTGCCAGAACTAATAGGCGTCGTATCGATAGGATCTTTCGCCGTTGAGCTACTGCCCCCCACACAGGCCGATAATAGAGCGGTTACGGCTATTATCAAAGGCAGTAATAGCCTGGATAATATCGGCCGTTCACTATTTTCTATTGTCAGTGAACTCTGCTTAGACTCAATCAACATCATCTATATCCTTATCTGTCTTATACCTATTAGTATTAGTTAATTCTCACCCGTGTTCACTTACAAGTCAGAGCATCAGCCAGCGAAGTAGGTGACAACGCTGTCATTTCTTTGGCTGTCAAGATAACAAATAAATAGAGGATAGGTAATGGAGCAGGCTCAGAAGTTTTAAGCTATAAGCTCAAGACAGAGCGAAGAAAGCAGTAAGATTAAAAGAAAAGACTCCAACCTCTAGATACTATTCTGAACTCTAGCTTTTACTTACCACTTACCGCTCATAACTTACAATCAAACCCATGACTTAATAGATCCACGTAGCCGCTCTTCTCGGCCGCAACCTTTACCGGCATTGCAACGCTCAAGCGCTCCTAACATATGATCGATAAATCTCTGGCTCGCTAAGCTGATAAAACGCCGTGATGGATAGACTAAATAGCACTTGCCGACATAAGGCTCCACATCTTCAAACAACATGGTGAGCTCACCCCGCTCAACATATTCACGAGTCACCTCTGTGGGTAAAAAAGCAATACCTCGCCCAATTAAGCTCGCTTCCAGGCCGAGCTGAATGCTATTGAGGCACAAGTTACCTTTCACCGCTATCTTCATATCGTTACCGAAGGGGACTTCATTAAAAATTCGACCATTAGGGTAACGAAACAATATAGAGTTATGCTTCTCGAGGTCCTCTGGCAACACAGGCGTGCCAGCCTTGGCTAGATAACCCGGGCTAGCAACAAAATGCAGCTCTTCACTAAGCATCTCTCGAGCCACCATCTCATTTTCATTAAATGAATCTTCTACCATAAAGGCGAGATCGATATTATTGCGGATCATATCCTGAGGCTCGGTGCTGACAATCAGCTCGACGGTAAGCTCAGGGTTATGATCCATAAATTCGAAAATGCCATTGGCAATATCCAGTAACTCGGGCACAGGGAACATCAAGATCCGTAAATGTCCGCCAATTTCGGCTTGAGTATCCGTGAGTTCCACCAGAGTTTGCTCAAGATCCCCAAGAATAGACAAGGTCTTATCATAGAAATGACTCCCCGAAGCCGTTAATGTCATGGCTCGGCTCTGACGATGGAATAGCTTGACCTTAAGATCATCTTCTAATGCCTGCAAACGGCGACTCACGGTCGACTTAGGCAAATTAAGCAAATCTGCCGCATCCACTAAGCTGCCCGTCTCGACGATGCGATGGAACAGGGAAATATCTTCAGTTTTCATAACAAACCCTCACAGGTTATCGATTACTTTTACACCAAATCTGGTAACTAAAGCGATCATGCTCACGCTTAGTTTTAACAATCAAGACTAATTAGTCTCATTTTATGGAACCGATGATTCCACACATTCCCATTTTGTTCAATATTAGATACTGCTATCTTAGCCAGAATTAATACATCTCGTCGCACAAATGGAATCCGCTTTATGAAGTACCTAGCAAAAACATTCGCAGCCATAATAATCACTGGCACCTTGGCTGGCTGCAACGCAGAATCGATTGAAGCAGCTCCACAAACCATAAGACCGGTGAAATTATTGGAAGTCACAGATGTTAATGCCGCTTCTATTCGTGTTTTCCCGGCAAAAATAGCCGCCACCAAGCAAGCTGATTTAGGTTTTAGAGTATCGGGTCAGCTGATCGACTTTACTCTGGTGGAAGGCCTACATGTTAAAAAAGGCACTATTTTAGCTAGACTTGATGACCGAGATGCCCGCAATACTTTACTCAACCGCGAAGCCGATCATGAGCTCGCCACCGCCGACTATAAGCGTAAGGGTGAACTGTTACGCCGCCAGTTGATCTCCCCAGCAGATTACGATCTCTCTAAGGCTCAGCTGAAATCAGCCGCTGCCGCTCTGGCTAATGCCCGTGACCAACTGAGCTATACCAATTTACTCGCACCATATGACGGCACGGTAGCTAAGATTTCCATAGACAATTATCAGATGATTCAGGCCAATCAGTCGGTGCTCGTGTTACAAAAAGATCGCAATATTGACGTAGTGATCCAGGTACCAGAGTCTATGGCCAGCCAGGCAATCAAATTTAATCCCCATGCGAAATTTCAACCTCAGGTGCACTTTAGCACTCAGCCAGAGCAAGCCTATCCGGTAAAACTCAAAGAGCACGCGACTCAGGTGACTCCTGGCACCCAAAGTTACGAAGTGGTCTTCACGCTACCTAGACCCACTCAAATCAATATTCTTCCGGGTATGAGCGCCGAGCTAACTCTAGATCTCTCTATGGACTCCCAGTTAGATAAAACAGTGATCCCTGCTAGTGCAGTGATGAAGCGTGATCAGGATGGCGAAAATATCATCTGGCTCTATCATGCAGACACAGGTAATGTGACTCCGCAAATTGTCACCTTAGGTCGAGTCACCACAGATGGCATAGAAATTTTAACAGGATTGAGTAAGGGCGATCAGCTAGTAGTAGCCGGTGTGCAGTACCTTTCTGCCGACCAAAAAGTTAAGCCTCTTCACTGGCAGCGCGGGGTTTAACGCCGCAATCAGTACCACCTAAGCCTTTATTTTTACTCTTTCGCCTGCAAGGATTTTACGCCGTGAATTTCGCACAATACTCTATAGAACATAAAGTGGTGAGCTGGATGTTTGCCCTATTGCTACTCGTGGGGGGCAGCATCTCATTTCTTGGGCTAGGTCAGCTCGAATTCCCTGAGTTCACCCTCAAACAGGCACTCGTCGTCACCGCCTATCCAGGCGCTTCGCCGGAACAGGTCGAAGAGGAGGTTACCCTGCCTCTGGAAGATGCCCTGCAGCAACTCGATGCAATCAAACATATCACCTCGATCAACAGTGCCGGCCTGTCTCAGATAGAGATAGAGGTACACGAGCATTACGGCGCAGACGAACTGCCCCAGGTGTGGGATGAAGTGCGCCGTAAGGTCAACGACAAACTAGGTGAACTGCCACCAGGGGTCGCAACTCCATCAGTGATAGATGATTTCGGCGATGTGTATGGCATTTTGCTCAATGTCTCTGGAGATGGCTACACTAGCCGTGAGTTGCAAAATTATGCCGACTTTCTCAGGCGTGAGCTTGTGCTTGTCGATGGTGTGAAAAAAGTTACCATTGCAGGCAAAATAACCGAACAAGTAGTGGTCGAAATTTCCCAGCAGAAACTCAACGCTCTGGGCCTAGACCAGGATTATATCTATAGCCTTATCAATAGTCAGAACGTAGTATCCAACGCCGGTAGTATTCGTGTTGGCGATAACCGCATTCGTATCCATCCTACCGGTGAGTTTAGCCAGGTGAAGCAGATGGAGCGCCTGTTAATCAGCGCACCAGGCAGTACAAAACTGGTCTACCTTGGCGATATAGCCCAGGTCTATAAAGATAACGATGAGACCCCAACAAACATCTACCATGGCAATGGCGAAACAGCCTTGTCTGTAGGGATCTCATTTTCCAGCGGCGTCAATGTGGTTGATGTCGGCGTAGCCATCAATGAAAGGCTGCTCGAGCTCGATAACGAGCGCCCCATTGGTATACAACTCAACACTGTCTACGACCAGAGTAAGATGGTCGATCAGACCATCACAGGTTTCTTAATCAATCTGGCCGAGTCTATTGCCATAGTGATCTTCGTACTCTTGATATTCATGGGCGTCCGCGCCGGTCTGCTGATGGGGCTGGTATTGCTATTGACCATATTAGGCACCTTCATCATGATGAAGCTGCTCAATATCGAGCTACAAATCATCTCCTTGGGCGCACTTATTATCGCCCTAGGTATGCTGGTCGACAACGCCATCGTGGTCACCGAAGGCATACTCATAGGTATCAAGCGTGGTCAGAGCCGACTAGAGACATCTAAACAAGTGGTGTCACAGACTCAATGGCCACTACTTGGTGCCACTGTCATCGCCATTTTAGCCTTCGCTCCGATTGGCTTGTCAGACACAGCCACAGGTGAATTTTGCGTATCGTTATTCCAGGTCTTACTGATCTCCCTGTTTATCAGCTGGATCACAGCCATGACCTTAACCCCCTTCTTCTGCCACCTCATGTTCAAAGATGGCGAAGTCAGCGAGGATGAGAATGATGATCCCTACAAGGGCTTTATATTCCAGTTTTACCGTAGCAGCTTAAATTTGGCCATGCGTTTTCGCGCCGTCACCTTGCTAGTCGTTATCGCGGCGCTGTTCACCTCAGTAATGGGCTTCGGATACGTAAAAAATGTCTTCTTTCCAGCTTCGAACACGCCTATGTTCTTCGTGGATGTGTGGATGCCTGAAGGCACAGATATTAAGGCGACAGAACACCTGCTCGGCCGCATAGAGAAAGACCTACTTGCCCAGCAAGAAACCCATGATATCGGGCTGGTTAATCTCACTAGCGTTGTCGGCCAAGGTGCCCAAAGATTCGTGCTCTCCTATGTCCCAGAGAAAGGCTACAATTCCTACGGTCAATTACTGATCGAGATGACAGATCTCACCAGCTTAGAGCGATACATGCGCACCTTGGAGAAAGAGTTAAGCCTCAAGTATCCAGAAGCCGAGTATCGTTTCAAATATATGGAAAATGGTCCCAGCCCTGCCGCTAAGATAGAGGCGCGTTTCTATGGTGAAGATCCTGTGGTACTGCGTCAGCTTGCCACCCAAGCAAAGGCTATTTTAGATGCAGAGCCAACAGCCGTAGGCGTAAGACATAGCTGGCGTAACCAGGTGACTCTGATCCGTCCGCAACTGGCACTCGCTCAGGCCCGTGAGACGGGGATCAGTAAACAAGATCTCGATAATTCACTCCTAGTTAACTTCGGTGGCAAGCAGGTCGGCGTCTATCGTGAGAACAGCCATCTGATGCCTATCATAGCAAGGGCACCTGCCGAGGAACGCCTCGACGCCGACAGCCTTTGGAAGCTGCAGGTCTGGAGTTCAGAAAATAACGTCTTCGTTCCCGCCACTCAAGTGGTTTCTGAATTCACCACCGAATGGGAAAACCCGCTTATCATGCGTCGTGACAGAAAACGTATGCTGGCTGTTTATGCCGATCCTATTAACGGTACCGATGAGACGGCCGATTCTGTCTTTCGAAAAATCAGAGCCGATATAGAAGCTATTTCGCTCCCTGCGGGTTATGAATTCGAATGGGGAGGCGAATATGAGACAGCTGGGGAGGCTCAGGTCTCGGTATTTAGCTCAATTCCTATGGGCTATCTAGCTATGTTCCTTATCACAGTACTGCTGTTTAATTCGGTACGTCAGCCTCTGGTCATCTGGTTCACCGTGCCATTAGCCTTAATCGGCGTGGTTTCTGGCCTATTACTATTCGATGCCCCTTTCAGCTTTATGGCATTACTAGGATTACTCAGCTTGACTGGCATGATCATCAAGAATGGCATCGTACTGGTAGATCAGATAAACCTGGAACTGAGTGAAGGCAAGGAGGCTTATCAGGCTGTAGTCGATTCGTCCGTGAGCCGGGTAAGACCCGTTTTGATGGCAGCGATAACGACTATGCTAGGTATGGTTCCTCTGCTGTCTGATGCCTTCTTTGGCTCTATGGCAATCACCATAATCTTCGGTCTTGGCTTCGCGTCTGTGCTGACACTCATCGTCTTACCTGTCACTTACACTCTGGCATTTCGTATTCCTTACCCTAAACAGGCACAATCCTAAACAGGAATAGAAAACGGCAGGGAAAAACGGCTTAAAAGAAAATAGTAAGAGGAAAGAAGAAGGAGAAAGCTAACGACTCAGCGATTATCGACATCAGAAGTAACTTGCTTCCCGGCAATCCCGATCCCTTGTGGATCGGGTTTACTTTTATCCCGAGGAAGTATTAAAGCGGCATTAATGCCAATACCTTGATACTGTATTGGGAGTGACTCCCCATTTATAGGTCGGCTCCAATGAAATATACCAAGCTACTATCCATTACCTTGGCCGCCAGCCTATTGAGCTCAGCTCCAGTTATGGCTCAAGATAATACATTCTATGATGAATCTTCGCAGACCTACCAAATAGGCGTCATGGTCGAAGCGATTTCAACTGCTTTAACTAAGCCTGAAGATCCTGAGTCTCTCACCACCATAAGCCAATATGGCACCGACTCACGTTATTACGTGATGATCCGTGGCTGGCTGATTCAGGAGTTAGCCGGTGTCCAGAGTCAGTTAGACGCAACTAAAGCACATGACTCCAACTCTGAAAATAAACAAAAATTCATCGACAAAGTGACATTTTTACAGCTGGCCATTCGTCGAATTGATTTAGAATGATTGCAACATACGTATCAAGCAAAAAGAAGCTCATATGAAAAAGGCAATCACCGCCGCGTTGATCTCAGCCTTCGTCTGCCCGGGAACCGGCCATTTCTACTTAAAGAAATATAATATTGGCACCCTTATCTCTGCCGTCAGTCTGAGTGGGCTAGCCTATCTCCTCTATCAGGCGGTAGAGCGAGCACAAGAGATTTCAGATCAGATCTTATCCGGTGCAGTTCCCCTGGACTTTAATCTGATCTATCAAATGGTCACCGAGCAACCCAGTGGTGCGAAAGCACTTTACGTATCCATTGCTACTTGGGTATTTATCATAGGTTGGCTGGTAGGCGTTATCGATGCCTATCGACTGGGGCATGCTTTGGATAAGAATCTGGATAAAGCGATAAGCGATAAGCGATAAGATATTAGTAAAAAGAAAGGCCCTGGACAGTGCATCTTAGTCCGGGCCTTCACTTCAAACGCTTTACTATTTACGAATTATTAGTTTTATCAGCTAACTCTTAGATCCGTTTCATCGCCGATGTCGTTGAGAAATCGTGTTGAGTCGAAGGGAACACTACCTTTTGAACAACTGCAGCTTCATTGATAGAAAACAGATATTTTTCGCTCGCTGCCACGGTTTTTGAAAAATCATGTCGGGTCGACGCTTGTTGCAACTGATTTCCCTTAACGGGCTGATTCTTTGAAAAGTCGTAGCTGGATTTGGCAGCCGATGTCTTAGAAAAATCAGGAATATCAGCAACTGCTACTGATGAAAACACAAATACTGCAGATAAGGCCACGCTGGTTAATAATTTCATATAGAACTCCAATCTTTTTTGACCACAAGTGTGTAACAACAACATTAGATTAATTACAACAATTTGTGAACAAATTAATTACATTTGGTGCAATTTGATACATTTGTGATCAAATTTCCAAAGGACGATTTGGGGAGTGGCTGAGCTATTTCTCTATAGGACAAGTGTTAAAACAAGATCAGAGAACAGAAACAGACAAACCACCAGAGAGTTAAAGTTAGCTTATTGGAGGGCGGTAAACTTGCGAGGTATCAGCAGTCTGTATCGACCAGAGTCGATTTGGGATCTGTTCACTAGATGTTGCTAGTATCAAATCTAAGGAAGATTGAATAAACATACCCGTCATAGAAACACAATGAGTTACACAGTGGCCACTGGCTAATATGATACAAGGTAAGTCACACTGAACCATCACATCTTGAGGGAAATCTGAGCCAGTTGAGATGTTAGTCTCAGGAATAGAAGTAGACGCTGAGCCAATTTGTAGCAAAGCTGATTCATGACTCACAGAGTGTAAAAATTCAGGCATGGCCATCGCCGGCGACAAGAGGTTTTGTCCAACCAGAGCGATAAATAACAGCAGATGTACGATCTGTTTTGCCATGGTTTGAATTATTTAACCTTTAAAAATGCGACAAGGAATGGATGACATAGGGATAGACTCTATCCCTATAAAATAGTTCAAAAAAAATGAAGATTCTAGGCTCTAGAATCTTCATATCCTGTTTCCTATAAACCGCTAAATCGGTGAACCAGGTGGCATTTTAAGCGGCTCGGCTATCAGTTTCGCCCTAGGATCTTTCATGCCTCTCTCTACGCCATCTGCAAGCCAGGCAAAATGAGCGGCCTCATAGGCGCTGACTCTCTTAACCTTACGTTTAAGCTGCTTGAGCGTATAACGCAGACGGTCTGCCAATTGTGCCTTCACCTCTGGGCGAGTCTGTTTAGCATGGTAGCTTGCTAACAACTCGTCGATTATCACGCTGTTAACCCGCATCCAGACCCCTTGCTCGGCGCCATTAGGGATATCATCATACAATGTACTGCCCAGTAGCTTATCGACTAATGCCGGAACAGATAACTGTTCCCTATCGCCGATATAGCCTTGATTGACTCGATTGAGTCGTTGAGGCGCGAGAAGCTGTTTGGCTGTATGACGACTCAAGACTTCGGCCATACCGAGGGGATCTGTGATAACACCAAGACCCGAATCGAAACTCTCACGTGTCCTGTTGTAGTTGCCCGCTTTGGGCACTAAAGATTCCTGCAATGACTGGGAGATAGCTAGCGCCTTAGGTGACAAGGTCTCCAGCAAGGCATCCAGAGCACTCTTCTGTAACTGAGGCGCAATATAATGCCATGACTCACCGTCGACGCCTTCGCTATAACTGTAATCTGTGCCACCGATAAATTTAGCTGCGGCAGTGATCTGATAACGGTTTAGCAGATAGATGGGCACGAAAATGTCGCTTAGCTCACCTTTCGGCTGCCCGGCTAACAATGCCGAAGGAGAAAAATCATTAATAGCCTTGGCTCGCACCTTATCGATACGGACAAGCTCGGCAACAGGATCACTGCCATTATCCCAAAGACTGGCGTAAGCATTGCTGGCCCCTTTCGAGCGTGAATCAGCTTCACCTATATAACGCAGCCCTTGGCGTTGCACTTTAGCCATCAGCTCAGATAACAGAGCCGATTCTGAGGCAGAGTCGGCATATTCACTATAACCATATTCGACAATATACTTATCCCAGGCACCGACACCTACGCCGTAGGGCGCCGAAATATCTATTTTTTCGCCTTTCAATGTCGCCTGTGGATGCGGATAATCCATCACAGAGGCATTATCATTACTCGAAGCTGCAAAGTTATGATCGAAACCTAAGGTATGACCAACCTCATGGGCCGCAAGTTGACGAATGCGAGCCAATGAAAGCGCCATAGAGGCATCTTCGGCGGCCTGTCTATCTTCCCAACCAGCAGTGAGGCCACGGGCAATCATATGGTCTTGGCGAACCCTTTGGCTACCTAAGGTCACATGTCCCTTGATGATCTCGCCAGTCCTTGGATCTGTAACCGCAGAGCCATATGACCAGCCTCGCGTCGCCCTGTGTACCCATTGGATCACGTTATAGCGGACATCTTGAGGATCGGCATCTTCGGGTAATAACTCGACTTTAAACCCACCGATGAAGCCTGCTTGCTCAAATGCCTCTTCCCACCAACTTGCGCCCTCTAACAGTGCACTGCGGATTGGTTCAGGTACACCGGGATCCAAATAGTAGGTGATAGGCTTGATCACTTCACTGGGCTCAGAGCCCGGATTCACTTTCTGCAGGCGATGACGCAACAGATGACGTTGACGAATATCCTGATTAACCTGAGTACCATAATCCAGATACTCATCGGATAGATAACCACTCATAGGGTGATAATCACGCGCCACATAGCCTTCTTCCGGCAACTGAATGAAGGAGTAGCGCAAGCGAACCGACATATGGTTAGCATCGGGTGTCACCTGAGCCACATAGTTTCCCGCCTTGGTACTATTGAAGGTCAGCAATACATCGACATCGCTGTTCCGCTCAAAAGACTTAACCCCTTGGGGCAAGATGAGTGAACGACTTTTATCCAGTTGATAGCTGCCTTGCTTAGTGTCTTCGAGAACCGAAGATATACCGTGGAGATCGTTAATCACCAGATCATTGATCGACACAAGATCTCGCTTACCATCTATGATCTTGCCTCGCCAGAGCACTGATTCGGCAAAGGCTTCTTTAACCGCTCTGAGCTCGGCGGCATTATCGGTATTGGCGCGATATTGAGTATTAAGCTGCTTCAGGATCAAGTAGGGTCCATGACGCTCAAATTGCACCATGCGAGTATAACCAAGCTGACCACGATCTAAGCCGATATCGTTAGAGCCGACACCATGGGGTAAACTTGTGAGCAAAAGAAAAGGCTGATCTAACTTGTTTGCTTCGAGGTAAAGCTCACCATCAGCTTTAGAATAAAACAGATTGATAAAGCCGCTTGCTGACTGGCTTTTCTTGATAATAGTGGCGGTATTACTTGGATCTGCGACAACATCGACGACGGGCACAGAGAAAAGTACTATCGCCAAGGCAAGATTATAGGGCTTCATTTGGTCTCCTTGAATGAGGCTATTACACCTGCAGATCTCAACAATTCAATATTAATTTTTGTTTTATGTTGATATTCTGTTCTAATTTTGCACTAAAAACACTAAAGGGATAGCTTAACAGCTATCCCTTTAGTCTCAAGTGTAAATCATTCATTTAGTCCACTCTATATGGAAATAGCTTAATTCTTCATATCTAGAGTGTGCAACAAGAAAATTAACCCCTTAATCCACTTCTTCTTTCAGTTTGATCCAATAACTTAGGGTATCGAACAATTCATTGAGAACAATCGGCTTAGTGATATGAGCATTCATCCCCGCCGACAGACTCTTCTCTCTATCCCCGGACATGGCGTGAGCCGTCATGGCTATGATAGGCAGTTCCTGCAGACTAAAGTGCTTCCTGAGCTCTATCGTTGCTGTTAACCCGTCCATCACAGGCATCTGAATATCCATGAGTACCGCATCAAAATTTTTCTCGGCGATCATGTCTATGGCGATTTGACCGTTATCGGCAACATCAACCTCGTAACCAGCGCTCTTAAGGAGTTCAGTCGCCACCTGCTGATTGATAAAGTTATCCTCTACTAACAAGACCACGCCCGCATGTTCATCCACAACCTCTTCTGCTTCTACTTCTACCACAGAAGTTACCTTAGGCTCTTCAGCAAAGGCACCGATGATTTCATCGAACAAAGCCGATGCTTTAAACGGCTTCTGCAACATGGCGTAGATGTTTGAGCGCTCCGCATCTTCCTTGAGAGGCTCCGCGGCGTAGGCTGTCATCATGATGACGACGGGACGCTTTTCTAATCGACCATCGGCCACCATACGGTCCAGCTCTTCAATCACCTGAATGCCATCCATCTCTGGCATCATCCAGTCGAGCAGAAGAAGATCGACTGATGATTTTTCTAGCTTATATAGCGCCTCCGAACCATTGGCCGCGGTATCCACTTCGAAATGGAAGTCACGCATCACGGCGGAATAGATCTGCAATGCCGTCGGGTTATCATCCACCACTAAGGTCTTAAGATTACCTAAGCGTTCAGGCACTATCATAGGCTTAACTTCCGCCTCTTCGGCGATCTCGAAGCTGATGGTGAAGCTGAAAGTACTGCCGATCCCCATCTCACTCTGTACCTGCATCTGACCGCCCATCATGGACACCAGATGCTTACTAATCGAAAGACCCAGACCGGTACCACCATACTTACGTGTAGTAGAGCCATCGGCTTGGGCGAAGGCATCGAACAAGCTTGCCTGCTGTTCCTTACTGATCCCTATGCCTGTATCGCGGACCCAGAACTTGAGGGTGATGCGATGATCGCGCTCACCCACATCTTCACAGCCTAACTCGATCTCACCAGTTTGAGTAAACTTAACCGCATTAGAGAGCATGTTGATCAGTACCTGACCTAATCGCAGGGGATCCCCCTCGAGAATTAACCCGGCAGTGACCGGTGCGTAAAGTAACAGCTCGACTCCCTTCTGCTGGGACTTAAGTGCATTGAGATCTAGGGCATGATCCAACACTTTATCCAGCGGGAACGCCACCTTTTCAAGCTCTAGTTTACCCGCCTCGATCTTAGATAAATCGAGAATATCGTTGATGATCCTGAGCAGAGACTGAGCCGAGAAGCCGGCCTTCTCCAGATAATCTTCCTGTTTGGGCGTAAGCTCTGTGCGCTGAGCCAGCTGTAACATGCCGATAATGGCATTCATGGGTGTGCGGATTTCATGGCTCATATTGGCCAGGAATTCACTCTTATACAGGTTGGCAGATTCTGCATCTTGCTTAGCCTCAAGCAGTGCGACCTCGTTACTTTTATGGCGGGTAATATCTTTATGAGTTCCTACCATACGTTTAGGCTGATTATTGGGTGTAAACTCCACCACACGGCCACGAGAGAGTAACCAGTGATACTGACCACTCTTGCCACGCATCCTGAATTCGATATCGAAAGCACCGATGGGATCCCCAAGATACTGTTCGCGATACTCCTCCACCCGGATCCTGTCGTCGGGATGAATAAGATCGTCTAAGGTTGAGACTAAAGCCGGAAACTCATTGGTCTTGTAGCCAAGCATGGAGTAGTAAGCGGGATTACAGATAATCTGTTTCGAATCCAGATACCAATCCCATAAGCCATCTTCTACCGCATCCATGGCTAAGTGATAACGCTCTTCCGACAATCTTAACTGCTCGGCTGACTCATACTCGCGAGTCACATCTCGCCACACGGCAATCAGGCCTAACAGCTCACCGCGTCTATTGTAAAAAGGCAGCTTAAGGGTATCGAGTAGCACAGGCTTGCCAGCGAGTTCCACCTTCTCCTGATATCTAAGGGGAGTACGTTCCAATAGCACACGCTCATCTTCCGCCTTAATCCGCACCGACTGTTCTTTGGAGGTTAGTTTTATCGACTCCTGGCCAATGAGTTCACTCTCGGTATAGCCCAACATGCGTTCGGCAGACTTATTACAGCCTAAATATTTACCCTCTTTATCCTTGAAGACAATCGCCTCGGGAATGGAGTCGAGTAAAGATCTCAGTAAGGCATATTCCCGCTCTCGCCGCTCAGTGGTCTCTTTGAGTCGTTCGGTACGGCGCGCCACCAGCTTATCCAATCGGCGATTTTGCTCTGCTAAGTGCCTGGTATATTGTTGGTTCTCTTCAAAAATTCGACTCACTAATTGGAACCAAGGCTCCCAGCCCTGGGAGATCTGCTCTGGCGGTTTGCGAGGCTCCTGGGAACATCCCTCTAAGTGGGTTAAAAGTCGTGAGGCCGGGTTCACAAATGAGCGTCGGGTCTGCCAATGTACTATGGTCACCAATATCGATAAGGCCAATACTACTAAGATGAAGGTCAGCTCCAGTTTTTCCCAAGAGTCCTTAAACAGATCATCTCTATCTTGCAGATAGAGTAGGCGCCAGGGGGTATTCTGCAACGCTACCGAGTGGATGTAGTATCCATTCCTGATGATCCCTTCATGGGCATCAAACAGCTCAGACTCAGGAATAGAATGTAATTCAGAAGGGATCTTCTGACTGATATGAAAGACACGACTGATCTCAGAGTTATCTGAATCACTATGGGAAAGAATATTGTTTTTTTGATCTAACAGGATCACCGTACCCGGCATCTTGAAGTAGAGACGTATCTGCCTCGCAAGCGAGGCCAAGGTCATGTCCAGGTTGATCGAACCAATAAATTCATCTTCCAGATAGATGGGCACACCTAAGGTGGTCAGCAAGCCTTTATCTGTTGGATCAACGTAAGCCGGGCTCCAGAACACGCTTCGCTGGGGGTTCATGGCTGGCGTAGCTAGCTGAAACTGGTTCTTATTAAGCAGTTCCTCTCTGAACCTTTGATCGTCCGATGGCCAAGGGTAATAGGACATGATCCTACGTTTAGAGATGTAATAGATAGATGAAGCTTTGGGGGCCGCTTCGGTTGCCACCGGAAAGGAGAGCGAAAGCTCGAACAACATCTCCAATTCCTGATAAAACTTCTCGCTGCGACCATTGAGAGAACCAGCACCTGTAATGCGCCCCATGTTGGTGAAAGGTTCACCACTCTGTGCGTAACTTGGCTCTAAGGTAAAATACTGACCACTCTCGTTGAATTTTTCATATTGAGGTAAACGGTCTTTACGCACCAGTTCACCAAGCCTCAGATGATCGACTGCAACATTTCTCAGACTCTTTACCGCTCGGATACTCGACTCCAGCAAGAGATCGATCTGCAGAACATGTCGCTCTACCTGCTCTTCTCTTTGCTCCATAAGCTGAGTTTTCTGGCGTTCGAAGAAGAACCAAGCAGTGATCAGCGCCATGATGATCACGCCAATATAAGTATAAAAAACAGCACGATTATAGTTTTTCTGTATCGGCGACTTCAGTTGAAGATCTGGCTCAGTCGGTTTCATTCATGACCCTTGAATAAGCCTGCAATTCCCTGCACAGACTCTAAATTTCATTAACAGTATAGTATCAGGAAGATAGATGAATTGAATACACTATATTAGTCTAATAAGTTAACTAAGGTGAGATAACGAGCACAGATAAACACCTAGCTTACAGATAGATACAGAGATGATTAAAATTTTACCCTAGTGCTACATTTCTCTCTCTACACAAAATAATAAGACCCCCATAGAGATGGAGGCCTTATTTTGAGGGCTAAAAAGGCGAACGGCTCGAATAACTTAGAGGTTTTCCTCGGCAAATTCGGCCAGACGTGAGCGTACAACACCATTGAGATAGATGTTGGCACTGCCTTCGAAGTCTTTGAAACGT
Source organism: Shewanella psychrophila (assembly GCF_002005305.1). Lineage (NCBI taxonomy): Bacteria > Pseudomonadati > Pseudomonadota > Gammaproteobacteria > Alteromonadales > Shewanellaceae > Shewanella > Shewanella psychrophila. The sequence goes on from NZ_CP014782.1 coordinate 5,934,051, forward strand.
TCAACGATATAAGTCAATCCCGATGTCACTGCAGTGAGATAGTTAGAATCGATCTGCGACAGGTTACCGCTACAGATAAGCTTAGTTCCCTCGCCCATACGGGTGATCATGGTTTTTATCTGGGAAGCCGTCAGGTTCTGACACTCATCGAGGATCACCACTGAGTTCTGTATCGAGCGGCCACGCATAAAGTTGATGGATTTGAACTGAACATTGGCTTTATCCATGATGTAATTCATGCTGCCACTGGGGTTCACATCATTCTTATGCAGTACTTCTAAGGTATCGGTTATCGCCGCAAGCCAAGGCGTCATCTTCTCCTCTTCGGTGCCAGGAAGAAAGCCTATAGACTCGGCGATCTCCGGCGTATTACGGGTCACGATAACTTTATCGTAAAGCCCTCTCTCCACCACCATCTCCAGAGCAGCAGCCATGGCTAATAGCGTCTTACCACAACCTGCAGGTCCCGTGAGGATCACCAGGTCAATGTCCGGATCCAGCAGAGCCTGCATCGCCATGCCCTGATAAATATTCTTCGGACGTATGCCCCATGCATCTATGTTGAGTAATCTATCTTTACCTAGATCCAAGAGTTTAAGGTCACCATTGGTCTTCTCCAGCACCCGGGCGCAGAAGTTGGAGTCTTCGTCTAGCAAGTATTGATTGATATAGAAATTCTCATCTCCGACCTCAAGGGTTGGTACCGTATGTACGGTATGACGTCCATGGGACTCGGTAGAAACATGCTCCTTACGTTCCCAAAAATCACCCTTGAATTGATGAAATCCAGTAGTTAGGAAGCGAATATCATCGATGAGCTGATCGGTGCGGTAATCCTCAACCTGTTTGATGCCCGCCCCTTTAGCCTTGAGGCGCATGTTGATGTCTTTAGTGACGAGAACGACATTACGGGGCTGATGGATTTTTTGCAGGTGTAGTGCGGTGTTGATGATGCGGTTATCGTTATTGTCGCCTGGTAAGGAGGCATGGGTCATTTCGAGTTGGTGATCGGGAAAGATGGACAAGGTGCCACAGGCATCACCGTGATCTTCTCGCCGTGGCAGTTTGACCCCTTGGAGTATCTGCTCTGGGGTGGTTTTACCGCCGAGTATGTCTTCGAGTGCCCTGATGGCAACCCGTGCGTCTCTACTTACGTCTCGCTTTCTATCTTTAATCTGATCCAGTTCTTCCAGAACTGTCATGGGGACAACTACATCGTGTTCCTTAAATGAATAAATGGCTAAAGGTTCGTGTAGTAATACATTGGTATCCAGTACAAACAACTTTCTGTCGTCTTGTTCCATGGCGCCTCCAATTATTTCTCTCTATATAATGTATGTATTCACGGCTCCTAGTCCTTAATAAGTCCTTTAAAAATCATGTCGAGTAAGAAGTTTCAGTGACCACAAACAGTAAAAAACAGCTATCACCTTGATTTCATACTGACACTATTAAAGTGCCGCTTCAATCACTTGCTTAGAACTTTCTATAATTGAGAGTCACTTAGTTAGATTACACTGATATGACAAAATCCGGAGAAACAAACTACTTGTATGATTTGTAATCGACACTTTTACTAATTAAGCTTAGGTTCGACACCAAATTGAGGTCGATTAAGCCCCTCGATAAAAGCTCCTAGCCTTGCACTTTTAGGGAGTTTAGGTAAAATACGCGCCCTTTCGTGGTTCACCCGTAGATGAGAAATAGTTAATGCCCTTTTCCTTAGGTCAACGCTGGATAAGTGATACCGAATCAGAACTTGGTTTAGGTACAGTCGTAGGATTAGAAGGCCGTATGGTCACGCTGATGTTTCCAGCAACCGATGAGAACAGGCTGTTCTCACGCACCGAGGCTCCCCTGACTCGAGTTATTTATAATCCTGGCGATAAAGTTGAAAGCCATGAAGGATGGAGCCTGACCGTCAGTGAGCTTGAAGAGAAGAATGAGCTCATTATCTACCACGGAATTCACACCGAAACTGGTGAGCAAGTCTCGCTCAGAGAGACCCTACTCAACCACAATGTTAGATTCAATAAGCCTCAAGACAGACTATTCGCCGGTCAGATCGATCGCTTAGACAGATTCGGCGTCCGCTACCAGAGCCAATTATTGAGAAATAAACTGGCCACATCGGATCTTCTGGGATTACAGGGACCGAGAGTCGGCCTGATCCCACATCAGCAGTGGATCGCCCATGAAGTGGGTCGCCGTTTTGCTCCTAGAGTATTACTCGCCGATGAAGTAGGCCTAGGTAAGACAATCGAGGCGGGATTGATCATTCATCAGCAGCTGCTTACCGGCCGCGCCGAGCGAATTCTGGTTATCGTTCCCGATACCCTACGTCATCAGTGGCTTGTCGAGATGCTGCGCCGCTTCAACCTGAAATTCTCTGTATTCGATGAAGACAGATGTATCGAAGCTTACGCCGATAACGACAATCCATTTTATACCGAACAACTGGTGATCTGCTCACTGGAGCTATTACGCAAGAAGAAACGCCTAGAACAAGCCATAGATGCCGATTGGGATCTTATGATTGTCGATGAAGCACATCATCTGGAGTGGACCGAAGAAGCACCTAGCCGCGCCTACCGTATCGTTGAAGCCCTGAGTGAAGTCGTACCTGGCGTATTGCTACTTACAGCGACGCCGGATCAACTGGGTCATCAGAGTCACTTTGCCAGATTACGCTTGCTGGATCCCGATCGTTTCTACGATTATGAGGCCTTCCTCGAAGAGGAAAACAGCTACAAAGATGTTGCCAGTGCTGCCGAAGCGCTTGCTAGTGGCGACACACTGAGCAGCGAAGCTGTATCTCAGTTGACGACTCTGCTCAGTGAGAAAGATATCGACGAGACTCTGGAGTTAATTCAGGCAAGCGATGCCGATGTGGACAAGCAACAAGCCGCCCGTGATGAGCTGTTGCAAGATCTACTGGACAGACATGGCACAGGCCGAGTCCTGTACCGTAACAGCCGCGCATCGGTTAAAGGCTTCCCTACGCGTATCTTCCATGCACATCCGCAAGCTATGCCAAGTCAATATGTGACGGCTGCGCGAGTTGGCGCCATGATGAATGGCCACTTAGATACCCCGGCTAAGGTCAAACAGGCCCTTAGCCCTGAAAAAATCTATCAAGATTTTGAGAGCAGCAGTGCCAGTTGGTGGAAATTTGATCCCAGAGTCGATTGGCTCATCGAGTTTTTGAAGACCAACCGTAGCAAGAAGGTGCTGATTATTGCCAGCCAAGCGGAAACCGCACTGAGCCTTGAAGAAGCTCTGCGTACCCGTGAAGGTATTCAAGCGACCGTGTTCCATGAGGGCATGTCGATTATCGAACGAGATAAGGCTGGCGCCTACTTTGCTCAGGAAACTGGTGGTGCTCAGGCGCTCATCTGTAGCGAAATTGGCTCAGAGGGACGAAACTTCCAGTTTGCCAGTCAGTTAATCCTGTTTGATCTGCCCCTGAATCCGGATCTGCTGGAGCAACGCATCGGCCGTTTAGATCGTATCGGTCAAAACAACGATGTCGAGATCCACTTGCCTTATCTAGCAGGAACGGCCCAAGAGTGTCTGATGCAGTGGTATCACACTGGACTCAATGCGTTCGAGCAGACCTGTCCAAGTGGGCACATACTCTTCAACGAGTTCTCTGAGTCTCTGCTTTCTCAGTTGATCACCCAAGACGAATCTGCGCTCCAAGAATTGCTAAGCAATACTCAGACTCGTTATCAAGAGCTAAAGACGGCAATGGAACAAGGCCGAGATAAGCTGCTTGAAATCAACTCCCATGGTGGCGATCGCGCAACTAAGTTGGTGCAGCGTCTGGCTGAACGCGATGAAGACACTCAACTTATCGGCTCAGTTATCCGTTTATGGGACATCATAGGTGTCGAGCAGGAAGACTGCGGTGAAAACACCATAGTGCTCAAGACCAGTGAACATATGATGTTCCCGACTTACCCGGGATTATCCGAAGATGGCATGACTATCACCTTCGACAGAGAAATGGCCCTGTCCCGTGATGATATTGCCCTTATCACTCAGGAGCATCCTCTGGTTCAGACAGGTTTAGACTTGATCACCTCGTCCGAAACGGGTAGCACCAGCGTAGCGGTATTGAAGAATAAGGCACTCCCTGCAGGAACCATCTTCCTCGAGCTGATCTATATGGCCGATGCTTCGGCACCTAAATCGAGCCAACTATATCGATACCTACCGCCAACACCTGTACGTATCTTACTGGACAAGAACGGCAACAACTTGTCTGACAATGTTACTTACGAGAGTTTCAATAAGCAGCTTAGCGCGGTCAATCGACATATTGCCAGTAAGCTGGTCAACGCCTCTCAGTCCGTTTTACACCCCTTATTTGCTAAGGGAGAAGAGTTTGCACAGACCGAGCTTAAACTGCTTGCAGAGAGTGCCAGAGCAAAAATGACCTCTCAGCTCACGGTGGAGCTAGAACGTCTCGAATCACTCAAGGCTGTCAATCCTAACATTCGTGACGAAGAGATCACTCACCTGAAGGATCAGATGACCGAACTCAATGGATACTTAGACGATAGCCTACTGCAACTCGATGCAGTGCGCTTGGTGCTAGTGAGCCACGCTTAATACCTATCGGTATACAATTAGCTACTAGTCCCTAGGCTCGAGAACCTAGGGACTAGGTCTAATCTCACTGACTAGTACCTGCCTGTATAAATTAAGCTTTTCCCTACATCGCCTTGCTATCCTGTTATACTTCATAGACCTCAAACCCAATCAGTTCTACCTCTATGCGCTCTATCCTATCTCTGGTAATTACTCCGCTATTTAGTGCCCTATGTCTATCGGTGAGCTTTACCGTAATTGCTGCCGATCCTCAAGATGCGTCACCTAACCAAGCTATGACCAAAGAGAATATAACTGAGGTTAAAGCCGCTAAGCAGACCAAATATGATTACCTCCCCAAAGATGAGGTCATAGAAATAACCGTGGGTTCGCAGCAGACCGAGGTATTAGTTAGATCTTGGAGTGGCAAGAAAAAACTGGGGACAGCCATCTTACTAGCTAACCCGGGTATGACAGCTGATGGCGCTGGGTTTCAAGCCTATTTACGACGAAAACTCAATCCTGCAGGCTGGGCCACAATCGCGGTAACACCCCCGAGAAAAGTACCGACACCTAACTTCGCCACCGCCGCCGAAGAGGTCGCCAAGGCCGGGGAAATGACAGGAAGTCAAAAAGCCAGTGAAGCAACCGAGCAATATTCTGATAAAGTCTGGCAAGATATTCGTGAGAAACAGAGCCAGTTTGTCAGTCAGACCATGGATCAACTCGACGCAATAGGCGCTCCCTATCCGGGTAAACGTTTACTGATAACCAGCGACCAAGGTGCCGGATTAGCCATAGCCATGATCAGTAAAAACCAGCTGACAAAGCCCGATATACTGGTAATCATCAACCCTTATATGAAAATGAAAGATGAGAACTTGGCACTGCCGAAGCAGTTAGCAGAGTTAGACATACCTGTTCTGGACATCCAATCTGTCGACGGTCATAGGGCGTCTTATAAGACAGCTCATATGAGAGCAGAGTTATCCCCGCAAAATGATCCCTATCGATACAGTCAGCAGACTTTGGCACTTAACCTCAATAGCCCCATGTCTTGGGAGACAGCATTAAAGTTCATCGAGGGCTTTGGACTAAGAATAAGCCAAGGCCCTAGAAATTAGGAAAAGGCTTGATATTACCACCTAGCTTGTCTGTCTTTATAAGCCTTATCTGGCTCGCTTGTTTGACGCTTAGCCGCTATCAGCCTATTTTTACCTACTAATAGCCTGATTTGACTGATGGACTCCCGAGATAACAAGCTGCGTATGCTTGAGCTCCAACTGTTATTTATACTCATCTTGATTGCCGCATTGGCATCGGGTGAAGTCTTAGCTAAGACTGCGGCTAACTCAACCGCTCGTGCCATAGGATCATCGACGACTTCGGTTACTAACCCTTTAGACAAAGCATCTTGTGCGCTTAGTACCCCAGCTGTCATTGTCAGCATTAACGCCTGATCTCTCGATACGACTTCTCTTAAAGACACCAGACCCGCCATATCCGGGACTAATCCCCATTTAGCTTCCATTATCGACAATTCTGCATCCCTAGACGCGATGCGAAAATCGGCGCCTAGAGCGATCTGCATGCCACCACCAAAACACACACCATCAAGCACAGCGATAACTGGTACAGGGAGTCTACGCCAGCCAATTGAGACCCTTTGGGCCAGATTGGCATTGCCCGGAAGCCATTTAAACAACAGCTTCACCGCCTGTATGGGGGAGTTAATCACGCTCTTAACATCTAAACCTGAACTAAAGTTGCCATCACTCCCCGAAAGAATAACCCCATGAATCGAGCAATCGCGCTTTATTTCACGTATCACCTCATCGAGCTCACGGAACATATCGAAATTAAGTGCGTTACATTTTTCCGGCCGATTTAAGATGACATGGGCCACCTGCTTATCAATGATTAGCTGAATAAACTTCCTTGCCATATTACCCTCTGTCATTAAACTGGTCAGTCCAGAGTAAGAGATTAACATATTTGGATTATTTCACTAATAGAGATAACATATAAAGAAAATTTGACTGGCGTCAAAAAAATGGCGTAGTATTTCCGCTTTGGGCTCATGCTGATAAGCAAAAATTGATAGAATAACGAAGTAGATTTAAATAGTTTGATATGAAACTAAAGTTAAAGGCTTGTCTTGGATAGTAAACCTAGACAAAAGCCATGGACTAAAACGGCTTACTCATAAAAAATGATTAATACCAGCTTATCATAACGTGAGCTCAAAATATAAATAATGCCTCTGAATTTATCATTTGAACGACCGAGTTCAATAATAAGTGTTATCTTGAATATATGGGCAGATTAGGATGTTGAAACGATAATGTCGATCCCAGTACTGATATGCGATGATTCCGCGCTCGCCAGAAAACAGATGGCGAGAACACTCCCCAAAGAGTGGGACGTTGACATCACTTTTGCAAACAATGGTGCCGAAGGTATCGAGGCCATTCGAGCAGGCAAAGGTGAAGTTGTTTTTCTCGATCTCAACATGCCTGTAATGGATGGTTATGAAGTACTACAAACCATACAGCAAGAAGACCTTCCCGCTCTAGTCATAGTCGTTTCGGGTGATATTCAGATAAAAGCCCATGAACGGGTCAAGGCATTGGGTGCTCTGGACTTTATCCAGAAACCCGTTAGCGCCGATGCTATCAGTAACATATTACAAGAGTATGGCATTCTCACCATCGCATTAGGCGATGGAGTTGCCGACAGCCCAATGATCGAAGTCGACCTACTTGACGCTTGCCGGGAGGTGGCCAATGTCGCCATGGGACGCGCTGCCGATCTGCTAGCTAAATTACTCGATGTATTCGTACTATTGCCTATCCCGAACGTGAATGTGCTTGAGGTCAGCGAACTGACTATGACCCTCAAAGCTACCGAAGAGCACAGTACGGTTTCCGCACTATGCCAAGGCTTTATCGGTGCAGGAATCGCCGGTGAAGCCCTCCTCCTGTTCCATGATTCATCCTTTAAAGATATGGCGAAATTAATGGGACTCGAGAATCCCGAAGATAAGAATACCGAGATGGAGGTCATGATAGATACGGGGAACGTATTAATTGGCGCGTTTCTCAATGGCATCTCCGAACAATTGCATATGAAATTCAGCCAAGGCCACCCTGTTGTCCTCGGGCGTCACTGCACCGTGAACGACCTTATTCATGATAATTCAGAGAAGTGGTCTCGCACCTTGGCCATGGAGATAAACTATCGAATCGAAGATCACGATATCCAATGTGATCTGCTCTTGCTGTTTACCGAAGACTCATTACCGACGCTCAATTATAAGCTCGGCTATCTGTTAGATTAAGTTGGACCTATCTATGTCATATGACCAAAGCGCAATGAACGAATTACACTGGTTAATCGATATGGTTCAAACCATAGAAGTTGGCTTGGTAGTTTTAGATAAGAACTTTGATATTCAGCTTTGGAATGGCTTTATGGAAAACCATAGTGGAGTCTCTCCTAACTCTATTAAGGGTTCCAATCTGTTTGAGCAGTTTGATTACCTCCCCGCAGATTGGCTGAAACAAAAGATGGAGTCGGTTTTCTTACTCAAGAACCGAGCATTCATCAGCTGGGAACAGAGACCCTATGTGTTTAAATTTAAAAACTATCGCCCCATTACCGGACGAGCAGATTTTATGTACCAAAATGTCACTCTGCTGCCTCTCTCATCGCTCACGGGACAAATCACTCACATCAGCATGATTGTTTACGATGTGACCGATGTTGCCATCAACAAGTTGCAGTTAAAGTCTGTTAATGAACGCTTAGAGCATTTAAGTCAGACCGATGGATTAACTCAACTCCATAACCGCAGATATTGGCAAATATGTATGCAGAAAGAGTTCGATCGCCACGCCCGTTATGGTGATACAACCAGTCTGGTGATGTTCGATATCGATCATTTCAAGAAAGTTAATGATACCTATGGCCATATGGCAGGCGATAAGGTGATACAACATATCTCCCACCTACTTAGACAGTCTCTGCGTGAAACTGATTGTGCGGGGCGATATGGTGGTGAAGAGTTTTCTGTAGTGCTAGCGAAAACCAGTGCAAAAGACGCCCTCAACTTTGCCGATCGCTTACGCCATAAAATTGAAACCACTGAGCTGGTTTATGAAGGCAAGTCTATCAAAGTCACCGTCAGCATGGGGATCAGCGATCTACAAGATCAGGTAGGCAACAGTGGCCAATGGTTATCATTTGCCGATCAAGCCCTTTATGAAGCCAAGAAGGCGGGACGAAACAAGTGTGTGATCTATAAACATAAATAAATGTCACATAGCTACAAACAGAAATAAGTACTCAATAAGTGTCCCATAGATAGAAACAGAAAAGGCGATTTAAGCTGTCTCTTATACACAAATCCCTGTTAAGAAATTAACAGGGATTTTTTTGAACTAATTTTCAATTTCATGATCCGAACTTTTAACCTTATTAAGGAGATAAAGTGATGATTCATGAGCATCTACAGTGGGCACAACAGCAATTTGGGCAATCTGATTTAGGAGAGCCTAGAAGAACTGCTCGTCTGGTAAAGTTAGCTTCTACTCTAGCTAATGAACCAAGGAAACCTATCGTGAATGTGACACTGTCTCCTGCAGATATGGAAGGTGCGTATCGCTTTATCCGCAACGATAACATCAAAGCTAAAGCCATCGCTGAGTCTGGTTTTCAAGCCACAGTAGAGCGAGCGCAACAGCATGATTTATTACTTGCTCTAGAAGATACCCCCACGCTCATATACCAACATCGTTCGATAAAAGGTGACTTAGGCCATGCAGGACGCGGTAAGGCACAAAGAGGCATGTTAGCGCATAGTATTTTACTGTTTTCACCTGAAGAAAAGAACGTAGTTGGTCTTATTGAGCAATTACGCTGGAGTCGTGATATGAGTAAAATCGGCCAACGAGAGCAACACGCCACTCGTCCCGATGAGGAAAAAGAAAGCGTAAAATGGCAAACGGCTTCAGAGTCGATGACTCAGCGTCTACAGTCCAAGATGGCCGATGTTATTTCTGTTTGTGATAGAGAAGCCGATATATACGAGTACCTACTCTATAAGCTTAACGCTCAGCAACGGTTTGTGGTTCGCTCAATGCAGAGCCGATGCATTGAAGAGAGTGAAGATAAGCTTTATCAGTTCGCCAGTGAATGACAAAGCGCGGGGCAAAAACAGCTTAATATTGCTCAAAAGGGGGGGCGTAAAGCCAGAACGGTAACACTTGATATCACTTACGCTCCAATTAGCCTAAAAGTGCCTGCAAATAAAAAAGGACAATCATTGCCAATGTATTATGTAGGGTGTTGTGAACGAAGCAGTCACGACAAACCGTTAAGTTGGCACCTTTTAACCAGCGAGCCTGTTACCAATAAAGAACAGGCCTTAAAAATCATCAGTTACTACGAAAAGCGTTGGTTAGTTGAGGAATATCATAAAGTCTGGAAGAGCGACGGTACAGATATAGAGAGTTTAAGACTGCAAAGCAAAGATAATATGGAACGGCTTGTTACGATTAGCTGTTTTATTGCGACAAGGGTGCTCCAGCTAAAATTTGCGAATATGCAGGCAGGTGACGTGAGTTGCGAGCAGGTTCTGTCGACAAAAGCGTGGAAACTACTTTGGCTAAAGCGAGTGGGTAGCGAGCTACCGAAAGAGGCACCCAATATGGGCTGGGCTTATCAAGAATTAGCGAGGTTAGGTGGCTGGAAAGATACGAAGCGGACAGGAAAAGCTTCAGTGAAAGTAATATGGCAAGGATGGCTTAAGTTGCAAACCACCCTTGAAGGCTACGAGTTAGCAATGTCTCTTGAGTTTTACTTGTGATCAAGAGACAGCATTAATGGGCCTTTTCATGGGATAGTGACTAATATCTAGTGAATGATGTCTTCATCTTCTTCGTCGTCTTCAAACTCGTCGTCACGCACCTCATCACCATTTTCATCGATGAAATACGTACCCCAACCGTCATAGTCTACTTTCTGCTTAGCCGCTAAAGTTAATAGGGCTTCACAAGCCTGATCCAACAGTTCTACTTCAAGCTTATGGCTTGCAATTGCATCGAAACAATAGATAACAGAGCCATCTTCGAGCTCCATCTCTTCGGCATCATTGACTTCAAAACCTGATTTAAACGCATCTACTGCCGCTTTCTCCAGACGATCGAAGTTTGTCGATGAAAAGTGATGCTCAATTGTATAGTCGGCATCCGGATGTGAACCGTCACCAAGAATAGCATCGACTATCTCTTGGTTTTCTTGTTTCTGTGCCTTAAGTAAACGCTCAATTGACATGGATGACTCCCAATAAAAAATCTCGGCAAATTATATACCATAGATAGGCATATCAACACCCGTGAAATGGTATTAATCCAGACATAAAAAAGCCTCCGAAAATGGAGGCTTTTTTATCTAATATTTCCCCATTGGGGCTACTTGGCCATTAACGCCGATGCTTCCCGGTTAAGTTGAGTTAACCTGGCAGACATTAACGCGTGAATCCGTGATGAAAGCTCTTTGACCTGATTCTTAGCCAAACCCTTAGTCTCGATAGGATCCATCATCTCTATGATGACCACGCCATTATTCCAACGATTAAGCTTGATATGCCCCTGACACGAGGCGAGTACAGGCACCATAGAGACACCAGCTTCGATGGCGGTATGGAAGGCACCTGATTTAAAAGGCAGTAACCCCTTACCTTTGGAGCGCGTACCTTCGGGAAAGATCCAGATAGATAGACACTTATCTTTAATTTTTCTGGCTGTTTCCGCCATGGTCTCGAAGGCTTTATTACGATTCTTTCTGTCGATCAGAATGTTACCCGACAACCAGTAAATTTGGCCGAAGAAAGGTACCCAGGCAAGACTCTTCTTGCCAAGACTCACGGTACCCTTAGGGACCGCTGCGGTATGAGTAAACATATCGAAGTTATTTTGATGATTGGCAAGATAGACGCATGGCTCATCTTTCACACCTAAAGTAGGCTTACGAACGATGACCTTGATGCCTAATATCGGCGCAGCATAGGAAAAAATTTTAGCGAACATGTGTACATTGTCTCGGTGACGAGGTCTGAGCAGGCAACAAAGGCCACCAAAAACAAATGCTAGCAATAGCATTACAGCTAATATCAATGATCTGAGGATTAACAGCACAACATACTCCCATGATTCTAATCGCCACATTATAGCCAGCAAGAGGGTACGACTCAATATATTGTTTACGTTTGTAGCCCGAGACTGATATACATCAATTAGAGTAAACAGACTAAAACGCGATTATCTGGTAACAAGCATAACCGCGTCCAGAGCCATGACTGTGTTTTAGTTAACTTTAACCTGCATAGCAACAGCCTGCTTAGATTGACTCGTCACACTCAGCGCTAGCCTAAACAAGATGGCACTCACCGCAAGTGTGGCCACTATAGCGGCGCCACTTGGCAGGTCGAGCGTTGCCGAAAGCAGCAAACCTAGGATGTAACCCGTCAGTCCCACCATATAAGCAGCCCCCAGCCTATATCTAGACCCATACTTGTTAACCGCGAGCGCAGGTAATATCAAGGTACTAAATACCAGATATACCCCGACCAACTCGACCGATAAGGTGATAACTATGGCGAACAGAATATAGAAACCACTGCCTTCGAGCAGCTTAGGCTTGAAGAAAATCACGGCTAACACCAGTGCAGAGACGCAAGCTGGCCAGATAAGTTGTGACCAATTAACCCAAAGTATTTGTCCCGACAGCAGCTGTTTAAGCATCTCAGCCCCATGGGGATCATTAGACAGCAGCAACATGGCAGCTACAGCAGACAGCACATAGAAACAACCAATTATCGCCTCGAGTTCATCGGCCATACGTTTAGATAGCCAAGCAATAAACCCCGCTCCGGCAAGAGCAAACAGAGCAGGCATCCACACATTAGAGAAAGGAAGATGCTCAATATCGTGATTGAGGTGGGCAACAATCGCTCCCAATGCCGCCACTTGCGCAATCGCTAAATCGATGAAAATAATTCCCCGTTTTAGCACCTGCTGACCGAGTAACACATGGGTCGACAACACCAGCACGCCCGCAGCTAATGCCGGCAAAAGAATTGAAATTAAGTTCATATCAAACATAGGCAATACTCGCTAAGAGAATAGAAGATAAGGGCAGCCAAAAACCACCGCCCTTAACCCGGTCACTCTAGCTAGCTTTTACGCTAAGCAAGAGATCTAACACACTGTCATAAAGACTGAAGAGATCTTGGCTCTGCTCGTTGCCGCCAACCGACATCGGCAGCACTTGAACGGGCAAGTTAGCACGCTCTCCCAGCCAATTAGCCCCACGCTCATCCTGATAAGATGCCACGATAATCGCCATCACATCACCCGCCTCGGTACGAGTCAGCAGACTTGCAAGATGACTGCTGCTAGGTGGTAAGCCCGGCTTAGGCTCCAGATCGGCAACTTGCTCTATCCCCACCCAATTGAACAAGTATTTGAAGCTAGAGTGATAGGCGATAACTTTCTTGCCATTTAGAGGTGCTGCTTTCTTCTCCCAAACAGGAATAGCTGCAGTCCACTTTTGGCTAAAGTCAGCCAAAGCCGATTCATATTCCGCTTTACTAGTCGGATCTACGGCTGTGAGCTTAGCAGTAAGAGCCTGGGCCACCTTCAACATCCGCTCAGGCGAGAAGTGAAGGTGAGGATTACCTTGAGCGTGCACATCACCCATGCTTCGATCCACAGATTTAAGCTGATCTATGGTTTCAACCTGCTCGGCGGCAAAGAAGAGACCCTGATCAGTTGAGCGCACCTTAGCGTTAGATGATTTCATCTGCAGCATAGGCAGCCAACCCACTTCAAGATCGGCTCCGGCACAGACAGCGATATCCGCCTGACGCATCTTAGCTATTAGACTCGGTCTGGCTTGAACCTGATGGGGATCCTGCATCGCGGTCGTCGCCGAATAGATTCTGGCATTAGGTGCCAGCTCCTTTGCCAGAGCCGCGTACTCAGGTTCACAGGCAAAGATATTTAACTCGGCAGATGCGATACTCGAATAACTCATTACTACTGCGGCTATCGCCGACTTTACTAACTTAGAATTGATGCGCACCGTGAGCCCCCAGAGTCATAACATATTGAAGAGTTAGAACGTTATCGTCTTCGATACCGAAGTAATTGGTACCTTTTTGATTGGTGTACTGCAGACGAACCGTAGAGAAATGGCTGTGATGCCAAGCCAGGCTCACTTCGGTTTCCTTTAACTTCTGGGCATCAAAATGATTGCCATGGAGCTCCTGAACATCTGTCTCACCATAACGTACACCCGCTGACCAGTTTGGACTAAACTGATACACGCTACTCAAATACCAACCTTGCATATCATCAACACTGTCAGCTGAATGTTCGTCGTTATCATGACCATCTTCGAGGGGAGCAAAGTCTGTCACCCTGAAGTATTCACCACTGACTGTGAGGTGTTGATATTTATAGTTACCATTCGGAGCCCACTTATAGACGAAATCGGCAATATAGGTGTTTTCACCGGTAAAGGTGGCGCTATGGCTGTGATCGTGACCTTCATGCCCAGCGGCCAGGGTGGCATGATCTTCGTGCTCACCTTCAACCATACGCCCATTCTCGTTACGCAGGTAACTTAGGCCAGCCTGCCATGAACCATTACCGATATCACCACCTAGCTTGGTATAGGCGGTGTAGACACCAATATTTTTATACTCACGCTCGGCGTGATCATGACCTTCATGCTCTTCATGTTCACCACCGGCGGCACGCATGCTGTCACCCTTGAAACCTTCCAGACCCATGGTCCAGTAGAGATCCGTTGGTGCCACATAATTTAGACGCACACCGTCATCGAAATAATGACTACCCAGGAAGGCACGATATGCCCCTGGACGGTCCGAGAAGGCATCGGTATGAACATGCTGATTATTCAAGTAACCCACATCCGATAGAAAACGACCCGCACGGATAGAGAATCCCCCTGGCATGGCTAAGGTTTGAATAAAGGCTTCTTCCAGGCCCAACTCTGTTTCACCTTCATGCATCTCAATCACGGCAGTCAATTTACCGTAGAACATATCGTCGATATTGGCACTCATGGCTATCTCAGTGTGCCCTAGACCAAAGCCTTCTCCACGTTCGGCCATGGGACGTTCGGTGTTTTGATAGTAACCATCGAGTACGGCACTGATCGCCGGATTCGTCAGAGTTGGATTTTCAGCGAAGGCTGAAGTCGTAAAAAAGGCACATGCAGCGGCCACGCATGATACGCGGTTATTTAAAACGGTCATTTGTTTCTCCAAAATACAGCATAGGTCCCCTAACATTTTTATAAATATTAAGTAATTAGGTGTTAGGTGGACTAAATCAAAAAAATTCGTATTACGAGTAAGTTAACTAAACAAATCCATGCTCAAGCCAGAGGAATAATGGCCTCAGGCATAGCCTTAACAGCTTGAATGGGTGGCAGACAGGTACAGAAAGTACAGTCATCCCGTCCCAAAATTGAGCTCGCGATTGAAATTTAGTTAACTGAGATTGATTTGATTTACGCTACAGGAGGGGCGCGACTGCGAAAAACACTGACATGTGACGCTAGGCGCTTACATACCAGATAGGAGACTGGTTCAAATGTTTGCGTTGAAGCCGGAAGGCTAAATGGAATACTCGGTAAGAGTTTATTGAGCTGATGTTTATGGAAGCAGAGAGTACAGTGACCCTTAGCACCATGATCTATATGCTCAACACTGTGGACAGAAGCGGCAAACGACAGGCAGATCAATATGGCTGATAGCCATAAAGCAATTCCTCGTCTTACACTATTACTGACCATGAAAACCACCGTAGAAAACACAAATTAATATCTACCTCGAGTCTAGACGAGGTAAAATCGCGTCCAATTTTATGCAAACAGACAGTTAAGTCAAGTTACGAATTTAATAAAAATAGCTAATATTCAAAAAATAAATGTAAGCAGAAATGAGTCTGTGTGAAAAATCGGCGCGCTAATACCGGATATTCATCGATAAACTATGATGAAATAACAAGATCTATATCACCTTATCCTTGACCACAATTAATACTGACTTAAGCTCTTAAGTCTAAAATTACAACAGATAGCTAATAAGTTAACCTTATTGAGCAGAGCTAAAACCATTAAGGAAGTAACACCATGATAGAGTTCTTACGTGAAAACGGTAAAATGATCTTTTGGACGACAGCTTTCTTCATCGCCATAGGTAGCGGGATCTACTATGTCGATGCAGCTCTAGAAGCACAAGTAACGGTTATTGATTAAGACCGAGGTTCAATAAATATTCCACTTAGAGTTAGCGATACTTCTGCCTATGCTCGCTATCGTCGACCTCTTTAATCTCAGGCGCTTGTGTTACCTTTAGGTGATCCATCATATGGCTGACAAGTAAGACAATCACAGCCACTATGGCCAGAGGTGTGGTTAGATTACGCATCTCAGGCTCAAAATAACCATAGACTAAAGCAGCGACTCCAGAGTAGAAGGCGACGATCTTTAAACGAGTGAGAATAGGGTTCTTACCTAACCAAGCATCACAATGGGGGCACTGGATCTGCGCATTTAAACCTTTTCCACGCTGATTCTTGACCGCATTGACACCAAAGGTCTTACTACAATGAGTACATAACACAGGCTGGATCTCTTTCGTTTAACCAAAATTCGGTGAAAGAGTTTAACAGAATCTGAGTTAAAATAATGCCGTTAATCAGCCTCTATATTCCCCCTCCCTTATGACTACTTAAGCATTAATTTAATTAACTAATAACGATAATTTGCTAATGCGAATTTACACTAACCCGATCAAAGTAATACTATAAGCGCCTAAAAAAGTAACAGGATCTTACTATGTATCGCACATTCACCCTGATCATGCTCACTCTCATGACGCTTATCGGGACTCAAGTACAGGCCGAAGAGGCAGATATTGCTTCTGAGCTCACCTCTTTGCAGCAATCCATCGACCGCGATGTCATTCAGTTGCGAGAGGATCAAGGAGAATTATCTCTATTCACCGAATATCGTATTAAGCAAAAATCGGCTCTATTACATCAAAGGCTCGAAGAGTTAATGAATTTAGCCCCTTTAAACGCCGAGTTGCTCGCCCCCTATGTTAAAGATCATCTCAAGTTTATTGAGGCTGTCGACACCTATTACCTAAGTGGCATGCACATTCTCAAAACAACATTGGGTAAAGGCAATGACGCCGATGTCATGATGCAACTAACCAATAGAGAGTTAGAGCGTGATGACATGCTACAAGCCAAGTCTGAGGCTTTGAACTGGGCAGAAAAGCTATCTATCGATACTGGCGATGTGAAACAGAAACTCACCGACAGCTTGATTGAGCGAGCCGATAATTTAGATAGTCTGGTGCACTTTACCCAAGACAGATTAAAAGTGGCTGTGGCTGATGCGAGTTTGGCGGGTAAGGATGTCTCAGGCGAGCAAACGGCTAAGGTCACTCAGCTTAATGAGAGGCTATCCCATAGTAGTTCCAGTCTAGGGGTATCGATTCAACTATTGGATACTTTGGGACAAGACACCTCGGAGCTTAAGCAGACCCTATTTAGTACATCTGGCGACATCACTCAAGATGTACTCAATCTAGATGTAGCTAGCAGTTTAGTCGAGCAGTGGCTGACTACGGCGAAAAACCAGGCCATAGACAATGGTCCTAGCTTTGTTTTCAAGGTATTTATCTTCCTGCTAATCTTAGTGATTGCTAGCTTAGTCGGCAAAGGCGTTGAGAAGCTGGTTAGAAAAGCGGTAAGCAACTCAAAACTCAAGTTCAGCAAGCTACTACAAGAGTTTTTTACTTCTCTATCGGGCAAAGCGGTATTCACAATTGGTGTGCTGATAGCGCTATCTCAACTCGGTTTCGAGCTAGGTCCCTTGTTAGCAGGCTTTGGTGTTGCCGGTGTTATTATTGGTTTTGCCTTACAAGACACCTTATCCAATTTTGCTTCCGGCATGATGATACTGGTCTACCGCCCCTATGACGTCGGCGACCTTATCAATGCAGCTGGAGTGACAGGTAAGGTGAGTCACATGAGTCTTGTGTCGACCACAATTAAGACCTTAGATAACCAGAGACTCATCATCCCGAATAATAAAATCTGGGGAGATACCATCAATAACATCACAGTCGAGCATCAAAGACGTGTCGATATGACCTTCGGCATCGGCTACGGTGATGATATTGAAAAAGCAGAACGAGTGCTTATGGATATAGTCACATCACATCCTAAAACCCTCAAGAATCCTGAGCCTATGGTCAAGTTGCATACCTTAGGCGAGTCTTCGGTAGACTTTATTGTACGCCCCTGGGCGAAGCCAGAAGATTACTGGGATGTTTATTGGGATATTACCCGTGAAGTGAAGATGCGCTTCGACAGAGAAAACATCAGCATTCCGTTCCCACAACGCGATGTACATGTTTATCAAAGCTAACAAGCGCTAACTCCCATAGGTATAACACCACAGAACAAAGAGTTCCTAGGCTCTAGAGCCTAGGAACTCTTTTATATTATACCAACCTCATTAAATATCTGCTCAGTTCAGAGCCGCTCAGGCTTTTCAATTCAAGACGTATTGATGTAGAAATGGTTATTCCCTTTTAAGTCAGTGCAACGCAGAAGTGAAACGCCAGAGAGGCTCACGTAGTGCGGGTTTCAAGCCCTTTATGCTGCGTTAAATGTTCTCGATATAGAATAACTATTAGCTTCAAACATCCGCCTTGCCTACAGAACTTTGAACTCCCGCTGAAAGATCACATATTCAATAGGGTTGGTATTAAGCCAATCCAACTATCTCATCTTGCTCATTTATGTCGATATTCAGGTACCCTGGCTTCACGCCTAAGCCTGGCATTGTCATCACCTTACCGACTAAGGCTGTAATAAAGCCTGCTCCAGCATTGATCTTAAATTGGGTTATTGGCAAATCAAAATCTTTGGGGATCCCTTTCACCTTAGGATCATGACAGATAGACAAAGGAGTTTTGGCTACACAGATCCCTAATCCATCTAACCCTATGGCTTTTATCTGACTAAGCTGCTGTTTTGCTTCGTCAGATAAGATTATCCCCTTCGCCCCATAGCCTGATTCGGCAATCGCCATTAGTTTTGCTTCCAAACTAGACTCTAAGGGATAGAGAAATCTAAACTCAGAGGCTTGCTCTGTGGCACTGACGACGATTCTTGCTAGTGCCTCGGCGCCAGACGCTCCTTCACTAAAGGCATTACTGACTTCACAGCCAAAGGCGGATGTTTCAGCCACCGCCGATTTGAGCCATTGAAGTTCTTCTTCTGTATCTGTGGGGAACCGATTAATCGCCACCACCACTGGAATACCGTATTGACTCACATTGTCTATATGCCACTTTAGGTTAGCGAACCCGGCCACAAGTCGTTCCATATCCGGTAGATTAATATCATTTCGAGATTCGAGTCCAGAATTAGCCTTGAGGGCTTTTAGGGTCGCTACAACAACAGCCGTATCGGGCGCTCTGCCCGACTCTCTGACCTTGATATTACAAAATTTCTCGAAGCCCATATCTGAACCGAAACCACCTTCCGTTATCACGAATTCTGACAGTTTTAGTGCGATTTTATCGGCAATAATCGATGAATTACCGTGTGCAATATTGGCAAAGGGACCAGCGTGGATAAGGCACGGGTCCCCGGTTAAGGTCTGCATCAGAGTAGGCTCTATCGCATCGCTCATAATGACTGTCATAGCACCTGCAACTCCTACATCTTCTGCGGTGATAGGGTGCCCTTGTGTATCTAATGCCAATATCAAACGGCCGATACGCCGACGCATATCCTTCAGACCCCGACTCAAGGCGAGTATAGCCATCAGCTCAGATGCCGCCGTAATATCGAAGCCGGAATCATGTACGGGCCCATTATTATCCCCTATCCCCACACTGATATTTCTTAAGCTACGCTCATTATGATCTACAACCCTGCGCCATAGGATCTGTTTAGCGTCGATATTAAGAGGATCAGATCCAGATTGCGCAACATACTCCTCTCGAGATAATCTGGATTCATGAAAAAGGCACGCATCGATAGCTGCGGCTGCCAAGTTGTGGGCACTGCTGACTGCATGGATATCGCCAGTGAGGTGCAGGTTAAGCTCCTCCATAGGCACGACCTGGGCAAATCCGCCACCAGCGGCCCCACCCTTTATACCAAATACAGGCCCCATGCTGGGCTGACGTATACAGGCAGTAGCACACTTACCTATGGCATTTAACCCTTGAGTCAAGCCTATACTCGTGACCGTCTTACCTTCACCAAAAGGAGTCGGAGTCACAGCCGTGACAATCACCAGCTTCCCCTCCACGTTACCTTGCAGACGATTTAATATATCTAAACTAATCTTTGCCTTAGTATCGCCAAATAGCGATAGTTCACTGGCCTCTATCCCTAACTTAATAGCAATGTGGTTGATGGGTCTATGCTTCGCTTGGCGAGAGATCTCTATATCTGACAGCATTATTTTGCTCCTCTTCTTCTAGAGATGAATTGATTTAATTTGTATGTAGGGTGGTAGCCAAGAATATAGGCCATCTTTGACATGGGCTAAATACCCAAGAGAAGATTAGTGGAGCTTATTTAAGCTTTTTTGAATCTAAATCAATAAATAGTAATCTAGTAGACTAAAGCCACCATTTAAAGTCATATGAGTCAATCTATGAGTACTCTAGCTAAGCTGGATTGAAAACCAAATTGTCACCGACAGAGCAATTACAGTTCCCCGCTTTGAAATATCTGATTTTATCGCTGGCTTCTGGCGTATGAACACCTGAAAAATATCAGCTTAATTTCAAGCTCACTAAAATATCAGTAATGTACTTTTAAAATACTGTTTTGGGCTTATACCGATTGATATCGGTATAAGCAATATCAAAAGTAACAAACGTCATTTAGCCGTACTCATATATTTAATCAGTGCCGTGAACTCTTCATCGGTACAATCCATACATAAACCTTTTGGCGGCATCGCCCCAGTACCATTATTAGCGCTAGCTAATAATGCTGGCATGCCTTTATCCAATCTAGGCCTCCAGGCAGCCACATCACCAGTCTTTGGTGCCCCTGCAGCCCCAGCTGCATGGCAGGCGGCACAAGTTTTATTGTATATTTCCTGAGCATCTCGTGCCAGAGCCTGGATTGATAAACTGACAGCTATTGTAGTTACAATCATCAAAATAAGTGACTTTTTCATACACTCTCCTGGAAAATTAATTTTACGAAATCAACAGGCTCCTCTCGGTAAGATGTCATTGATTAACGAATTCATGTCTCACATGAGATATATAGTATAACGATGTAAAAAACTCAATTTTGAACTGAAGTTGATGACGAAACTCAAGTAGGTTAATTTAACTAAATTCAGTCTAATACCAAAAATATACATTTGGTAATCTATACTTGGGTCATGGCTCTTCCCAGCCGCTCTAAGCCCATTATAGGCAGTGTCAAGCTAGCAGAATTACAGCCGCACAGGCATCGAGTCAGATAAAGTTAAGCAAACAGCAATGGTTTAGCATCTGGCAGGCCTCAACCGGACACAGTGTTTCTTAATCCCCAAAATTAGAAAACAAAAAAGGCGCCAATGGCGCCTTTCTCTATTCAGTCATACTAATACCAAGCGGTATGTACCAATCACAGGAAGCTGATTTTTCCTGAGAGATGTGGGCGACGACCCCTTTTATCTCTTAGCTCGAAGACTAAATTGTCTTCATCAGCCTCAGAATCGAAGCTAACGTCAGCAGGCATGAGTAGTGGCAACTTGAATGCCACTTCTACAGTACAGGGGCGCTCACCAATTTGCGGCATCATCTGAGCGATACAGCGAGCCTTAGACCACATACCATGAGCTAACACACGATCGAAACCAAAACGTTTCGAGAGTACAGGATGAAGATGGATAAGATTATAGTCTCCTGAAGCTTTAGCATAACGGCGACCTAAATCATCGGCTAAACTCCAGGACTCGGGAGATTCCCAAACCATGGCATTAGCCTTAGGTGGGCGAACGCGGCGCTTACCATTCTCGATACGATAGAGATATGTAGACAATGACTCCCACACTAATTCACCATCGACGAAGGCTTTCGAGACTAGATCGAATTCTAATCCGGAATCAGTTTCTGTGCTGCTCGTTAAGACGCACTCTATATCGAATTTTTCATCGACATTTAACACTCTGTGCTGAGAAATACTGTTCTTAAGGTGAATCATTCCAAGCAGTGGGAACGTGATGGCATCATGGGTAAAGATAACCGCATGCAGACGAAATGCCATAACATACATGTAAGTCATGGGCAGCGTCTTACCGTCGAAGTCGAAGCCACATACCGATGAGTATTGGGCGATCTTATCTTGAGACAAACTGACATTTGACGTTGAAACGTAGATCTTTGGCAAAGGCTGCTCATCCCACCCCGGCTTACGCCCGAAGAAGATCTTACGATAGAGGGAAAATAGAGAAGGCATCGCCTTCAATTCAATAGAATAATCATTTCCCACGTTAACCGAACCTTTCAAATTTTATATCACCAAACAGATTTCAAGCCGGCAAGTATACCTTAAAGTAAGTAAGATGCGCTAAATTCAAACAGAATTAATCTACTTAAAAAAGTTTTGAGCGTACAAAAGACGGAGGACTTATATGAAATCATACTAGATCTTAAGAATTAAAAGTGTAAAACAGATACCACAAGATTCAGAGCTGATTAATGACCGGGTAACAATGTCATTTAAAAGGATGTCTTAGTGATAAAACCCAACCTTCAAAACAGCTCGACTTGGTTATCCTCTTGCTTTTTGACGAGATTATTAAGATAGACCTTCTCTTCAGTCATCATCTGATTTATGCGTGCAGGTGACATACGTTTCAACAAAACTTTACCGCTATTAGGATGAAATAGTACTTTACGCGGCCAGGGACCGCCCAAGTCATCCGACTCTATAGCTATCCCCTCAAGTTTCAGGTACTCCTTCACAAACTCTATGTTTGATTGTCCGACATTGAGCACAGATGATTTGGTCATTCGGGCTCCTCCAAAAACTTTTGCCTTTAACCTCTGTCGTTGGCCACCAGAGGTCAAAATACCATTGATCAATTGCTCCATGGCCAAGTTTCCATAACGACATGAATAACTTGTTAGTTGATGCCAATCTTCATGGAGTTCTTTCTCGGGCAAGAGGAAGTGATTCAAGCCACCGATCCCCAATAAAGGATCCCAAATACAGGCAGCAACACAGGAACCAAGACGAGTGAAAATATACTCATCATGTGAGGATATATAGAAAGCGCCGGGATCGACCCTGGCTATGACCTTGTTATGCTTCTTATCCCAATTTCTGGGGATCTCCTCGAACCCCATTCGTGGGGGAGGAATTGCGATAGCTTGCATTCAGCCTCCTTGCTGCTAATCGAGTCCACTCAAACACGATCCAAAATATGGGTATCATTTTGAGTGCTAATCTGAGTCCAAAGTATAGTCAGGCAAAAACAAACTAGCCCTAATACTTAGTCCTTATTTAATCCTTACCTAATTAGGGCTAGAATTAACAGGTATCAGTTTTAATCGCATTCCTGTTGCCAACAACTTTTCACCTTAGCACCGTACTCAGTCATCTCCATGGGAATGCTTCTATCTCCAACCAAGTGGCCTGCACCGATAATGATAAATAACGGATGCTGCGTATCAGGATCTTGCATTAGCTCTCGAATTCTCTTCGCCATATCGATATTGCGTTGCCAGAGCAATTTCTCCAGCATTAAGGTATCTTCCTCATCTGACATCTGCCCCTCCATAAGCTCGGTGATATGGTCCGCATCCCCAGTTCGCCACGCCGTGATCAGACCATGCATATCTTCGTCCGGTGACTCAATGGCTTCTCTCACCATGGCCCATTGAGACTCCTCATCGAAGGAAGAAAGTAACTGAAACTGGAACTCAGTGCTCTCTAACTCTAACAAGGGACGGCCTTGATTCTTAGCAATAAACCTCTGATCCACGCCATAAGCGGCACTGTAACCTAACTCCTCGAACCGACTCATTCCCAGTTGCATTGACTGAAGCCAAGGCGCAAATCCACTCAATGCTGCACACACATTGGCTCTTTGCTTACAGTAGGCATCGAGTACATTCTTAGTTTCGACGTCTATGGGAAGTTTATTCAAGCCATATTTTCTTATCAAAGCCATGATATCGGCACTGCCAGCATCAGCCTCGACAACCAAAGACCCTGCCGACTCAAATTTTGATTCAATTAGCGGAGCCATAGGGTAAAAATCAGCCTGTCCCACATGAATGGAACCGAGTAGATAGGCCGTTTGTCCTTGATAGTCAATCTGAAAGAAAGGAGGCCTATCCTCTACTGCGGCCTGAGCTGATGAGATAAACCCCGAAAATACGAGCCATACAACACCGAATAATAACCTATGCCGACTTGTTGCCATCTGATTAGCCCCTTATAATCTCGATAATTTAAAAGTTTATGCAATGAGAGGCTGTTATGCCACACACACGTGTTATTGAACAATTGAAACAAAACTTACAATCAGCCTATCGTAAATCCATAGATGCAGATGGCAAGCTTGATGAGTTAAAAAAAGCGGGCCATGTAAAGTTCAATAGAATTTTTACTCAAGATGAAGGGTTCACCACCAACAGCAATCGCTTCAAGCCCTACGTTCAGGAGCTTGCCGATGAGCTCGAAGAACTGCCGACTGATGGCGAAAAGATGCCTGCGGCACTAGAGAAGTTTGTACGTAAGTTAGGTGTCTTGATTCAAACATTACAAGCATTTAAAGAGCAATCAAAGTAATTTGCACGCTCTGAACATATAACTAAAAAGGCTAAATAAGCGATGAGCTCATTTAGCCTTTTTGTTTTTAACCCATGAAAACTGATCTATATCTTAGATTTTAGGCTCAACCGTTTTCTTCATCCAGTCTGCAAGTAACTTGTTCTCATATCTTAAAGGCTTATCATTCACACGACCTATGTTATGCATGAAACCCATGTCGGTCAGTTTTTCGTTACCAACCATGACCACCTTATCGCCCTCAAGTACTGAATAACTAAAGGTAATGCGAGGCGGATAGATATCTTTGATCAAGCGAATATCGTTCATCGTAGCACCGAATGTCGGTCTAACATCGCCAGCAAGATCTAAATCAGTCACTATTAACTCAAGTTTTTGTTCAGGCTTGAGAACTTTACTCGCTTCTTTATCCAGGTCCTTAGTTAATGTTTCAAACGTACGAGCCTCATAACGCGACTGAATATCGCTTGCCGCTTTGACATCACGGAAACTCTTAGGGTCTTGCCAAGTGATCTTGACCACACCTTGCTCTGTCACTGGATTTTCAGCCACTTCATCGGCAACCGCGAAACCAGAAAGCATCGCTCCAGAAACCATAGTTCCTGCTAGTAATAGATGGGTTAACTTCATATCAGCCTCCTGGGCTAAGTGTTCTATATGGCATTTAGCGTACAAAATCTAACCTGAATATGAGCTTAATGCAAAACAATTAATACCTATTCATGTATATAGTGCACCACTTATATTAGACCGTAACGCACTAGATTTAATTACATAATAATTAGATAAAACTGTATCAAAAATTATCACGGATAAATAGAATAGTGACAATCAATGCTAAACAACCCTGACATAAAATGAAAAATGCCCCCGCGATTATTCTAGTGACTCTGATTTTCATCGCTCTTGGTGCTAGCCTCTACCTCATTAATAGCTCTGAAAAGAGTCATTCACCTGAAACTTGGTCCTCCTTTGTCTATACCGGGGGCTACGATTCGGGTCGATATAAGAAGCAAGATGACTTCACCAGCTATGAGACCTGCCGTGAACACGCATTAAAAACATCGATCCAGTATGATAATGCCCCCTGGGAATGTGGGCTAAGGTGCCGCTTCGACTCCAGCCGACAGGGATTCCAATGTGAAACAATGACAAGTGAATAAGCTTCTTTATTCGCCACCTAATTTTACTGACATCGCCAACAGTTCAGCAGACATTCAAGTTGACGATGATAATATCCACAAAATATCCATCCAAGCACTATGAGTATGACTATGACTTTTTCACTAAAAAATATATTAATGATCTCTCTTCTCACCACATCTTCTTTAGTGAGTGCCACCGACCTGACTAACTTAGAGATAGATGAGACTAAAGCCACTGCCGACGAAGTGCTTAGCCAGTATCAAGCCCTAAACGAAGAGATGGATGCAGAGACACAATTAGACAAGATAGATCAGCAACTCGACCAAGAAAACCTCGAACTGCTGCAGCCGATCTGTACCGAATACTCTATCGACATAGATACGGGTGAAGAGCTCTGTACCACACAATAATCCCAATTACTCTTCCCACATGCTGTGACTAGTGCTTTGGTTACAGCCGAAGAAAATACTAGAGCGAGGTAAGAGCTTCTACCTCGCTTCCCTCTCTACTCATAAGCTACACGCGATAGCCTCCACTCTCTCTACCTCCCAGTTTAAATCAGATAGCTCAATTTTCATTCAGCTTAGGTTCATACTTTACCGTTTAACATACTGAATAAGTTAACGAGCACTAGCACTCTTTTGAAACAAGGTTTCGAAAGAACAAGCTTAATACCAGAAGATGACACCTCTTCATCGACAATTTAGATAAATACCGACGAAGAGCAAATATTTCCTTATCTGGTCACAATACACTTTGGAGACTTTTTATGAGCCATGCCATCACGAAAACTAAAATCAACTTCTCTGGTAAAGTTGCACTATTTTCAGTCTTTATCATAGGCGCAATGATCACAGGCCAAGCGTCTGCCAATGATTTTACCCCATCAGAGCAAGCAGCCATCGATCAACATATGGAGCTTTTGTCTGAGCAGCAAGTCAAGTCTGACGAAGCTATGATAGATAACCAGCAACAGGGCTTCGATGCAGGATTAGAGAAGGCTGAAAACAAGTTTATGACTAATATCTGTGATGAACACGGGCGTGAATATGATAATGCCACCGAGGTTTGTTACGAGCAGAAGTAAGCTATCCACTAAGACCTATCGATATTCAGCAAAAAAGCGAGGTTAGCCTCGCTTTTTTGCTTTCTGTTCTACTCAAATATGAGCCAAGCATAAGCCTGTTTAGAACGGAAATCTTTGACTCAATTGCGGATAATCAAGTTTAAGCTGCTTTTTCTTGGTGGTAAATTTTTTACCTTGTGGCGCCGCTTTCCCGGAAGGCACAAAAGGAAGTTCCTCACCGGTTCTGTCTTCGAAGATCTGACCGGCTATCAAATCATATTCGTCGAGAAAGGGGTAAGGATAGCCATCTTTCTCCGGCCACTGATCTAACAAAGCAATCTCATCGGGATTGGCGATCACTTTTTCGTACCACTCTTGTCCCAGTGAAATAAGAAAACATCGATACTCGGCAAAAGCATATTCAGAATCACAGCCCGTTATAATATAAGCCGCTCCCCAGATAGACCAAAAATAGGTTCTGCGCATTTGTTGCCCAAATATTTTATCAAATTCGAGTAACTCTTGCTCAGACAGTAGCTCTAGTTTGCTCTTAAGGTTATCGGCAAGGTTTATCTGGTCTTGAGCGGGGGTCTCTCTCGTTACCAGTTGCCAAAATTCTATTTCAGTCATGCTAATTATCTTCACTCATATCTACTGCTTTTGGCTATTCTAACCAATATACAGACTTGAGACAGTACAAATTCTCAGGCAAGAAAGAAGAGAGCCAGTAAAAGTATAAATTAGAGTGCTAACCAAATCCTATTGGCTCTCCTTAAAGAAAAAGGTTAATGCCTTTGACAGCACTGATGGACTTTTCTACACTCGCCAGCAACTCCTACTATCCACATAAATATCACTTAGGTTTTATGAGACATCCAATGAAAAAACCACCCTTAGGCTTATCTATACTCATGTTCCTATATTTCGCCTTGGCCGTAGTCGCCCTGTTTAGGGCCGTCAACACCCAAGCCGTCGATCTTTTTTCCCTAGGGGTTATCCCAGTTCTCGCAGGCCTACTCCTGAGAACTAACTGGGCCAGCATTGTCTTTAAAATTTACTTAGGCATACAGACACTCGGGTTATCGGCACTGGGAGGCACCGCCATCATTGCCTACCAAATCTCGCCTCAAGATGTCAAAGTCATCATAGATGGACATGATATTCCAGTCCCCCTTATAGCAATAGTCGCCATCTTACTCTTGTCATTTCAAATCTATCTGGCTCTGGCTAAATCCACTAAGTCCTATCTGCAAACGCAAGATTCCAGCGGGCAGGAATTGTAGATTGGTATTGGTTGCTCACGCCTGATCTTTAATGTAATTTGTTCGCCACATAATGATAACAACATCTCGAGAATCGTGACGATGAGCATGCTACACCCGAGTGAACTTTCAATACTGCTTGTAGAGCCTTCTGATACTCAACGAAAAATCATCAGTAACCGTTTGAATCAGGAAGGCATTAATAACATTCAGACCGCCAAGAGCTTAGATGAAGCCCTCACCATCATATACAGACATCATCCGGATCTTGTTGCCAGTGCCATGCACTTCGAAGACGGTACGGCATTAGATCTGCTCAAGCAGCTCAAAGACAATGACAAATATCAAGATATACAGTTTATGTTGGTCTCCAGCGAATGTCGTCGTGAACATCTGGAGGCTTATCGCCAATCCGGTGTAGTATCGATATTACCAAAACCCTTCTCTTCGGAGCATTTAGGTAAGGCACTAAACGCCACCATAGATCTACTTAGTAATGATGAACTAGATCTCAACCATTTTGATGTACACAACCTTAGGGTACTGCTCGTAGACGACAGCATGATGGCGAGAAATATTATTAAGCGCACTATAAGCAATTTAGGTCTTAGGTTAATCACCGAGGCTAGCGATGGTGCCGAAGCGATTGAACTCATGAAATCGAGTATGTTTGATCTGGTGATCACTGATTATAATATGCCAAGTGTAGACGGACTTGCCCTCACTCAGTTTATTCGTAATGACAGCGAACAATCCCATATCCCTATCTTAATGGTGTCATCAGAAGCGAACGAAACACATCTGAGTAACGTGTCTCAGGCAGGGGTCAATGCTCTTTGTGACAAACCCTTCGAACCTCAACTGGTTAAGCAACTTCTGTATCAATTACTTGATGAGTAATACCCTTTCAACTAAAAAAAGCTCAGTGTGGTGAGGAAAGCATGGACTTAATAACTGGTCCACCACTAGACTAAATGCTCGATGATTCGTCAAACAAGCACTTTTTGATGATTATTTACTCAAAAATTGACCTAAAACGCCATTTCAGGTCGCTAAAAGCCTTTAAAAATGGCTAATCTTATGGCATGTTACATAGAGCAATTACTAAGTACCTAATGTGGTTAGCTTAATTAAATCTACGGAAAGAAGAGACGATTCAAATGAATAAGACTGAACTTGTTGCAAAAATAGCTGAAAATGCGGATCTGACTAAAGCAGAAGCTGCACGCGCACTAAAATCTTTTGAAGAGACAATCACTGAAACTCTCAAGGGTGGTGACAAAATCTCTATCGTTGGCTTTGGTTCTTTTGAAACTACTAATCGAGCTGCACGTACTGGCCGCAATCCACAAACGGGCAAAGAAATCCAGATCCCAGCTGCGACTGTACCGAAATTTAAAGCCGGTAAGACTCTGAAAGATAGCGTTAATTAATAACGTTTTTCTGTTTAAAGAAACCTCCTACCTGGAGGTTTTTTTATGCCTAATTTTCGACTATATGCACGATAAAAGTGCACACTTGCTCTAAAATCATCCAAACCATTTCAAAAAACCACTAAAAATCTAGTTAACCCCTTTAAATTCAGATGGTTAAACAATGGCACAATACTGGCTATGTTTCGGTGGCATCCACTGCTTAATAAATATATAGCAATTCAACTGCAGGGATGAGCATGCTAACCATCAAAGGGAATGAACATGAAACAAGCAATAATATCTGGCTCTATTTTAGCTTCGGCCACCCTGCTCAGCTTCTCGGCAAGTGCAGCCGTTTCAGGGAACATCGGTGCGACCTCAAACTACCTATGGAGAGGTGTGACTCAGACTCAAGATGCTGTTGCCGTCCAGGGAGGACTAGATTACGTACATGATAGCGGACTCTATCTTGGTACTTGGGCATCAAATGTCGATTTCGGTGACGACACCAGTTACGAACTCGATTTTTATGCCGGCTATGCAGGATTAATAGGCGAAGACTTTGGCTATGATGTCGGTTATCTCTATTACGCCTATCCAGACAGCGACTCCAATGTCGATTTTGGTGAGCTCAGCGCCGCAATTAGCTGGAAATGGTTCAGCTTAAGCTACTCACATGTCGTCAATACTGGCAGCGATGTGGCCAGTGAGCCATTGGACAATACAGATATGGGCTATATAGACGCCGGAGTCAGCTTTCCCCTATCAGAAACCCTATCCATATCGGCACACTATGGCTACTCCAGCGGTGATGTTGTCACCGCTTGGTTCGACACCAGCAATTATGCCGATTACTCGGTCTCACTCAATAAAGAGACAGATTTTGGCGATATTTCATTTATGGTGAGCAATACAGATCTCGAAGGTGATGATCCTAAAATTGCACTTGCATATAGCTACAGCTTCGGTTTGTAATGTTTACAGATGATCTTTGGCAACACTATTAAGTTAGCGTTTGCTAAAATTGTGATCTAAGCCCAGTGGAGTTATCGCTGCCATGGCGATAACTCTCATAAACAAACATAATAATCGTATAAAAAACAGCATCCAATCGTAAAACAATCTCGAATAGAATCTACATAAATCCTTTTTTTGGCTTCTGTAAATAATGTTAAATCGATCCCACTGTTGCTTTCAATAGCCTGATATCTTTCTTATCAGCGCTTACTAATATGAAGCTATAAATTTGCCAACTCAACAGAGTTAACACCCTAATCTACAGTGCTTTTTACAAACAAAGTTCCTGACATATTGTCAGTCTCATTTTCTACTTTATGGCCATATTACCTAGCCATGAGTATTGCATAATTAAGGAGTTCGTTATGGCTCAGATTATTAAACTTGTGCCCAACGATACAGAGATAGAAGCCTTCACCGCACCAAGAAATCCTAAAGCAGCAGATGACCTGCAGCACAGACGCGAAGTCAAAAAACGTTTAGAAGAGTTACTCGCCAAAGCGGAACTTAAACGCGCCATGGGCGGCGACTTTTATTAATACAAATTTAATTAAATTGATGATCAATTTAGAACTATCTCAGGGCTTTTAATTCAGGCATGTTGTTGAGGTTTTAAGACAATGCAACACAGAAGTAGAAGTCCTCATTTGAGTATTCCTAACCAATAACGTCACTTATCCCCCTCTTTTTGCAACTTATTTAATAAAGCGATTGATCTCTATTTCTGTGCATTCCATTATGGCTAAATAAACAGCTAAGCTCTAGTCAAGGAATAGAACAGATGAAGCAAATCCTGTTAATCACTATGCTCGCACTATTAACCGCCTGTCAGGGAGACATGCCCAATCAGGCATTAGGCACCTTAGAGCGGGATCGCGTACTCCTTCGAGCTACGGCCAGTGAGATTATTACCTCATTGCCCCAGACCGAAGGCAGCTTAGTGCAAAAAGGCGAGCTACTGGTTCAATTCGATACCCGCAAGCAAGAAGCAAGAGTCGCCATTGCCAAAGCTGAGGTCAATAAGGCACAGGCCTATCTTTTGCGTTTAACCAACGGCGAACGGCCCGAAGATATCGCCACCGCACAAGCCAATGTGGCTCGTACTAAAGCAGCATTACTTGAAGCCGATCAGAACTTGAAACGCACATCCAGCCTCTTGAAACAAAACCTCGCGAGTCAGGCGACCCAGGACAGGGCGAAAGCCGGCAGAGATCAGGCTCGAGCCGAATTAACAGCCGCACAAGAAAATCTTAGCAAGCTCATTGCTGGAGTACGAGAAGAAGATATTAACCAAGGAAGAGCGGCGCTGGATGCCGAGGTTGCCAGCTTGTCGCTGGAACAGCAGACATTAAATGATCTAAGCGTGATAGCCACCCGTAGCGGACGACTGGACAGCTTACCCTTTAATCTCGGTGAGCGTGTGCCACCAAATGCCGTCATAGTCGCGATTCAAGCCGACAATGCTCCCTATGCGCGCGTCTATATACCCGAGCCTTATATGGCCAAGCTCACCATAGGTCAAAAGCTTAATGTACGGGTAGACGGCTTAGACAAGGCCTTGATAGGTACTTTACGTCGTTTGAGCAAGGAGCCAGCATTTACCCCTTACTATGCACTCAACCAAGAAGACAGGGCTCGCCTGGTATACCTTGCCGAAATAGACCTAGGGCCAGAGGCCGATAATTTGCCTACCGGCATCCCCTCTCAGGTGGATCTGCCATGATAAGCGACACTGACGATCAAGAACTCGCCATCAATGCCAGCGAACTAAGCAAGAATTTTGGTGAGCTCGCTGCGGTATCGGATCTCAACCTTAAGGTTCCTAAAGGCCAAATCTATGGTTTTCTTGGGCCCAATGGTTGTGGTAAATCCACTACCATACGTATGTTAACCGGGCTACTAACCCCAACTAGCGGCGAGATTAGCGTACTAGGCATGTCTATCCCTAAGCAGGCAGAAGCACTCAGGCTACGTATAGGTTATATGACACAGAAGTTCTCGCTTTATGACGATCTCACGGTCAAAGAAAATCTGGAGTTTATTGCGCAGATCTACTGCTTATCCCCCAATGATAGTAAGCGAAAAATAGAAAAACTCATCTCCACCTACCAACTAACGAAGCTGGCTAAGCAGTTTGCCGGCACCTTAAGTGGCGGTCAGAAACAGCGGCTTTCCCTTGCCTGCGCCTGCCTCAATGATCCGGAACTGCTGTTTCTGGATGAACCGACTTCGGCCGTAGATCCACAGAGTCGGCGAAATTTTTGGGAGCAACTGTTCGATCTTTCCGAAGCAGGCACCAGCATCTTAGTGACCACTCACTATATGGATGAAGCAGAACGTTGCCATGGTCTCGCCATCATGGAAAATGGATTTATTCGCGCCGACGCCAGTCCAAAGTCTTTGATGGAGAATATGGGGGCTAACGTGCTCGAGCTCACTCACCCTAATCTGAGACGAGTAAAAGATGAGTTACTCAAATTTAGCGAAGTAAGATCGGCGGCCCAAGTAGGGGCGCGCTTACGAGTCTTAATCGATAACAAGGTAAATCAACCCAATATCTGGTTAAAACAGGCCCTGCCCTCATTAGAACAATCGGAAATATACATAACTCCCCCTAATCTCGAAGATGTCTTCGTGACGGTTACAGAGCAGCCTTCAGCTATGGAGGAGAGCTAATATGTCCATGATTAACAGCTTACGTAGGACCATGGCCATAACGACAAAAGAGGTCAGACAGTTAAGAAGAGATCGCATTACTTTTGCCATGGTGGTGATGATCCCTCTAATCCAGCTTCTCCTATTTGGTTATGCCATCAACACCGATGTCAGAGACGTACCAGTTGCCATAGTAGACCAGAGTGACTCCGCCGCGGGTCGCTGGATAGTCGAGGCAATTAAAGTCACCCAGGTCGTATCTGTCGAAGCCTTTTATGAAACCAGCGGAGAAGCTGAAGCGGCGATTACTCGCGGCGAAATCCGCGCCGCCCTTATCCTACCGCCAAACTTAACCGAAAAGCTGGCCAATAAGGAAACCTTAGGCCAATGGCTAGTAGATGGCTCGGACACCATGATAGCCGGTGCAATAATGCAACTACGCAATATGCCTCTGGATCAAATAACAGGCATAACCAGCAAGCAAGCTTCTACCTTCGAAGTCGCACTGTTTTATAATCCTGAGCAGAGATCGGCAGTCAATATCGTTCCCGGACTCATCGCGGTCATCTTAACCATGACCATGATCTTGTTTACCTCGGCAGCAATTGTCCGCGAACGTGAGAAAGGTAATTTAGAACTGTTGATCACCACGCCTATCAAGCCACTCGAGCTCATGTTAGGTAAAATTTTGCCTTATATATTCGTCGGCCTCATCCAGATGACCATCATTCTCGGTCTAGGGCACCTCATCTTCGATGTGCCGATTAACGGTGATATCGCTCAGTTGCTGTTAGGCACTTTATTGTTTATCGCCGCGAGCCTGACACTGGGATTAATCATCTCAACCATAGCTAAGACTCAACTTCAGGCCATGCAGATGACGATATTTGTTATCTTACCCACCATCTTGCTGTCTGGCTTTATGTTCCCTTTCGAGGCGATGCCTAAACCTGCTCAGTGGCTCGCAGAAATTCTTCCAGCGACTCACTTTATGCGCATCATTCGTGCAGTTGTGCTCAGAGGTGGGGAGATAAGTGACATGAGGTTCGATGCCCTCTGGCTAGTAGGCTTCACCATCATAGGTATTATCATAGCGTCGCTAAGATTCAATAAGCGCCTAGATTGATACCTATCGGTATCAATTAGACAGAACTCACAGACAATAAAAAAGCGCCTCTCGGCGTAATGCCGATCATTTAGTGATTTATCGATCGGTTGACTGATCTTCTAGATGCTTCAGAATCCGAGTCCTATCTCTAGGTCTCGGATTTTTTATGCAAGTTTCCCAAGCTTTTGACATGATCAACCAACTCAAGCCCCATCAAGTTGAAACCCTCGCAGATTTACTCCCTCTGGAGTTGATAGAGGAAGCGTATTCATTAACTGAAACAGTCACGATTAGAAAACGTGAATTAACACTAGAGTCAATGGCTTGGCTTATTATTGGAATGGCTATCTATAATGATAAGTCGATGGCTCACATCATTAACATGCTCGATATCGTTGATAGAGAGGGCAAGCCATTTGTTGCTCCGAGCGCATTAACTCAACGACGAAAAAATCTCGGTGAAGCGGCAATGAAAGCTCTGTTTGAGTGCACTCAAGCTCACTGGAATCGTGAAGCTCTACATCCAAACTGGAATGGACTGACGTTACTGGGAGTCGATGGTGTAGTCTGGCGGGCGGAAGATACTCCCGATAATGCAGAAGCCTTTTCTCGACAAAAAGAGACTCAATATCCTCAAGTTCGTATGGTCTGCCAAATGGAATTGAGTAGCCATCTTATTACCGCCAGTGCTTTCGATGATTACGCCGTTAATGAGATGATTTTGGCCGAAAAGCTTATCGACTCCACACCGGATCATAGTCTGACATTGTTTGATCGAGGCTTTTATTCTCTAGGGCTACTTTATCAGTGGCAATCCACAGGTAACGAGCGACACTGGCTAATTCCGTTGAAAAAAAATGTCCAATATGAAGTGCTCCGCAGCTTGGGGCGCAACGATAAAATCGTTCAATTAAAAAGTAATCCACATGCCAGAAAACGATGGCCTGAGCTGCCTTATGAGCTGGAAGTTCGGCTGATAAGTCGAAAGATTAATGGCAAGGAATACTCGGTTTTGACATCAATGATAGATCCCATGCGTTATCCCGTTGCAGACATAGCTGACTTATACGTGCATCGATGGGAAATAGAATTAGGTTATCGAGAGCAAAAACAATACATGCTAGGTAATCGTTTAACGTTGAGAAGTCGACTGCCAGAGCTTGTAAAACAGGAGTTGTGGGGGATCTTACTCACCTACAATCTAGTGCGTTATCAGATGGTGAAAATGTGTCATCAACTCAAAGGGGATTATCTCCCTTATCAGTTGAGTTTTAATGGTTCTTTGGCTCATATTTTGAGGCTATTAGTGGGTTTGCCCTACTCGACACCAGGTGCAATTCCTCGTCAGCTTAAATATTTCTATGAAATGGCTGAAAGCCTGATTTTAGAGCCCCGACGAACTCGGTCTTTTCCTAGAACGGTCAAGCGCAGACCACAGAAATATGCCAGAAATAAAAAATGCCAGTAAGCTTAACTTACCGGCATTAGCCTCTCGGCGCTTTTTTTGTTTTCGATTACTTGTCTCAATCAAAATTTCCCATCCGAAAATGGCTTGATAAATTAAGCTTTAGCAGCCTCTTCTTCGCGCTTCTTGAGAAAGTATTCCCGAGTCAGGCTAAACACGACCGGACTGAGTAACGCTAACGCAATCAGGTTAGGTATCGCCATCATGGCATTGAGCGTATCAGCCAGTAACCAGATGAAATCCAGTGAACTGATCGCACCTAATGGCACCACCAAAATCCATAGAATTCTAAACGGCTTCACTGCTTTCACGCCAAATAGATACTGTACACACTTCTCGCTATATACACTCCAACCTAAGATGGTGGTGAATGCGAACACAGACAGAGCGATAGCCACAATGTAGTTACCCATAGGCAGCGCCGTTGAGAAAGCCAAGGACGTCAATGCCGCGCCATTCTCACCCGAAGTCCAGGCACCCGATACTATGATTGCCAAACCAGTGATAGAACAGACGATTAAGGTATCGATAAAGGTACCCAACATGGCAACCAAGCCTTGAGCAACCGGGTTATTAGTCTGAGCTGAAGCGTGAGCAATCGGTGCACTACCAAGGCCTGCTTCATTAGAGAAGATGCCTCGTGCCACACCGAAACGAATCGCTGCCCATACCGCTGCACCGGCGAAGCCACCTTGAGCCGCAACCGGATTAAACGCACTGTGAATAATCAAGGCGATAGCATCAGGGATAGCGGCAGCATTAACGGCCAATACAGCAAGACCCGCAGCGATATAGAACAGGGTCATAAGTGGTACCAGCTTACCCGCCACATCGGCAATACGCTTGATGCCGCCCATCAGTACAGCACCGACTAAAAACATCAATACAATACCTGTAACCCAAGTTGGCACACCAAAGTTACTACTAAGGGCATCGGCTACCGAGTTTGACTGTACCGTGTTACCAATTCCGAAACCGGCAAAAGAACCAAACAAAGCAAATGCAGTACCTAACCAGGCCCACTTGCTACTGAGTCCATTCTTGATGTAGTACATAGGACCACCAATGTGGTTACCATTTGCATCTACTTCACGGTATTTAACCGCCAGTACAGCCTCGGCAAACTTAGTCGCCATACCCACCAGTGCCGTACACCACATCCAGAATAGCGCGCCCGGACCACCAATAAAAATAGCTGTAGCAACACCGGCAATATTACCCGTACCAATTGTTGCTGAAAGCGAAGTCATTAACGCATTGAAAGGGCTAATCTCCCCTTTCATCGACTTATCTTTATCAGGGATCCGACCGGACCAAAGCAGTTTAAAGCCTGTTCCCAATTTTAAAATTGGCATAAGTTTCAAACCAACAGAGAGAAACAAACCAACACCTAAGATCATTACCAGCATGGGGACACCCCATACAAAGCCGTTGATCATGCTGACAAATTCAGTTATTCCTTCCATTCAAACCTCTTCAATGCTTGCTGATTATTTTTATGTTTTTTACGTTTAGCTCTATGGCTAATATTTTTGATTGCGCCCCAGAGTACAACGAATAGTCAAGGTTTGGAAAGGGTGAAGGAGGAAACTAATGGTGAATAGTTTTACACTTCTTAATACGGTAACCATTTCTAATTTGGCAGATAAAATTAGTCTTCTCTTTGGATATGGAGTGGGAACTTGTCAGATAACAAGTTTAATTCACATATCTTTTTTAGGTTCATTGGGCTGGATTGGGTATTGATGGGATTAATGAATGTCATAGCTTTATTGTTATCTATCACCTGCCGTGGGTGCTGTATAAGGATATACAAATGCCGTGAAAGCAATGATGCCTAAGGAGCGACCTTAACTGCAAACACTTCTGTGACACGGTGCAAGTATGTCCCTATAGCCTCTGCGGCAGCATCCATGCTGCCGCAGGTCACAGCCGCGTTTACACCTGAGTATTCATCTCTTCCATTTGGGGGTTTCTCTAATATCAATAAAATAATCGTCTCGATTTGCTACGACCATATGTACTTTAGTATGCGGTAAATTATGTTCAACAACTCCAGATAGTAAAGCTCGTTGCTCCTTTGGAATTTTCTCACCAATATAGATATCAGTTATAGCCGTGCCAGCAAAAGACATTAACCTTAACTTTGTTGCAATGAGCCTCACTTCGCATTCGTAACTCCATTGCCCATATTTACATTGGATACTTTTAAAGTATTGTAATGTGCTATTCCCTATTTCATCCAACAAATCTATTGTATGAGCCTTATTTACGTAATTTACTGCCGCCCATGCAAACTCTACTTCAGAGTTAAACTCTACTAAAGATTGCTTTAATAATTGAAGATTATACTTTACACAAAATCCTTTAAACTCATCGCCATAGTGCGCCAAAAGAAGCATGTTTGCTACTTGTGGAGGTGAATCATCAGGAATATCTGAGGCTGTAGAAAAGCTGTATTCGAAGATAGAAATAACTCGGTGTAGATACGGCTGCGAGCTTCGATGACAAGGATGTCATCGCAGAGACTCCAAGGATGGATTCACGGCGTTTCGCAGAAGTGTCTGCATATAAGCCCGCAGCAAGCGATAGTTAGCCATGAAGGTCCGACTTCCAATAACCAAGCAAATACAAACTCAGCCTAACGCTAAATAAATAATGTAACCAAGCCTTCATTCCAAGGCGGCTAATCTTTTGGTAGATAAATGCTTATTAAAGCCGTCAGTCCTAGCATAACTGATGAGATCCACAAGCAAGCTTCTAATCCTGCTACCTGATACACATAACCAGAAAGCACAGTGCCAATTAAACGCCCCATGGCGTTGGCCATATAGTAAAAGCCTACATCCAGAGAGACGCCGTCGTCACTGGCATAATGGACGATCAAAAAACTATGTAATGAAGAATTAACCGCGAATACGGCACCAAAAAGCATCAAGCCAGCCAACAAGCTAAGCTGGGGACTCAGATTAAAGCTCAAGGCTAACGCTATCAATCCGGGAATGGCAGTGAGTGCACAAGCCCATAGCAGAGCCTCTCTTCCTCCTGGCGCTGAGCCATCAGATTTAGAGGTCAATTTGGGAGCTTGTGTCTGCACAAAACCATAAGCTATCACCCAGAGGGCGAGGAAGCCGCCGACGTAATAGTGATCCCAGCCAAATTGGCTGCCGAGGTAGAGTGGCAGTGCCACTACAAACCAGACATCTCTGGCCGCAAACAGGAACATGCGCGCCGCCGATAATATATTAATACTGCGACTCTTAGAAAATATCTCGCTAAATTTGGGCTTGTTCTTGGCTTTACCCAAATCTCGTTTGAGACTACACAAGCTCAGGATCCAGACTAAGGTTAGCGCTATTGCCATGATGGCGATGGCAAGCGTAAAGCCAAACAGACTCAACAAGGCACCACCAAGAAAGAATCCGGCTCCCTTGAGGGCATTTTTAGAACCGGTTAACTTAGCAATCCAGCCATAGAGTTTCTGCTTTTTAACAATATCATCAGATACAGCTTGCTCAGAAACGAGCAGCATCTTGATTGAGCTCTTGGCACTCATCTTATTAAGATCTTTGGCGATCCCTGAAATGCCTTGAGCCATCATCACCCAAACCAGAGTGAGCATGGAACTTGGCACCAGCAGCATGGCAAGCGCCGCAACCTGCAAGCCAAGACCAATATTCATGGTCTTGTTAAGCCCGATACGTGCCCCAAGATAGCCGCCAACTAAATTGGTTATCACGCCAAAAATCTCGTAGAAGAGGAACAGCATGGCAATAGATAGCGGTGTGTAACCTAGTTGATGAAAATGCAGCACCACCAGCATCCGCAGGGCACCATCGGTCAAGGTAAATGCCCAATAGTTACCTGTGACAAGCAGGTATTGTCTCACGGGTTCTGGTAAAGCTTTGATACTGCTTAACATAAGTTCCTTAGTTTCGAGTTTCGAGTTTCGAGTTTCGAGTTTCGAGTTTCGAGTTTCGAGTTTCGAGTTTCGAGTTTCGAGTTTCGAGTTTCGAGTTTCGAGTTTCGAGTTTCGAGTTTCGAGTTTCGAGTTTCGAGTTTCGAGTTTCGAGTTTCGAGCAGAAAGTTCAACAAACTAAGCTACATAAGACCAAGCTATTTTCGCACTA
This sequence comes from Shewanella psychrophila, assembly GCF_002005305.1. NCBI lineage: Bacteria > Pseudomonadati > Pseudomonadota > Gammaproteobacteria > Alteromonadales > Shewanellaceae > Shewanella > Shewanella psychrophila. The sequence continues at coordinate 5,973,857 of NZ_CP014782.1, forward strand.
TCTTTGCTCTGACTCGATACTCGCAGCTTTTTCGATTTGTCTCGTAACTCGCAACTTCTTAGCTTTTATCTTGCAATCCAACCATTCGCGCAAGTTCTGCTGTGCGATTCGCATAACCCCACTCATTGTCATACCAGACATACAACTTCACTTGAGTGTCGTTCACAACCATGGTCGATGGCGCATCTATGATGCTGGAACGTGGATCTGTCTTGTAATCGACTGATACCAGAGGACGCTCCTCATAGCCTAAGATATCTTTGAGCTCTCCCGCAGCGGCCTCTTTCAACAGGGCGTTGACTTCATCCACTGTAGTGGCACGCTCAAGCTCGAATACGCAATCAGTCAACGAAGCGTTGGCTAAGGGTATACGCACCGCGTGACCGTTAAGCTTGCCTTTAAGCTCTGGGAATATATGGGTAATTGCGGTGGCTGAACCTGTCGTGGTCGGGATAAGGCTCAGTCCACAAGCTCTAGCACGGCGCAAGTCTTTATGGGGCGCATCGAGTATGGTCTGGGTATTGGTAATGTCATGAATAGTAGTCATAGAGCCATGTTTGATACCGATTTTCTCATGTATCACTTTTACCACGGGCGCTAAACAGTTGGTGGTACAAGAGGCTGCTGTGACAATTGGGTGCAGCGCTTTATCATAAAGGTCATGATTAACGCCCATGATCACATTAAGCACACCTTCCTCTTTTACTGGTGCAGTCACTACAACCCGCTTTACTCCCTGATCCAGGTAAGCCTGCAATTTGGCTTTAGTCTTCATCACGCCAGAGGCCTCGATCACCAGATCGCAACCCGACCAATCAGTATCTGCGATGGCACTATTTCTACTAGTAGGGATACGCTTATCACCAATCAATATATAATTAGTATCGCCAGAACCATCTGCTGTCACTTCATGTTGCCAGCGTCCATGAACCGAATCGAACGTCAACAAATGAGCCAAAGTATGAGCATCTCCAGCCGGATCGTTAATATGCACAAACTCGACGTCATCCCAATCCCAAGCGGCTCTTAATGCTAAGCGCCCCATGCGGCCGAACCCATTGATACCTATCTTAATACTCATGACTCAGTTCCTTGATTGCTTCTATTACTGTTCTGCAACTACTTACTAACGACTAACTCGTCTATTAACACTGAATAATCTTAAGCTAGACCCTAGGATCTAGCTCCTATTCAGTAAATATTATGCTTCGACCGCTTCGTTACCTGTATCGGCCTCATATTTACCTCGCCGACTATTCACGAACGCCACCAGAGTGAGCATCACAGGTACTTCGACCAAGACACCAACAACCGTGGCCAATGCAGCTCCCGAGTGTAAACCAAATAACGAAATAGCCACGGCGACAGCTAACTCGAAGAAGTTAGAGGTTGCAATCATGCAAGCCGGAGCCGCAATTTTGTGAGACAACTTCATCTTCTTAGCGACATAGTAAGTAATGAAGAAGATGCCATAGGTCTGAATCATCAGAGGGATGGCAATAAGTAAAATGTTCTGTGGCTCATGGATAATCGTCTGGGCTTGAAAACCAAATAACAGCACTACAGTGCCAAGCAGACCCAGCATAGACCAAGGCTTAAGCTTTCCAACGAACCTATTTAAGGACTCAGAATCCCCATCAGCTTCTAATTTTTTACGTGTTAATGCACCGGCAACCAAGGGCAGCACCACATAAAGAACTACCGAAGAGAGCAAGGTTTCCCAAGGCACCTGAATATCACTCACGCCCAGCAGTAATGCACAGATAGGGGCGAATGCCACCACCATGATGAGGTCATTTACCGATACTTGCACTAAGGTATAGTTTGGATCCCCCTTAGTAAGCTGACTCCAGACAAACACCATAGCCGTACAGGGAGCCACACCAAGCAAAATCATGCCAGCAATGTATTCAGTGGCATTTTGCGGGTCGACCCAATCGACAAACAGTACCTTGAAAAATAACCAAGCCAAGAGTGCCATGGTAAAAGGCTTCACTAGCCAGTTGATGACTAAGGTCAGAATCAGCCCCTGTGGGCTCTTTTTGACATCTTTAATCGATGAGAAATCAATTTGCACCATCATGGGATAGATCATCACCCAAATAAGTACCGCAATAACTAAGTTCACATGGGCATACTCCAGCGATGCCACCAGAGCAAACACGTCCGGTATTAGGTTTCCCAAAGTCAGACCAGCGAGAATAGCTAGGCCTACCCACACACTGAGATAGCGTTCAAATAATCCCATTTTTTATTTCCTCAATTTTTTCGGCTTAATTACAGCATGTTCTTACGCGTTCTGGGCGGTCACCCATTTTGTGTAAGTTAATGATATTATTTGAAATAAGTACTTTGTTGTTTACACTAATCTCTGCAAGCGTCTTATTTATCCATTCTGGCAGCTCAGGGTTTACTCGATAGAACACCCACTGCCCTTGGCGCTTATCTAGGAGCAAACCTGTCTTTCTCATTTGTGCCAAGTGCCTCGACACCTTGGGCTGGCTCTCATCTAATGCTTGCATCAACTCACAGACACATAGCTCCTTCTCTTCAATGATCAGCAGCAGACTCAGTAGTCTGGTTTCATCGGACAAGAGTTTAAAAAATTCTAATGCAGTCATTCTTACTCCATTCAAGCTTTTCTTCGACATACAACATCGGGTTCGCAATACCTGGAACACTCAGTAAAAAATAATATATATGCCAAAACGAATATATGTACAGATGGTATATCTGTTTATCCATATATTCAATGATTAAGTTATGCTAAAAAAATCAGGGCTCTGGTAATTTTGAAATAAGAAACTAACTTGTTAGTTTGGCTTCATTTTTGTGGTTATACTCAGCATTAAGTTATCAAGGAGAACGTGACTCATGGATTTTTACCGCCTTATCGCATTGGCTTTCGCCATGATATTTCTGTCAGCTTGTAGCCAATTTCGTCATTTAGCTAAAGATGTAGAAACATTGAATCTTAAGTACGTTCAATATGAAGTTCAGGTCAGTAATCGTACCGAGACAGATACCTTAATTTTAGTCCTCCTCGAAGACATCAATGCCGAGAAAATTGATGGCCTCGATGTCATGCTCGGCGATAATGACATCACGCTACAAGCCACCTCCTCGAGTCGATACTTGTTTGTGTTTATCGATAAAAATAGCGATCTAAGATTTCAAAACAATGAAGAGTATGAGCTTGTCAGCCTCAGCCAGGCAGACTCAAACAATCGTCTCAGCGTTAGCCTCAATGCCAACGAAAAAGATTACCCACCAAATTTAGTCGACAAGCCACTGAAAAAGATCACTAACCTTAAAATCTCACAAGCTAAGTTTGACTTGGTAACCTCACTAAGCGATAGCCAGTTTGATAGAGAAAGCGCCAAGTTAGGCATGTGGCAACCTGTAACCCACCTACAAGAGGGAAAATCGGGACTCTTCTTTCTGCAATCTTATGATGCTCATAAGATCCCAGTTATCTTAGTTCACGGCATGGCCGGGACAGCCAGGGATTTTGAGCCGTTAATTGCTGGAATTAATCAGGAGAAATATCAAATATGGGTGTTTAACTACCCATCAGGGCTCCCCCTGCTCATGGTGGCTAAAGGGCTAGATAATCTGGTCAACATTCTTAAAGCCAAGTATCAATTTGAACAGGCTCACTTAGTTGCGCATAGCATGGGAGGCTTAGTATCAAAAGCTTATCTTAATATCTGTACTAAGGCTGGAAGTTGCAACGAAATAATCAGTTTCACCTCGATATCCAGTCCCTTTGGTGGTGTCAGCTCAGCTCAAAGCGGTGTCGATTACGCCCCAGTCGTTATGCCATCATGGCGGGATCTTGCCCCCAGCAGTGAATTTATGGAGGATTTGTTTACCAGTACAGAGGCTATGCCTCCACATCTACTAAATTTTGGTTTTAAGATCAGCGGACTTATTAATCAAAAGAGTAGCGATGGAGTGATTAGCCTATCGAGCCAATTAAACCAGCAGGCTCAGCAAAGCTCGGACATGATAAGGGGCTATGATGAAAACCATGTGGGCATCTTGAACAATAAGCAACTACATAAAAGTATTGCTGAGTTTTGGAGAGAAACTGAAGGGAGGAAAGAACCCTAGTTCCTAGTTCCTAGCTGCTAGAGCTAGGGACTAGGACTGTCAAAGGCCTAATTACCCGCTATTTTCATATCGCTAAGTAACATGCCACCGGTACGGATCGAAGATCTTAAATCGCGATCTTTACTGACGGCAACGATATTCTGATACATATCTTTGAGGTTACCCGCTATGGTTATCTCTTCTACTGGATAAAGAATCACACCGTTTTCGACATAGAAACCTGCCGCACCGCGAGAATAGTCTCCAGTCACGGCATTAACTCCTTGGCCCATGACCTCAGTCACGATAAGGCCCGTGCCCATCTCCTTCACTAGTTCATCGAAGGTTTGTCCTGTGTGAGCGAGTGTCCAGTTGTATATACCACCCGCATGCCCGGTATTCTTCAGGCCCAATTTACGTGCCGAATAACTGGTTAGCAGATAGGTGGAGAGCACCCCATCCTGAATAATCGTGCGTTCTTGGGTAGCAACACCTTCACTGTCATAGTTAGCACTCGCTAAGCCGCCGAGCATATGTGGCTGCTCTTCGATGCTAAACCAATCAGGAAATATCTTGGTATCGATAGAGTCCAGTAAGAAACTCGACTTACGGTATAGGCTACCACCGCTGATAGCGCCCACTAGATGACCCATGAGTCCGGTAGCAATCTCAGGAGCTAACAATACTGGCAGCTCAGTGGTAGCAATTTTACGACCACCAAGACGGCCTAAAGTCTTCTCCGATGCCTTGCGTCCCACCTCTTCAGGTGAAAGTAGGTCATTTAATTTTCGCGAGACAGTGTAATCATAATCACGCTGCATATTGCCATCAGTCTCGCCGATAACCACACAACTTAGACTGTAACGCGAGCTGGAATAGCCATTTAAAAACCCATGGCTATTACCGTAAACTTTTATACCTGTGTGGGCATTTGCGCTGGCACCATCAGAATTTGTAATCCGGCTATCGACATCCAGTGCAGCTTCTTCTGAACGCGCAGCTAACTCAATTAACTCTGCCGGAGTGACTTCCTGAGGATGATACAAGCCTAAATCAGGAAAATCTTTTGCCATGAACTCAGCTTCGGCTAGCCCATTGTAAGGATCAGATGAGGTAAATTTTGCAATACCATCGGCAGCCTTGACCGCTTCTTTTATCGCTTCGGGGCTCAAGTCTGAGGTCGATGAGCTGCCTTTACAACCATCACGAAACAATGTGATACCTAACGCGCCATCTTTATTAAACTCAACCGTTTCAACCTCTTTCATTCGAGTCGATACGGATAGTCCTTGTTGTTTACTGATAGCAACTTCTGCACCAGATGTACCGAGTTGCTTGGCATACTCGAGTGCCATAGATACAGCGTCTTTTAATGAATCCAATTCGATGTCAATGCTAGGTGTCGTCACAAATCTGCTCTTTTGTTATCAGGGATCTTGATAGCATAACAAACCCAATACCCAAGTACATTAAATAACTTGCCTCGCTGATAGGCGATTTTCTAATGAAATGTTATTATTACCTTAGTTTAGGAGAGAGATTTTTATATATGAAAGTAGTCGGTGATTCAGAACACTTTAAACAGCCCTTCGACCATGATGAAGATTATGTCAGTAGAGCTGAAACCAAACGTGAAATTGCAGTATATCAAGAGCTAGGAAAGAAACTTGTTGCCCTGAGCAAAACCCAGATCAACAGATTAGAACTTGATGAACAGTTATATGACAACGTATTAAAGACTAAGACCATAAAAATAAATACTGAGGCTTATCGTCGTCAGTTACAATTTATTGGCAAGTTAATGCGTTATGTAGACATCGAAGAGTTGCAACTCAAGATAAAAAATATGATGAACCAAAACAGCAACGAAAGCGCTAAGCTGAATGTCGCTGAAAAATTAAAAGATCAACTTCTTAGCGAAGGAGATAGTGCTGTTCAGGTCCTCATCGAAAAGTATCCGGACTTGGAAAGACAGAAGCTGCGCCAGCTAATACGTCAGTCTAAAAAAGAACTCACGAAAAAGCCCGATGATGCATCTAAGTCAGTAATTGAGTTAGTTAAATATATACGAAGCGAACTTGCTGAATAACCTAGTGTAAAAATATCAGCAAAGATATATTCGCCCAATAAATTTTCGACTATTTAGTTTCACAAGGATGTTGCTTATGCGACTGATAAAACCTGCTGCGCTATTCAACCTACTTGCCCTCTTGTTTATCGGGGGTTGTAATGGCCCATCCGATGACAGTGGCGATAACAGTGGAAACACTGGAGAGTTCGCTCTCTCCCTGAGTTATAAAACCGTTGTCGACGGCCAATGCGCCGAAACAACCAGTGACTTGAGTTTTGCCAGTAATGCCAGTATCTGTGCAGTGGCAAAGCTGACCCAAGGTGGTAGAAATAGCAGCGGCGGCTTAATCAGTTACAGTGCCACTTTAGGCACTTTGACTCCAGCGACTAAATTGACAGATTCCAGTGGCATAGCGCAAGTTATACTCAGTAATCCTGATGTAGCCTTAGGTGCAGGAACCTTAACGGCTCAATTCGATTCGGAAGCAGCCGAAAACAATATCATTTCTGCTAACAGAAACTACGAATTTACCAGCAGTACTACGACTCCAGGCGAAGAAACGCCTAAGATCAGCGCCAGCATCATCAGTGGAGCGGCGATTGTCACTCAATTCAAGGTAGATGAGACTGTACAACTACAGGCACAGTTCTTAGATCCATCGAGCCAAGGCATAGCCAATCAACTTGTCACCTTTACTGCTGGCAGCGTAAGCTTAGCCCCAAGTACTGCACTGACTAACGCCGCAGGCATCGCTCAAGTAAATTACACCCCAAACACCAGTGACCTTGGTGCAGCTAGCCTGAATGTTGCCCTAGATTACCAAGAGCAAAATTACCAGACTAACAGTTTATATGAAGTGCTATCAGCCGATGCTATCGGTGGTGAGGGCACACTTAAGCTAGGTCATTTCGATGGTAATAATCAGTTCGTTGAAGGCAATTTATCAACGACTCTCACTCCTGTTGATGGTAAATACATCATCAGTGCCGGTGGTAGCTTCGGCATTACGGCAACATTGATCAGCCAAGCAGATGACGGCACTATCACCCGGGTACAGACTCCCTCTTCAATCAGCTTCAGCTCTGATTGTGTCACCAGTAATAATGCCAGCCTAGATACGCCAGTTACCACACTTTCAGGCAGTGCCGGCTCTACTTTCCAGGACACCAGCTGTAGCGGCAACAGTGAACGAGACGATCAGGTAATTGCCTCTACACTCGTTGGGAATCAAACACTAACGGCCACTCTTTCCTTCACCTTGGCCCGTCAAACGCTCGCTAGCCTTAGCTTCGTCTCGGCAGAACCGACTAGCATTCGCATCAAGGGGGCAGGCGGCACTGGTAGCACCGAGTCTTCACTGGTCTCATTTAAGGTTGCAGGTTCAAACGGACAAGCTAGCGCACAACAAACTGTTAGCTTTTCACTGGATACGCTTGTGGGCGGCTTGAGCTTCTCCAACGGACTCGCCACGGCAGAAAGCATCACTAACTCTGAAGGTGTAGTCAGCGTTCGAGTGCAATCCGGTACAGTGCCTACACCTGTACGTGTGGTCGCCTCGGCAACCGATGCAGACACAGGTGAGACAATTACCAGTCAATCTGAGCAATTAACCGTAAATACAGGTCTACCTCAGCAACTTGGCTTCAGCTTATCGACTTCTATCTTTAATCCAGAAGCAGAGGATTTCGATGGTGAAAAAGCCACAATCACGGCCTACGCATCAGACAGTTTCGGTAACCCGGCTCCTGATGACACCACAATCAACTTTACCAGTGAAGGTGGACAGATAGTCTCTAACTGCTTAACCGTCGATGGTAGCTGTAGCGTCGAATGGACATCGGCTAACGCTAGAGTACCGAATCATAGGATCACAGTTCTCGCCTATGCACTCGGCCATGAGACCTTCTTCGACACTAACGGCAATAATATCTTCGATGATGCTGACGGTGGACCTGTAAATGCTTGTCTGGACTCGAGTAACAGCTCAATAGCGTGTTCCGGTAATGGCATGGGTCGTGAAGCTTATATGCCTAATGGTTTTAGCGATCTAGGTGACGCCTATCGCGATGATAATGAAAACTTCGCCTATGATGAAGGAGAGAAGTTCTTCAACACCAGCGCCAGCACTAGTTACCAGACGGCCGATGGAAAGTTTAATGGTCCGCAGTGCGAGGGTAGTCTCTGTGGCACAGAGCAGGCTAATAAAACCTATATCCGTAAAGCTTTGATTATGACCATGTCCGGCTCTCAGGCAAGCTTTACCATCTGGCAAGATGGCAATCTTATTTCTGATGATTCAGATAGAGAAACAGATGCTACTGTGCCTTTAGCGGATATCGCGCCGGGTCAATCTTCTCAGTTTACAGTTCAATTCTATGACAGTGCCTATCAGATCATGCCAGCAGATTCACAGGTAGCGGTTACAGCCACTTCAGGACAACTTAGTTTCAATGCTTTCAATGTAGCCAATACCACTCGTGAGGGCGGGACGACCACAAGCTTCCTCATTACCAATGACATAGATCCGGCCAGTGTTGGTGAAGCCTCTAAGACGAGTAACATCAATATCGATATCACGACACCTAAGCAGATAATATCCAGCCAAGGTTTAAGTATTACACTTACTGGTACTTAAAGCCTTAACAGCTACGAACAAAACAAAGCCCATGTAAAACTTTTACATGGGCTTTGTTTTGTTTTCAGGCTATGCGAACTAGCTCCTCTCATCAACTGCTGATTTGAGCCTTCTCGTGACCCCATACCAAGCCAGCATAAAGAACACAGCGAACAAGCCCCCAAAGTTGTAGCCATTTAGGCATGACACTAGACCTTTAGGCATCGACCATCTGATTAAGAACTAGTTCGTCTCATCAACTGCTGATTCTAGCCTTCTCGTGACCCCATACCAAGCCAGCATAAAGAACATTGCGAACAAGGCCCAAAGTTGTAGCCATTTAGGCATGACACTAGACCTTTAGGCATCGACCATCTGATTAAGAACTAGTTCGTCTCATCAACTGCTGATTCTAGCCTTCTCGTGACCCCATACCAAGCCAGCATAAAGAACATTGCGAACAAGGCCCAAAGTTGTAGCCATTTAGGCATGACACTAGACCAAGACGCCCCCATCTGATTAAGCTCTAGCATCCCCATGATAGCAGGCACGGCCGGAACCACTTGAGACAGCCAAATCAGAGGCTCAGGAATAAGTGCCAATGGCCAGACAAAACCAGAGACAAACATGATGGGCATGGAAACCAATAACAAGACTTGGGTCGGTAGGTCACGGCGGACAAACAAGCAGCTCAAGGCAATCCCGGCTGCGCTGGTCGCCAAGAGAAACGGTAACATCCACAGGGTCACCAGACTAAGACTTGCCTGTACACTGACCTGATACCAGTAAAAACAGAATCCCACATAAAAACTACTGAAAAACAGGTAGATCAGCATGAATGCCGAGATACGGCCACAGACGAGCTGCAGAGGCGAGATCTCTCGCCAATAACCCTTTCTACGCCATTGGCCTGCACCTAGTATTCCGGTGCCAATCAGTAAGGTCTGATGCAAGATCAACAAGAAGAGTCCAGGCACCACATAGGGGGTATAACCTAGGCTAGGGTTAAACGCTGGCACACTGTTAATCTTCACCGAATTGAGGCTTAAATCTGCTTGTTTAGGTGCCTCACCCTTAGCCAACATGCCAAGGAGTTGTACTTGCTTACCCGCATCCATTCCTGCTGTCACCAGACCTTCGGCGACCGCTGAATAGATAAGAAAATAGCTGGCATCACCACCGTAGCTTAAGGTGACGCCCTTGCCCAATAGGAGATCTCGCCTGAAGCCTTCGGGAATAACCAGCAGGCCATGGGCGCGGCCTGATTCAATCCAGCTTTGTGCCTGACTGATACTGGTCACCTGGCCGATGACACTTATTTTCGCACTGGCATCCGCATGACGGATCAAACGCCGACTCAATGAGGAGTGATCGAGATCTACCACCACCAACTGCTGCTCAGTCGGCACCTGATGCAGGTAAGGCAGTGGGTATAACACCGAATAAAACAGCACACCACCAAACAGGGTCACGGCGATGGCTTTATCTGCCACTATAGCCTTAAGCTCTGCTGATACCAGTTGCCAAAAGCTCATCACCTTATTACTCATCACAGATCCGCCCCAGAGTTTTTTGACATCAGTTCTGGATCTAGCATCTGCTGATTCGACTCAGTATTCATGCTCTTTTCAATGCGGCGAGACAATAGAAATAGCACAGGAATTATGCATAGAAAGCCCCAATAGCTAGTAAGTTGTTGGGCGATAGTTTCCCAACCCACTCCATAGCTGACAATGCTGACATGCGAGTCCACATAATGACTGGACGGCATAATTAAACGCCACCACTGGGCGAGTATAGGCATCTCATGAACGGGGAACGTTATCCCCATAAATGCAAAAGCAGGCGCGAATAATGCGGTACCGAAACTTACCATACGGGCACTATCTCTCATGATAAAAAAGACCAGTAATACCATTAACCAGACCGCCAATAGCATCACAAATTGTGCCAAGATCAATAAGGCTAAGCTTCCCGCCACCGGTAGGGCTAAATACTGGTATAACAAGGCCAGAATAAAACCACCATGTAACAATAAAATAGGCGTAAACACGGCTATCTTGGCCCATATTCTTGGCCAGATGCCACTATCTGCAGCGTAGCTACCTTCGGGGTTTAACTCTCGGCTCAAGCTGTTGGAGAAGATTAACATGGCCAGTAACTGCCATAGGGCCACTAACACAGGTGGCACTAGGAAACCTACATAGTTATTATTACGATTAAACAGTGCCGTGGTCTGGCTAGTCACAGGGCTCAAATGTAACGCTACCTGGGACTTAGGCACGCCTTGAAGCAGTTGCTTAACACCTGCGACCTCTAAAAGCCCCGAGCCTAATGTGAGTTGGATCTGGCTGGATAAGAGTTTACCCACCAGCAAAAACTGACTGTTATAGCGCACGTCTATGACTGGGCTATGGCCCGTCATCAGCTCCCGTTGCAGCCCGTATGGTAGTAACACGACTCCATATACTTCGGACTGTTTCATGGCTGTCACGGCCGAAGGTAAGTCGACAAAGTTCTGTGGAGCAACGACGGGATTGGCCTGCAACTTACGGGTTAGCATACGGCTCAATTGACTATGATCCGAATCGACGACAGCCACAGGTAGCTGTCTCGGTAAGCCCGCACTGAACAGCCACCACAAACAGATTATGCTCAAGACAGGAATATAGCTAACTAGGGCAAGCTGCCATGGCGAATTCCATAGTGCATGGAGCTCACGGCGAATAAGGGCAACTAAACTGTTCATGATAATCTCGGTTTAGCGAGTTAAGATCGCCGACATGCCGACCCGTAAATCTTTAATGTCTGAATTAGGGCGCAGTTCCACCTCGAAGGTACGCATGTCGAAATCATGGCCACTCTCAGTCGAACGCCAGGTAGCAAAGTCACCCATCACGCTGATATGGGCCACTGTGAATTCGACCTCACGATCGAGAGCCGGCAGAGTCAGCATCAACTTCTGTCCTTTAGAGAACTGCTTAAGTTGATCTTCTCTAACTTGAAACACTGCCCAGGCATCTTGCATATCTATCAAGCTGACCACAGGAAAGCCGCTAGGTGCAAGTTCACCAGGTTGCAGTAACACTTCGCTGATTTCACCAGACTTAGGCGCGCGCATCTGGCTATCGGCTAAGATAGCATTGACCTCATGGACAGCACCTTCGGCCATGCGAGCATTACCTGCCGCGGCTGCCTTGGTCTCTACCCTCGCCCCTTCCTGAGCCATCTGATACATGGCTAAAGCCGCCTGCTCCGTGTATTTAGCCGCCTGATACTGAGTAAAGGCTTCATCACGTTTCTGTCTGGCCAGAACCCCTTCGACAAACAGGTTCTCTACCCGATTGTAAGTGGTCTTAGCTAATGTGGCTCCCGCCTTAGCTTTCTGCCACTGCTCACGAGAGGCCATCACCTGCTGTTTACGGGCGCCGCTATCGGCTTCTAACTGCATCGCCTGAGCCGCATCTCTGCCACCTTCGGCCTGCATCAACTTAGCGTTAAGCTCGGGGCTGTCGATGGCAAACAATAAATCGCCAACCTCGACCACATCACCACGTCTCACTAACACTTGCTCCACACGCCCTGGAACCTTTGAGGAAATATTATATTCTCTCGCTTCTATTTGTCCCTGCAGATAGACTGCTTTCGGGGTGTAGGCCAGTTTAAGTCCATAGCCTAATGCACCCACTAAACCTATCAGGGCCACAACTGCGATTATACGATTAGCCTGCATTCTTACTCTCCTGCATCGCGCTAGTCTCAATACTGCTGCGACCTAAAAATTCATCCAGTTGACCGCTCACCGCCATCAAGCGGGCATAAGCCTGAACATAACGATACTTGGCTCCCAGTTGCTGCATCTCTACACCTGTGAGCTTAAGCTCTGCATCTACTTTCTCGATGGAAGTGGATAATCCCTGACGAAAGGCTAGATCCCGCAGACGCTTATTTTCTGTAGCCAGACTCAGAGACAAATCAAGAGACTCTACCTCCTCTTGAGCCTGTAGCAGTTGACGGTAACTTTGATCGAGCAGCAGACTAAGATCTTGCTGAGTCTGCGCCTTGGTATAACGAGCCTGCAATAACGCACTCTTTGCCGCCTCGACTTTGCCGCTACGTCCATCTCTGCTCAGCAGGGGAACCTTGACGCCCACGCCTAACATCCAGTCCGGCTCCATCTTGGAAAACAAACTGTCGTCTTCATACAGTGTGTAGTTACCGTAGAGAAAAACCGTCGGTAGATACTGGCCTTTCTCAACATCCACCAAGCCCTGTGCCTGAGCTTCTTTTGCCTCGAGCAGCTTTAAAGCCGGATGCTGTGCCAGAGTAAGTTGACTTAATCGGGGGAGTGATGGGACATTATTTAACATAAACAACTGAGAGCTTGGATTCACCTTTCGCTCATGTAGCATACGCGACAAGGCGATCTCTGCCATTTCGGCCTGACGCCTGGCGCTGGCAAAATTGACCTTAGCATTCTCTAATGCCACCTGAGCATTTAACCGCTCAACTTTCGCTATCTGACCTTGCTCTTCCAGTTTGACCGCATGTTCTGCGTGCTCTTCAAGAGAGGCAACAAGCTCACCTCGAGTCCTAGCCATAGCTTGGCTCACCGACACACCGTAATAACGATCCACCAGCTGAATGAAGAGGTCTCGTGTGGTCAGCTGAAGTTGCTGCTCTTTCTCAGCGACCTGAGCCGCATGAATTCCTTGGGCTGCGGTGATCTTGCCACCGGTATAGATGGGCCACATAGCCTGAAGGCTGGAACGAAAGATATCTTGCTCGGTGAAGGGAGTGATAAACATGGAGCCAGGGATCGCGGCCAAAGCGCCACCGAGTGCAGGAGGAAGCGAAGCTGGATCCATAGATGCCAAAGGATTAAGATCCCTTAGATCCATCTCAATAGGCTTCTCTAGCCTAGTATAGCTACCATTGAGGCTGATAGAGGGAAGATTGAGATCTTTCCCTGCTTCATGCTTAGCCTCGGCACGTCGTACTTCCTGTGCGCTGGCCTGTAACTTATCGCTGACAGTAAGTAGCTGTTTCCAGGCTTGTTCGAAGCCTAGATTTGATGCCTGTACAGTAAAAGAGCCCAATGCCAAAAACGACGCTAAGGCTAGCTTTGAAAACTTCATCCCCTTTCCCCTGCACCTTAACGTGCACAACCTAGAGTTTTTACTCTAATTCCTTGGTCAATCTTAGCATTCATTGAAGTTAAATAAAAGTTGCCAGGTACTATGCTCCGAACCTGGACTCTAAGACCAATTTTATGCGGTGCCGCCAACGGTTAATTTATCTATCTTGAGTGTTGGCTGACCAACGCCTACTGGAACACTCTGGCCATCCTTACCACAGACGCCGACACCTTGGTCTAGTGCCAGGTCGTTACCCACCATTGAAATATGACCCATGGCTTCCGGACCATTACCAATTAGCGTGGCGCCTTTAATCGCTTGAGTCACTTCGCCGTTTTCAATTAAATAGGCTTCTGAAGCCGAGAATACAAACTTACCGGAAGTAATATCCACCTGACCACCACCGAAATTAGGCGCGTAGATGCCATTTTTCACTGACTTGATCATTTCACTCGGAACCGACTCGCCTGCTTCCATATAAGTGTTAGTCATTCTCGGCATAGGCAAGTGTGCATAAGATTCACGACGCCCGTTACCCGTGGACTGCTCGCCCATAAGGCGTGCATTTAATTTATCTTGCATATAACCTTTCAAGATCCCATCTTGTATCAGCACAGTCTTCTGAGTCTGCACACCTTCATCATCGATACTCAAAGATCCACGCCTGTTTACCATGGTTCCATCGTCGACCACAGTAACCAGTTTAGAAGCGACCTGTTGGCCAACCTTACCGCTGAATGCACTACTGCCCTTACGATTGAAGTCACCTTCTAACCCATGGCCAACCGCTTCATGCAGTAATACACCAGGCCAACCAGGGCCTAATATCACAGGCATTTCGCCAGCGGGTGCATCTATAGCTGTCAAATTAACAGAGGCTTGTCTTACCGCTTCACGAGCGAAATCGAAACAAACCGGTAGACCCGCACCATCAGTCTCCATCAAGACCTGATAATCGTGACGTCCACCGCCACCACTGGCACCGCGTTCACGTTTGCCATTATCTTCTAAGATCACGCTGCAATTGAAACGAACCAGTGGACGAATATCAGCAGCTAAAGTGCCGTCACTCGCCACAATAAGTACCTCTTCGTGTACACCCGACAGACTGATCACAACCTGAATAATACGGCTATCTAGACTACGAATATAAGCATCGGCTTGCTTAAGCAGCTCGATCTTCTTAGCTTCTTCCATCGCCGCAATAGGATCGGCACTCTGGTACAGGGCCTTCATCTCTCTGCGCTTCCAGGCTTGCACCGAAGCACTCTCCTCACCATGAGCAGCAATACCACGAGCCGCCTCAGCCGATGCAGTTAGTGCTTCAGGCGTGATCTCATCGGCATAAGCAAATCCGGTTTTCTCACCTGTGATGGCACGAACACCAACGCCTCTCTCGATATGAAAGCTGCCCTCTTTCACTATGCCATCTTCTAATACCCAAGACTCATGACGACTACCCTGAAAATAGAGATCAGAAAAGTCGACATCATGTTGATGGATTAGCTTGAGGTAACCCTGCAGGTCATCCAACGAAAGTCCATCTTGTAAAAGGCTCTGCTCAACTTGGGTTAAAAATGGCATTAATTACTCTCTCTTTGTACGTAATTTTTATAAGACATTGGCATAGGATTTCTATGGATTAGCATCTTTGTGTTGTAACTTTGGCTCAGTAAATCGGTTATTACTGGCTACTGGCATTTTTTGCCTGATCTTTATCATTTCATCTCTGTCCAGCTTCGACTGGACCCAACCACAACCTGTCATCTTCTGGGCGTTAATTCGCCCCCACGGGTCGACCACCATACTCTGACCCCAGGTTTCCCTGCCTCCCTGATTATGCTGACCCCATTGAGCCGCCGCGAGAATGAAACACTGATTCTCTATCGCTCTGGCCTGGATCAAGGCTTGCCAATGGGCTTCCCCCGTCACCTTAGTGAAAGCTGCAGGTAGGGCTATCAACTCGGCTCCGGCTAATCTCATGGCTCTAAATAGATCAGGGAAACGCAGATCGTAACATATCGCTAACCCTAACTTACCAAAGGGAGTGTCGATTACACTAATTTTATCTCCGGCGCAGAAAGTATCGCTCTCACGATACTCCTTAGTCCCATCGGAAACATCGACATCGAACAAGTGTATTTTATCGTATTCACCCAAGACCTGGCCTTGGTTATCAAACAAATAAGTACGGTTATAGACACGGCCATTGCCAGCGGAAACAGGAATGCTTCCCGCCACAAGAAAGATATCATAACGGCACGCCAGTTCGGCAAGAGCCGTTTTAAAAGGGTTCGATTGGCTATCGCCAGCATACTCGAGTTGTTGACTTTCGTGGCCGCCAAACAGCAGGCAACACTCTGGCAGCACCACAAGTTGCTCTTCGCCTACCACTCTGGGGAGCTGACTAAGCTGCGACTCTATAAACTCCAGATTCTTGGATACGTCTTGACTGCTCTGGCACTGAAGTAGGTTGATCTGCATCTACTGGCTCCTTATCTATACGCTCACTTTCTTTAAAGATAGGCATCTCTATTACATTTGTTGCCGGTATTTCGACACCTGACTCTAGCTCTTTCGGCTCTAACTCCCCTCTCTTCTGAGGCTCTTCATTTTGCTGAGATTTTCCACCTGGCTGAAGCCCTCCATTTAGCTGAGGCTCCTTAACTCTAGGTAGCACAGATTCAGGGATCTCTATCTCTTTACTCTTACGGCCCAGCTCTTCCAGCTTAGGCTCAGCCATAGTACCTGTTAGCTGAAAACGTATCTCAGTAATCACTTCTATCACAGGCTCTAATACCTTAGTCAGTGCAAATGCACCTAAGCCGAATGTCCAACCGCCAGTGGTCAAGAGCACGACCGTAGGCACACTCGAGGCTAATTGAGGCACGAATCGAATATCATAATTCAGGCTTTCCGTCATCAAGTCTGTATAACCTCTAACCTTCATATTGCCCGCTACTGCGTCCATCTCAGTATCATGGGTTTTAACCACACCATTATCGAGATTCAATGTGCCGGTGAAGGAATTAAAATATAGGCCTTTGCCAAAAACATCAGAAAAATCCAGCGACAGCTTCCTCAGTAATGAATCCAGACTAAACAGGGAGAAAATTCTGGCACCTTTATCGCTGACTTCAGAGAGATGTCCCTTACCTAACTCGAAATTCACTAGGCCATTGAGGCTCTCTACTGAGAACTGATAGGGTGCACCTTGCCATGATATTTCAGCATTAACTTCCACCGGCGCATCTTTTAAACCAGGATCCATGCCGACAATCGCCGATATCGCATCAAATTTTGTCGCGGTTAATTTTACATCGAATTGAGTTAAGTTTTCGTCATTATCATTCTGCCAAACACCTTTCCCCCTCAACTTAACCTCAGGTGTGGTCAAGGACAAGGTCTGAATTTGATAGCTGCTTCCCTTAGGAGAACCCTGTAAAACCAGATGTCCGAGAGGGCTACCATAGAAAGAAAAATCATCCACATCCACGGCTAATGGCGGCAAGTTGTCCAACACGGTATCAGTTTTAAAGTCAGCATCTTCCGGAGCCTTAACCTTAGGTGCCAGATGGAACTTAGTCGCGACCAACTTAAGTCCTTGGGTCGCCCAGTCCGGATAGAAGTCTACTCTGCCATCAAATTCATTGGAGTTAGCTTCGAAACGCCAACTGTCAGGGGTCTGAAAAGCCGTCATTTTCAAATCTGATAATGTTTGTCCCATCAAGTTAAAGTCTGCGATGTCTGCATCTATGCTTATCAGTGGCGGGAAAAACGATTCCTTTGTACTCGGCTGTTCTGACGTAGCCGATAGACGTTCAGCCTGTACTTCTGAGCTAGCCTCGGTGCTGCTTAAGTCTGGCGCATCAATAATTTTAGTCACATCACTCACCTTAGTCCCAGCAGTAAATTTATTCATGATGGGTAGCCAAGGGGCTAATTCGGTATGTGTTATGTCTAACTGCAGATGGCCCTGATTTTTTTTCAGTTGATCTCCGGGCTTAAACAAGCGCCCCAAGAGTAGATCATAATGCGCGAGTTGATTGCCCGATTCTTGATCAAATCCCCCCCAAAACTCCATCTGCTTACCTAGTTTAATACCTAGAGACGATTGCTTATTATCGCCAATCAGCTCGGCCGTCAGCTTTCTTGGTTCATCTTTTTCTTTGGTAAATGGTGCAGGTAAATCTAACTCAGCACCGATTAGATCGGTCTCGACCTGAGCCTGTATTCGATAGCCTGATGGGTCGAAAACTAAGGTCATAGCCCCCTTCCAGTTAACGTCACCGGAATAGAAATCTTGCAATGGATTGTCCAAGGCTTCAGGTAAATCGGCAAGTGACCATGCCCCTTTCATATCCAAATTAAGACCGTAGTTTCTGCCTACATTGCCCGTATCAAACGTTAAGGAGATAGGCTGTTGGTACAATAAGGCGGAGATATCATCCCCTTTAACGATTTCATTGGCAAAACTAACCTGTCCGGTCACTTCGTCGAGTAATACACCCGGTTCGCTAATATAAACGGGCGTCTTATCGAAAGTGATTAAACCTCGAATATCTTCTTTGACAAACTCACCGGCTTCTCCTTCATAGAGAGGAATGGCGAGATCCAATGATGCCGACACATCACCATTAATTTGTACTACGGCTAAGGTTGACCCCACAGAATCCACTAAAGGCGATTCCTGTATGACTTGGGTCGCGGCTTTACCCGAGGTTTTCAAATCAGCCTTAACCTTGAGGAGTGACCTTGCTCCTAACTGAGGAATACTCACCTTAGCGCCATCGACAACGACATCTAATAGATCACCTTGTTTGATGGTGAGTGCCATTGCTTCGTTTTCAAACTGCGCCATCAAATCCAGAGCTGTCACTGCCGGCCAATCCGGCTGAAACTTAAATTCAGCCTCTTCGAGAGTGAAACTTGCCTGGAAGACTCCGGAATGGTCAAGGTATGGATAATCACTCAAGGCGCCATTCCAAGCCACGACACCATCTTGAATATGACCTGCCACTAACCCCGTCTCCAGATAGTCGATCAGACCTTGGCTCATCCCGTTCAGTGGCAAGTAATTGCCCACATCGGCGACATCGTTTACCTTCATCTTTGACAGCAGAGCCAGATGTACTTGATCTCCAAGCTCTAATCTCATTGAGGCGTCTATTGCTATGTCCTTATTACTCAGCTTCAACTGAGGAACAAGTATCGCCTGAGCGGCGAGATCATACTTAGCTTCAAAAGCTTCCCCTGACAGCGACAAGGGCTGTTTAAACCCGCCACCAAAATCAAATAAATAATCTTGTTTCGGCGCCGATACATAGAGCGATTCATTCCCCCAACCGAGCTGAAAATCTATGGGTGCACTTCCCGGAATCCCGTCATCTTGTAGCCAAGTCAACTGGTCTACGGATAAGGAGAGTTGGAGAGATTTGTCCTTCAGCTTAGACAGCTTGATGGACTCGATTGCGCCTTGAGGGTCTAGTTTCTGCCAATTTTTCAGTCCGGCTAACTCCATTCCCGGTACTAGAGGTAACAGAGGTAGTAGTGAACCGGTATCGAGTCTATTGAGATAGGTGAATAATCCCTGCTTTCGCTTCTCGGCAACGAAATTAAAGTCAGGCCAAGCTTGTTGATTAGACTCGAAAGCGAGATCACGACTAGTGAAACGCCAGCCTGTTTGTGTCGGTAGCCACTCAAACTGGCCCCCCTTGATCTCGAAACGCTGTGGCTGGTCATTGAGCTCCCATTCGAGCCAACTTGGAGAAAATTCTACGATACTGGACTCGACCGTGCGGTTTCCTAAACTCATCCAAGCCTGAAGGTTGATGACCCCCTCCAACTCCAGCTTAGCCTTATCATCATAAGGACTAGTCTGTCTGGAAGCCCACTCCCCCAAATCTAAAGACTGTGCGGCTAAATAGACTTGTCCCTTGAGTTCATCAGGCTTATTGCCGCTGCCACGAATATCGATTTGCAGTGACAATAGTTCCACCTGTGACGCATCTTCGTCGAGATAGAGTTTTCCTTGACCTCTATGGCGATTTGGAGAGTTAGACCACTTAAGATCTTTCACAAATATGGGGCGGTAATCGTGCTTCTTACTCATAAGCTGCAAGCTAGCCTGTTTAATCGAAAAGCGTTCCAACTGTTCGAATAAGAGCTGATATAGCCAATCGGTATCCGTCTCTTTCACACTCTTGGTATCGCTGCTTTCATTGAGCTTATCTAAGTCGAGGGCGACATGGACGCCATCGAAGATCACATTCTCAATTTGTGGTGAGGTCGTGAACAAACTTTCCCAGAAATCGAATTTAATATGGACATCGTTGACAACTAAGGTAAATGGCAGGTTGTCTTGGGGAGGGATAACAAGTTTACTTACCGTTAATGCAGGCCCAAAAGCCTGCCACTCGGCGCTCAGCTGGCCAACATTGACCTGTATCTGGTACTGTTGCTCAACATATTTTACTAGCTCACTTCTGACTTCGTCGAGCTGAGGTAAGAGTCCACGAAATAGGCTCACCACCAGTGCAAATAACACTAGAATGATAGCTAAAACTTGCCAGCAGAACCGGCTGAACTTTCGGGGACAAAATTTACGCGACACTACATTATTACCACATCGAACTTATTCTGAGCATACATAGGCTCATTTTGAAATTTCACTCGTTTACCTATGTAAACGCCGAGTTCGGCGACCTGATGGCTCTCTTCACCCGTCAAACTGTTATAAACCCCAGGCGAGCAATACACTAAAAACTCATCTGCGTCATAGCTACGGTTCAGTCTGATGATCTCTCTGAAGATCTCATAAGACACTGTCTCAACTGTTTTCAGGCTACCAGTGCCTAAACATACTGGGCATTCTCCACATAAGACATGCTCTAAACTCTCCCGAGTACGCTTACGAGTCATCTCCACTAAGCCTAAACCGGAGAAGCCACTAATATTAGTTTTAACCCTATCCGTAGATAGTGCCAGTTCCAGGCTATTAAGCACACGCTTTTGATGCTCAGCATCTAGCATATCAATAAAATCTATGATGATTATGCCACCAAGATTACGCAGCCTTAACTGACGTGCTATGGCTTGAGTCGCTTCGAGGTTGGTATTGAAGATGGTATCTTCGAGATTCCGATGACCGACAAAAGCACCGGTATTTATATCCACCGTGGTCATGGCCTCGGTCTGATCTATGATCAAGTAGCCGCCAGACTTGAGTTCAACTTTGCGCCCTAGCGCTCGCTGTACCTCATTTTCAACATCATAGAGATCAAAAATAGGTACAGGGCCTGAATAATGCTCAATCTTGTCGGCAATCTCAGGCATGAATTCTTGGGTAAATACCTGTAACTCATCGAAAGTCTGGCTGGCATCCACCTGAATTTGATCTAACTCAGTACCGACAAAATCACGCACGATGCGCACAGGAAGAGCCAGATCTTGATACAGCAAAGAGACACCTGAACGTTTACGTCGCTCGCTGACCTTGGCCCACACTCGACGAAGAAACGCAGCATCCTGGACTAGCTCTTGCTCACCGGCGCTCTCGGCAGCGGTGCGAATGATAAAGCCACCATCTTCATCGACGAAGGGCTGAGTTAATCCTTTCAAGCGAGCACGAACCTCCTCAGACTCGATACGCTGAGATACCCCAACATGACTCGAACCCGGCATAAACACCAGATAACGAGAGGGTAAGGTGATATCTGTCGTTAAGCGGGCACCTTTGGTACCTAATGGATCTTTCACCACCTGCACCATAATATCTTGCCCTTGCCTTACCAGCTGAGCAATATCACGTACCACAAAGTTACCCTTCTCAACATCGGCAACACACTCGGTGTGGGGCACGATGTCAGAAGCATGTAAGAAGGCCGCCTTGTCCAAGCCTATATCCACAAATGCCGCTTGCATACCAGGCAGAACACGACTCACCTTGCCCTTGTAAATATTGCCCACTAGCCCGCGTTTCATCCGCCTCTCTATATGGACTTCCTGCAACACACCATGCTCAACCAAGGCGACTCTGGCTTCCGTGGGAGTCACATTGATCAATAGTTCAGAACCAATCTTTTTCTGTACTCTGTTTTTGACTATGCGACTCATATTTACACTCACTTTTATTAGGATTCTAAGTTACGAGTTACGAGTTTCGAATTACGAGCTATAACCAAGCCGTATACTCGCCACTTTCTTAGCAGTTTCTTTAGCTAGTTGCTGCCGTTAACTAAATTATGTTCATCTCTTGCAGCAGCGCTCGGGTCTCAACCATAGGCAAACCCACTACAGCCGAATAACTGCCTTCTATACGTTCAACAAAACTGCCGCCTAGTGCCTGGATACCATAAGCACCAGCTTTATCCATGGGTTCGCCAGTGGCGATATAGGCTAAAATATCCTGCTCAGTTAACTGGCAAAACTGTACCTTGGTCTCAACCAGACTGGTCACTGTCTTATTGCCATCAGTTAAAGCAACTGCCGTCATTACACTATGAATCTCCCCCGATAACTGGGATAGCATTTTCAAAGCATCGGCTTCATCGGCAGGCTTACCTAAAATTGTATCGCCTAATACCACTATGGTATCTGACCCAAGCACAACAGCAGTCCCCTTGACTTGACACAAGTCCAGCCCGGCCAAAGCCTTTTCTATAGCCAGGCGAGACACGAATACTTGAGGTGTCTCTCCAAATATATGACTCTCATCTATATCCGCCGACAGCGTTATAAAACTAAAGTCAGCACGTGAAAAACCTAACTGAGTCAGTATTTCTTTTCTACGCGGGGAGGCCGAAGCCAGTACCAGTTGACCGGAAAAGTCCATTCCTATCTCACCTTATATAAACGTCGTAAACGACGTAACATCCAAAACACCCAGGGCCAAATAATCAAACTGGAAAAAGCAGGTAAAAACAAGCTCTCATCGAATGAGACAGTCGACACCACAAACTGGATCCAAAACACCACTAGATGATGCAGGCAGACTAAACTTGCGATCATTAAAGCCTGTTGCCACATGGGGAAATTACGTAAGCGCTGAAAATGAAGCACAACCACATAAACCACCAATGACATTGAGAGCGCACGAATGCCTAAGTGAGCACCCAGTAAGATGTCTAACATCACACCCAGTACCCAGGCAGATAAGATGTTGTACCTATGAGGTAACGCCATGGCCCAATAGATAATAACCAGTAACAACCAGTCGGGACGCCACGCCTCGACGATATCCGGCAAGGGCATGATCTGTAACAGCATGGCACCAAGTAGGCTTAACCAAACAACCCAACGGCCATTAGCAATATGCATGCTCATTCACTCACCTCTTGCTTGGCTTCAGGCATCACATCACTGGGTTTGGGTACAGGAGTGTTATTATGATCTTGGCTGTGCTCTAGCTCATCGGGCCAAATTAACAACAAGTATCGGATCCGGTCTAATGCAGCCAAAGGCTGAGCCGTGACGGTAGCATAACTCTGTCCATCATCTTTGATCACGCTCATCACCCGAGCCACTGGGTAGCCTTCGGGAAAACGATTACCTAGGCCGGAGGACACTAAGAGATCGCCGACACGAATATCAGTGCTCTTAGAAACAAATTTAAGTTCCAGCTCATCGAGAACACCCGTACCATAAACGACCAAACGCACATCGTTACGTGTTACACGAACAGGTATACCGTGAGTGACATCGGAAATAAGCAAGACTCGACTGGTTAACTCGCTGACTTGTACTACTTGGCCTACAACACCTTGTGCATCCACCACAGGTTGGCCAACAAACACGCCGGTTCTTTCCCCTTGGTTCAGCACAACATATTGATGATAAGGATCGCTGGCAACTTCCATCACTTCGGCCACCACTTTCTTGGCATCCATATGCACCGGAGACCCCAGCAAGCCACGCAGGCGATCATTTTCCTGCCTTAGCTGTTCAAAACGCTGTAGGCGCTCGCTCATCAGCAACTGCTGACGTAGTAGCTCTTTGTTCTGTTTAGCTAGCATGTTTCGAGTCGCAAGACTCTCGGCAGACCAATCGAGTAGAGCACCGGGAATATTAGCGACGTATTGAAGTGGGCTTAGAACGGAAGAGATTGATTTACGAACAGGATCGAGCCGGCCATTGGCCACGATGAGGATCACCGACAAGATAATAGCCAGTGTTAATCTAAACTGGTTTGAAATACCACGTGCAAAAATGGGCTTCATAAAAAACTATAAATGGTTTCGAAATACTCATTAGTATTTCAGGGATCATAAAAAGTATCAGGTATTTACAACCTGTGACGACAATGAGGAACAGAAAAAAGGCGGTTTAGCACCGCCTTGTCATATCTAATTAGGTTTCTTCGGAGAAGAGATCGCCGCCATGCATATCGATCATCTCTAACGCCTTACCACCACCTCGAGCAACACATGTTAATGGATCATCGGCAACCATCACAGGAATACCCGTCTCTTGCATGAGTAAACGATCCAGATCGCGAATTAATGCGCCACCACCCGTTAACACCATGCCACGCTCGGAGATGTCTGAGGCTAATTCCGGTGGAGATTGCTCTAGTGCAACCATCACAGCACTGACAATGCCAGACAATGGCTCTTGCAATGCTTCTAAAATCTCGTTGCTATTCAGGGTAAAACTACGTGGTACACCTTCGGCTAAATTACGACCACGTACTTCTATCTCTAAAACTTCATCGCCTGGATATGCGGTACCAATCGTGTGCTTAATACGTTCGGCAGTTGCTTCACCAATCAAGCTACCATAGTTACGACGTACGTAGTTGATGATTGCATCATCAAACTTGTCACCACCAATACGAACTGATGATGAATACACCACACCATTGAGTGAGATGATTGCAACTTCGGTAGTACCACCACCGATATCGACAACCATAGAACCCGTTGCTTCAGAGACTGGAAGACCTGCACCTATCGCAGCCGCCATAGGCTCTTCGATCAAGTACACTTCACGAGCGCCGGCGCCCATCGCTGACTCACGAATCGCACGACGTTCCACCTGAGTCGCGCCAACAGGCACACAAACCAAGACTCTAGGGCTTGGACGGAACACACTGTTGTTGTGCACTTGCTTGATAAAATGCTGTAGCATCTTCTCAGTCACGTAGAAATCGGCAATTACGCCGTCTTTCATTGGACGTATAGCCTGAATATTGCCCGGTGTACGACCCAACATCTGCTTAGCTTCTGTACCCACAGCCGCCACGGACTTCTGTCCGCTATTCCCTCGCTCGCCACGAATAGCCACAACTGAAGGTTCGTTAAGTACGATACCCTCATCGCGAACGTAAATTAAGGTGTTAGCCGTACCCAAATCGATCGAAAGATCGTTAGAAAAAATGCCACGCAGCTTCTTGAACATGTAACCAGCCTGTCTCAGTCGAGTCCGAAAAATAAAAAATCAGCTAACTCTAACAACGACACCCCTATGACACAAGGGCGATGAGGTTAACATTTGCTAATGAAGCGATTTATTTTTAAATATCATAGAAAAAGCAGAAAGAAGCGGGAACTTTTCCCTGAGAGGATGGGCAACCCATTCGAATGTCACAGTGATAACTTTTGAATGCACCAAGAGTTGGCTAGGAGAAACTGCATGAGATCTCGAAGCCGCTCTTTGTGCTTTGTCTTAATCTATCGCTAATTAACTTCCCGCCAATAGATCACTTTATCGTGACCACGATAAGTGCCAAAGAAAGCACTGGCTCTTGGATCTGAAAGCGCACCGTCGTTATCCCAATTCCAATACCACTGCAGCCAATCTGGCACCGCAAGAGGTGAAGTCACCTGACCTCGATAACGATTCGGCGTCGCGATTAAAGACTGCCATAATAGCTCGAATCGACCTTGAGAGAAATCACTATTGGCCAAAGAGTTAGTCCCCCCAATTCGCGTAACCGTCTGACCCACATCGAGGGCAGGGGCGTAATCAACACCCGTTGCAGGAAGTGCAGCTGAAACAACATCACTACAGCTATCTATTGTGTTAACCACCCACTGGGATCCATCCCAGAACTCTGCCCTAGCAGGCATTCTTAAAATATCGGCTTCCGGACCGTAGGCATTTTCTAATACGATACGACCATGGCGATAATGTTGCGTGCTGATTCGTTTAGCATTACAACTTGCTGCCGTAGAACAATCACCAATAGTGGTCGCATTCATATTCGGTGAGTCGATCAACACGCCAT